>NZ_CP177248.1:0-1054179 GCF_046774425.1 Malacoplasma muris
TTCACTTAATGTGAATATTTTTTTATTGTAATAAATATAGAATATATAATTATTTACATGAATAATATTACTTTAAAGAATTCTTGAGAAAAATTAAAAATAGATATAAAAAGCGAATTTAATAATGCTTTTTTTTATAATAGTTTTTTGAATACAAAATTTCATAAAATTATAAATGATAAATTTTATGTAATTACTGATAGTGTTTTTTCAAAGGAAGTATTAACTAAAGATTATTTAAAAATAATTAATCATAAATTATCATTATTAACTTCTAAAACGTATAATGTTATTTTTATTTTAGATGAAGAAAAAAACTTATTAGATAAAAATATAGAAATAAAAAATAATATAAAAAACACACTAGATGATTTAGATGAAAAATTAATCTTTGAAAACTACATTGTTGGTAAATTTAACAAAAATCTATATGAAGCTGCAAATGCAATAATAGATAATAATAGTTTAAATATTAATCCTTTATTTATTTATGGATCTACAGGATTAGGAAAAACACATATTTTAAATGCTATAGCTTTTAAATATCATAATTTGTATCCAAATAAAAAAATAAAATACATATCAACTGAAGATTTTTTAAGACAGGCTTACTCTTCTATATCTCAAGGTGGTCTTGAAATAGAAGAATATAAGAACAGTTATAATGATATTGATTTATTTCTTGTTGATGATATACAATTTTTAACTAATAAAGACAAGTTAAATGAAATATTTTTTAGTATTTTTAATTATTTAAAAAAGCATAATAAAACAATAATTATGACTTCAGACAAAAGTCCTGAAACACTTAAAATTGATCAAAGAATGATATCTAGATTTAACTCTGGATTAACAATAAAAATACCATCTCCTGACATTGATACTATAAAAGAAATTATTATTGATAAAATAAATAAATCACTAAGAAAAAATCAATTTACTAGTACATCTATAAATTTTCTTGCAAATAGATTTAATACAGATATTAGAATTTTAGAAGGAATACTAAATAAAATATTATTTTATTCAATAAATAATATGGAATCAGATCAAATAATTAATGAGGAAATAATTAAAAATATATTAAATTTAGAAATTGAAAATGGATTATTAAACAATAATTATAAAATAAATCCAAATGTAATAATTGATAATATTTCACTAGCTTATGGTATAAATCCATCATTAGTTACATCAAAACAAAGAAAAAAAGAAATTGTATTTCCAAGAAAAGTCTGTATGTACGTATTAAGAGAAAAATTAAATATGTCTTATAGTGAAATTGGAAAGTATTTTTCTAATAGAGATCATTCAACTGTCATTGATTCGGTAAATACAATTTCAGAAAAAATTAAAACTGATACACAATTAAAAATTTTTATAGAAAATATAATAAAAAGAATATAGTTTTCCACATATCCACATTATTAACATACATAATAATAAATAAAATAATTTAAATAATAAAAATAATTAACATAAGGAAATAAAATGAAATTTATACTTAATAAAAAAAATATAATTGAATCTATTAAAACATGTAATTCATTAATTGATAGTAATATTATTTCACCTTTTATTCAAGGAATGTTACTTCAAGCAAAAAATAATAAAATTACTATTATAACAAGTAATGGATTTGTTTCATGTAAATCAGAAATAAAAGAAAATGTAAAAATAATAGAAGAAGGATCTGTTTTAATAAAATCAAAATTATTCGCTACAATAATAACAAAATTAAAAAACGAAGATATATTATTTGAAAAAGTTGATAATTCAGTTTTAAAAATCAAAACAGAGTCTTTTGATTCAAATATTAATATTATGGATGATGAACAATATCCAAATATAAACTTTGATTATTCTTCATGAGAAAAAATAGAATTAGAACCTATAATTTTTAAATCTATATTAACAAAAATTGTTCATTCTGTTTCTCAAAATAAAGAAAAAATAAGTATATTAAATGGGGTATTTATAGAATCTAAAGATGGTAAACTTCATATAGTAGGAACAGATTCATATAAACTTTCTTATATAACATATGATTTTGATGGTCCATCATTTAAAATTACAATTGATTCAAGCGTTTTTTATTTGCTATCTGACATAGTTGACTTCAAAGAAAATGTTCATCTATATTTATCAGATAATAATTTGATGATTAAATTAGGTAATTTTGTTTTTTCAACAAAAATTATGGATGGTGATTATCCTAATATTTATGACATTATTAAATCTCCAAGAGATAGTTGATTAGTAGTTGATAAAAAAGAAATGATGGATGCTTTAGAAAGAGGAATAGTAATTGCTATGGTTGAAAAGAAACCTATAGTAAAACTTAATATGAAAGAAGATTCTATTATTGTTAGCTTCAAAAGTATAGAACTAGGAAATTCTGATGAAATAATTAAAGTAAAAGAATTTAGTGGTTCAAATCTTTCATTAATGTTGAATGCATCATTTTTGATTTCACTACTTAAAGTGGTAGATAGTAACGAAATTAAATTAAGTATGTCAAAGGAAAATAGGCCAATGATTTTAACTGACAAAAAGGAAGAAAATTTTTTACAGTTAATTTTGCCATTGAGAAATTCATATTAAATTTTTTATTCTAGTGCTGTATATCAATAGTTTTTTAAAAAAATGAGAAAAATCATTAATTTTATTTTGTTTTTAAATGTATAATTTTAATAGTTTGTTTTTCTTATTATTGGAGTTAATTTTGAAAGAAATTTTTATAAAAACTGAATATATTAAATTAGGGCAATTTGTTAAATTTATTAATTTGATATCTAATGGCAGTGATATAAAAAGTTTTTTGCATCAAAATACTATCCAAGTTAATGGTGAAATTGAGAACAGACGCGGAAGAAAGTTATTTAACGGTGACCAAGTTAAAATACTTGGTTTAACTTATTTAATAAAGAATAATTAATAGATGGGGGTTAATATGCCAAGAGTAGCAAAAAAAGTAGAAGAAAATAAAGAAAATAATATAGCTACTACTTCTACTGTTGAAACAATTAAAAAAGAAAGAAAAACAACATCTAGAACAAAATCTTATACTTCAGATAGTATTAAAATCCTTGAAGGATTAGAGGCTGTTAGAAAAAGACCGGGTATGTATATTGGATCAACAGATTCAAAAGGTTTACATCATATGATTTGAGAAATTGTTGATAATTCAATTGATGAAGCCATGGGCGGTTTTGCTACTAAAATTGATGTTATTGTTACCAAAGAAAATTCAATTAAAGTTGCAGATGATGGTAGAGGTATTCCTGTTGAAAAACATCCTAAAACTAAAAAGTCTACTGTTGAAACAGTTTTAACAGTGTTACATGCTGGTGGAAAATTTGATAATGAATCATATAAGGTTTCTGGTGGTTTACATGGTGTTGGTGCATCTGTTGTAAATGCATTATCATCTTGCATGAAAGTTTGAGTTTATAGGGATAATAAAGAACATTTTATAGAGTTTAGAGATGGTGGTAAACCAGTTCATGAACTTAAAATAATTAATGAAAAAGCTTCAATAAAGCATGGTACTATTGTTGAATTTTTTCCTGATTATTCTATTATGGAGAAAGTTGATTTTGATCAAACAACAATAATTGACAGACTAAAGCAATTGGCATATTTAAATAAAGGAATTGTAATTAATTTCATTGATGAAAGAGATGATTATAAAGAAAAATTTCATTTTGAAGGTGGAATTAAACAATGAGTTGAAGAACTTAATAGTGAAAAAGAACCTCTAGTTCAATCTATTATTTATGACGAGAAAGAAGAAACAGTAAAAGCTGCAAACACAAATGATAAATATAGTATTAGAGTTGAAGTTGCTTTTCAATATAATAAAACTTATAACAATTCTACATTCACTTTTTGTAATAACATTAACACAACAGAAGGTGGATCACATGAAGAGGGTTTTAAATTTGCATTAGCAAAAGTTATTAATAAATTTGCTATTGAAAAGAAATTGTTAAAAGACACTGATGAAAAAATAACAAAGGAAGATGCTATTGAAGGCTTAACTGCTATTGTGTCTATTAAGCATCCTAATCCACAATATGAAGGTCAGACAAAAAGAAAACTTGGAAATAGCGAAGTAAGACCATTAGTAAATAATATAACAACTGATATATTTGAAAAATATTTACTTGAAAATCCTGATGATGCAACAATTATTATTAAAAAATGTTTGCTTGCAATGGAGGCAAGAAAGAAATCATTTGATGCAAGAGAAGCAACAAGAAGAAAATCACCATTTGAATCTAATTCATTACCTGGTAAACTTGCTGATTGTTCTACAAGAGATAGAGAGATATCTGAATTGTATATTGTCGAAGGTGATTCAGCAGGTGGTTCAGCAAAATTAGGTAGAGATAGAGTATATCAAGCTATTCTTCCTTTAAAAGGAAAAATTTTAAATGTTGAAAAAGCAAAATCAGACCGTATTTTTGGTAATGATGAAATAATAAATTTAATAACTGCAATTGGCGCAGGTGTTGGTCCTGAATTTAAATTGGATAAATTAAGATATAACAAAATTATTATTATGACTGATGCTGATGTTGATGGGGCGCATATTAGAATATTGTTATTAACATTTTTATATAGATATATGCTTCCTTTAGTTGAAAATGGTAATGTATATATTGCTCAACCTCCATTGTATAAATTTAGTGTTGGTAAGTCTGCAAAATATGCTTATGATGAAAAAACTTTAGATGATTTTAAAAAAGAAGCATCTAAAGCAAAATATACTGTTCAAAGATATAAAGGATTAGGTGAAATGAATCCAGATCAACTTTGAGAAACAACAATGGATCCTACAAATAGAGTATTGTTAAAAGTTACTATTGATGATGCATTAAAAGCTGATAAAAATTTTTCATTATTAATGGGTGATGATGTTGCACCAAGAAAAGAATTTATTGAAAAAAATGCTAAATATGTAAAGAATTTGGATATTTAATTTGTTATTGATTGAAAGAGGAGTTAATGTATGTCTACAAATAATTTTGAAAAAATAAAAGAAGTTTTATCAAAGAGTAAAATTTATGATAAATCAATAACAAAAGAAGTTGAAAATTCTTTTATGGAATATGCAATGTCAGTTATTGTTTCTCGTGCATTACCTGATGTTCGTGACGGTTTTAAACCTGTTCATAGAAGAGTTCTTTATGCTGCATATAATTTGGGGATGACACATGATAAGCCACATAAAAAATCAGCTAGACTTGTGGGTGAAGTTATTGGTAAGTTCCATCCACATGGTGATACTGCAGCTTATGAAACAATGGTGAGAATGGCACAAGATTTTTCAATGAGATATATGTTAATTGATGGGCATGGTAATTTCGGTTCTATTGATGGTGATGGTGCTGCTGCTATGAGATATACAGAAGCAAGATTATCTAAAATATCTGGAGAAATGTTAAAGTACATAGATAAAGACACAATTGATTTTGCAGATAATTATGATGGTAGTGAAAAAGAACCTGTTGTTTTGCCTGCGTTATTTCCTAATTTATTAGCTAATGGTTCTTCAGGAATTGCAGTTGGTATGGCAACAAATATACCACCTCACAATTTAGGAGAAATTATTGATGCTGTATTACATTTAGCAAAAAATAAAGATGCTACTGTATCTGAATTAAAACAATATATAAAGGGTCCAGATTTTCCAACAAATGCTGAAATTGTTGGTGAGCAAGGAATTATAAATTATTTTGAAACAGGTAGAGGGTCTGTAACAATTAGATCTAAAGCTGAAATAATAAAAAAAGATACTGGAAAGAATATTATTATAATTAAAGAAATTCCATATCTTGTTAATAAATCTTCTCTTATTGAAAAAATAGTTGAATTAGTAAGAACTGATGCAATTGAAGGAATATCTGATTTAAGAGATGAATCATCAAGAGAGGGAATAAGAATTGTAATTGAAGTTAAAAAAGAAGTTGTTCCAGAAGTCTTACTTAATAAATTGTTTAAAATGACTCCATTACAAACAAATTTTAGTGTTAATATGCTAGCTTTAGTTGATGGAGAACCAAAATTATTAAACATTAAAGAAGTACTTCAACAATATTTAAAACACCAAATAAATGTTTTGGTTAGAAAAACAAAATATGAATTAAAAAAAGCTGAAGAAAGAGAACACATTCTTGAAGGGCTTTTTATAGCAGTGAAAAATATTGATGCTGTTATTAAGATCATTAGAGAATCAAAAGATAATGATGATGCTGAAAAACAATTAATAACTAAATTTAAGTTGTCAAAAATACAATCTAGAGCAATTTTAGATATGAGATTAAGAAATTTATCTGGACTTGAAAGACAAAAAATTGAAGATGAATTAAAAGAAATAAAAAAATTAATTATTGAACTTAATAGCATTCTAAAATCAAATGATAAACAAATTACAATAATTTCAAATGAATTGTTAAACTTAAAAAAATTATATGGTGATGAAAGAAAAACAGAAATTTTATATGGTGTAAATGCATCAATCGATGAAGAAGATTTAATTCCTGTTGAAGATGTAGTTATTAGCATGTCAGCTAATAATTATTTAAAGAGAATTCCTATTGATACTTATAAATTGCAAAAAAGAGGTGGTGTTGGAGTAAAGGGAGTTAACACATATAATGATGATGCTGTTGATGATATTATTACAACAACAACTCATACTGATTTGCTATTTTTTACAGATGCAGGAAAAGTATATAGAATTAGAGCACATGAAGTTCCACTTGGTAGTAGACAAGCTAAAGGTGTGCCTGCAATTAATTTAATTAATATAGAAAAAAATGAAAAAATACTAGTTATGCTTCCAGTTGATGATTATTCAAAAGGATTTTTATTTTTAGCAACTGTTAAAGGTATTGTTAAACGTACAAGTCTTTCTGAATATAATTCTATTAGAACCAATGGTAAAATTGCTATTACATTAAGAGAAGATGATAAATTATTGTCAGCTTTTGTTACACGTGGTAAAGATGAAATTTATCTTGGAGCATCTAATGGATTACTTGCTAGATTTAATGAACAAGATGTAAGAATCATGGGAAGAACTGCAAGTGGTGTTAAAGGAATTAATATAAAGGTTGAAGCAGCTGGAAGAAATAAGAAAAAAATTGATACTCAAATAATTGTTGTTGGAGCATCATGTTCTCAAAAAGGAGACTTAATTCTTTCAATTGGTGAAAAAGGTTTAGGAAAGATTTCAGAGGCTGAAAATTATAGATTAACACGTCGTGGATCTAAAGGTGTAGTTACCCTAAGACAGAATGATAAAACTGGTAAGATGGTATTTTCATCAGCTGTTAAGGGTGATGAAGATATATTAATTGTTACAAGTTCTGGTAAAATTATTAGAACTTCATTAACAAAATTAAGAATTATTGGTAGAAGTACATCAGGTGTTACTTTAGTAAAATTACAACCAAAAGAAAAAATTGTTTCTGCTGCTTTATTTAGCCCTGATAATAATGATGAAGAAAATGATGAATAAAAGAGTTTTTATTAAACTAAACCAATAATAAAAAATAGCCATTATATGATATTATTATTTAGTATTAGTTTAGTGGTTTTGTACATATTTATAATAATAATATTGAGGAATTAATATGAAAAGAACATATCAACCAAATAAAAGAAGAAGAGCAAAAAAACATGGTTTTTTGTCTAGAAGTAAAACTTCAGATGGAAAAAATGTAATTAGAAGAAGAAGACAAAAAGGAAGACATAAATTAACTGTTTCTGATAAGTAATAGTTTCTTATGAAGAATAAATATATGCTTAAATCAAGAAAGGATTTTGATAATCTTTTTTTGAAAAAAACATCATATTATTCTTCTTTTTACATTATATATTATGCAAAAAACAATATTGGAAAACCTCGTTTTGCAATTTCTGTGAGTAAAAAACTACAAAAAAAAGCAGTTATTAGAAATATTGCTAAAAGACAAATTAAATTTATATTAACTCGATTTTGTAACTTAAATTTTGGGATTGATATAATTGTAATTGTGAAGCCAAAATTTTTTGATGTCGATTTTAAAACTAAAAAATGTGATCTTGAATCAATATTATCAAAAGTATTTAATTAGAATTTAATTCATTTTTAGAAAGGAGTAAAACTATATGTCAACTGAATCAAATATTCAAAGCTTTGTAGCTACTCCTTTTTGACAATCACAAAATGACCCTAAAGCACATAGAAAAAATGAAACAAAAAAAATACTTAAAGTAATTTTAAAATGACTTAAAATTATTATTTATGCTTTTTTAACATTAATGGGATTATGAGGTTGTTTCCAAACAATGATAGAACCTGAGACAAAAACTAATGTTCTACTTGGTCAAGGTATGGAGTTTGGTTATTTATGAGGAACAACAGGTGATTTTAGATATGATTTGTTTGGTAATTTAACAGGAGAATATTACACCTTTAGTGAATGAGGTTTTCAATATGGTCCATTTTTTGCATTTTTTGTTTGACCTGGTGCTAGATTAGTTTTGGAAATAATGTATGCTACTAGAAATTGATGAGGTGGATTAAATGCATTATTAGCGATTTTTATATTGCTATTTATTATTAGAGGAATTACTTTATTAATTTCCATTAGATCAACAGTTCAATCTGAAAGAATGTCTGAAATTCAGGGTAAAATAGCTGAAATAAATGCTAAATATAAAAATGTAAAAGACATGGCAGGCAAGCAAAAAAAGCAAATGGAAATTAATGAATTATATAAGAAATATAATATAAAACCTTTTGCAATGTTTGAACAAATATTTGTAACAATGCCAATTTTCTTAATTGTGTATCGTGTTGTCACAATTTTGAGACCAATAAAATCAGCTAGTTTATTTTCTATATGAGATCTTGGTAAGACACCATTAACTGAAATTTTGAATAATTTAGTGAATGGAGGTTGAGTATTTATATTTTTCTTATTGATAGTTGTTCCTGCACAGATAATATCTCAAAAACTACCACAATGACTTGCTAAAAAAAGAAATAATAATGCAATTGCATTAAGTGAAGAAGGTAAAAAGCAAGCAAAAAAAACACGAATGATTCAGACAGTTATGATGCTAGTTTTAGTATTTATCGTTATATCATCACCAACTGGTATTGGATTATATTGATTTTTATCTTCATTATTTTCTATTGCACAAGCTTTCATTATTCATAAGCTTATTTTGAAAAAGCGAAAAAAAGGAATTACTCTTGAAGAAAAATTAAAATATTTAGGAGTTTACTAATTTATTATGGAAAATAATCAAATTATAAAATTTTTGAAAGATAACAACTTTTTTCCATCTAAAAAATTAGGTCAAAATTTTTTGTTATCAAATGATTATAAAAATAAGATAGTTAATTTAGTTCCTATTGATAGCAATGACTTTGTTTTAGAAATTGGTCCTGGATTTGGAGCTTTAACAGATTTTATAATAAAGAAAACCCATAACCTTACTTTAATTGAATTTGATAAAAGATTATATGAATTTTTAAATAAAAAATATAATCAAATAAATATTATTAATCATGATATTTTAAAATTAAATCTGAATGAAATTTTAGATAAAAATAAATTTAATAAATCCATTGTAATTTCAAATTTACCTTATAGTATTTCTTCGCAAGTGTTAATTAATTTATTAAAAACTTCAAGAATAGATTGTATGGTATTAATGGTTCAAAAAGAGATGGCAGATAGAATAACATCTAAAGTTGGATCAACAAAATACAATGGATTTTCTATCCTAATATCTCTTTTAGCTGATGTTAAAAAAGAATTTGATGTTCCATCAACAGTTTTTTATCCAGAGCCACATGTAATATCTACAGTAATTAAGGTTATCCCAAAGAAGAAAATAGATTTTGATTTATATAAAATGGAAAAATTTCTAAAAATTTGTTTTTTAAATAAAAGAAAAAAATTAGTAAATAACTTAAAAACAAATTTTAGTAAAAAAACAATATATAATTGTTTTAATGCTCTTAATTTAGATGAAAATGTAAGGCCAGAGCAATTAGATAAAAATCAATATGTTTTATTAATGAAGGAGTTAAAATATGGAAATTAAATCTTATGCTAAGGTTAATTTATATTTGTTAGTTCATAAATATAATAAAAAAATTGGATTACATAAATTAGATAGTGTTTTGACAAAAGCAGGAAATTTATACGATACTATAAATATCTATAAAAACGAAAAAGATGACACTAGTAAAATTAGATATTTTACAGGTAGTGGTCAGTTAATAAAATTTGAGGATTGTGTTGTTAAAAGAATTTTAAATTTGTTAAATGATTTTGGAATCAAAACAAATTATAAAATTGATATATATAAAAAGATTCCTATTCAAGCAGGCTTAGGTGGAGGGTCTTCAAATGCTGCTGCTGTTGCTAAATATATATTAGATGAAAATAAAATTAAACCCACACCAAAATTATTAAGAGAAATAGTAAAAATTGGAAGTGACATTCCATTTTTCTTATCAAAATTTACTGTAGCAAGAATCACTTCTTATGGTGAAAAAGTAAAACAAATAAAATTACCTTTTAATATTGAAATTGAAATTGCTAATAATGGAATTGCTTGTAATACTAAAACAGTTTTTGATAAATATAGATCTTTAGAAAAAAAAGAAAAAATTAAAGGAGATAAACAATTGAAATTACTTAAAGAAAAAAATTTTAATGCTTTAAGAAATCAATTGCAACAAGCTTGTTTTATTGCTTATCCTGAGGTAAAGGAATTTACTGCAAGATTAAATGAAAATATTAATGGAAATAGATTTAAACTATCAGGAAGTGGAAGTACTTTGTTTAGAGTAATAGAATAAAGGAATATATTTATGTCTAATTTAATAAAAAATAAAATTATAAGAACAAGATATGCTCCAAGTCCTACAGGATTGTTCCATATTGGTGGTGCTAGAACTGCATTATTTAATTATTTATTTGCTAAAAAAAATAATGGTGATTTTGTTGTAAGAATTGAAGATACAGATATTGAAAGAAATGTTGAAGGCGGGGCTGAATCACAATTAAATAATCTTAAGTGACTTAAAATTTTTCCTGATGAGTCATTGTTAAATCCTGGAAATTATGGTCCATACAAGCAAACTGAAAAGCTCTCTAGATATAAAGATTTAGCTATTAGATTATTGGAAGAAAAAAAAGCTTATAGATGTTTTTGTTCCACTGAAAAATTAGAAATAGATAGAAAAGAAGCATTACAAAAAGGTATTACTCCTAAATATAATAGAACATGTTTGAAATTAACTGAAGAACAAATCAAAGAAAATTTAAAAAATAATTTGCCCTATTCTATTCGATTAAAGATAAATGATAAAGATGAATTTAAATGAGATGATATTGTTAGAGGACAGATTGTTGTTCCAGCTTATGCTTTAACTGATCCTGTTATATTAAAGTCTAATGGTTATCCTATGTATAATTTTGCTGTTGTGATTGACGATTATGATATGAAAATAACACATATTATAAGAGGAGAAGAACACATTTCAAATACTCCTTATCAAATTGCAATTAAAAATAGTTTAGGTTTTAAAAATGAAATTAGTTTTGGTCATTTATCATTAATAATTGATGAAACAGGTAAAAAATTATCAAAGAGAAATATTGAACTAAAACAATTCATTGAAGACTATAAAAATATGGGATTTACTCCAGAAGCAATTTGTAATTTTATGTATTTACTTGGAATGAGTGCTAATGAAAATCAAGAAATATTTGATATGGTGACTGCAATCAAAAATTTTGATATTAATAAAGTTAGTAAATCATCAACAACATTTGATTTTAAAAAAATGGAATGGATTTCTTCAGAACATTTTAAATTAATGAATGATACAATGTTTTTAGCTTTTGTTACTCCATTTATTGAAATCAATTTAAATCATCTTGAAGATAGAAAAAAAGAATGTATTCTACTATTTAAGAATCAAATTTCATATGCAAAACAAATTAATCACTTGTTAAATGAAACATTTCTAGAAAAAGTTAATTTAAAAAAGTTAATTTCTGAAAATGAAATGTTAAATGTTAAAGATAAAGATTTATTAGAATTTATAAATTTATTTAATAACAAAATTTTAGAGTCTAATGAATTTAATGAGGAATGTATAAAAACAATAATTTCTATTTTGAAAGAAGAAACAGGCAGAAATGGTAAAAATTTATTTATGCCACTAAGATTATTTGCAACACATAGGTCACATGGACCTGAATTAGCAAAAACTATATCATTATTTGGTAAAAATATTGTATTAGAAAACATCAAATTATTATTGAAAGAACTGTCAAATAAAAGTACACCAACTAATGATGCAAAAAAGAAAACAGTTACAAAGAGAAAAAGTACAGTTAAAAAATCAAAAAATAAAATATAGTAAAATGGTGACAATATGTCAAATAATAGAAAATTTAATCTGTTATTGTATGTTGATAGAGACCTAACAATAAAAGATCCTATTCATAGAGAAATTAATTTTTATAATGAAAAATGGATTTTAGATTTTATTGCAACTCCTGAATTTAAAAGATTAAAATATGTGATGCAATTGGGAGTAAGTTATAAAGTTTTTCCATCTGCAACAAATAATAGATACATGCATTCGATTGGAGCTTTTCAAGTTGCTTCAAAATTTATGAATGAATTATTTCCAAAAGTTTCTACAGCTGAGAAAAAATTATTTTTAATAACAGCATTATTACATGATATTGGTCATGGACCCTTTTCGCATGTTTTTGAGAAAATATCAAACACATCTCATGAATGCATCACAAAACAAATTATTTTAGATAGTAATTCACAAATTAATAAATTACTTATTAAAAATAATATTAAGCCTAAAGAAGTTGTTGATGTTTTAGATGGTGTGTCAAAATATGATTGAATTAATAAATTAATTTCATCAAATTTAGACATTGATAGAATTGATTATATGCTTAGAGATTCATATTTTTTAGGTACACATTATTCAACAATTGACATTGACTTTTTAATAAAAAGAACACATTTTATTGATAATGACATATATTTTGCAAGCAGCACAATAAATGTTATTGAAAGCTTTTTATTAGGAAGATATTATATACATCAAGATATATATAATAATAAGCATTCTTATATATATGAATGAGCACTAGTTTCTATTTTTTCTAGATTAAAAGAGATTAAAAACCAATTCATAAAATATAAGGAAAAAATTTATTATTATCACTTATATTCTAAAATTGTTTTAGAAAATAAATTTGAATTTGATTTAAATACATTTTTACACTTTACTGATACAACTTTTATAAGTTTTATAGATTCATTAAGAATTATGAATGATAAAATAATAAATTCATTTCTTGATGCATTTTTTAAAGAAGATGGTGTTGTATCATTAGACTATTCTAAAAGAAATCATATTGATGAAATTATAAAAGATATTACACATAAAATTGATGAAAAATATTTAATAAATGAACTATGAAAAGGTGAAAAAATTGTTTATCTTGATGATGAAAAATATCATATTAACATTATTGACACTAAAACAAATAAATTATATAAGTTTGATCATAGTAAATTTGTTCATTTTAATAATGCACGCAAAGAAAATAAAGACAAAATTATTTTAGTTAATAAAAACCTAATTATTTAGTTTAAACTTATTATTGTTAAAAAAGGATTTATCATGGAAAGACACTTAATTGAAAAAGCATATCATTGTGCTAAAGTAAATTTTAAAAAATCATATTTTACTTTTAAAGATTTATACAATATTTTAGTAAAAGAAGAACCATCTATTAAGAATTGTTCAGCAGATTTATATATTGAAATCCTTCAAGATATTAGATTTATATCTTTAGGAAAACAAAAATGAGCCCTAAGAGAAAATTTTACAGTAAATGAGATAAATAAAATAACCTCTTCAATGTTTGGACTTGATGAATATCATGAAGAAGATGCAGATCAATACATGTCTGATGTTGAAAAATATGAATTAAAATCAAAGATTGAAAAAATTGATGATGATTTAATTATTGATGATACAGAAGATGATGACAATATTAAAAAACCAAATATGAGAAAAATTGGTTCTGATGATGAAGAAGATGAAATTGAAAAAACTAATTCAATAGATTCTATAAGATCAAATTCTGAAATAGATGATGATTCAGATGATATAGATAGTGATGAAGATGATGATTCACTTGTTGGTGTCGATGATGAAGAATCAGAAGAAAATGAAGATGATGATTCACTTGATGATAATGATGAATAATTCATTATAAGTGTATTTTGTAAGGGGTAATAAGTATGTCAGTTTCTCGTTTGGTTAATGTTAAACAAATGGTTGATAAAGCAAGAATGGGTAAATATGCAATTGCTCATATCAATACTAATAATTTAGAGTGAGTTAAATCAATTTTGGATGCAGCACAATCAACAAATTCACCAATAATAATTGGTGTATCAGAAGGTGCAGTTAAATATCAATGTGGATTTAAAAATGTAGTTGATATGGTTAACAATGTTATGGAATTTATGAATATTACTGTTCCAGTTGCATTGCATTTAGATCATGGGTCATATGATGGCGCTATTAAAGCGTTGGAAGCAGGATTCAGTTCAGTTATGTTTGATGGGTCACATTATCCATTTGATGAAAATGTTAAGAAGACAAAAGAAATTATTGAGCTTGCAAAAAAATATAATGCCTCTGTTGAAGCTGAAGTTGGATCAATTGGTGGTGAAGAGGATGGTGTTATTGGTGAAGGTGAGTTGGCTAATGTTGAAGAATGTAAAGTAATGTCAACTTTAGGTATTGAAATGTTAGCTGCTGGTATTGGTAATATACATGGAATATACCCACAAAATTGAAAAGGACTTAATTTTAAGGTTTTGGAAAATATAGCTTGTTCAACAAATTCGATTCCACTTGTTCTTCATGGTGGAACTGGAATTCCTGAAGATCAAATTAAAAAAGCAATTAGTTTAGGTATTTCTAAAATTAATGTTAATACTGAATGTCAACTTGCATTTGCTAGCGCAACAAGAAAATATATTGAAGATAAAGAAGATTTGAATACTGCTAAAAAAGGTTTTGATCCTAGAAAATTATTAAAACCAGGAGCAGAAGCAATTAAAAAAACAATAATTGAAAAAATGACTTTATTTGGTTCTTTAGGCAAAGCATAATAATTAAAATGTAGCTTTTATGTTACATTTTTTATATTTCCAATTTTTATTAAGGAGAATTTATGAGTTTATCAACAGGGATAATAGGTTTACCAAATGTTGGTAAATCTACATTATTTAATGCGATTACTAATTCAAGAGTAGAAGCAGCAAATTACCCATTTGCAACTATTGAACCAAATGTTGGTATTGTTAATGTTAATGATATTAGAATGGAAAAATTATGTGAACTAATTGAACCAAATAGTATTGTTTATACTACATACAAATTTGTAGATATTGCAGGACTTGTTGCTGGGGCTTCAAAAGGTGAAGGTTTAGGAAACAAATTTTTACAAAATATTAGAGAAGTGGATTCAATATGTCATGTTGTTAGATGTTTTGATGATTCAAATATAACACATGTTAATAATAGCGTTGATCCAATTAGAGATCTTGAAATAATTAATTTGGAATTAATATTAGCAGATTTAGAGGTATTGAATAATAGAATATCAAAAATAGCAAAAAAAGCACAATCTGGAGATAAAACTTCAATCATAGAAAAAGAAATTTGTGATAAATTATTGGATTGCTTAAAGAAAGAAAAATTATTGAATACTTTAGAATTAAGTGAAGATGAAAAAAATATTATTAAGTCTTATAACTTATTAACATTAAAACCAGTAATTTATGTTGCTAATATTGATGAAAATTCTGTAATCGATATTAGTAGTAATACTCATTATAATTCTCTTTGTGAAAGAGTTGGTAAGAATAATGTAGTTCCATTATCTGTAAAATTAGAATTTGAAATATCTTTATTAGATAAAGAATCTAAAATAGAATTTATGAAAGAATATAAAATGGAACAATCTGGTTTAGACAAGCTTGTGTTTAAATCTTATACATTATTTGGACTATCTACATTCTTTACTTATGGTAAAAAAGAAGTTAGAGCATGAACTTTTAAAAATGGTATGTTAGCACCAGAATGTGCTGGAATTATTCATTCAGATTTTCAAAGAGGATTTATTAAGGCAGAAATAATCAAATATGATGACTTGATATCTTTGAAAAGTGAAAATGCTGTTAAAGAATCTGGAAAACTGAAGTTAGCAGGTAAAGATTATGTTATGCAAGATGGTGATATTTGCACATTTAGATTTAATGTTTAATTAGGGAGAATATATTATGGCAAAATTTAATGCTTTTGGAAAAGAAAAAGGATGAATTGAATTAATTTGTGGTCCAATGTTTGCTGGTAAATCAGAAGAATTATTAAGAAGATTAAAAAGACTTGAATATGCTGATGTATCCTACATTGTTTTTAAACCTATAGTAGATACTAGAAGTAAGAAAGAAATTAAGTCAAGAGATGGAAGAAGTTCTTATGCTATTGAGTTTGAACATCCATATCAAATTTTAGATTATGTTAAGAAAAATATTGTTCTTCCACAAGTTGTAGCAATTGATGAAGCCCAATTTGCAGATACATCTATAGTCGATGTTTGTGAAGCATTAGCAGATTCTGGAGTAATTGTTTACGTTGCAGCATTAGATAGAGATTTTAAAAATGAACCTTTTATGGTAACAGCAAAAATTTCTTGTTATGCTGAACATATTACAAAGTTATCTGCAGTGTGTACAGAATGCGGAGCACCTGGAACAATATCATTAAGATTAATTAATGGTATGCCTGCCCACTTTGATTCTCCTGTAGTTCAAATTGGTAATCAAGAGTCATATACAGTTAGATGTAGACATCATCATAAAGTTCCTGGTAAAGTTTATGATTTACCAATTAAGGAATTTAAGACAAGTTATAAAAAAAGCATTAAGAAATAAAAAATATTATGTTCATATTTGAACATAATACTTCCCTGAATGAAATATGAAGTGCAACATCATAATAGCACAACTTATAACTCATAACCAATAAAATGGTTATGAGTTTTTATTTTCTTTCTATATAATGTTTATTTATTTCATAACTTGATTTAAAACAAAACATTTTTCTTGGCATGAAGTTTATTCTATTTTGTAGTCTAACTACATCATCATCTGTTAATAAATCAAAGTCTGTTCCTTTTTTATATATTCTTCTAATAAGATCATTTGCATTTTCATTGCTTCACCTTTGAAATGAAGCATATGGTTCACAATAATAAATTTTGCAATTTAATCAATAGGCAAGGATTCCTATTTTATTAAACTCAATTCCATTATCTATTGTGATTGTTTTTACTTCTAAATTATTTTCTTCAACCAATTTTTTAATTGTTGAATTTATTGTAAAAGAATTTTTATTTTTGACTTTAATAATATATGTCATTCTTGTAACTCTTTCTACTAGAGTTAGCAAATTACTATATCCAGCTTTTCTTTTTCCAATAATTAAATCTGCTTCAAAATGTCCATATTCTTCTCTTTTTTCTATTTTAGAAGGTCTAGCTCAAAAAGGAAATACATATTTTTCATCAAATTTAGAAAACATACCTTTATGTCTTTTTCTTCCTTTTACATATCCTTTTCTAAGTCTATCTGATCTTTTTAATTTTCATCTATTGGATTTTATTCAATTAAAAAACCTGTCTAGAACTTGGTGTTTTGACACAAGGATAATTTTTTTAATATAATGACAAGTTGCTTCAACTCCATGATCTATTTTTCTAAATTTATCTAAAAATAAATCTGTAAAGCTTTTGAATCTATCAAGATAAAAAGCATGAGAATTTCATTTTCTATTTAAGTATTTTTTGTGAGTATTATTAGAATTATATATTCCACAAGATTCATTTATTTTTAATTCTCTTGATATTGTAGATCTATGTTCATTCAATTCTTTTGCAATTGAATTTAAAGATCTTCTTTCTTGGTAGAACATAAATTCAATTAATGCTCTTTCTTTTTCTGATAAATGGTTGTATAACATAGTGGGTGTCTCGTTGTTATGGAAAACTAAGGGCACCTTTTTCTTTTGTCCTATTTTTGTAAACAAAAAAAATGAAGTGCACATATATTTTACAATATGTGTTGCACTTCGTATTTCAATCGAGCGTATTATGTTCATATTTGAACATAATACTTTTTACTTACTATATTTATTTTGTTCCAAACAATCTATCTCCAGCATCTCCTAATCCTGGAACAATATAACATTTGTCATTTAATTTTTCATCTAATGAAGCAATATAAATATTAATGTCCTTATGATCTTTTAGAATTTTATTAAGACCTTCTGGTGCTGCAACTAAACACATAAATGATATAGATTTAGGGTTAAATGATTTAACAATTTTTATTGCTTCACTTGCTGACCCCCCAGTTGCTAACATAGGGTCTAAAATAATAGCATTACTATCTTTTAAACAATCTGGCATTTTACAATAGTATTGTTTTGGCAATGCAGTAGATTCATCTCTGTATAAACCAATATGTCCAATGCTTGCTGTTGGAATTAATTGTTTTAGTCCATCAACCATTCCAAGGCCTGCTCTTAATATGGGAATTAATACTACCTTATCTTTTAATTTTTGACCAACAGTTTTTGCTACAGGAGTTTCTATTTCTATATCTATCATTTCAAAATTTTTTGTAACCTCGTAGGCCATTAATTGACTAATTTCATTCAAATTATCTCTAAACTTTGTTGATTGAGTTTCTATTTTTCTCATTCTAGTTAGTTTATCCTTAATTAAAGGATGATTGAAAACTTTTACCATGTTGTATCCTCCAAATCCATATTAATTTTATACTTTATTATTATATATATGACTTTAAATTAAATATTTATGTGAAAATAAATATACATTTTTTGTTAAAAATATATTAACTTATATGGTATTATAATGAAACATATAAAATATTTGTTTGTTTGTGTTCTTTAAATTGAAAAAGAAAGAGTTATTATGTGAACGATTATTAAGTCTGTTTTGAGATTTTTTAAAAATAGTAAATTATCAATAATAGGTTTATTTCTATTAATATTTTTCTCTTCTTCTATTTTCACTCTTTTAAATAGCACAACAACAAATTTACAAAGATCATATAATAATATTTCAACAAATGGAAATTTACATGATTTTGTTATCAATGAGCATTTTTCTTTAGGGTATGCCAACTATAATGCAAAGTATTTATCAAAGTCTACTTCTACTGAAAATAATCCAGATGGTACTACAACTACAAAATATTATCTAACTTATCAATTTTATCCATCAGGTGTGGTTTATACTGATGCAAATAATATTGATTATTCAAAAATAGATTGAACTAACTCTTATTTAAATGTTTTTGAAAAGGAGAGAAACATTCAATCTTATATTGATAATTATTTAATATTTCAGAATCAATTTGAAGTCACAAAGGATGATTATGATAAAATACCTACTACTTCTGACAAATTACCAGATTATGTACTCAATTTTATAAATACAAAAAAAGTTAATTTAACAAATTATACCAATAGTGCAATTGTTAAGATTTTTGATGATACTTTAACAAAAGATGAAAAATTACCAATTGAGTTTAGAAGATTTAAATCTTTAGATGTTAATAATACTCAGCAAAAAATATTTTTTAAAGTAGTTGAAAGTTCGCCTCAATATACAATTGATAAAGTAGTTTATTACTCTGGTAATCAATTATCAGATTCAACAAATTATTATAATTATTTTTTTGATGGTTTAACTCAAGAGATGCTTGGTGCTAATGCAACAGAGCAAGACAAAAATCTTATAAATCAAAGAACAAGAGATTTGGTAAATTATTTGTCTAGAAGCAAATGAACTCAATTAAACACTAGCAATCAATTTATTAATTTTGACAAATATATAAAAACAGCTTCTAATGACTTTAATCCATATTTTTCAGAAATACCAAATGACACAAATAATACACAATTAACTACACAGTTAAAAAATGCACAAAAAAAATTAAAAGCATTTGTTGACTCTGTTTTAAAACCAAATTATAGTGGTTCTTATTCTATAATTAATAAAAATTATCAAGTTAGGTTTAGTTTTGAGGACTTAGGAATTCCAGTATCTGGATATATAGATGATTTTTCTTCATATCAAATGGTTATATCTCCATATTATGCTGAAAAATTAGGTAAGAGTCCTATTGATATTGAAGATTGAAAAAAACATACTAGTGATTCACAAGAAGATTTTATTCAATATATAAGAGGATTGCCGGATAATAATAAAGTAAAAATAGATGAAATTGAATATGTAGTAGTTGGTACTGGTGTATCTCCAGATTTCATGTATCCAATTTTAACATTTGAAAATCTTGTTCCTAATAAGGAAAAAGAACAAGTAGTTTATGCTAATCCAAATGGCTATGAAAAAATATATGATGCATTTAGAGGAAATAATACAGAAAATTTTGTTGTTGGTAAATTTATAGGTAATTTGAATAAACAACAAAAAACACAAATTTTAGATAAGATTAATGAAGTGTCTAAAAAATACATGTCATGACCTGCTAATATTGATGCTGCTTATTTCTTTGATAGCACTAAAAATACTTTAACACCTGCATCATTAAGAGTGCAGTTTATACCTCAAACTGTTCAAGTTACAAATGTTGTTTCATTATTTATGACATCATTTGTATTATTGCTTTCAATATTTGTATCAATAATTATTATTAAGAGATTTATTGAAACAAATAGAAATAGTTTAGGAATTATGCAAGCTAGTGGTTATAGAAAAAGAGAAATTATTGGAGCTATTAATTTCTTGGTTTCTATTCCTACAGTATTAGCTTCAATATTAGGATATATATTAGGATTTTTATTACAAAGTAGTGCAATAAAAGTTCTTGGAAATTTCTGAACTATTCCTACAAGTTTTGCTTCATTTTCATTTATATATTTAGTACTTATAGTTTTAGGTTTATCACTATTATTCTTATTAGTATCAACACTATTTGCATGGTTATCATTGCGTGGTGAAACATCTGAGTTTATGAAAGATGATGCTAAATATAAAATGAGTAGAATTTCTAGAATAATGAAATATCCATTCATGAAATTTAATATAATTATTAGATTTAGAGCAGCTATTGCTTTTTCTTCACTATGAAGATTAATTGCTTTATCAATAATGTCTGCATTTTTAATGTTATCTTTAACATTTTCGTTTGCAGTTTTAAATAAGTACGATGCTGCTGCTAAAGATTCATTTGCTCCAAGAAATTATATATATCAAATGAATTTGATTACTCCAACTGTGCAAGGTGGACAATATTATGCTGTACCATATGATAATCAAGGTATGACTTTAAAAAATAACATTTACTTTAATACAAGTATTTATAATAATGAAGACATTACAGCAAACGTTAATGACTATAGTTATGTTGGATATCAAAATGAAGGTATATATCAAAATGCAGCTAATAATGATCCAATTCTATTAAAATATATGAATGAATTAGGGAATTATCAATTAGTTTCTGCCAAAGATAACAATGACATGAATAGTGATATTTTATATACTAAAAACAAAACATCATCAAAAGCTTTTATTGATCATTATTTAGGGATTGGTAGTATTTCAACAAATCCATGAGCATTAGCTGAAAGCATGATGCCACCTAATAATGCAAATTATGCTAATAAACATTATAATAGCTTATTAGGTAATGCTTATAATGATACAACTAGTAAATTAATGATTAAATTTAAAAATGATGTACATGCAATAGAGCGTACTTATGCAGATACATTAAAATATTTTACAAAAGAAAGTGATGGTAATTCATCATCATCATTTTTAGATGGTGGTTATAAATCTTCAGTAGATGAAAATGGAACTGAAATTAAAATACCAACATATAGAGAGTTTGATACATCAAAAACTGCAGATATAGCAAGTATTAGACCTGAATTTTTAATATTTTTATATCATTTATATACAAATCCAAAATATAAAAATGATTTATATAGTATTAACTATAATAAATTAGTTATTAATCCAACTGATGAACCATATACCTATATGGATTTCAATATTAAAAAAGTTAATGGTTTTGAAAAGGATATTGTAGACAATTTAATTGCTACTGGAATATCACAAAATTCACTAAGATTAGATTTAAAAGATTCAAGTGGTAATAAAATTAATGATACTTTATTAGCCACAGATTGTTATCCATTAATAATTAATGAATTTGCTAGAAAAAAATATTCATTAGAAATTGGTGATGAAATTCAAGTTGAAGTTTCAAATAGTGTTGATAGATATTCAAGATCATTGCATGGCATCGACAGTAAAGTAACAGCTACTTTAAAAGTTGTGGCAGTTGCAGCTACATATCAAGGTAGTGAATTCTTTATAAGTCAATA
This sequence comes from Malacoplasma muris, assembly GCF_046774425.1. Lineage (NCBI taxonomy): Bacteria > Bacillati > Mycoplasmatota > Mycoplasmoidales > Mycoplasmoidaceae > Malacoplasma > Malacoplasma muris. The sequence goes on from NZ_CP177248.1 coordinate 22,595, forward strand.
TGATGCAAATAAAATTTTAGGATTAGATATTAATAATTTTAAAGCAATTGTTCCAACAAGTCCTGAAATGATATCTAGTGAAATTAAGTATAATTTAACTGATGGAACTACTTTACCAACTAAGAATGAATTTATCACTAATAGAAGTGGATTTAATGGAATATTTACTATAGATCAAAATGAATTAGTTGAAATCACAAATGGTGTTTCATTATATTCACCAAGTGGATTGTATCCAGCTATTGACAAATTTAGTTCTTCGCCGACATTAATAAGTGTTATTGAAAGCACAAATAATACAACAAATGTATCTAATAAAACATTAATTTCACAAATATTAGGCAGCAATGAAATTGCAAATAAAAGTACAAATGAAATAATTCAACAAATAGCACAAATATTTGGAGAAAGTACTCAATTTACAATTGTATCTGAAGCAACTTCTCGTAATGCATTATTAAGTGTGTTCACAAGTGTTACAAATACAACATCTAATATTCAAAATATTGTTTTATCTATAATAATAATTGTTTCATTAATTATTGTTGTAATTATTTCTGGAATAATTATTAATGATTCTATTAAACTTGCAGCAATTTTAAAATGTCTAGGATTGCGTGATAGTAAAAATGCCTTAACATTTTTATCTGTATACTTGCCTGTATTATTATTAGGGTTATTGATTGCAGTTCCATTTAGTTATTTAATAAATACTATTTATGTAAATGTTATCTTTAGCTTTGCTGGAATATTACTTACTATTCCAATGATATGATGACATTATCTATTATCAACATTTGCAATAATTGTTATTTTCTTATTATCATATTGAATTGCATGATTTAGAATTCATAATATGAATTTACCACAGGCAATTAAGTAGGTGTTTTATGAATGATAAAAATAAAAAAAATACAAAAGATTCTTTGAAAAAAAGACAAATACAGCAAGAAAAAACTAAAAAAATTTATGCTGTAAATGATTTTGGTAATGAACTTACTAAAAAGGATATTAAGAAAATAATAAATGACAATAAACCACATAAGGGTCAAAAACAAGTTAATAACACTGAAGGAAATATTATAGAATTAACTAATGTTGAAAAAACATTTACTAATGGTTATATTGCTAATCATGTTTTAAAAGACATTAATATCACTATTAAAGAAGGACAATTTGTTGTTATCTTGGGTAAAAGTGGTAGTGGTAAAACAACACTAATGAATATACTATCGGGATTATCAAGAGCAAGTTGTGGTAGCACAATTGTTGCAAACACTAATTTGATTAATCTTACAAATAGTGAACTTACACTTTTTAGAAGATCAAACATAGGTTACATATTTCAAGAATATGGTTTACTTGGTACATTAACAGTTTATGAAAATGTCTTAACTGGCTTTAATTTAAATAAGAAAAATAGAGATAAAAAAATTGTTGATGAAATTATAGATATGGTTGGTTTAACTTTATATAAAAATAAATTTCCAAGTGAACTTTCTGGAGGTCAGCAACAACGTGTTGCAATTGCAAGAGCAGTTGCTAAAAATCCAAAAATTATTTTTGGTGATGAACCTACTGGAGCTGTAGATTCACAAATGAGTAAAAAAATATTAACTCTTCTTAAAAAAATTAATAAAGAAAATAACACTACTATAGTAATAATTACTCATGATAAAAATATAGCTAAAATTGCAGACCTTGTATTTATTATTTCAGATGGTCAAATCAAAGAAACTATAGTTAATAAGAAATCTTTAGATGTAAAAGATTTGTAAATAAAAAAATCCATAAATTAATTATGGATTTTTTTATTTAATAAATATTTAAAATTATTATGTTACTTAGTTATTTATAAGTATAGTAATATATTGTAAAAAGGATTTTTTATGTATTTAATTGGCAATGGTATAGATATTCATAGGATTGAAAAACAAAGCGATAAAACTATTCAAAAATTAGGTGGTGTTGAATTTAATTTAGACTACAAGGTAATTGCGCACTCTGATGGCGATATTATATTACATTCTATAAGTGATGCAATTCTTGGAGCATTAGCACTTGGAGATATTGGAAATTATTTCAAAGATACTGATGCTAAAAATAAAGGAATTAATTCTAAAATCATTTTAAAAAAATGTTTGTCTTTAATGCATAACAATAAATATAAAATTTCTAATATAGATATAACAGTAATTTCAGAACATATTATTTTTGCAGATCATAAAGAAGCTATTGTGAATAAATTGAAAGATCTTTTAAATTGTAGTCATGTTTCTTTTAAAGCAACTAGATGAGAAGAGAATAAATTATTTATCCAATGTAATTCATCTATATTATTAAAAAAATATTAATATTAACATAATTGTTTTTTTGTGGTTTAATGGTAGTATTAATATTTAACTTTTGTTAAGTATATTTTTGCTATAGTTTCCTTTTATTTATTTAGAAATAAATTTTAATAAAATTTATATTTTTTACTTTAATTTTATTTTTTTGTTGTTAAAATTGAAACTTGAAAACCATTCTTTATGGATTTCATAAAATAAATTGAAAGGATTTTAATTATATAAATATATGAAAGCAAAGCGATATTTGTGAAAGACTATTATTGGTTCTTTTATGGTAATAACACCAGCCATTGCATTAACAAGTTGTGGATCATCAACAAGTACAACTAAAAGTTTTGCAGAACTTGTTGTTTCTGATGATACATCAGTTTTAAAAGATAAAGCTTTTAATGAAAATACATATTCTGGTTGACAACGTTTTATGGTTTCAAGTGAAGTTAATAATGAAGGAGCTAATCCTAATAAATATACTAAAGAAGTATTTAATATGCCAGATATTAATTCTAATAGTAAAGATTTAGATTTAGCTAAAGGCTATTGAAGAAGACCTGGTGGTTCTAGAGAAAATACTTATAGACAGATATTTAATGGTGGTGCTAATTTAATTATTGCACCTGGTTTTAATCAAAAAGAATCAGTAGAAATAGTCGCAAATCAAAACAAAGATAAGGGATTTATTTTGCTAGATAGTAATGTAGATACAAAAAAAGGTAATTTTACAAATGTTGCTTCTTTTACATTTAGAGCTGAACAATCAGGCTTTTTAGCTGGAATTGCAACAGCAGAATTTCTAAATGCTAACAAAGAAATTTTTAAAACAGGACAAGATGATGATGGGAAATTAAAAGTTGGTGGATTTGTAGGACTAGCTTTTCCATCAACAGTTGATTTTTTAGTTGGATTTCAATCAGGGATAATTGCATATAATCTTAGTGTAGAAAACAGTAAAAATACTACAAACAAAAAGGAAAAAGTTGAATGAGTGAGTTTAGGACCTAATATTTCAGATTATTCATCAGGAAGTTTTGGTACAGGTCAAGGTGATATTAAGTCAAAACAACTATTAATTACAGAAAAAGTAGATGCAATTATTCCAATTGCTGGACCACAAACATATGATGCAATTTCTGTAATTACTGGACATTTAAATAGACCTGCAATTGTTATTGGAGTAGATTCTGAACAAGAAAATAACTCTCAGTTACAAAAAGAATTAACTGATAAACAGTTAAATAATATGACATTAAAAGATTCTAATGGTAATCCATTAGGAAACAAAAATATAATACAGTTTTCAGCAATTAAAAAATTAGATGAAGCAGTATATAAAACACTAATTGCAATATTTAATGAAAAAGATCCAAATAATGCAAATTATAAAAACACAGTTAATCTTTTTTCTAATGATTCTGGAAATGATAAAAATCCAATTCAAGGTTTTGGATATAACAACATAGGCACTTTATCTAATGGTACTGTTGGTATATCAAAAGCAGGTTTAGAATGAATTAAGCTATTCAATCAAAGTTGGGTTAATCAGGATAATAGTCTTAATCTGAGTGAGTTATATAAAAATGAAGCATATGTAAAATTAGAAACTAGTGGCTTGTTATATAATGATAATTTATATAAATTAACTAATATAAATGAACTAATAGATAATAAAGCAGTAAATGCAATTGGTCTTATTGATAGTACAAATAGAGTAGTTAGTGAATTAAAAAACAATAACCCTCCTGCAACACTAAATAAAAATACTGATTCTCAATCTTTAAATGGTTCTATATGATCTTTGGAAAAAGGTAAAGTAAAAAATAGTAATACAGAACTACAAGAACTAAAAAAATATAGTATCTAATTTTCAAAAATATAAAATTTATATAAGTATAAATTTTATATTTTTTGTTATAATCCTAAAAACATTTTTAACTTTTTATTAATGTTTGAAATAAAAGAAGAAAAATTAGTGAAAAAAATAAAGAAATTATTAAGAACAAGCTTGTTAGTAGCTATAGCACCAATATCATTATTATTAATTACAAGTTGTAGTAATGATGGTAGTCCAACTAAAAGTTTTGCAGAATTAGTTGTATAAGATGACACTGCTACATTAAAAGACAAATCTTTTAGTCAAACAACATATAATGGATGATATCAATTTGTGACTTCATCTAAAGTAACAAATAAATTTTCTAATACAAATGAATATAATAAAGAGACTTTTGATATGCCAGATATTAATTCTAATAATAGAGATTTAGAGTTAGGAAAAGGTTATTGAACAAGACCAGTCAATTATAATAGAGAAAATACTTTTAGACAAATATTTAATGGTGGAGTAAATTTGATTATTGCACCAGGATTTAATCATAAAGATGCTGTAGAAAAAGTTGCCAGTCAAATGAAAGATAAAGGGTTTATTTTGTTGGATTCTGATGTCGATGCAACAAAGGGTGATTTTATAAATGTAGCATCATTTACATTTAGGGCTGAGCAATCAGGGTTTTTAACTGGTATTGCAACAGCTGAATTTTTAAATATGAATAAAGAAATTTTTGCCAATATAAGATAAAGGAGATAATGAATTAAAAGTTGGTGGTTTTGTAGGACAAGCAATTCCTACAACTACAGACTTTTTAGCTGGTTTCCAATCTGGAATTATTGTATATAATATAAAAATTAATAATGAAAATCCAAAACAAAAAATGTCTATAAAGTGGGCAAATTTAGGTAATGATATTTCAAGTTTATTCATCTAACAGTTTTAGTGCAGGAGAAGGGCGCAAATTGCTTTAGAATTATTAATTAAAGAGGAAGTTGATGCAATTATTCCAATTGCTGGACCACAAACTAGAGATGTTATTTCAATTATTTTAGAAAATAATAAGCCAGCAATTGTTATTGGTGTTGAATCAGAGCAAGAAACAAATGATGATGTACAAAATCAACTACAAAAAAGCACTTAGGGGATAAAGTATTAAAAAATGTTAATGGTGAACCTTTAGGAAATTCCAATATATTACAATTTTCAGCAATTAAAAAATTAGATGAAGCAGTATATAGAGTATTAGTTTCTATATTCAATGAGAATAATCCAAATAATGTGTTAGAGGAGAACAATAATAATATTTCAGTGCATGGATTTGGATATAATAATTTTGAAACATTAGCAAATGAAACAATTGGTGTATCAAAAGCAGTACTAGAATGAATTAAATTATTTAATGAAAATTAAGTTACAAGTTCTATTGATATTTTGTTATTTAATCCAGATGGCGGAACATATGATAATTTTGTCTCTAATTTATTAGAGAATAAGGGATTAATGTATTTAGATGATATTTCTATTATAAAAAATATATCAGAATTAGATAATAAGAATTATGTTTCATCAAAGGTATTTCCTTATGACGATAATAGGGTTAGTTAGTCAATTGTTAGATAAGAGTCCAAAACCAAGTTTAAATAAAAAAGAAAAATCAATTTCTTTAAGTGGTTCAATTTGATCTCTTCAAAAAGGAAAATTAAAATCTCAAAATTGCTATTCATTAGAACCAAAAAAATACTCAGTTTATTAAATTAGATTTGTTTTTTTAAAAAATGATAGTGAAAAGTACAATTTTTATAGTTTAATTATTATAACTATATTTGGCATTATTGCTAAATATTCTTTTGTTTTGATAATGATTATTATCATTTTTTTGTTTTATAAAAAATTTTTTATATTTTTGAATTTATTTATTTTTTTGTAGTTAAAATAAAATTGAAAGTCATTATTTTAGTGGTTTTCAAATATTTGTAGGAAGAATGAATAAATATGAAAATTAAAAAACATTTATGAAAATTTGGATTAGGAGCAATTGCTGTTGCAATTCCTTCAATTGCATTAACAAGTTGTGGAACTACTATTTCTAGTAAAACATTTGCTGAACTAGTTGTTTCAGATGACACATCAACATTAAAAGACAAATCTTTTAGTGAGACAACATATAATGGTTGAAGAAACTTTATGATTGAAAGTAGTGTAACAAATCAATATGGTATTCCAGATCATTATACAAAAGAAACTTTGGATATGCCAGATATTAATTCTAATAGTAAAGATTTAGATTTAGCTAAAGGCTATTGAAGAAGACCTGGCGGAACTAGAGAAAATACTTTTAGACAGATATTTAATGGTGGGGCAAATTTAATTATTGCACCAGGATTTAACCATAAAGAAGCTGTAGAAAAAGTTGCTAGCCAAATGAAAGACAAAGGATTTATTTTATTAGATTCTAATGTAGATGCAACAAAAGGTGATTTTACAAATGTAGCATCATTCACATTTAGGGCTGAGCAATCAGGATTTTTAGCCGGCATTGCAACAGCTGAATTTTTAAATACTAATGCTGATGTTTTTACAACAGGACAAGGAGATGATGGAAAATTAAAAGTTGGTGGATTTGTAGGACAAGCATTTCCATCAACAACAGATTTTTTAGCTGGATTTCAGCATGGAATAATTTCTTATAATCTTAGCATTAATAAAACTACTTCTAAAAATAGTGCTGCAACAACAAAGAAAGAAGTTGAATGAGTTGGTTTGGGGAATATTATAGGAAATTATGCAGTGGGAAATTTTGGCCCTGGACAAGGAGTACAAATATCTCAAAAACTTATAAATGATGGTAAAGTTGATGCAATTATTCCAATTGCTGGACCACAAACATCTGATGCAATTGGTGTTGTTACTTCAGGTAAAAGACCTGTAATTGTTATTGGTGTTGACTCAGAACAAGAAAAAATTACAGAATTAAATAAACCTTTAATTGGACAATTAGGAGGAAAAGCATTAAAAAATTTTGATGGTAAAAATATTGACAATCCACAAGTAATGCAATTTTCAGCAGTTAAAAAATTAGATGAAGCAGTTTATAAAACATTAGTTGCAATATTTAATGAGGCAGATCCAAACAATCAAAATTACAATAATACAACTAATCCAGCATCTAATGACTCAACAAATGTGGAAACAGACAAAGCTCCAGTTCAAGGGTTTGGATATAATAATATAGGTACATTATCTAATGGAACTGTAGGTGTATCAGAAGCTGGTTTAGAATGAGTTAAATCATTTAATTCAACATGATTTGGTGCTGATGGCAATCTTAATTTGGAAGAATTATATAAAGATGAAGCATATAAAAAATTAGAATCTAGCGGTTTATTATATAATCATAATTTATCTAATTTAACAGATATAAATACATTAGATGATAGTAAAGCAGTGCAGGCACCACAATTTATTGATAATACAAATAGAGTAGTTAGTGCATTACCAAATAATAATCCTCCTGCTACTCCAAATAAAAAAGAAGGTTCTACATCATTGAATGGTTCTATTTGATCGCTTAAAAAAGGTGAATTAAAACAAAAACCTGAATCTACTGAACCAAAAAAATACACAATTTAATTGTTAATATATTTAAATAAGAATTTATCATTGATAGATTCTTATTTTTTAATATTTTGTCAAAAAATAAAAAATTTTAAAAAATAACAATAATTTACTTTATACTTTTTTATATATGAGTTGTGAGGGTTTATGCCAAAAAAACTACCTTCTTTTGAAGAAAATAAAAAGCAAGATAATGAGAAACATAAAGATCATGACTTGGTAACAGAAATGAATGTTAATTCTGATATAGCAATTAAGCTTTCTCATATTACTAAAACATTCTTAAATGGTGCAGTAAAAGCTAATACTGATATTAGTTTTGAAATAAAAAGAAATGATGTTCATGCATTAATAGGTGAAAATGGTGCTGGTAAGTCAACATTAACATCAATTATTTTTGGTTTATATGAGCAGGATTCTGGTGAAATTTTTATTAATGGAGAGAAAGTTAAATTTAAATCAGCAGCAGATGCTAGAAGGCACAAAATTGGAATGGTTCATCAACATTTCAAATTAGTTGAAAATTACAATGTTATTGATAATATCATTCTTGGTGTTGAACCATCTAAATTTGGTTTTATAAATTATTTTCAAGCTAGAAAAAAACTTAAAGAATTAATTGCTAAATATAATTTCAATATTAGGCTTAATGACAAAATAAGTGCACTAAGTGTTGGGCAACAACAAAAAGTTGAAATATTAAAATTGTTATTTATAGATGCAGATATATTAATTTTTGATGAACCAACAGCAGTTTTATCAGATATTGAAATTAAATCATTTTTACAAATGATTCTTGATTTTAAGTCTATGGGGAAGACAATAATTATCATTTCACATAAACTTAATGAAATAAAAGAAGTAGCAGATAATGCAACAGTTATTAGACATGGTAAAGTAGTTGGTCATTATAATGTTAAAAAATCAACAGTTAAACAATTAGCTGAAGCAATGGTTGGTAGAACGTTAAAAGAAATTCATAATACTGGTTCTACAAAATTTGGAGATGTGATTGTTAAAGTGAATAATCTTCCATTAGCATTGTTAAAAAACCCTAATGCAAGAGTTGGTATACATAAAACAACCCAATGGTTATTAACTAAATTGCATTGATCTTCTGTTACATTTGAAATTAGAAAGTTTTTTATAAATAATTTTGTTTGTTTGCCAAAATTTTGATGAGAGACACTTTTATATAAAACTAATATTTTAAAAGAAGAGCCAGTACTAAACTATAAATATGGAAAACAAGATAAATTAGATTTTGAAAATGAAAATATTTCATTAGAAATTAGAGCTGGAGAAATATTTGCAATAGCTGGTGTTGAAGGTAATGGTCAATCTCAGTTTGTAGAATATATATCTGGATTGAAAAAAGCACCATATGGAACAGTATTTATTAAAAGACCTGTTAAGGAAAATAAATACAAAAATAAGAATGAAAAATTGGATAAAAAACTTTATGAAATAAGAACAAACTCTTTTGTTAGTTGAATGTTAAAGTTTACTAATAATGATCATTTGTTGATAGATGATTACATTGATGTAAGTTATAAACCAATTTTAAAGAAGTATAAATGAGGTTTGTCATTTATACCAGAGGATAGACACAAACATGGTTTATTTTTAGATGAAAGTATAGCATTTAATACTGTTTCAAATCAAATGTATAAATGAAGTTACAATAAAGTTGGTTTTATGGATTTTGGATCTATAAATCATAATGCATTAAAAGTTATTAATGACTTTGATGTTAGAGGTGTTGCTTCTTTACAAGATCATGCAAGAGGATTATCTGGTGGTAATCAACAGAAATTAATTGTTGGTAGAGAAATGAATAAAAACACTGATTTCATAATTTTTACTCAACCAACAAGAGGATTAGATTTGGGAGCAATCGAATATATACATTCTAGAATTCTTAAATCTAAAGAAGAAGGCAAAGCAATTTTATTAATATCATATGAGTTAGATGAAATTTTATCTTTAGCTGATACAATAGCAGTTTTTAATAAAAATAAAATTTCTGGTATGGGAAGTAAAAAGGAAATGACTAGAGAAAAAATAGCTGAATGTATGGTTTCAGATAGTATAGCAAAATCAGAAGAAATAAAAAAAGGAGTGGATAATGTCTAATTTAGAACAAAACACAGTTAATGTAAATAAGAAATTTTCTTTCTCTGATTTTACTAAATTATTTTCACAAACTATTCAAATAAAAAGTCAACAAGTTTTCTATAGCAAAAATGTTCGTAGATCAACTAAAAATACAATATTTATTGTTATTTTTATATTAATTGCTTTTTTTCTTTCTTTTTTGATAATGTCACTTAGTAGTGGAGTAGGTATCGATTCATATCTTAGTCAAATGTTTTCAAATATATCAACATCCACAAATACTTGAGTGATTGATGCAAGCATTTTAGGAATTGCAGGATTATCCTTCTTGTTTGCTCATAAATCTGGGCTCTTTAATATTGGAATAAGTGGTCAAATGTTAGCAGGTGGATTAGCTGTTGTTGGATTATCAAAAACATTAACTGAATCAAATTCTCCAATACTATCAGCTGATGCTGGAAACACTGGTGTGATTTTGTCATTAATAGTTGCAATGGCTTCTGGTGCATTAGTTGCTTTAGTTACTGGTATATTAAAAAACTTTTTTAGGATAAATGAAGTAGTTAGTGCAATCATGATAAATTGAATAGTGTTCTATTTAGCAAAATTTTTAATTACTAAAGGTTCGATAGGAGCAGGAGCTGGGTCTCTTGCTGGTGGTAATATTGGTAATTCTCTTGAAATACACTCAAATTTAAGTTTACATGACCCAATGGGAAATGGTATGGTTGGTGCAATTATATTACTAGTTGTTTTAGCAGTAATAATTTATGTAGTATTTAGATTTACAACATATGGTAAAAAAATATCATCTATTGGAAAATCGCAAAGTGCAGGAGTTTATTCAGGATATTATACAAAATCATTGCAATTATCTGCATTTGTTATTTCTGGAGCAATTTCTGGAGTTTTAGCAGTAGTAGTTTTTGCATCAAAAGATCAATTGAATATTCCAAGTTCATCAGTTGGTTCATCTAGTATGGTACCTGTTGAAGGATTTAATGGAATTGCTATATCTCTTGTAGCATTTTCTCATCCTATTCTTGTTATTCCAATTTCATTTTTATTTTCCTTACCACAAGTCACATTAGAAAGTTTAGCAACTGGTATAAGTAGTTTGACATTATCTTTATCAATGTATGCTGTTGCAATTTTTGTAATAATTTATAGAATACAGCCTATTAATTTTATAAAGAAACTTTTGATTAAAAAAGAAAAATGTAAATCATCTTATTATGTCAATCAGTATAGTGATGATAAGAATAATTATGTTAATGGTGTAAGAAAAGAGATAGCATCAAGAAACATTAATATATTTGTTAAAAAGCAAGAAAATCAAAATTTAAATTTTAAAAGTAAATTAAACAATAACTTATTAGACATATTATCTATTAATGAAGAATATTTTGATAATATTAAAAAATTAAAAAATAACTTTTCTGAATCAAAAAAATCATTTAACACAAACATAATAACAAATGAAGGAGGTAAATAATTTATGGATGCTAATTCACTATTTATTTTTTTCTGTGTATTTATGTTAGGTGCAGCTAGTGGTTATTTTTCAGAGCGTGTTGGGATTGTAAATATTGGTATTAATGGAATGATGATTTTTGGAGCAATGATGTATTGTGTCTTTGGTGCATTGTTTAATGGCTCTTCTGTGAACAGTTCAGCTAATGGGAATTTAGGAGATAGTTATTTTATAGTTGCTATATTACTTGCTGGTTTTTCAACAGTCATAATGGGTTTATTCTTTGGTTTTTCAACAATTTATTTAAAAACTGATCATGTTATTGCAGGTACATCAATTAATTTATTAGGTGCTGGTATTGGTTTATCTTTAACTAATAAATTAGGTGAGCAATTATTAGGTGGTGCAACAAATTTATCAAATCCATTCCAACACATTTGAGATTTATCATCAACAGCAGGTGCTCTAAAAGGATCAATATTATTCTTAGGTTTATTTGTAGTACTTATAATTGTTATATTTATGATAATTTTTAAATTTACTAAATTTGGTCTTAGATATAAATCAATTGGTGAAAATCCAAATGCTGCAGATTCGCAAGGTATAAAAGTTTCAAGATATCAATGAATTGGAATGATTATTTCATCTATCTTAGCTGGTATGGCTGGTGCTATATTTATGTATAGTTCATTTAATAAACCATTTTATGGTGAAGTTGATGGATTAGGATTTATGACTCTTGCTATTATGATTACAGGATCATGAAAATTACCTTTAATATTAATTGTATCTATTGGCTTCTCAGCATTATACACTTATGGAAGTCAACCAAATCCAAATAATATAAGTCCAAATATATTAAAAATGATTCCATATATTGTAACAATAGGATTCTTAATTCTCTTCTCTAAAAGAATGCAAGGACCAAAATTTGCTGGTCAACATTTTGATAAATCGAGAAGATAAAATAAAAAACCCATTAAGGGTTTTTTTTATTTGTTCTATAAAAATATCTATCAGCGATATTATTGTTTATTATTAACAAAAGTGGTCCATAAATAATAATAAATATAACCCCAAATTTTAATAAATTAAATGCACTATACAAACCAAATATTCCATTTCAATATGTATTTATGTATATCAAATAAGGATTTGGTCCTTGACTTTGATATCACTTTTCAGCTTCAATAAAAGATGGAATTGGTATAACATTATAAATTCATCAATATAATGGAGTAAATATTAAACCATTAAGTAATGAACCTAGAAACATTAACAATATTAAAGTTATCAGTAATGTTAATGATAGTTTAATAGATGTTTTTTTAATTTTTTTAAATATTATAAAATATCATAAATATACTAATAGTATTATTATCACATTAATTACTATAATAAATATTGGACCGACCCAAAGACCAGTGCCCATCCAAATAAATGCTGCAAGTCCACAAACAATACCTGCAAATAGAGCTCAAAATATATTACATATAAAAATTATTGGAACAATAAAAACTAATGATAAATCTAGTGTTAAAAAATCTCCTAAAAAAGTTATTTTAATGTAATTAGTTGCAAATGACACAAGTATTGATATTGCTAAAAAACAACTTGTTATTGCCATTGCTCTAATTTGTTTTGTTTTTTCAGATATTTTATTTTGGGTAATATTTGAATTAGATGTATTAAAACTATTTTTTTCCATATAAATCCTTTTGCATTTTAATATTGTATAATATTCTTGTTACATTTATAATTATTTTATTTATGATAATGAAAATTATTTTAGTAAAATAATTTTCATGTTAAGAAAGGCATTTTTGTGGATTTAAAAAAAATAAAAATATTTTCAATAAGTATTTTTGTAGCATCAATATTATTGATAGCCACTTTTTTTGGTCTAAAAGCTTTAGTAGAGTATATTGCAACTAAAGTGCCAAAAGATTTTACAATAGATAGTTATAATTCAGCAAAAAATGCTTGAATTGCATTATCAATAATATTTGCTGTAATTATTGTCATATCATGATTATCATTAATAATACAAACCTGTAGAATAGATGATCCAGCTGAGGCGCACTTTTTTATTTGAATGTCCATTTTTTCATTTGTGCCATTATTTTCTCTTGTTATTGTTTTTAGAGTTTCTCATCTTTTATATAAAGAAAGAAATGAAAAATTAACAACCTTAGTAAGTGAACTTGAAGAAGAAGAGCAAATAGAAATAGAGCAATATGAAAATCAAGAAGTGATTAATGATTTAAATTATAATGTTTCAGAAGAAAATTATGATTTTATTCAAGACAATGAATTAGTGTATGATGATTTTCCTAAAAATAAATCTAAAAAGAAAAATAAAAAAGATTTATCTTCTAAAGAAGATAAAGATAAAAAAAATGATAATGATGCTATTGATTTAAGTGATAAATCTAAAACATCTAATAAAAAGGAAAATTTTACAAAATCATTTAATAGAGAAAAGTATTTAAGTCTAAAGGGAACAAATTATTCTAAAGAAAAAAAGGAAGGTAAAAAGAAAATTTCTAATGGAAAATGAAATAAATTGATTGCCTTAGTTGATCAATTAGAAAATAATGAAATTTCTGAGAAAAACTTTTATAAAGAAAAAAGTAAATTACTTTCAAATTAATAAAGACAACCATTACATTAAATGTAAGAGGTTGTTTTTATTATTTGTAAAAATTAAATGTTATTTATAATATTTATAAATAATATGTATAATATATTTACTGTTGTTATTTATAATATTTATAAATAACAATTATATTTTTTTAAGGATTGAAAATGAGAAAAGTTAAAAATATTATAATGAAAATAACAATAGCAGCATCTGCTATCGCAATGCCTGCAGTAGCATTAACAAGTTGTAGCACATCATGAAATACAAATCATATTATTTCTACATTCTACAATGCATATGACATGTTAACTGCTTTAGGAATAACTCCATATGGGCAAACAATAGCAAATTCTACACTAAAGTTAAATTATTGACCATATATGAATAGCTATGTTGATGAAAGTAAAACTAAATTTGGTACTTTTACAAGTAGTACTAGTGAACCAAATTTAAAAGCACTTGCATCAATGGAAATTGACACATTAGTTACAAATGAGTGAGACAGAACTAATGAACCAACATACAAAAAAACAGGATTTATAAACTTTATTGCTTACACATCAATGGCTGATTCAGCTGCTGCTAAATATTCTGAAACTGCTCCTGCTGGTACATTTGAGTGATATGACTATAAAGAAGGGTTATTTAGTTATAGAAATGCTTTTACTATGTTGGCAAAAGATTTAGATAAAAGATTTTTACCAAATACAAATATTATTGAGGGTCAACAGTCAGCATTTAACTCATATGAAGAAAGAGCAAATAATATAATCAATGCTGATAAAGAAGTAATGAAGGATTTAAGAGCACAATTTCAAGCTTCAACATTAAAGGATAAATATATTGGAATTTTTGCAGGTCAGGGGGGAAGTGGTTCTATAACACCTGTAGAATCTATAACAGCCATTCAAGATCCGTTTATTTATCCTGAAATGTATGGACCAGAAACATCTGACATTGGTATGGGTGCTAAATTCCCAAAACCTAATACAATTAGTGAAACTGATGCAATTAAATTTGCTGATAATGGAGGATCTTTAGCAGCAATAAAAGCCAAAGATGCTGGAACATTAAAAAATGCTTTTGGTAGTAAATTTGATAAAATAATTTTTATTAAATCTCCAGATCAATTATATAATGACACTATTACACTTAATGGCCAATTAAATCAATTAAAAGACTACTTAAAAACGACTCCTACTGAAACAACTATTACACAAGATCAAGCAAATAAAAATAAAACTAATGTTAAAGATATTGTTATTGTAGAATATGAAGATTGATATCCAACAACATGAGGGGTTCTTGGTAAAAAACATGTAGTAAAGGAAATGCTAAAAGTCTTCAACTTATTTTTGGAAAATGAAAATAATACTACAACAAAAAATACTGCAACAACTACAACTTTTAGTTATCCTGATAATAAAAGTTGAAATCAATATAAAGTAGATCAATTACAATCTCCAAATAAAAAGTAAAATTTATATAAAAAAATATGAAATATAATAATGAAATGCATCATAATTGTAAAACTATAGGGTTTAAAAAGAAATTTGTTAATTATACAAATACTTCAAAATACAAAGTATTATGTTTATTAACTTTTTTCTTGCTTTTTATTTTTCTTTATTTTTTTACCGTAATCTTTAATGGCATATCTTTTGAAACACATCCAACTAATTGAATAAGATATCAATCATTGCTTAGAACTTCATCTTCTGCTATTGTTGGGTTTGGTTTAGCAGTTGCAGGATGTGGAATGCAAGGTGTTACTAGAAATGATTTATCTGGACCAACAACTATGGGGTTATTGCCAGCATCAACATTTGGAATTATAGTTGCACAGGCTTTAGGCTTAAATCAAGTTTACTTCATATTTATATTTGGTTTATTATTTTGTATTTTAATATTAATGATAAATTTTTTATCAACTAAAATAAAAGGATATCAATCAAATAATTTTAAGACAATATTAGTTGGTTTAATTTTAGGTGCTTTATTAACAAGTCTTGGAATATTAGTTAAAACTATTTTTCCAATTGTTACTGAAAATATAGTTATGTGAATTGGTGGAACTACATCAAACTATACATGAGAAAGATTTTATTATGCAGCACCTTCTATATTAATTGGTGTAATTCTTATATTATTAGTTCAAAATAAATTAAATATAATTGAAAAAGATTTGTCACTGGCTGTTAGTTTAGGAATTAATATTAAATTTGTTTATTGAATTGTTGGTATAGCTTGTGTATTAATTTCTGTTTCATCAATTCTATTAATAGGTTCTGTTGTGATAATTGGTATTGTCATTCCACATATTTGTAGAATGATTTTAAGAACTAGAGATTATAGATGGCTTATACTAACATCAGGATTTTTAACAGCAGCAATTTTAGAATTTGCCACATTAATGGATGTGATGTTTCAATTAGGAATTACTTTATTTACAGTTGTTATCTTTGTACCTATTTTTATCTTCTTAGCCGTGAGAAATAAAGGAGGGAAAAAATAGTGAAAAGTTATAATAATTTAATTTTAAAAAATAAATATTTTTTAAAAGCTAATAGAAAATTTCTTTTAAATTTCTGTTGATCTATTCTTATATCTTTAATTGCTATTTTTTCATTATTTTTAATTGTAATGATTGATGATAAGGGTTTTAATTTCAATTTATTATTTTTATCTTATAAATATATATTAATTAAAATTCCTATAGTAGCTTTTTGTTTGGGTGTATCTAGCTTTTTAATACAACATTCTTCTGGAAATAGAATGGCCGACACTTCAGTATTAGGTTTAGGAAATATCAATTCATTATTTGTTATTTTGTTAGTACTATTTTTATTAGATAATACAAATATAGATTCTCAAAATTTGTACAATACTTTATTACCTTTTGTATTTATTTTTGGTTCAATATTTGCTTCCTTGATATTATTCTTTTTGAGTTCAAAAAAGGGAAATCAAATAAGTAAAAAATTTATTATTGTTGGTATACTAATTAATTTTTTTATAATAGGTTTATCAACAGCTTTTAGTAGTTTGTTAACTTCTGGTGAATCACAATTAATAAGTAGATTTGTTCATGGTAATTTATCTCCAATAACTGGATCACCATATTTTTTGGTATGTGGTGTAATGACAGTAATTTTGCTTATATGAATTATTTTAATATCTAATAAATTTAAAATTGTATCAACAAATCATATTATTGCAAAAGAATTGGGAATTAATAGCAATTCTATTACCATGCAAATACTTATTATTAGTGGCGGATTAACAGGTATAGCATATGCATTATGTGGTAATTTAGTTTTTTTAGGATTGGTAGCAGGGAATATTGCTACATCAATATTCAAAAAAAATATTAAATTTGGTGTTTGATGTTCATTTACTTCTTCAATAGTTATTTTATCTTTGACTTTTTGAATTTTTGAAAGCATAATTCCAAGTGCACTGAATTATCAAATACCTGCTATTGATACAGTAAATGTAGTTTCTGTAATATGTATCCCTTATTTTTTATATTTAATGTTTAAGGAGTAAATATGAATAATTCTATAAAAAATGAACCTATTTTTAAAATTGAAAATATTACTCTTAGATATAATAAAAATGATGATATAGTTAAAAATTTATCTTTAGATATTTATAGAGGAGAATTTGTATCTATAATTGGTCCTAATGGTAGTGGTAAATCAACAGTATTAAGAGCAATGGCTAAAATTTTGAAGCCAAAAAAAGGAAACATTTTCTATAATGGTAGAGAGATCAATTTAACATTTAAAAAATATTTATATGAAAAAATTACAAAATTATATAAAATCCCAATTTCTTTAGTTACTGATGAGTGGTCTATTATAAATGAAAAAGAAGAACAAAAAATAGAAGATAATTTTCTTAAACAATCTTATTATTTTGCAAAGATGTGAGAAAAAGCAAAAAAACTAGGATTTAATGTTGGTGATTTAATTATTTCCCAAGATAAGTTACCTTTTAATAAAATATTAGAAAAGACAATGAAATTTGCAAGAACTAATGGAATAAATTTAATAAAAGATGTATATTTTAAAAAATCTTTTATTGAAACAGATATTGATAAATTAACAGAATTAAAAAAAATAAATATTGAACAATATCAAATTACTATTTTAAATAACTATGCATTTAGATTTAATCCAAAAGAAAATGAATTAATTTTTTCTAATAAAGTGTATAAGAATAAATATGTGAATAAAATATCAAATTATTTAAGATCTAAAAAAATAAATATTGATAAAAATTATTTTATGACTGATAAAAATAATTTTTTAGACTATTGTTTTATTAATCATCCATATGTTATTTGTTCATTAAAAAGATTACTAAAATGAAAAAAGTTTTTTCATTTAGATAATAATATTCCTTTATATTCTTTTAATGATTTATTTTATTCATCTAAAGAATATGCAAAATATGTTTCTTTTGTCCCACAAATTACTAATTTCCCTCATGAAGTGACAGTAGAAGAATTTGTTAAAATGGGTAGATATCCCTACAACAAAATATTAAGTATATTTGATAATGAACTTGATAAAAAAATAATTAACAATGCTTTAGAAAATGTTAATTTATTAGATTTAAAAGATAAATATATAGATGATCTTTCAGGAGGGCAAAAACAACGAGCTATTATAGCGTTAGCCCTTGCACAAGATACAGATACAATTTTATTGGATGAACCTACTAATCATCTAGATATTAAACATCAATTAGAAATAATCCACTTGTTACATGATTTAAATCATAAATTGAACAAAACAATAATTTTAGTTATTCACGATATAAATCATGGTATGAAATTTTCAGACAAAATAGCTATTATGAATCATGGCAAAATTGTAAGTTATGGACCAACAAATAAAATAATTAATAAAAAAATTATAAAAGATGTTTTTGGTGTGGATGCTAAAGTTGAACTATCGCAAAATAAGAAAATAATTACTGATTATTGAATTGATGATTTAGATTTATTAAAGAATTATCATGAAAAAGATGAATATAAATAATGTTAAATTATTATATATTCATCTTTTTTAAAATATGGTTATAGTATAAAAGTATGATTTATAATTTCAGGAAGCAAATATGATAAATAAAAAAATTTTATTAATAGTTGGATCTTTAAGAAAAGATTCATTCAATAAACAACTTGCAATTTTTATACAAGAATTTTTAAATCAATATGTTAGTACTGAAATATTGGACTACAAAGAATTACCACTTTTTAATCAGGATATTGAATTTCCAACGCCGCAAATCGTTAAAGAAATTAGAGAAAAGTTTGCATTGGCAGATGTGATTTGATTTTTTACTCCAGAATACAATGGACATGTATCTGGTGTTTTAAAAAATTTATTAGATTGATTATCAAGGCCAATTAGTCAAAATGAATTTGGCATTCCAAATACAACATTTAATAAACCAATAACCATGAGTGGTGCTGCTGGAAAAATGAAGTCAATTGGCTCTATAAAAAATTTAAAAGAAATTTCTTCAGCAATGAAAATGATTCCTATTGATATTGATGAAGTGGGAATTGCATTAAGTCCAGAATCTTTTCAAACAAATAAATTAAATTTGACAAATGATGATAAAAATAGATTATTAAATCAAGCAAAGGCATTACTTTCATATATTAATAATTTAGTAAAATATGATTAATAGAAATATAGGAGTTAATTTGAAAAAGAAAGCAATATTTACACTAAGTTTAATTGGAGCTTTTGTTTTACCAGTAGTAACAATGATACCAATTTGTTTATATTTAATTAATAATAAATTTTCAAATGGTTCTATTTCTGATGGACCTAGTCAAGATAAACCTGTTAATCCTGGTAATCCAAATATTCCTGATGTGCCTAGTAATCCAGATGGAAGTATTAAATATGAAAATAAAGTTAATCCCATAACTGATGGTTCATATGCATTTTCTACATATGATAAAATTAATGATTCAATAAATTACTCTATTGGTCCAACCAATGTACCTCCATCATCTGGAGTAGAAAGTGCAATTAATCTCACTAGAGGTTATTTATATAGTGATTTACAAGCATCGCAAGCTAAAAGAACTTTAGGGGTAAATTTTTTACATAGTATAGGAATTAATTCTGGGACTGCATGAATTTTAGACTATAAATTAACTAATGACAATTCTTATCCTCTAACATGATATTTTGGAACAAATGCTCATGTTTTAGACAACTTAAAAGTTCCTAATGATACTATTACACCTGAAAGATATGAAAAAAATGATTCAACTTATAATACACAATTTGTTGAATTTCTTACTTTAAATGATTTTACACTAGATCAAGAAATGGGAAATAGTTCTGGAAAATATTATACTAGAACAAAGATAAATCCTATTGATGGAAATAATAACACCCGAGCTAAAACTATTTTTATAGGTAATGATTATTTGAAAACATCACCAAGTATGTATTCAAAAACTGAAAGATGACAAAAATATGAAGAGTATGCTGACTTCGCTGTGATGGAATTTACATTTGATAATGTTGAGCAAGCAAGACTTATTACTCATAATTATGCTGATAATACAGACAATCAATTCAAATATAAAAAGGAAAGTCTATTAGTAAAACAAGAAAATATAAAAAGTGATAATTATTCTATTGTTGGATTTCCAGCTGTTATAAATAATCCTTATCTATCAACAATTGCTATTAATAGACCAGCACCTGTTCCATTAGAACAAAAAAGAATTGGATCAAATTTAGGAACAAGTCCTTATTATAATTCTTATTATGATAAAAAAGGAGCTTTTGATGCAGCACTTAGTTTGTCATATTTTGGTTATAGTTATGAAATAAGTAAATCAGAATTCATAGAAGAGTATTATTTGTCATGAGGATTAATGTATCCTTGTGATTATTCACATTTATCTGCTGGTTCATCAGGTTCTTTATTTATTGATCTAGAAGGATATGCTTTAGGGGTGTACTTTGCAAGTGATGAAAGAGCTTCAATGGGTTTAGTTCAAGCTTTATATTCTGAAGGATTTGATTATCAAGGTAGCTTTGGTAGATATAATCTTGAAGGATATGATCTTATTGATGGTGGTTTTCCAAACCAAAAAAAATCATATAGAGATGGTTTAATTCAGTTATATGGGAATAATAATGAATTTAAAACTAATCTTTATCCAAATGGAATTAATAGATAATTTCTTTTTAAACAACAAACTTTAAAAACATGCCATATCACAAAAATTGAATTTTGATTCAAAAATTTTTTATTAGTTGTGGAATTTGTTTTTTCGAAATGATAGAATTTATACATAGACTGTGCATATTTCAATACTGTATGTCTATGTATTAGTAATCTGCATTTTGAAGTAGGAGATCAGATATGTCAAAATTTGACAATAAGCAAAAAAATAAAGAAAAAGATAATGAATTAAAAGAATTATTTAGCAATGTAGAACATACATGTAATTGTGAATTAAGAAAATCTAACTCATGTGATACTGAATCAATTGATTTTTCTTGTGATTCTTCTAATGATGAAATTGAGTTACAACCTTTATTATTAGACAATGATATAAATTCAATTGATAATGAAATAATTGATAATTCTATTGATGAAAAAGATGAAACTTTTGTAACAAATGAATTTGAAGTTATTGAAGAACTTTCTGATGATAATAATAAAATTAATTTAGAAGATTTAACTGATGACATAAATGAATCATTTGATTTTGATTTCAAGAATTTAAATGAAATACCAGATTTAAATTTGGATGGGTTTAATGAAATTGAATTGAGTGTAAAATTCAAGAAAACAAATAGTAAAAATAATAATAAAAAATGTTGTAGTCAACAAGAAAAAGAGGAATGTATGTCAAATAGTTTTTTAGATGATTTTAATAAAGAAAATGAAATTAATAAAGAAAATGAAGAATCAGATAATGAAAAAGTTTTTATTGAAGAAATAAAAACAGAAAATAATTCTGAAAAAGATTTAAATAAATTAGAAAATATGCAATTGTTAGATAATTTAGACATTGAATTATTTGATGAAACAGCTGTAGTTGATAATCAATATTTGAATGATTTTGTTCTTGATGATAGTTCATTAGAAACAAATGATACAGGATCATTAGATGGTGAATTTTTTAATGGTAACTTTAGTTTAGATAACATAAATACTAGTTATGATATTGAAATAAATCAACCAACATTTAATGAGCAATCAAGTGTTATTGTTGGTGATTCATTAAATAATGAAGAATGTAATAATTTATACGATATTGAAATAAATGAACAAGGTTTTAATGAGGAATCATATTTTGAAAACATTTCATCATTAAAAAATGAAAGTTTTGATTTTTCTGAACAAAAAGATGAAATTCCAAGTGTTGAAAATCATGAATTTGTTTCAATGGAAGGTATCATTTTAAAGAGCCAAGAATATAAAGAAAATTTAAATAATAAAAAAGATATTATAGTTGACTCAAACGAACAAGTAATTTTTGATGATTCTGATAGTGTTAATTTTGATGTAACTAAACTTCAAGAAGATAATGAAGAAAAACAAGTAATTTTTGATGAAACTATTTTAAATTCAGATAAGGAAATTCCTAGTTTAGTTAATACTTTTGATAGTGATAAAAAAGATTTATTTGATTTTGATTTTGTTCAAGAAAAAATGTCAAATACAGATGAAATAAAAATTAGTTTAGATGAATTAAAAGATAATAACAATTCTAAAGATGATTCTTCAATTGAAGAAAAGGAAGAAGAACTAATTAATATTGAAGTTCCTTCTTTTGAGACTTTTGATATTAACAATATGGATAATCAAGAAACAAACAATCAAGAAGATATATTGGAATTAATTAACTTTAATAATGACGACAATGATGAAGAAAGTCAATCTATTACTTTTCAATCATCTTTTCCATCAATAAATGTTGATGATGAAGTAAATTCATTAATGAACATCGAAGACATTGAAGTTACATCTCCAGTTAAAGGTGATTTTGATTCTACAGAATTAAGAATTGATGATATTACTATTGAATATGTCCCAGAAGATGATGAAGAAGAATTTTTGTTATTAGATAATGAATTGGTAAAAAAAGAAGAAGAAGATATTAATAGTGAAACTATAGTAGATAATAATATAGTTGATGAAGAATGTTTCACAATAGATAATGAATTACCAGAAGAAATAACTAACAATGAAGTTGTAATTGATGATGAATATAAATATGCACCAATTATTGATACAACAGATGAAGTGCAACCATTAGATTATTCATCATATACAGTAGCAAGTTATATCCAACCAGAAGTTTTTGAAGAAAAAGTAGAAACTGTGTTTGAAGACTATAGTAATATTGACTCAATAGTTGAAAAAGAATTACCATCTTGATCTACAAAACAAGATAAATTATTTGAAGAAACGCCTCAATGACATCAAGATGAATTTGATACTTCAGCATTGAATAGTGATAAAGAATTCATTGTTAAGAATGAGTTATATCCATCAGTTGAAGAACAAATTAGAAAAATGAAAAGACCTAATCTTTTTAGAAAATATACTGTAGCAACAGCTGCTAATATGGTTATTTTAAAATCAATTGATAGATTGTTAACTATGACAAATTCAGTTATTGAAAGACAAGGTACGAAAAGAAAATAACAATTTAAACAAGCATTAATTGCTTGTTTTTTTATTGCCATAGAATATTAAAATATCTTATTTCTAATTTTAAAAGGGTTATTTTTAATTTTTTCATGTAACTATACATAAGTAATATATTAATTAATATCAACCTTAAAAAGTGCTCAAAAATGTAAAATTTAATTATTTTATAATACTTTTAAATCAATTTTATTATTATGTTATATTAATATCGCACTAGTATAAAAAATATATTAGTTTTATAAAAAAGAAAGGAAAAATAAATATGAAATTTGAAGAAAAAAAGATTGTTGATCTTGATAAAGAAGTAGCAATTAAAGATATACGAATATTTTTGGGTGAATATAATGGTTTTCAAAGATATGATGTGTATAAACATCCTTTTGCTAAAGTAATTGAAAGATCTATGCGTCAAGCATTTTGAACACCTGAAGAAATTAGTATGATAGCTGATAGAGAAAATTTTAAAGATTTACCAGATCATATAAAAGAAGTTGTTATAAATAATTTGTTATTTCAAACCTTTATGGATAGTGTTCAAAATAGAGGATTAGATAGTTGTATGTCAGAACTTGTCTCATCCAGTGAATGAGAAGCTGTATTTAAATCACAGGCATATTTTGAATTAATACATTCATTGTCTTATTCACATATACTAAGAGAAATGTTCCCATCCAATGCTACTGAGATATTTAATAGAATTTATAAAATACCTCAGATAAAACATAGAACAGATAAAGAAATTGAAGCATATTCAATTATCAAAGGTTATATTGAAGGGAAAATAAAATTAACTGATGAAGATGCTAAAAAGAAAATTTTAATTTTATTAGTACACATTTTCTTTTTAGAAGGTTTAAAATTTTACATATCATTCATGGTAACATATATGGTTAATAATGCATATCAAGACGCTATTCCTGGAGTAACAAAAATTATTAAATTAATTAATTTTGATGAAGATATGCATGTTGCTGTTGTTGGTGGTTTAATCAATATTTTAAAGAAAATACCTGAAGAAGGCTTTAGTCATTTATTTAAAGAAAGATGATTTGAAGAAACAACATATCAAATTGTTAAAGATATTGTTAAAGATGAACTTGCATGAGGAGATTATCTATTAAGTTTTGGACCTATTCCATCATTAACTAAAGAAGTGTTTAAAAACTTTATGGAATATTATGCAAATGATAGATTAAGAAGAATAGGTTTAGACCCATTATATAAAGATGTTAGAAAAACTGATATTGTTGATTGATTTAATACATATAAAGATATTAATAAAGATAATACTGCTCAACAAGAAGCAACAGCTTTAAATTACAACATTGGTACAATGGAAATGGATTATGCTGATAAAGATCTTGAAAAATTATTAAAAGAATTATTTATTAGAGAGGCTAAATAGTGGATTCTAATAGAGTAAAATTATCAATTTTGGAAAATTCTGAATTAATAAATATAAGAGATAAAGAATATGATCCAAATGAGATAATTGTTATTAAAAGAGATGGTAGAGAAGAAAAATACATGCCAGAAAAAATGAAAAAGGTATGTATGTGAGCATGTGATAATAAAGAAATATTTGCAAATTTATTATTGGATTCTACAAAGATTAAACTATATAATAAGATAAAAATTAGTGATGTATATGATGAATTAATTAAAACAGCTGTTAATAATATTAGTAGAATTTATCCACAATATGAAATGATAGCTGCAAAGTTATATTTATTAAAAATTTATCATGATGCATGACATATTAAAGATAAGACTAAGTATCCTGATTATTTAGAAGTTGTTAAAAAAGGATTATCATATTCTGTTTATAAAAAAGAAGTTTTTGAGTCCTATACAGAAGATGAGATAAATGAATTATCTAAAATAATTAATATTGATAATGATCATTTATTTACATATAAATCTTTATATACTTTTTATTCTAAATATTGTTTAAACTATACTAAGAATAAAAAACTAGAACTTCCACAGCATGCATATATGAGAATTGCTTTAACTTTGTTTTATAAAGAACCAAAAAATATTAGATTAGATTTAGTTAAAAAATTTTATAAATATGTTTCAGAACATTACTTTACATTGGCTACTCCAATTATGTTAAATGCTGGTACATTAAAGCAACAATTATCAAGTTGTGTTTTATCAAAAATGGGAGATGATGCTCATAGCATAATGGATGCAATAAAAGATATTGCAATATATTCAAAATATAAAGGTGGTAATGCAATAGATGTATCTGAAATTAGGTCAAGTGGAAGTTACATTTTGGGTAATAATGGATTTTCGTCTGGACCTGTACCATTTTTAAAAATAATTGAATCTACAATCAAAGCATTTAACCAAGGTGCTACAAGACCTGGAGTTTGTTGTATTTATTTTCAATGATGACATGCAAATTTTGAAGAGCTTGTTGTTTTAAAAAATAACAGTGGTACTGAAGAAAATAGAGCAAGACAATTAAAATATTCTGTAAAAATTAATGATTTATTAATAAAAAGAGTTTTATCAAATAAAGATGTTAGTTTATTTAATCCAAATGATGTTCCGAATTTAATTGGTAAATTTGGAAAAGAATTTGAGGAAGAATATATAAAATATGAAGAAAATAAATCTATTAAAAAGAAGATTGTTCCTGCTAGAAAAGTAATGGAAATGTTGTTGAAGGAACGTGCTGAAACAGGAAATATTTATATGTTTCATGAGGAAAATGTTAATGAAACATCAATGTTAAATAGATATATAAATTCATCTAACTTATGTTGTGAAATAGTACTTCCATCTAGAGAATCTAAACTATTATGTGAATCTTCTAATATGAATATGGAAACAGGAAATATTAAAATATCTAAAGAATATTCTGCTGGTGAAATTTCATTATGTAATTTAGCTTCTATTAATTTAGCTAAATGATGCTTTGAAGAAATAAAAAAACAACAAGATATTATTGATATTGTTGTAAGAGGAATGGATAATACAATTGATATTGCTGATTATCCTGTTCAAGAAGGTAGAATAACTAATAAAAATTATCGTTATTTAGGTATTGGTGTTTTAAATTATGCAAATTATTTAGCACTTAAAAAAATAACAATAGATACTAAAGAAGCATTAGAAGAGACACATAAGTTGTTTGATAATTGAAGTTTTATGATTATAAATGCATCACTTAAATTAGCTAAAGAAAAAGGTAGATATATTAAGTTTGCTGAATCAAAATGAGCAAAAGGACAACTACCTTTGTTTGTTGCAAATAAAAAAGCATTAAAATTAACAGATTACCAACCTGATTTAAATAGATGAAAGCAACTAGCTTCACAAATAAGACAATATGGTTTGAGAAATGCTCAACTTATGGCTATTGCTCCAACAGCAACAAGTGGCAAGGCAATTAATGCTACTGAAAGCATTGAACCTATACAACACTTCTTTTATAAAGAAGATGGAAAAATTAATTTGCCTACTTTAGTTCCAAATATTAGAAAAAATTCTAATTACTATAAAATAGCAACTGATTGTAATCAATATGCTTTATTAAAACTTGCTGCAATTAGACAAATATATTTGGATCAGGCACAATCAATAAACTCATATTTCAAAAAAATTACATCATTAACAGATTTTACTTTATATCATATATATGGATTTGAATTGGGAATTAAAACTTATTATTACTGTAAAACAGAAAAAGATGTAATAGAAGATATATGTGAAAGTTGTACATAATTTAGTTTATATTTAATTGAAACATTGGAATGTAAGAATACATTTCAATGTTTTTTAATTAATTATCCTTATTCTTGCAATTGCATATATTTAGATATATATTTTATGCATAATAACTTATAAAGGATGTATTAATGAAAAAGAAAATAAACAAAAGTTTGTTATTTAGCTCACTTGCTTTATTTTCATCTATCACAACACCATTATTAACATCTTGTAAAAGTACTTTAGATTATAATAATGGAAATGTAATTGATGACAATACTAACATTAATAATATGGTTGGTGTATTACCAGAAGAATTTCAAGACATGAAAAATTCTATTGATAATAATTATATTCATCTTAATGTTGTTAATAATTTAATAACATATAAGGATTATCAATTATCAAGTGTTGATGAAAATGGCAATTATAGATATATTAATGAAAGAGGTTCATTAATAGATCATACTTTACAAGGTCAATCATTGATAAATAAAGATGAATTTTTAAAAAAATTTAATTATTATGAATATGTTAATAACTATAATTTATCTATTGAAGGTGACCAATTTAGTAAAAAAATAGTTATGCCAAATAAAGAATTATTCAAAAAAGATATTTATCACTCTATTTTTCAATTATATAGTTCTAACAATAAATCTTTTGATATAGAAATTATCAATAACAATTTAGTATATGAATCAACAAATAATTTAGTAAATAATAAAAAAGATGATTACATTGAATTCGATTTTACTTTTAAATTTATCAATATTAAAAATGAAGTCAGAACAATCACAATTTTTGATAAAAAAATTGAATTATTACCCAATGCCCCATTATTATTCTCAATTAAAGCAAATAGACAAAAAATTCAAAATGTTATAAACGTTTTTAATAATAAGTATTTTTTTGGCTGACATCTTAATTATGTTGAAGCATACATTAATGATAATAATTTTTATCAAGGTAAATTTAATCCAACAAATGCATCTAGTAGTTTTGCTTATCCAATGGAATTTTTGAATTTAACAGACAATACCAATTTTACACTGGTAGATGAAAATGCAAAATCATTTTTAAATAATTTAGATGAATCATTAATTAAGGATAATATAGAATCAGAAATATTAAAATATTCTATTTTAATTGCTAAAATCCTTCCTGAACTATCTTTTGTTTTTAAATCACTAGATTCCAATCCTTCATTAGGTAAATTTTTATATGATTTATCAAACCCATTTTACAATATTTTGTCTGAATTAAATTTCCTGCCAAAAGAAGTTTTAAATATTTCAAAAGAATTATTAAAAAGTTTTTACACTGGTAAAGGTGTTGTAGATATATTGTATGAAAATAGAGATAGTATTTCTAATTTGTTAAAATTTTTACTAAAAGATGTTCTATGAAATTTAACTGATTTGGTTGATTTAGTGCTAGCAAAAATAAAACCCAACATGACATATGATGAGGTTTTAGGATTAAAGAAAACAATAAATATGTTTCTTAGTGATGATAATGATCCTCTAAAAATATTTATTCTAAAACTAATTGATGTTATGCTTGGCGAATATCAAAATGAAATTTTAGTGAAAGAAGGTAATCCATATATATTGGATTTAATTGATTGAATTTTAATCGAAAATTTTGATTCACTAAATAATATTTTAAATAAATTTAATATAAAAATTGATGTTAATGCATTTAGAGCAATTATTAATATTTATAGTGAGCTAACAGTTAGAGAAAAGGATATAAATGGGAAAACTGATTTATCAAAAGGAAATGTTAATTTTGCAGAACCTGTTTTAGAAAAATTATTTAAAATGCAAATTTTAGATAATGGTGAAACAAAATGATGATTTATGGATAATTTGATTATTATATTAAATGGATTTGGAATTAATATTGGTACTGATAGTACAAATATGATTTATAGTATTTTAAATCAAATATATTCAAATGAGTTGAATAAAAAACACTTTATTATTGAAAATTTGAAAATAGCTATAAAAGAAATATCTAATGCTTTAAATTATTTATCAAATTCATCAAATTATAAAGTGGTTACTGAATATAGTAAAGTTGAAGGAAAAGATATAAAATACGATGATATTAAACATACTTTAAACTTTAATTTAAAATTAAAAATTATATTTATCAATTCTTATACTTTTAATATTAATAATATTTTAAATTTTCTACCTTCTGATATATTTTTAGAGTTGTCAAAGTTATTAAATAAAGATTCAATTGAGCTATCAGTTCTTGGATCTGCTAATACTGTTGGGCAATATGTCAGACTTAATCTTGAAAGACTATTATTTGCTTTATTTCCAAAAAATATAACAATTTTAGAAAATGATAGTTTTGTTATGGAAATAACACCAGATAATGGAAAATTATTATATTCACAAAAAGAAATTAATAAAACTTGATATCATGGATTTAGTACAATTTTTAAAATTACAAATTATTTTGAACAGGCTGATGTAAATAATGGAATTGTTACAAGTACACTAAGTTCTTCATTATTAAAAGAATATTATAATGAAACAAATAATGTTGAAAATAATATTATGAATAAATATCAAGGCACAAAAAATTTAGGTGCTTATATTAAATATGAATCAGGAAGTAACAAACAAACTGCACAAAATAAAGAAATAGGAGTTAATCTAATTTCTAAAATAGTTGCTAATAAAATTACAACATCATACGTTTTTGAAGGGTGTGATGTTTCAAAAATTGCTAATCAACAAAATGATGCATATTACTATAATAAAACTTTTAAATGATTAGATATAGATTTAACTCATGAAATTATTAATGTAAGTAATAATATTCAATTTAAAAGCATAAAATTTGATGAATATAAAAATATGATTCAATATAATGACTTACCAACCACATATAATTATAAATATGTATCATCTGCAAATGGTGATTTACAATTAGATATTATTAATAGTCAATATGCTACATTATCAAATGAGAATAAACAAACAATTATAAATGATTTATTTTCATTGGGTAATGGAATTGATTTGAAAAATACACAAATAAGTATTAATCCACTGATTAATTTTGGTTTTACTAAAACAATTAATTTAGGCGTAAAATTACAAACAAAAAATAATGATGGTTCAATTAAAGAGACTGATTTAACTTCTCTGGCTGAAATATTTTTAAAAACCAAATTAAATATAGAATTATCAGTTGATTTTTTTGCTTATCAAGTTAATGTTTTATTGCCAGAATATGTATTAGATTTAAATCAATCAAATGCTAATAGTTTTAGCAATAAGTTTACAAAAATAATTTTTGCTCCAAGAATTGCAATTAAAATCCCATCTATATAAACCAAGAGAAAATGATGTTTTCATTCGCTGATAATTTTTGTTATAAAAAGTAACTAATAAATACATTATTTTATACATGTTAAGAGAAATTATTTATCTTGATTTGTATTAAAATAATGTATTATTAATGTAATGATAATTCATTTTAAAATAAATAATTACTTTTGATTGGTGGGATATGAGTAAGATAAATGTGCAAAGAATTTATAATGATATTAAAAAAATTAAAGGTGAAGAAAAGGCTAAAGAATTTATTTATAATATGAGTAATGAACTACAATCATTTCATATGAGATTGAAAAATATTATGGAAGTTTTAATCAGTAAATATCATCATAGATTATCACAGGATACACTAAATAAATTAAAAGAAATTAATGAATTGTGTGGTGTGTCTGAAAGAGTAAATATTAAGAATAATAATTTTACTGATAATGTTTCAAATAAAAAAAGAGACATTAATAATTTTACTTCTGAACTTACTAATAAGTTAGACGAAATTTATTTCAATAATAATGAAAATAATATAGAATATGATAAAACTGAGATATCAAACTTTGATGATGATTTATGAATTCCTAAAGAGTTAATGGATGTTTCAGATGCAATTAATGAAAAAACACAAGAACTGAATTTGTCATTTTTAAATGGAATTAAGTCTGCAGATATTTTGGACAATAATAGTGTGTTAGAGATAATTAATAAAGAAAATGATGATGTTTATTTATTAAATGGTAAAGAGATTTCTGATGAAGAATTTATGAGAGCATTAAAAGCAAAAATGTAGGATTTTATGAATGAAATTCAAATTATTTTAAGTAAAAAAGATGAACATATTTTTAATGAAATAGTTTCCAATAAATTAAACAATAATCAATATGATTATAAAGACAACACTCTTTCGTATATTTCAATTTTTTCAGATGTAGTTATTAACAAAGAATGTATACTATCTTCTAATGTAGATAAATATTTATTAGAAAAAATTTTAACTAGTGTTTTTGCAGAAACTAATAATGATGTAAAAGAATTTTTTTATGACTCAACTTTGATAAATGATAAATTTTTAAATGATTTATTAAAAGAATATATAAATTTTATTTTTGAAAATATTGATGTATATGGATACATTAAGGGAACAATATGATTTTTTATATCTAAAATATGTAATTTATGTAGTGAAAAAAACAGAAAAAATTGTTTTATTTTTTATATTAATTTGTTAAATAATATTTTAATGTTTTATGGTTATTATATTGATTGACATAAAAAATATAAAAATTCTACAGTTGGCTTTTGATCTCAATTTTTTGAATTAGCAATTAGTGTTAATGATGATTTAATTAAAAATAAATTTATAAATAATTATATTAATCATTTAAATTTAAATATTATGGATCCTATATATTTTGATAATGGAAAAAATAATAATAATTTGAATATGAAAAACATCTACATTACATTTATATTTAGTGATATTAATTTGAATTTACTTTTTAATGAATATCAAAATAAAATAAAAAAAATAGACAGAGTTTTGATGTCTATTTTTAATGAAATGGATTTTTAAATTAAAGTATATTATCTTTCAGATTCAGCTTTATCAATTCATTTATTAATATCTCTTATAACTTCTTTGTTTTTATTAATAAGTCTATTTCTTTGATAAATATAGAATTTTTCCCCACTAATTTGGTCTATAATAGCAATTATTTCATTATACTCATCCATATTATAAAATCTTGATGCATTATTTGATGATTCAACTAGTTCTCTAGCTTCATCAAAAGAAATTTTAAATTTGTCTTCAAAATCATAAATTAGTTGATCTCTCAAATTTTCAAGATATTCAACTTTTTTTGAAGATTCAATATTTTTTTTAAGAGATGAATCATTTGCTCTTTCAAAATATCTAATTGTTTCTTTTGAAGAATTGATTTCATTTTCTTTTCTATATAAATCATCTCAATTTCTAGATTTAATTAACATTTTGTTATCCCACTAAATTTTTTTGAATTAATATACTACTTAATAATATATGAAAGAAAAATGAATGTAAAGATGGAAAAGCTAAAATATAGAATATTAATGTTAAAAAAATATAGAATATTAATGTTAAATTTAATAAATATTATTTTAAATTCTAAAAATTTCATACATGTATTTATAAATTTATAAAATTGAAAAAAATTTCTTTATTTGTGGATTTTTGTTGAACCAATGTATATTATTATATTGCTTTGGTGTTATATTCATTTTTTGTTTATTGCTATTTTCTCTATTGTGAATGTTTCCAAAGCCAAGACTCCTCTCAAGTCTTGTTAATATTAGTGTAATCTTTTTTCTTTATTTTATATGCACTAATATTAGAAGGGCTTTTTATTTCATTATCTATATATTTTCTATAATATTTTTTTAGTCCTTAATTTTATTTTTTATTATAGTTTTTGTATAGACTCCTTTTTTTATTCTGTTTTTATTCTCAATAAAAAGCCTATTGTGAAAAGACTTACATTTAATTAATGTAAGTTTTTTTATTTTCAAAAATCATGATATCTTTTAAAATTATATATGTTATAAATTTAATATTTTGTTGAGGGTTAATGTATGGAATTGAGAAAAGTTATAACAAGTGAAAGTGTTGGTGCAGGTCATCCTGATAAAATTTGTGATCAAATATCTGATTATATTTTAGATGAATGTTTAAAACAAGATAGACAATCAAGAGTTGCATGCGAGGTAATGGCTGCTAATAGATTGATAGTTATTGGTGGAGAAATTTCAACAAGAGGATATATAGACATTGTACAGTGTGCATGAAATGTTTTAATGCCTTTAGGATATAATGAAAATGATTTTACTATTATTTCTAATGTAAATTCACAATCTTCAGATATTTTTCAATCAGTTTTTAAGAATGATGGTGAAATTGGGGCAGGAGATCAAGGAATTGTTTATGGATATGCAACAAATGAATGCAATAATTATATGCCTTTGTCAATAAATATTGCAAATGATTTAGTTAAAGCTTGTGAACTTTTAAGAAATAGTGTTTTTCAAATGAGTAAAATTTTAAAATCTGATATGAAATCACAAGTTAGTATTGATTATACAGATGAAAATAATATTAGAATTGATACTATGCTAATGAGTGTGCAACATTTTGAAAATATTGACACATCTATTATTAATAAAATTATTTCAAAGTTAATGGAAGATGTTGCTAAAAAATACAATATGAATTTAGATTTTAATAAAATAATAAATCCATCAGGTAGGTTTGTCATTGGTGGTCCAATTGGTGATGCAGGATTAACAGGAAGAAAAATTATGGCAGATACTTATGGTGGAATTGCAAAACATGGTGGTGGAGCTTTTAGTGGTAAAGATGGTTCAAAAGTTGATAGAAGTGGAGCATATTTAGCAAGATATATTGCAAAAAATATTGTTGCTGCAAAACTTGCAGATAAATGTGAAATTCAATTGGCATATTCAATTGGTATGCCAAGACCAATTGCTTGTTATATTGAAACATTTGGAACTAATAAAATAGATGAATCTATTATTTATAATGCAGTAATAAATGAATTTAATTTTGACGTTAAAGAAGTTATTAATCATTTTGATTTGCAATCACCGATATTTTTCCCATTGTCAAAATATGGACATTTTGGTAGAGAAGATTTGGATACTAAGTGAGAAATGTTAGATAAAGTTGAAGTTTTAAGAAAGTATTTATAGTTTTATAAAACTTACATTTTTTTAAAAAAAATAATATAATCAAAATATGTTATCAGGCGGTGCCTTTATTGAGGCTGAGAAATACGCTAATAACCTGATCTAGTTAGCACTAGCGGAGGGAAAGATAATATATAATGAAATATTAATATATTAACTGTACCTCTATATACTTTATATATAGAGGTTTTTTATATTCCTGATAACTGAAAGGAATAATATATGAAACAAATATTTTGTACATTAACTATTGCTGCATCTTTAGTGTCACCAATAGTTTCAACATCATGCTCTACTAGCAATAGTTTTGTGTTCTTTTTATCAGAACCTATTAATAAGGGTGACCCAAATAAATTTGTAAATTCTATAAAAAAGAATTTGAATGAATTAGATACAAATAAAAAATTTTCTAACTTAAATATTACCTATAAAATTAGTAGCAATGATTTGGCAAAAAAACAATCACTAGAAAATGGTAGTGGTTCATTTTCCTTTTTAAAAGTTCAAACATTAATGAATAATAATTTTTATAGTGATTCCAATCCTTTAATACAAACACTAACAACCCCTTTTGTTTTTGATACTGATATGAATAAAAGGTATTTGGATGGTAGTTTAAATGATCCATTGAGAATTATTGCAAAGGATATGCAAGCAGTAAGTTTTGGAGCTAATTATGAACATCCACATAGTACTTGAACTGATTTGGATTATCAATGAAATGGTATTAGATATGATAAGTTCTATTCTAAAAATAGTGAATTGGTTAATGGTTATAGAGGAATGATTTTATTATCAGGTAAAAAAGAAATAATTGAAACTGCAAAGGATTATTGGGATAAAAAAGATTGAAATAATTTTAGAAATCTGGGCATAATTTTTGGAAATAAAGAATCAATTGGAAATTATAAACTTCAAGAACTTCTTATAAAGCAACATTTTTCTTTAGAAAATACTTGAACATTAGCATCTGATGAGTTAAAAAACCCTGATAAATATAATTATGATGAATATGGAACTGAATTAATTGGAAAAAATGAGAAATTTATAATAAGTTTTACAGATGAAGCATCATTTGCATGAACTCATAGAAATAAAAACACTACAGGATATACACCAATAGAAAATTCTGTAATAGAAATATTGACTGTTACCAATCCAAGCATATATGATATTGGCACTTTTTCAAAATATATTGATGATGAATTAATGAATTTAATGTCGCAAGCTATTATAAAAACTTATGAAAATAATGATAATTTATATGGTGAGGGTCTTGGATATAATGGATATAAATTAATTAATGATTTTAATTCTGAAGTTCTAGATTATTATAAAAATACATTTAACTAAGGGTACAAAATGATAGTATTAAAAGATATTTCTGTTAAAAACATTGGACAGAAAGAAAATATTTTAACAAACATAAATCTTAATTTTTATCCAAATCAATTTGTTGCAATTATTGGTAAATCAGGTGTAGGTAAAACAACACTTTTAAATACACTATGTTTAAATGTTGTTATAACACATGGTTGTATAGAATATAAGACATTTTTATTTGACAAAAATACTAGAAAAAAATTAAAAAACTATAGAAAAAAAATTGGTATTATAAGTCAAAATTCAACATTAATAAATGAAATAAGTGTATTTGATAATTTAAAGATATATTTAAGTAATGAAAATAATTTGTTTTATAAACTATTTAACATTATTACTAAAGAACAAAAATCTAAAATTTTTAATGTTTTAGAACAATTGAATATTTTAGATAAGGTATTTTATAAGCCACTTGATTTAAGTGGTGGTGAATCCCAAAGAGTTGAAATAGCTAAAATATTATTAAAAAAACCAGAAATTATTTTAGCTGATGAGCCGACATCAAATCTTGATATTAATAATTCATTACTCACTATAAAATTATTGAAAGAGGTTGCAACAAAAGAAAATTCAATTGTTTTAATTAATCTTCATGACACAAAATTATTAAATGATAATTTTGATAGAGTTATTGGTATAAAAAATAGATCAATTATGTTAAATAAAGAACCAAAAAAAATTACAAAAAAAGATTTAAGAGATTTATATGAATAATAATGTTAAATCTAATTTCTTCTTTTCATATCATATTAATGAAAAAAGATGAAAAAATACTCAATTGACATGAAAAACAAAATTATTAATTACCATATTATTTTTATCTATTATTTGTGTATCTATGGTAATGGTTGGATTTCAGTATTCTCCATATGGAACAGAAATTTTTATAAAAAACTTAAAAGAACTATTTTCTTTTAATAGCGCAATAGATTTATACCCAAACAATAATTTATGAAATTTGTCATTTGAATTTTTGTGAAAATCAATTCAAGGTGTAATTGTTGGTACAACTATTGGGTTTGTGTTGGCAATAATAAGTTCTTATTTTGTTAACTATCACTTTGTAAGGACAAAAATTGCAAATGAAATTATTAAAATAATTTTAGCAATATTAAGAGCTTTACCAACCATTGTTTTCATTTATTTCTTTAAATTAAATTTTGGTGGAAGGGGATCAAATGTTGCTTTGTACTTGTTGTATGCTTGATTTAGTTGATTGTGACTTCATAAATATATGATTGAAATTTA
Source organism: Malacoplasma muris (assembly GCF_046774425.1). NCBI lineage: Bacteria > Bacillati > Mycoplasmatota > Mycoplasmoidales > Mycoplasmoidaceae > Malacoplasma > Malacoplasma muris. The sequence continues at coordinate 59,799 of NZ_CP177248.1, forward strand.
TGATTCATTAAATTATTATCCATATTATGTTCTTAGAAATCAAGGTTGCAATAGAATTATTTCTTATTTAAAAACTATATTTTTTCAAATAAATAATAGATTTATATCTTTGTATTTATACTCTCTTGAATCAAATATGAGATGGGTTTCATTACTGGGAGTTTTAGGTTTTATTGGAATTGGGCAATTAATAAGTTATGCACAAAGTCAAAATTTTAGCAACATGGGAATACCTGTTTTTGTTATAACTATATTCATGTTATTTTTAGAGGCAACAATATTTTTAATAAATAGATTTTTATTAATTCACAAAAGTTTCACATTTAATAAAAATAAAAAAATAAAATTCTATTTTAACTATAAGGTATTTATAAAATGATTTTTACTTTTATTGATAATTATTTTGTTTCTTGTCTCTATTATAACAATGTCAATTAATCAATATGCTGATTTAAATAATTCATTTATTAGTGGATTATTTAGTCCAAATTGAAGTATATTATCTTCAAAAAATAATTTATTTCTTGACATATTAATGTTATTTTTTCAATCAATATCAATAATGTTTATTGCTATTTTTATCTCTTTAATATTGATTTTTATTAGTGCATTTAAATTATTTAAATATTATTCTATATTTGGAATTTCTATCACTACAATTATTAGATCATTTCCAATGGTAGCTTTGTTTTTTATATTAAATCCACTTTATTCAAGTCCTATTAGCAGTATATGTGTCATCTTGGCAATTGGTAGTGCAACAATTATTTCTAAAAATATAGGTGAATTAATAAATAAAATTGACAATAGAATTATTAATTATTATGTTATGCAAGGATATTCAAAAATATCTATATTTTTTAAATATGTTTTATTTTATATTCATTTAGAATTTTGATCTATAGTTTTATTTGAATTTGAATCTAAATTTAGAGATCTTATAACTTATGGTAGTTATGGAGCGTCATCTATTGGAGCAAGTATTGATAATTATCAATCAAAAGGTAATTATATAAATATGGCACCATTTATTTGAATTTCATTTTTTATAACATTATTTATGATCATTATTAATTATTTAATTAAATTTTTTTTAATAGAAAAAAGAACAATAAACATTAATTATTTTATAAAAATATTATTATGGAGAAAGTAATGAAAATTAATACAACAATTGGGCTACAAATTATCCCAATTAGCGAAATGAAAAGTGATTTAAAGTACTCAATTATAGATAAAATAATTAAGTATTTAAAAAGATCAAAAAACGTTAATGTTCATGTAGGACCATTAGAAACCACAATTGAAGGTGAGTATAATGTTTGTATGAATATCTTATATAATGCAATAAAAATTGCTGCAAGTAATGATTTTACAATATTTGCAAATTTAAAAATAATTTATAATCCTAAAAGCATATTGACTATTGATGAAAAAATAATTAATTATAAATAAAATTTTGAAATTAAGGAACTAGCAACTTGGTTCCTTTTTTTATTAATAAATATTTTTTTCATTTTTCAAATATAATATAGGTTAATATAATTTAATAATAATTTATTACTTACAAATTTAATGGGTAAAAATATGAAACAAAAAATTAAAAAAAATTCATTTTTTGATGCAGCATTTTTTAAATTTACTTTTTCTGCATTATTAAAAAAAGTGTCAATATATTTAGCTATTTCTGCATATTTTTTATTAATATTAATATTTACAACAATTACTCCATTATTATCTAATTCTAATCCTATTACCATTATTTCAAATCCAATAATGGCTTTATTTTTAGTTTTTTCTATGGCTATAATTGGTTGTTTTGTGTCTATTGAAATATTTAGAACTTCCATAGATGATGGAACCGAGCTTTTAGTTATAAGTAAACCACTATCCAGAACTGAGATAATTTCAGTTAAATGTATTATTTTTGTTATTTGTATTGTAATTATTTCATTGATAGGTGCTTTATTAAGTACAGCTTCTTTTTTTAGTACAAATTCATATTATGTAGATAATATTAATATTATTCTTGGTGTATTTGTTGGTTCTTTAGTTTGTGGATTATTATTTGGATCTCTTGCAACAATTTTATCTATTTATTTAAGAAAAGTTGTTTCAATGTTATTAACAATAGCAATAGCTTTTTTGCTAATGGTATATTCTTTACTATCAACATTTGTTGTTGATAATCCTGTAAAAATCATGGAGAATCAGCCAGATACAATTGTTCCATTATCTGTTATTAATTATGATAATAAAGATTTAAATGAAAATAATAATAAAAACAAGCTTTCAGTTGTTCAAGGTGTTGTTCCTATAATTGGAGGATTAGACACAACAAAAACAGCTGAGTCAATATGAAATTATTCTAAATCTAGATCGAATTATGCAATAGCTGGTACATTTGATTTTGGAGCTCAATTAGGGAGTATTTTTTCATTAACAACTCCTCCCAAAGATTCTTTGCAAGCACTTGCTAATTTATCTTCTTTTAATACTCCTATTGATATTACTTTTTCAGACTATAACTTACTTGATGACAATATTCAACAAGGATTATTTTTGAGATTTCCTATTGCAGATATAAATGTTGATAATATTACAACAATACCTAATCAAAATGATAAAGATATTTTAAAAAATGTTCTAGCTAATTATAATAATTCAAGTAGAAAAGTATCAAAATTCATTGGTATTAAAAATGAATCATCTTCATTAAGAGTGCCAAATAGTAGAGTGTGAGGCAGCAGTATTGATTATAGTTATGGGGATTTTATAAATGCTAATACTAATAGTGAACTATGAGAAAATGCATGAAATAAAACTGTTAGTAAAATTGAAAATAACCAAACAATAACTAAAACAATTGGTGAAATTGTTAATGAAAGAGTAAAAAAAGAAAAGCAATGATACAATGAAGCTAGAGAATGAAAGTCAAATCCAAATAATTCAAACATTTATCCATCTTGATTACCAACATATTTAACAAAGAACGAAGAAAAAGATGCATATCTGACATCTTTATCAAAAAGAGAATCAATAACTTCTCCTGCAAGAATTTTTTTAGAGGAATATGCTAATTCATTTAATTTAAAAAGTTATAATGTTAATAACTTTATTAGAGAGATTAATTCAATAATTTTGTCAGCATTTTATAAATATACAAAATTAAGTGTTTTTGATCCTACTGTTTCAAACTCTAGAAATGAAATGGATATTTTAAATATCATCGATTTAATGAGTGATATTGATAATGATGTTATAGTAGATAATTTGTATCCTGGTTTTGATTCTATTGATCCTAATGTAAATAGAGAATTGTATTTGGTTAAACAAGCTTTGAAGCAAATTTATAATGAAAATACTGGTAAAGAACTAACAGGTAAAACTAAATTTAGTGAAATACAAGCAATGATTTCAAATAACAATGAATTAAATCAATTTTTTGTTGAAAAGTCAAAAACTAGAAATGAATATAGAGCAATACTAGAGTTGCTTGGTATATATTTTCCAGAAATGTTAAATAAAAATGAAGTTAATTTAATTAATTATTTTACTTCAAGTGCAGATGATAGCAATAAACCAATTCTTAGAGTAAATATTGATGCATTTCAAAATCTTGTAAAAGCTACAGATAGAATTAGATTTCAATACTATGTTGGAAATAATCCAAATGGAGTAAATGATGTTAAAACATTAGAAGAGTTCGATGAATGAAATAAAGATAATTGAATATTTTCTTTTTATTCATCTACCTCTTTAACACCAGCATATTATGTGCAAGATTTTTCACAGATACATGCATATAATTTGATTAATAGAGATATATTAATTCCAGTTTGAATTTTTGTTTCTTTAATAATGTTTTCTATTGGAATGATGTTGTATTCTAAAAGAGATTTTGCTTAGTATTAATATTTAGATTTTATTTATAAGGAGTTTTATGAAGGTGGAATTAAATTCAAGAAGAAATAATTCATTTGTTGACTTATCCTTTTTTAAGTATACTTTTAAAACTTCTTTGAAAAGATTAAGTATATATATTGTCTCTATTGCATATTTGTTATTATTAACAATTGTTATAAATGTTGTTCCTCCTTTGGCAAAGCAACAACCAATATGAATTTTATGAAGTCCTATTGTTACATCTTTTTTTGTTTTTGGTAATTCAACAGTTGTTGCAATGATAATTATAGAAATATTTAGGACCCCAATTGAAGATGGAACTGAAATAATTACAATGAGTAAACCACTTTCAAGATGAGAAATAACAATTGTTAAAATGGTTATTTTTCTAATATATGTTGTTATAATTTCAATACTTGCTAGTGCACTTGCATCATTTGTATATCTTAATAAAGAATCTTCATTACATGATAGTACAATAATTGTTTTAGGTGTATTTGTTGGTAATATTATTACCTCTATAATATTTGGTGGAATTTCAATAATTTTATCAATATATTGTAGAAAAATTACTTCATTATTAATTATTATATCTTTATCGTTTACTATAACTTTATTAAATGTTTTTGCTACACTATCAACTATTAATCCAATAAAGATTTTAAGAAAACAAGATGTAAAAATTGAATTTGTAGATTTAATTAGTAATAGTGCAAGCAACAACAACAATGAGACTCTTAATATTAAAAATGGAGCAGTAGTTGTTGCAAATAATGGCAGTATACTAAACAACCAAAAATCTTCATTAGTCTATTCAGAAGTTCAACAAGTTTCAAATTGAGATATCTGAAGTTATTGTAATTTATCAGGACAGCTGTCATCTATGTATCTTTTAAACTCGTCAGCAAATTTTTCTCAAAAAATGTTTGATATGGCATCAAATATCTCAGATTGAAATACATTTACATTTGAGAAGTATAATATATCATCTGAAAAAAAACATGTTTTTTATTATGGTGTTCCAAATGAGTTTTCTCAAATATTAGATAATAAAAATTCACTAGTATTTCATGAATATCTTTTATATTTAAAACGAAACAATATTTTTAATTTTATATCAAAACCAAGACATACTTCATTAATACCTATAAATTATAATAGAAATCAAAACAAAAAAATATCTCCTGATTTGTTTAATAATTTATGAAATAAATATTATGATTCAATTAAAAAAGAATTATTTTTAAATTATGAAAAATATAATAATAGTCAACAAACAAATAAAGAATATAGTTTATCAGATATTCCAAATCCTTTATCAATACTAATAAGTAAACTGGCAATTGATTATAAATTGTCTGCAAATAATTATGATAATTTTCATAATTATGTATTAGAAGTTATGTGATCAGCAATAGCTGAGTTTATGAATTTAAAAAATATTGACATTTTTAGCATCATTGATTTTTTTAATGTTGATGATAACATTCCAAATGTTATATCAAATGATCAAGTAGTAAGAGTAAGAAATATTTATCCACAATATGATGAACTTGCTCCAAAAATAAAAGAATGAATTAACAATACTTTAAAAATTAATGTTGATTCATCAACAGATTTTAAAGAAATTCAAAATGCTGTTAAATCAAATACACAATTAAAACAATTCTTTTTGGAAAAGTTGAATAATAGAGAAAAATATATTGCTATTTTAAAATCTTTAAATTACAATGTTATTCAAGAAATTAATCCAATTAATTTTAATTTAATTAGTGAATCATATTCTGGTTTTGGATATATTCCAAATAATTTTTCTAACTATGATTCAAATAATATTGATTATGAAAATGATTATTACAGATTTGAATTTACTTCTCCTGTTGCACTTCGAGAAAAAAGTCTTTTTAATAACTTTGAATTAATGAAATTAAAATCTTTATATGATAGTAAGATATTGTTTCCAGTTTGAATTTCATTGGGAATTATTCTTTTTACAATAGGATTATGTTTATATAGTAGAAAAGATTATGTATAACAATTTAAATGATATAGCAAATTGCTTTATTGTGTTTCGCTATATCATTTTTATTAATTTAAATCTTATCTTGGTAAGATAAATATAATATTTAGTTTTATTATATTTTTGTATTAAAATACTATCTATACATATTCAGAGGAAATATTATGAGTACAAAACAAATAAATAATAATAAGTCCATTTTTGATATTGCATTTTTTAAATTTTCTTTTAGTATAGTTTCAAAAAAAATATCAATATATTTATCAACGCTTTTATATTTTTTGCTTGTTATTTCTTGTACAACAATAGTACCAGCAATTGCTCAAATAGATCCTATTCAATTATTTACTATGCAAACAACAGCAATGTTTTTAATGTTATGTGTTGCAATAGTTGCTAGCTTTATAGCAATAGAAATATTTAGGACATCCATAGATGATGGGACTGAATTATTAACTGTTAGTAAACCTATCTCTAGAAAAGAAATAGTTTTTGCGAAATTGGTAATTTTCTTAATATATATAATAATTATTTCAATTATATCAACAGGATTATCTAGTTTTATGTTTCTTGTTGGATATGGTAGTAAAGAAGATAATTTAAAAATTTTGCTTGGAATATTAGTTGCAACATTGATAAATGGAATTATTTTTGGTTCAATTGCTACAATACTTTCATTATTTTTTAAAAAAATTATTTCATTACTTATTACACTATCAATAGCTTTTATATTGATTGTGTACTCATTATTGGGTAGTTTTGTTGTTAAATCTCCTATAACATTAATGCAACAAAATGATGTTTCAATAACTCCATTTTCATTGGTGGAAGTTAATAAAAATAAAAAAGTTAATGTTCTTCAAGGGATGTCAATTCCTGTTACATCAGTTGGTAATAAAGAAATTATTTCAGATGGACAAGTTATAAAAAATAAGCCTTCAGATATTTGAAATAAATATAAAAATGAATCATCTTACAATAAATTTGCTATTTCTGATTTTGGTTATCAATTATCTAGTATATATACACTAGGAAGATATAATGCTAATGCTGTTGATGCATTAAAAAGAATGTCAATATTTAATTCTCCAGTTGATTTTCAGTTTACTGATTATGATATAAATAGTATTAAAGATACAAATGATTATTTTGCAAAAATAAATATTGGAATAAGTGATAAATTACCAACAACTTATTTTCCTGAATTAAAAACAGCAGGATTAGTTATGAACAAAAATGGTTCATCAAAAATTAATAATGAAACTCTTACTAAATATAATACTAAGGTGACAAATACTGATTATCAAATTAGTCAAATAAATGTAAACAAAAATGAAGAATTAAGTTGAGATTACATTTGATCTAAAAAACTTTATAATGTTTCAGTTGATTTTGATAATTCTAATCCTGTTGAAAACCAACAAATGACTATGAATAATTATATTGATAGCTATGTAAATTATGTTAGAAATAAGAAATCAACAACAGGTAAATTAAGTCCTGCAGATTTTAAAGATCTTGCTTCAATTTTTATGAAAGAATATTTTGAAGAAGAAGTTAAAATAAAATCATCAGATGACATTATTAGTGATCTTAATTCAATATTATATTCAGGGTTTTATAAATTAGCATTTAATCAATCTAATTCAGAAAAATCAAATATTAAGATAGTTAGTTTATCAAGTATTATTGATTTTTATAAAGATATTGATCCAGAATTAACTTTTGGAGAAATTTATAAAACATATGGAGATGATCCAAATGATCCAATTAATCAACCATTTTATACTCAAGGTGGAAAGTTATTTACAATAAAAGGATTAATTGATCTATTCTTATATGGAGAAAATTCTTCACAAAAATCTTCAGCAAATACTAAATGAAGTGAAGTTACAAATAGAATAGACACACATTATAAAGATACTTTAAAAGTTGAAATTGAAAATAATGCAAAAGAAAGAAATCAAAATAGAACAATACTTAGTTTATTAGGTGTTAAATTAGATGGATATATAGACAATACAAATTCAGATATTTCAAGATATTTGAATCCTAGTCAAGAGTATAAAAACAATTTTATTAATATTTCAAATAATGGTACATATTTTACTTTTATTGAAAATGGAAAAGTGTATGCAAATACTCAATATAGACCATCAGTAACATTAACACCAACTAATTTATTGTTGAATTTTCAAAAAGCAAAAGTTATTTATACATTAGACAGTAATATTGTTATTATTGTATGAACCATGATTTCTTTAATAATATTTGCTGCAACAATGATATTGTATTCTAGAAGGGATTTTGCATAGTTATGAAGAAAAAAAATGTTCCTAAGATAATAAATTTTGATGAAAATCCATTGTCTTTAAATTTTAAAGAAGATGATGTTAAAAAAAAGAAGTCTAAAAAAAGAAAGAAAACACCTTCTAAAAAAAGGGTTTTAAATTTGCAAAAAGAAAATGTTAAAAAAGAAAATAATAAGAAAAAAGTTGATAATTTAATTGAATATCATGATTTATCTAAAAGAGTAGAAGTAGATAAATTATCTTTTAACAAAGTTGATTATTGTACAATGTCTCCTATTCTTGTTGAGGAAAAACAAAAAGATCTACCTATTAAAAAAGATAAAAAAGTTAAACCTATACAAAAGTTAGAAGAAAAGAAAGAAGTTAATAAAAAGCAGCCTGTAATTGAAGAAGAAAGTTATATAGAACCTGAAGTTATTGAAGAAATAACTAGTGTTAAAGAACCATTAAATCAAAATACTTATGATGGTGATGAAAATAATATTTTATTAGAAGTTGTAAATTTAAGAAAACAATATAATAGAAAAGCAAAACCTGCTATTGATAAATTAAATTTTCAAGTTTTAAGAGGTCAATTTCATGCTTTTATAGGTGCTAATGGGGCAGGTAAAACAACTACAATTAAATCAATTGTTGGTGCATATGCAAATTTTGAAGGACAAGTTAAAATTTCTGGATTAGATAATAGAGAAAAAATGTCTAAAGCAAGACTTGGATATATTCCAGAAATTGCGAGATTCCCTTCTAGAATTTCAGCTTTTAATTATTTAAAAAGTATGGCAATGTTAAATAGATTAACATCAAAAGAAGCAGAAAATTTTGCAAAAGATATATTGATTGAATTTAAAATGTATGATTTAAAAGATGTATCACCAAATAAATTTTCTAGTGGTCAAAAAAAGAAAATATTATTAGGACAAGCATTATCAAATGATCCAGATATTTTAATAATGGATGAACCTGCAGCTAATCTTGATCCAAAAGCAAGAATTGATTTCTTTAATATATTAAAAGGTTTGCAAAGAAGAGGAAAATCAATTTTCATTTCAAGTCATATTTTAAGTGAGTTGGATTTATATGCAGATTCACTAACAATATTAGATGGTGGAAAAATAGCTTACACAGGAATAAGACATGATGAATCACATCATGGTAACAAATATGCTTATAGAATACATTTGCTTAAAGAAAATGACTTTGGTAAATATAATATGAGTAAAATTACTTTTGAGCAAAATGTAGATGAACCTAAACAATATATTGTTTCATCAAATGATAAAAATGCAATAGATGATCTTTTAGCATATTTATTTAAAAATAATAAAACTAATAAAGTTGAACTTTATAGACTATCAATTGAAGATATGTATAAAAAATATGTAATATTTGGCTCAGTTCATACAGGTTATAAACTTAATGTAAATTCAACATTAGAAGAAAACACTAAATAAAATGTATAACTTATAATTTTTTGCTTGAAATTGAATCATATCAACATAAGAGAATAATTTATATCCATAAATCATTTATTGATTGTGGATATTTTTTATTTTAATTTAAATGCATTTTTATAATTTATTGTTTAATAAAAACTTTTATTATAATGTTTTACTAAACTTTTATGTTTATAAATATAAAATATGCATATTTTATAATGTTTATTAAATGTTTGTAAAATAATAAGTTATTCTAATATTTATATTGATAGTTGTTAATTAAAGTGAAAATAAAATGAAGTGATACAAGTTAATTATGTGTTCACTTCATTTATAAAAGACAATATTGTAACTGTCTACAATGTATTTATTTTTTTAGAATTATATTTGCTTGATTTGATGTTGCTATAAATTCATCAATAATATATTTAGACATTTGGCCATATGCAAATCCAACATTTAGTATTTTTTCAATATTATTAATATCAATCTCTAATTTATTTCAAGTTGTTTCTAGTATGCTAGCATCTCTATTTATAATATTTTTTTGTATTATTTTTGGCAATATACTTCTTGGTATTTGTGTTCCATATTTTTCATAAACTTCAGGAAGATATATGACTACAATTCCACATTTTTTTAATAAAGTTGATTCATGCATTGCTGCTCTCAATTCTCAATCAACTGTTTTTCTTTTACCAGTATCAAGACCAACTAAACACACTACAACACTAGCATCTTTTAAAATATGCTTTTTAACAGAGTCAATAAAAAATTCATCTTGTGTTTGTTTAATTTTATAAAATTCATTTTCATTTGAATTAACACATTCAAATAATGTGTTATTTCTATTTGCGTTTCATCTAATCAATTGTTCTTTATATTTAATATCACTATTTTCATAGCAACTAATATATACTTTTTTCATATTGTATGTCCTCAAAGATAGTACCTATTAAATATTATTATATTTTGTTTGGGTTTGCAATTAGGATAAATAATGTTTATTTTGATAAAATCATTATTCAACATAAAAATACAATTAAAAATACTTTATGTTTTGTGGTTTAATTATTATATTGAATTATTGCAAATATTTGAGGACAATTTATGATTAATAGTAATATCTTTTGAATAAAGGTAAAAAACTCTTCAACTCTCAAAGCTATTTTTAATAGTTCTATTTTAGGACAATTAAGAAAAGAATCTATATATGAATATGGAAAAGCTAATTCATATGTATTTAATGACTACTTTGATGATAAAAAGAGTTTTTGAGTTCATGCTAAAACAGATGATGATGTAATAGAATTAGTAGAAATATTATCTGAAGAATTTTCTACTCCAATTTTAGCTTATTGAAACAATAAATATATTGCCTTCAATTCTATTGGTAAAAGAATATTAATAGAAGATGAATTTGCTAATGATTATTGTTTGGTAGCTTCAATTTTAGAAGAAGCTTCAGGTTATTCTTTTAATGCTGAAGAATATTTTGATCTTTATAATGATAACTGTGAAGAAGAAGAAGTTTCTAATTTGAGTCAAGAAGAACAATGTGAAAACAAAAGTCTAGATAATAAATCACATGATTTGAATCTTTCTAAAGATACACAGAATATAAGTAATCAAATAAAAAATGTTGATCACTGCTGTGATTTAGATTCAAAAGAACTTATTAAAGAGAACTACAATAAGAATAATAATGTTGCTAGTGAAGTAGAAAATTTATCTACATTTTTTGATGATATATCAAACAATGAATTAAATTCTTTTGATTTAGAAAAAAATATTTTAGATAATAAAGATGATTTAATTTTAGATGAGACTTTTTTAAATGATGATTTATTTAAAGGATGCAATTTAAATGGTTGTAATTCACAAAGTTGCTCATCATGTTTTTCGCAAATGGAAAAATCAATGAATGATAACAATGAGCTTTTAAATAATATTGAAGATATTAAAGTTGATAGTGTATTAATTGAAGATTTATTAAAAGAAAATCAAAAACTTGACAATGAAGATTCAAATTCAATAGAAGAAAAGTATGAATTTGAATATAACCTAAATAATAATATGCTAGATGAAACAAACCTTGATTTAGATTATTTAAATAATTTCAATTCATTAAATGAAATTAATGATGATTTTAATTATGATAAATTTTTTAATGAATTATTTAATAATTCAAATGAAACTAATAATTCTTTAAATGATAATTTTGAAAATAATGAAATTGATCAAAATTCTATAAATAGTTTGCAAGAATCATTTGAACAACTATTTAGTGAAGAGATAAATAATGAAAATGATAGTGATAATTCATTGGATGATGATTCTGAAATTGATGAAATTGATGAAATTGATGAAAATCCTATAAATAGTTTGCAAGAATCATTTGAACAACTATTTAGTGAAGAGATAAATAATGAAAATAATAGTGATAATTCATTGGGTGATGATTCTGAAAATGATGAAGTTTATTTAGAATCTATTAATTCTTTACAAGAAGCACTTGAAGAAATAATAAATAATGAAGTTATAGATAAGATAGATAGCGATGTAATAAAAGATGATTCTGATAAAGAAAACATTTCTATATCATCTGATTTAATTGGAGATTCTTTTGAAAAAAGAATAAATGATGAAATGGAAAATTGTTCTACTTATATTGATTTAGAAAATAACTTAAATCAATTTGACTTTAGTAGTGATTCAATTGATTCTGCAGATGATGTAGAATTTATTGAAAATATTGATAATTATTTAGAAGAAAATGAAAAGAAATTAAATGAAATAAATCTTGATTTTGACATTAATAGTGAATTAAAAAATGAAAAATTTGAAATTGATGAAGAAAAATCTAAAGAAGAAAAATGTTCTTTAGATAATTTAAATTTTGAATTTAATGAATCTCAAATAAATATTGATTCTAATTTAGCAATTGATTTAGAGGAATTGGAAGATGAATCTAATGAAAAATTACATGAAGAAGAGATTACACTAAGTAATAAGATCTTTGAATTTGATAAACAAGACAATGTTGATTATAGTAATGTAGTTGAAGATAAAATTAGTCATCTTGACAAAATTGATGTTAATTCTTTTAAAGAAAATGATATTAATATACCTTCAAATCAATTAGGAGAAGATAATTATGATAATGATGATTTTTCTCTTGAAGGTAATCAAAATAATTATTATGATGATTTATTTGAAAAAATAGATAAAGATGATGAAGAAAATAATGAAATGATTGATTATAATTTAAAAAAGATTCAAGAAATTCTAGATGATTATTCAAATTTAATAGAGGAAAAAGAAGAACAAAATATTGATGAATTAGATAATAGCAAAGATTTTATTGATGAGTACTTAAATAATTCTGGAATTGATGATAATGAGTTTAAAGAATCTTTTTTTGAATCAATAACTAAAGAAAACACTTTTAACGAATCTCCGATAGAAAAAGTTGATAATGATTCATTAAATGATTTTGCACCTTCAGTTAATATATTAGAAGCAAATTCTTTTTTTGAAGAAGCTAATGAGACAATAGATTTTGATAAATTAGTTAATAATTCAGAATCAGAGTTTAATAAAGAAGAAAATATTCTACCTATAGATTGAGTTTCTGATTCAGATAATGATTTTGCTGAAGAAAGTGTTACAACTGATGATGTAGATAACCAATACACAATAACTAATGAATTTAATGATGTTTCAAACTTATTTAATGAAATTGATGACTTGCATGATGATTCATTAGATAAGCATTTAAGTGATGACAGTGAATTCAATCACATAAATGATTATGACAAAATTAATAATTTATATTCTCACCATTTAGAAAATTACTCTGAATATAGACCAACATATGATTATTCTTCAAACAATAGAGCAACATCAAAAATTGTTAATGATAAATTAACTTTAGATGATGTTCAAGAAAATGATCATTTGGAAAATGTTTCAATAAACGAAATAAATGATTCAATAGAAGAAATATCAAATGAATTAGTTAATGAAATAAATAGTATTGATAATAATGTTAATGAAAATCTTGATAATGTATTCAATATTAATAGTGAAAATATTGATGAACAAAATAATGATGAATTAGAATTATCTGAATTTAGTAATTTTGAAAGTATACCAGTTATTGAAACAACAGATAGTGTTATATTAAATGAATCATATGATGAACATACCAACAATTATGATGATAATATAGCACCAAATATTTATGAAAATATTTATACAGACTTAATTCCAGATGAAAATTTAGAGTATGAAGAAACACCATCATCTCAAAGTCATGTTTCTATTGAGTTGCCATCAAGAGATTTTAAAGAATTACATGAAAAAAATAAAAAATTATCAGAGGATTTATCGGTATTTTTAGATGAACTTAAAAGAGAAAAAGAAATTATTTCTAATAGAGAAGAAATCATTATAAATAGAGAAAAAAAATTAAAACAAATTCTTAATGCTGACTATTCAGCTGAAGCTGACATTTCAATGTCTGATAGAAATTGAAAAAAAGCATAATATATAGATATCAATAGTTGTGCCAACTATTGATACCCTGAATGAAATATGAAGTGCAACATCATAATAGCACAACTTATAATTCATAGCCAATAAAATGGTTATGATTTTTTATTTCCTTTCTATACAATGTTTATTTATTTCATAACTTGATTTAAAACCAAACATTTTTCTTGGCATGAGGTTTATCCTATTTTGTAGTCTAACTACATCATCATTTGTTAATAAATCAAAGTCTGTTCCTTTTTTATAAAATCTTCTAATAATACCATTAGCATTTTCATTGCTTCCTCTTTGAAATGAAGCATATGGTTCGCAATAATAAATTTTGCAATTTAATCAATAGGCAAGGATTCCTATTTTATTAAACTCAATTCCATTATCTATTGTGATTGTTTTTACTTTTAAATTATTTTGTTCAACTAGTTTTTTAATTGTTGAATTTATTGTAAAAGAATTTTTATTTTTGACTTTAACAATATATGTCATTCTTGTAACTCTTTCTACTAAAGTTAACAAATTACTATATCCAGCTTTTCTTTTTCCAATAATTAAAATCTGCTTCAAAATGTCCATATTCTTCTCTTTTTCTATTTTGGAAGGTCTAGCTCAAAAAGGAAATACATATTTTTCATCAAATTTAGAAAACATACCTTTATGTCTTTTTCTACCTTTTACATATCCTTTTCTAAGTCTATCTGACCTTTTTAATTTTCATCTATTGGATTTTATTCAATTAAAAACCTGTCTAGAACTTGGTGTTTTGACACAAGGATAATTTTTTTTAATATAATGACAAGTGGCTTCAACTCCATGATCTATTTTTCTAAATTTATCTAAAAATAGATCTGTAAAGCTTTTGTATCTATCAAGATAAAAAGCATGAGAATTTCATTTTCTATTTAAATATTTTTTATGAGCATTATTAGAATTATATATTCCACAAAATTCATTTCTTTTTAATTCTCTTGATATTGTAGATCTATGTCTATTCAATTCTTTTGCAATTGAATTTAAAGATCTTCTTTCTTGGTAGAACATAAATTCAATTAATGCTCTTTCTTTTTCTGATAAATGGTTGTATAACATAGTGGGTGTCTCGCTGTTGTGAAAAACTAAGGGCACCTTTTTCTTTTGTCCTATTTTATGTAAACAAAAAAATGAAGTGCACATATATTTTACAATATGTGTTGCACTTCATATTTCAATCGAGCTATCAATAGTTGTGCTAACTATTGATATTTTTTTACATAATCATTTATATTAATAATTAATAAAATGCATAATATGATTTTTATTATATAATAGTATGGTATATGTTTGTATATATAAAAGCATGTGGGAAGAGATAAACTCTGTTAAACCACGTAGAGAACATATTAATTAATATGAAAGGAAGTGTTGCTTGTGGCTTTTAAAGATCCAAAAATAACAAGAATAGCTAAAATTGAATTAATTGGTGGTCAAGCTAAACCTGGTCCAGCATTAGCATCAATTGGTATCAATATGGCTGAATTTACAAAACAATTTAATGAAGCAACTAAGGAAAAAAATGGAGATATTATTCCTTGTGTTATTGTTGCTTATAAAGACAAATCATTTAAATTTGAAATTAAAACTACTCCAACAGCAGCTTTGTTAAAGAAAGCAGCAAATATTAAAAGTGGTGCTAAAAATCCTAAAACTGAATGTGTTGCTACTATCTCAAAAGATAAAGCTCTTGAGATTGCAAGATATAAATTAAAAGATTTGAATGCAAATGATGAAGAAGCAGCTTTAAGAATGGTTGCTGGTACTGCAAAACAAATGGGAATTAAAATCGAAGGTGTTGATTATTACAAACCAAAAAAGGAAGGTAATTAATTATGGCTAAGAACAATAATGTAAAAGCTATTAAAAAACCTAAATTTTCATTTGATAAAACAAAATTTTATTCTATTGAAGAAGCTGTAAAACTTGCTAAACAAAGTTCTCAAACTAAATTTGTTTCTTCTATTGATGTAGCAATAAAATTAAATTTAGATACATCGAAAGCTGATCAACAATTAAGAGGTACTCTTGCATTACCACACTTTTTTGGTAAGAAAAAAAGAATTTTAGTTTTAGATGTTGGTTTAACAGATAAAGATGCATCTAAATTAGGTGTTGATTTTGCTGGGGAAAAAGAAAAAATTGAAGAAATTTCTAAAGGATGATTAGATTTTGATTTAATTATTACTACTCCAAAAATTATGCCTCAATTAAGTAAGTTAGGTAAAATTTTAGGAACTAGAGGATTAATGCCTAATCCAAAAATAGGTAATGTTACTACTAATTTAGAAAAAACAATTGCTGAATTTAAAAAAGGTGTAAACCAATATAGAACAGATTCATATGGTAATGTTCATATGACTATTGGTAAGGCAAATGCTGATGATTCAAAAATTATTGAAAATATTAATTTTCTATTGGATTTTTTAAATTCAAAAAGACCTGCAAGTGTTAAAGGAATATATATTCAAAATGTTTCAATTTCTTCAACAATGGGTCCTGGAATTAAAATTTTAATTAATAAAGCATCATCTGATAAAAAAATAAAAACAGGTTCTAAGAAAGTTAAAGTTACTACTTCAACTGAAAAAGAAAGTAAACCAATTTACTATAAACCAGTATATGTTTACCAAAAGAAAAAAGTAGAAAGCAAAAATCCTTCTACACCACCAAAAGTAAATTATACTAATACAACTAAAAAAGAAAAACCAGTAGTTAAAAATAATAAAAAAACAACTACTGTTAAAAAACCAATTGTTAATAAACCAGTTTCAAATAACAAAGTAAATAGTAAAGTAGTTAAAAAACCTGTAAATAAAAAACCAGTTGTTACTAAAAATGATAACAAAATTAAACCAGTTTCTAAACCAACACCAAAACCTGTTGTAAATAAAAAACCAGTAGCTGTTAAATCAAATACTAGTAAACCAAAAGTAGTTTTTAAATCAACATCAAAACCAACTGCAAAAAAGGGAGTTGTAAATAAAAAACCAGTAGCTGTAAAATCAAATACTAGTAAACCAAAATCAGTTGTTAAACTAGTTCCAAAACAAGTTGTAAAAAAAGAAGCAAATAATAATAAAGTTGCTAGTTCAAAGTTTGGTTCTAACACAAATACAAAAAAAGTTGTGAATAAAACAAATGTAAAACCTACTTCTAAGTCAGTTAAACCTACACAAAAAAAAGGTAAGTAGTTTTATTAAAACTCAAGTTATTAATACTTGAGTTTTTATTATATTTGTTATCAATTCTAAAAAATATGTAAAATATATTAAAAATAGATTTATATAAAATACTTCTTAACGAGGTTATCATGGGTAGATCAAAAAAAACTGAAATAGTTAAAACAGAAAGTAGTAAAAATGTGTCTAAGTCAAAAACCATTGCTGTTGAGTTAAGAAACATTAATTTTAGTTATGATGATTGCACAAAAACTTTGAATGATGTGAGTTTTAAGATATATGAAAATGAATATGTTTGTGTAATAGGACACAATGGTAGTGGAAAATCTACAATATCAAAAATATTAGTTGGGCTTTTACAACCAATTAGTGGAGATATAGAAATTTTTGGTGTTCCAATAACTTATGAAACAGTAAAGTATTTAAGAAATAATGTAGGTATTATTTTTCAAAATCCTGATAGTCAATTTATTGGATTAACAACTGAAGATGATATAGCATTTGGATTAGAAAATAAAAAAATAGATCCTAATGCTATGAAAGAAATCATTGATAATGTTGCTTCAATTATTGAAATTCAAGATTTACTAAAAAAGGATTCACTTGCACTATCTGGTGGTCAAAAACAACGTGTTGCTATAGCATCTGTTTTAGCAACAAATCCAAAAATTATGATTTTTGATGAATCTACTTCAATGTTAGATCCTAGAGGAAAAAAAGAATTGAAAGATATGATTTTAAAATTAAGAAATGAAGCAAAAAAAACAATAATCTCTATTACTCATGATATGGATGAAGTTTTAAATGCTGATAAAGTAATAATTTTAGAAAAAGGTCAAGTGAAATTAATTGGAAAGCCAAGTGAAGTTTTTGTTGATGAAAAAAAATTACAAAATATGGCATTAGATTTTCCATTTGCTTTAAAATTATCTAAAATGCTAAAAGAAACAAATACAATAAAAAACTTAACAATTGATATTGATAATTTAGTGGAGCAAATATGCAAAAAGTAAATCCTATTAATAAAGATTTAGAATTAAAAAATAATGACATTGTTTTAATAAATAATTTGCATTGTGTTTTTAATGAAGGTCAAGAAAATCAAGTAAATGCATTAAATGGTGTTGATTTATCTTTTGAAAAAAATAAGATTCATTTTATTATTGGCAATTCAGGATCTGGTAAATCAACTTTAGTCTATCATTTTAATGGTTTAATAAAAAGTAAAAAGGGTGATTTAAACATTAATAATTTTTTAATTTTAGGAAATAAAAGAAAAATAAAAAATCCTAAAAAATTAAGAAGAATTGTTAGTATGGTTTTTCAATTCCCAGAATATCAATTATTTAAAGATACAATTTTAAAAGACATTTCTTTTGGTCCAAAAGTTTTAGGAATACCTAAAATTAAAGCTGAAAAATATAATTTAGAAATTATAAAAGAATATATTAAGAATGAACATGAATTTAAAAATAAAATAATTCATTATTTTAATATAAACGATTTTGATAAATTTCTTGATGATTTAAATTTAAAAATTAAATATAATAAAAAAACAAAATTAACAAAAATAAAGATTATTTATAATAAAAAAAGTTATTCAACAAATATAAGCATAAATTATAAAACAACTGATGATATATCATATGATGATTCATTAAAATATCTTGAAGAGATGGGATTAGATGAATCATATTTGGAAAGAAATCCATTTGGCTTATCTGGAGGGCAAAAAAGAAGAGTTGCTATTGCTGGAATTTTAGCTATAGAACCAAATATTCTTATATTTGATGAACCTACAGCTGGATTGGATCCTATGGGTGAGCAAGAAATGATGGAAACAATTTTAAGAGCTAAAAATAAGGGACAAACAATTGTTGTTATTACACATACAATGGATCATGTTTTGCAAATAGGAGATAATGTTATTGTTTTAAAAGATGGTAAGCCATTTTTAAGTGGCGATCCTTATGATGTTTTTTTGAATCCAAAATTATTAACTGAAACTAAAATGGAAGTGCCTAAAATTATTGATATAATAAATAGACTAGTAAGTAAAGATAAAAAATATAAAAAATTATATGAGTTAAAACCAAGAACTATTGAAGAACTATCAGCAGCAATTACAAAAATAAAAAAGGGGAAATAACTATGAATTATAATGGGTATGTTTATAGAAATTCAATTATTCATAGGATGAATCCTTCAATAAAATTTTTGACATCAATACTTTTTATAATTCTAATTTTTATTCCTTATGGTTTTTTTACACAATTAATAATATTAGCAATTCTTTTAATAATATATTTTCTAGCTAAGTTGCCAATTAAAAAATTTATTAATATTTTGATTTCAATCATTGTTATGATGGTTATATTATTTGCTGTCAATTGGCTAACTTATAAGGGTCCAGGTGTAGTATTTAATTTGCAAAATAAAATCAATTTTTTGATTCCTCAATCTACATTGACACTAGCAGGCCCAAAACACTTTATTCAAGATAGCAATGGAGCTATTTTTTTACAAGGTTATATGTGAGGTTCTCATGAGGTTGATTTATCATCTATTGGTCTTTCATATGAATATGAAGGTCAAACAAAATTATTATCGGAAGCAATGTTTAATATTAATGGAAGTGGTTTTCATAAATTGAATGCTGATGTAATATCATCTAACGATAAAGATAAAATATTACAAGCAATAACTACAGCAATTAAAAAGGCTGGCTATTCTTATATTAAGGATAATGTAAGTTATATTTATGTTTACAAATCAACTTGATATTCATTATCATCATTTTCAATAATGTTAATGCTTTCTGTATCATTAAAAATATTTTTAATGATACTAATTGTTACAATTTTAACTGCAACTACTTCTTCAGTTGAATTAACATATGCACTTGAAGATATTTTAAATCCATTAAGAATATTTAGATTGCCAGTAACTGTTTGATCTACAACAATCGCATTAGGAATTAGATTTATACCATCATTGTTAGATGAATCTGAAAGAATTATGAAAGCACAAGCTTCTAGAGGATTAGATTTTAAAAATGGTAATTTAAAAGATAAATTACTTTCTTTAACTTCATTTATTGTGCCTTTATTTTCAATTGCATTTAAAAAAGCAGATGAACTTGCAAATGCAATGGAAGCAAGAGGATATAATCCAAGATATACAAGAACAAGATATAGAGATTATAAAATAACCATGTTAGACTGATTTGTGTATTTGCTATTAGGTATTTTTCTTGGTGTTGTAATAGCATTAATAACAGTTATAGGGAGTGGTAAAATTGCATATATATCACCACTTGGACTTTTAGAAGCTACAACAATGTTTGGACGTTAATAATGCCAAATTATAAAGTAAAGGTTAGTTATAATGGCACAAACTATTCAGGTTGAGCAAAACAGAATGATAATGTAAAAACTATTCAAAATGAAATTGAATTAACTTTATCTAATATATTTCAAAAAGAAATAAATATTTTTGCATCAGGAAGAACAGATAAATATGTTCATGCAATTGATCAATGTTTTAATTTTAAAGTAGAGTCAAATATTCCAGTTGCTTCTATAAAAAAAATATGTAATTTAAAATTGGAAAAAGATATCAGAATTAATTCCATACAAATTGTTGGTGATAAGTTTCATTCACGATTTTCAATTATTTCTAAAGTGTATTTATACAAAATAAATGTTGGAAAATACAATCTTTTTGAAAGAAATCATGTATATCAATATAATAAAGATATAAATTTATCAAAAATTAAAAAAGCAATGAAATTATTTATTGGTGAAAATAATTTTCTATCTTTTAGTACAACAGAAGTTGAAAATACAATAAGAAAAATAGAATCTTTTACAGTGAGTAAAAAAAACAATTATGTTTTTTTTAAAATTAAAGGTAATGGATTTTTGCGAAATATGGTAAGAATGATAATTGCATGTATTTTGAATTATAATGAAGATAATATTTCACATCAAGAAATTATTAATTTATTGAAAAACCCTAAAAAAGGATCATCAATTGATAAGGCGCCAGGATGTGGATTATATTTGTATAAAACAATTTATTAGTAGGGAAAATATGACAAAGACTTTAGAAATATTAAATGACTTAAAAATTGAGTATAAACATGTAATTCATGAACCCATCATAAATTATGAAATAGCTAAAAAAATTGATCAAGAGAATAATTTAACTGGAATGGAAAGCAAAAATCTTTTTTTAGTTTCTAAATCTAATAAATACTATTTATTAGTTACAAAAGAAGGAACAAGATTTGATAGAATTTTTTTTAAAGAATTATTGGAAGAAAAAATTAGTATAACTTCACCTGATGAATTAAATGCTAAAACAGGATATGTAGTAGGAAGTGCTCCATCTTTTCCATATCCTGATGATGTTACATACATAATTGATATTTCAATTTTTGATCATGATAAATACATTTGTTCTGCTGGAATTCCAACAGAAAGTTATGAAATGATAACAAAAGACATTATTAAAGTATATGAAACTCAGAATAATCAAGTAAAGTTTTTAGATTTTGACAAAGGTTCATTTGTTGATAAACCAAATTAAATCAATTTCTTTTCATTAATAATTTTTATGGTTAATGAAAAGAATTTTTTATTGCTAAATTGAGATAAATAATTGAGAATTAGTCATGAAAATATAAAATTTGAACGCTAAAATTTAAAAATGAAGTTAATATTTAACATAGAAATAATAAATATTTAATATTAATTGCAATTTAAGGGTTTTGATTAATGAGAAATGTGCAGATTAAATCTAAGGAAAGAGTCTCAAATCATGGCGAAGTTTTTACAAATGAAAAGGAAGTAAAAGCAATGTGTGATTTAGTTAACAATGAAACTCAAAGAATTGATTCTAGATTCCTAGAACCAGCGTGTGGTGATGGTAATTTTTTAAATGAAATATTGATTAGAAAATTAATTATTGTAAAAAATAAGTATAAAAAATCTATATCTGATTATGAAAAAATGTCTCTTTTAGCTGTTTCTAGTTTATATGGTATTGATTTGCTAAGAGACAATATTATTAATTGCATAAATAGGCTATATAAAACATGAGAAAATGAATATTTAAAAATATCAAAATCTAATATATCAAATGAGATTAAAGATTCAATTAAATTTATATTAAGAAAAAATATAATATGTGGTAATGCATTGACTTTTAATACTATAGATGAAAATGGTAAGGAAACAAATGAACCAATTATATTTAGCGAATGAAGTTTTATAATAGGTTCTAATCTTCAAAGAAGTGATTATATATTTGAAAATTTACTAAATGCAAATAATAATCTATTTAATCAACATAACCAATCAACATTATTAAAAAAATATATAACTCATTATAGGAAAATAAAAGATTATGAATAATATCAATAAATATAATCCTGATGTATTAACGTGTTTAGCAAATTTATCAAATGATGAAGTTTTTACACCACCAAATGTAGTTAATAAGATGCTAGACTTATTACCGCAAGAATTATTTAAGGATCCTAGCACTACTTTTTTAGATCCTGCTACAAAAACTGGAGTTTTTTTAAGAGAAATTGCAAAACGTTTGATTGATGGTTTAAAAGATAAGATTCCTGATGAACAAAAAAGAATTGATCATATTTTTAAAAATCAAATTTTTGGAATTGCAATAACAGAACTCACAGGATTATTATCAAGAAGAAGTGTTTATTGCAGTAAAGAAGCTAATAGCAATTTTTCAATTACTAGATTTAATGATAAAAATGGGAATATTAGATATAAGAAAGTTTTGCATAGTTGAGTCAATAATAAATGTATTTGTTGTGGGGCAAGTTATGATGAATTAAACAGAGACGCTGACTTAGAAACACATGCTTATGAATTTATACACAGAAAAAATGAAGAGGATATTTTTAATATGAAATTTGATGTAATTATATCAAATCCTCCATATCAGCTAAATGATGGTGGTGGAATGGGATCATCTGCAAAACCTATTTATAATTTATTTATTAAAATTGCCAAGAAATTAAAACCTAGATACATTTCAATGATAATTCCATCTAGGTGAATGACAGGTGGTAAAGGATTAGATGATTTTAGAAAAGAAATGATAAATGATAAACATATAAGAGTACTGCACGATTTTTCAAATTCAGAAGAATGTTTTTCTGGTGTAACAATTAAAGGAGGTGTTTGTTATTTTTTGAGAGATGAACATAATCCTGGGAAATGTCATATATTTAGACACACAGTAGATGGACAACAAGAATCTATTCGTTATTTAAAAGATGGTGACGATGATATTTACATTAGGGATGAACAATTAATTTCTATTAAGAATAAAGTTTGAAAAAATAAAAATCAGGATTCATTGATGAATATAATTTTTTCAAGAAAATCTTATGGAGTATCTAGTAATTTTTTAAATGATAGTTCAAATATAAAAAAATATTCTATTAGTGATGTTCAAGAAGATAATAAAATTGCAATTTGGGGACTTCAGGATTTAAAAAGAGTAAAGAAATATGCAAATAAAAATGCCAATATCACTCAAAGTGATAATATTAATAAATATAAGGTATTAATTGCAAAGGCATATGGTTGTGGCGAAATTGGTGAAGCTGCTAGCACTCCAATTCTTAGCACTCCAATTCTTAGCACTCCAAATGAAATATGCACAGAAACATTTTTAGAAATAGGTTCTTTTGATAATTGAATAGAGGCACGCAATATATATATATATATATATATATATACAAAGTTTTTCCGTGCTTTAGTTGGAATTAAAAAACAAACACAAAATACATCCAAATCAACATATGAATATGTTCCAATACAAAATTTTAAAAATAATAGTGATATTGATTGATCAAAAAGTATTTCAGAAATAGACAAACAATTATATAAAAAGTATGGTTTAGATAAACAAGAAATTGAATTCATTGAGTCACATATTAGTGAAATGAGGGAGGAATAAAATATGAGTAAATATTTTATTGAAAAACCTAACTGCAATCCACAAATATATGCATATTCTTTGCCAACAGTTCAAGATAGAAAAGGATACTTAAAAGTTGGTTACACTACAAGAAAAAATGTTGATGAGAGAATAAAAGAACAAATAAATCAATTACATGTGGAATATATAACTGAATTAGTGGTGTCTGCCATTAAAAATGATGGAACTTCTTTTAGTGATCATGATGTACATTCTATTTTAGAAAAGAAATATGAGAGAATCAATAAAACTGAATGATTTAAATGTGATGTGAATGCAGTTAAAAATGCAATTAATGAAATAAAACTTGGCATTAAAGTAGATGATGTTGATAGAATAAATTATTTTAAAATGAGACCAGAACAAGAAAAAGCTGTTGAAAAAACAGTAAACTATTTTAATAAAATAGCAAAAACAGAAAATCAGCCTGGAAAGTTTTTGTGAAACTGCAAAATGAGATTTGGAAAAACTTTTACTTCATATCAATTAGCAAAAAGACTAGAATGCAAAAAAATATTAATATTAACTTTTAAACCTGTAGTTGAATCATCTTGAAAAGATGATCTTATGTCACATATCGATTTTGATGGATGACAATTTGTCTCTGATTTTAGTGCTAGAAAAAATAAACATACTATTGATTATGAATTTTATGAATGTGATAGAGATAAACCAATTGTTGTTTTTGGCTCTTTTCAAAACATATTAGGTAAAAATGAAAATGGCGGAATAAAAGCTAAGAATGAGTTCATTCATAAAGAGGAATGAGATTTAGTTATTTTTGATGAATATCATTATGGAGCATGGAGAGATAATGCAAAAAAATTATTTTCTAGTTATGATGATGAAGATGATTTTGATTTTGATATTGAAAGATATAAGGCAAATGAAGCAAATAATGCATATAATGAAAGTTATTTACCAATAGTTACAAAAAGATATTTATATTTATCTGGAACTCCATTTAGAGCAATTAATAGTGGTGAATTTATTGAAGAACAAATTTATGCTTGGACATATTCAGATGAGCAAAAAGCAAAGAAGGAATTTATTGGGAAAGATAATCCATATCTCTCATTACCTAAAATGATTTTAATGACATATCAATTGCCAGATTCTATAAAAAATATTGCCATTAATACAGAATTTAATGAATTTGATTTAAATATTTTTTTTAAAGCAACAGGAAATGGAGAATCAGCAAGATTTATTTATGAAAATGAAGTTCAAAAATGACTTGATTTAATTAGAGGTGCACATTTACCATCAAATATTGATGATCTAAAATTGGGCAAAGATAAAAAGCCACCAATGCCATATAGTGACACTAGACTATTGAATATTTTAACACATACATTATGATATCTTCCTGATATTGCTTCATGTGAAGCTATGTATAATTTATTAATGGAACGACATAATTCTTTTTATCATCAATATCATATAAATTTGTGTGCTGGTAAAAAAGCAGGTGTTGGATTAGATGCATTAAAACCTGTTAAAGAATCAATGGTAAAAGATAACAAATCATGATTGGACACTAAAACAATAACATTAACTTGTGGGAAATTAACAACAGGTGTAACAATAAAACCATGAACTGGTGTATTTATGTTAAGAAACTTAAAATCTCCAGAAACATATTTTCAGGCAGCTTTTAGAGCACAATCACCTTGAATAATAAAATCAGATACAAAAGAATATGAAATTATTAAACATGAATGTTTTATATTTGATTTTGCATTAGATAGAGCATTAAAACAAATATCTGATTATGCATGTAGTTTAACAACTGATGGAAGCAATCCTGAAAAAAAAGTAAATGAGTTTATTCAGTTTTTGCCAGTACTAGCATATGATGGATCTTCAATGACTGAAATAAATGCACAAGAAGTATTGGATATGACTACATCAGGAACATCTGCAACACTTTTAGCAAGAAGATGAGAATCTGCATTACTAGTTAATGTTGATAATGGTACTTTATCAAAGATATTAGGGAATAAAGATGCATTAAATGCATTAATGAGTATTGAAGGTTTTAGAGCTTTAAATCAAGATATAGAAACAATAATTAATAAGTCTGAGCAAATAAAAAAGATAAAAAAAGAAAATCAACAATTGTCAGATAAACAAAAAAAAGAATTAACTACAGAGGAAAAAGAATATAAATCTAAAAGAAAACAAATTCAAGAAAAATTAATTAAGTTTGCAACAAGAATTCCTGTCTTTATGTATTTAACAGATTATAGAGAAAGATGCTTAAAAGATGTAATTACACAATTAGAACCAGATTTATTTAAGAGTGTGACAGGTTTAAATATAAAAGATTTTGAATTATTGTGTTCTTTAGGAGTTTTTAATTCGAACCTTATGAATGATGCAATATATAAATTTAAAAGATATGAAGATTCATCTTTATCATATACTGGAATAGAAAAAAATAACTCTGAATTTGTTGGTGGATGAGATACAATCATTCATAAAAAAGAACATAAAAAACTTTTCTTCTTTAATGAGAATGTAAAAAAAACATAATTTTTTATTATATAAATAGCAAATACAATATTATTCTTATTTTTTACACTTTTATATTAGTATATAAAAAATAAGAATATTTTTTATAAATTAACTTTATATAGTATAATACTTTTTGAGTTTATTTTTTTTATCCATTTGTTTGATACACTTGGATAAGTTGTTAAAACACTAAGGAGAAATTATGCCTACAATAGCGCAATTAATTAGACATGATAGAGAAAACAAAGTTAAGAAATCTAAATCTCCTGCATTGTTATATTCATATAACTCATTAAAGAAGAGAAGAAATCATAATCCTGCTCCATTTAAAAGAGGGGTTTGTGCACGGGTAGGTACCATGACACCTAAGAAACCTAACTCAGCTTTAAGAAAATATGCAAAGGTTAGATTAACTAATGGGTATGAAGTATTAGCTTATATTCCAGGTGAAGGCCACAATTTACAAGAACATAGTGTTGTTCTAATCAAAGGTGGTAGAGTTAGAGACTTACCAGGGGTTAGATATCACATTATTAGAGGAACTTTAGACACATCAGGTGTTGATAAGAGAAGACAAGAAAGATCAGGTTATGGTGCTAAGAAACCAAAAGCTGGTGCTGATAAAAAATAAGGAGACTGTAAAATATGAGAAAGAATCAAGCTGAAAAAAGAAATGTTTTACCAGATCCTGTTTATAACTCAAAACTTGTAACAAAAGCAATTAATGCAGTAATGTTAGATGGTAAAAAAGGTTTAGCACAAAATATTGTTTATGATGCTTTTAAGCTAATAGAAGAAAAAACAAAGGAAGAAGGTATTGAAGTTTTTAAAAGAGCTTTAAACAATATTATGCCTTCTCTTGAGTTGAGAGTTAGAAGAGTTGCTGGTGCTAACTTCCAAGTTCCAACTCCTGTTAGCAAGGAAAGAAGACAAACACTTGGATTAAGATGATTGATTTTGTCAACTAGAAATAGAAATGAGAAATCAATGGTTGAAAAATTAGCTAATGAAATAATTGATGCATCAAAAGGAACTGGTGCAGCATTCAAGAAAAAAGAAGATACTCATAAAATGGCAGAAGCAAATAAAGCCTTTGCTCACTTGAGATTTTAATATTATAGGAGTTTATTAGTATGGCGAGAAAGAAAGAATTGTCACAATTTAGAAATTTTGGTATTATGGCACATATTGATGCTGGTAAAACTACTACTTCTGAAAGAATTTTGTTCCATGCAGGTAGAACTCACAAAATTGGTGAAGTTCATGATGGTGGTGCTACTATGGACTGAATGGAGCAAGAAAAAGAACGTGGTATTACTATTACATCAGCTGCTACATATGTTACATGAAAAGGTTATGAACTTAATTTAATTGACACACCAGGTCACGTTGATTTTACAGTTGAAGTTGAAAGATCTTTAAGAGTATTAGATGGTGCTGTTGCAGTTTTAGACGCACAAAATGGTGTTGAACCTCAAACTGAAACTGTTTGAAGACAAGCTACAAAATATAGTGTGCCAAGAATTGTTTATGTAAATAAAATGGATAAAACTGGTGCTGATTTTGAAATGTGTGTAGACTCATTAAAAACAAGACTTGGAGCTAATGCTACTGCAATTCAATTTCCAATTGGATCTGAAAGCAATTTCAATGGAGTTATTGATTTAGTTACTTTAAAGGCTTACCAATATGATGGAAAACCTGAAGAAAATTATAAAGAGATTGATATTCCTGCAGATTTAGTTAATAAAGCAAAAGAATATAGAACAACTATGATAGAAGATATTGTTAATTTTGATGATTCTATTATGGAAAAATATTTAAATGGTAATGAACTAACTGTTGAAGAAATTAAATCATGTATAAGAAAAGGTGTTATGTCTGCAAATTTTTTCCCAATTATTTGTGGTACTTCTTTTAAAAATAAAGGTGTTAAATTTTTATTAGATGCAATTGTAGATTATTTACCTTCACCGATTGATGTTCCTCCAATTAAAGGTATGTTACCAAATGGTGAAGAGGTTGAAAGACACAATAAAGATGATGAACCATTTTCAGCTCTTGCATTTAAAGTTGCAACTGATCCATTTGTGGGTAGATTAACTTTTATTAGAGTTTATTCTGGTGTATTAACAAAAGGTTCATATGTAATAAATGCAACAAAAGATGTTAAAGAAAGAGTTTCACGTTTAGTTAAAATGCATTCAAATAATAGAGATGAAATTGATGAAATAAGAGCTGGTGATATCTGTGCAGTGGTTGGATTAAAAGATACAACTACAGGTAATACATTATGTGCTGAAAATTCACCAATTATACTAGAATCAATGAACTTTGCAGAACCTGTAATTTCATTAGCTGTTGAACCAAAAACTAAAGCTGATCAAGAAAAGATGGGAATTGCTTTGAGTAAGTTAGCAGAAGAAGACCCAACATTTAGAACATATACTGATGAAGAAACAAATCAAACAATTATTTCAGGTATGGGAGAATTACACCTTGAAATTATTGTTGATAGATTAAAACGTGAATTTAAAGTTGATGTAAATGTTGGTGCTCCACAAGTTTCTTATAGAGAAACATTTACTAAAGAAGCAGATGCTGAAGGTAAATATATTAAACAATCTGGTGGTCGTGGACAATATGGACATGCTCTTATTAAATTTGAACCAAATCCTGAAAAAGGTTTTGAATTTGTTGACAAGATTGTTGGTGGAAAAATTCCTAAAGA
The DNA here is from genome assembly GCF_046774425.1 of Malacoplasma muris. Taxonomy (NCBI): domain Bacteria; kingdom Bacillati; phylum Mycoplasmatota; order Mycoplasmoidales; family Mycoplasmoidaceae; genus Malacoplasma; species Malacoplasma muris. Next base: position 89,513 of record NZ_CP177248.1, read on the forward strand.
ATATATCAAACCAATAAAAGCTGGTCTTGAAGAAGCTATGAAGTCAGGACCTTTAAGTGGGTTCCCTATGATAGATATTAAAGCTACAGTATATGATGGGTCATATCATGATGTTGACTCATCAGAAATGGCTTATAAAATTGCAGCATCAATGGCTTTAAAAGATGCTGCAAAAAAAGCAGGGTTAGTTCTGTTAGAACCAATTATGGCTGTAGAAATTACAGTTCCTGAACAATATTTTGGAGATACAATGGGTGATGTATCATCTAGACGTGGAAGCATTGAAGGTACAGAACAAAGAGGTAATACTCAAGTGATTAAAGCTAAAGTACCATTGAAAGAAATGTTTGGATATGCAACTGATTTAAGATCATTCACTCAAGGTCGTGGTAACTATGTAATGCAATTTAGTCACTATGATAAAGCTCCAAAATCAATTACTGAAGAAGTTGTTGCTTCTAGAGCAAAAAAATAATATTTAAATTTAACAAATAATATATAATTAATTATGCTAAAAATTTTATTGCTAATATATAAGGAGAAAAATTATGGCAAAAGCAAAATTTGATAGATCAAAAGAACACGTTAACATTGGTACAATTGGACATATTGACCATGGTAAAACAACATTAACAGCAGCATTGTGTACTTACCTTGCAAAAAAAGGTGGTGCTAAAGCAATGAAATATGATGAAATTGATAAAGCGCCTGAAGAAAAAGCAAGAGGTATTACTATAAATACTGCTCACGTTGAATATGAAACTGCTAAAAGACACTATGCACACGTAGATTGTCCTGGACATGCTGACTATGTTAAAAACATGATTACAGGTGCTGCTCAAATGGATGGTGCTATTCTAGTTGTTGCTGCAACTGATGGACCAATGCCTCAAACAAGAGAACACATTTTACTTGCTAGACAAGTTGGTGTTCCTAAAATTGTAGTTTTCTTAAACAAATGTGATATGATGGCTGATAAAGATATGCAAGACCTTGTTGAAATGGAAGTTAGAGAATTACTTTCTTCTTATGGATTTGATGGTGATAACACACCAGTTATTAGAGGTAGTGCTTTACAAGCTCTTGAAGGAAAAGCTGATTGAGAAGCAAAAATTGATGAGTTAATGAATGCAGTTGATACTTACATTCCAGCTCCTGCTAGAGAAACTGACAAACCTTTCTTATTAGCTGTAGAAGATGTTATGACAATTACAGGTCGTGGTACAGTTGTTACTGGTAGAGTTGAAAGAGGTACTTTAAAATTAAACGATGAAGTTGAAATTGTTGGTATTAAAGATACTAAAAAAGCAGTTGTTACTGGTATGGAAATGTTCAGAAAATCTCTTGATGAAGTAAGAGCTGGTGATAATGCTGGTTTATTACTAAGAGGTATTGATAGAGATGGTGTAGTTAGAGGACAAGTTTTAGCTAAACCTGGTTCAATTAAACCTCATAAGAAATTTACTGCTCAAATATATGCTCTTAAGAAAGAAGAAGGTGGAAGACATACTCCTATTTTAAATGGATATAGACCACAATTCTATTTCAGAACTACAGATGTTACAGGTGCTATTGAACTTGAAAAAGGTGTTGAAATGATTATGCCTGGTGATAACACAACAATTACAGTTGAATTAATTTCACCAATTGCTATTGAAGATGGATCAAAGTTCTCAATTCGTGAAGGTGGAAGAACTGTAGGTGCTGGTACTGTAACTAAAATTCTTGCTTAATAATAAGCTAGAAAGTTAATTTAATTTAAAATCTATATTGTTAAAATGCAGTATAGATTTTTTTTATTTTTTATACATTTATAGACATTATTTTTTGTGCTACACTTTATTTTGATATTTATTTATCTTATAATTTATAAAGATTATTTATATAAAAGGTGGCCAAATTTATGTATAAATCTAGACAGAAAATTATTGGGGTTTCTTTAGCATCATTTGTTGTTTTAGCAGGTTTTGCTATAGGATCATGAGCAATTATTGATGCATCAAATAGAATGCCTAGAGGAGATGCAAATGTTTCGCGTTATCAAGGTCTTACAAAATATTTGGGAGATGGATCATTAAATATAAATAAAATGTCAATTTCTGACTGAGTTAATCTTAATTATCCAACAAAAATTTTAGTTGAGGGTCTTGATAGTGCTAACTACTCTTTATATTATTTTACAACACCTGATCAAACAGCACTTGGAATTAATGAAACAACTTGAACACAATTAAAAGATCCAGTTAAATTATTAGAACTTACTAAAACACCAAGCTCTCCTTTAATTTGTAAAATTGAAGTAAAAGAAGAAAATAATTCTTACACATATAGTGTAAAAATGAATGAGTATTATACAAATGGTGTAGATCCATTATTGGCTACTTTGACTTATTCTTTTTCTGATGAAAACAAAACAAATATTACAAGTTTTTCTACAAGTGGAATAAATATTAATAAGCAACCTTTATCAATTGTAAATGATGTTGTTACATATGATAACTATTCTATGAAATATACTCGTTCAGCTTCAAATAATGACAGAATTGATTACAAAATGGATGTAAGCTCATTATCAGGAAGTAAAGACATAGTTTATTCATGAGAATTAAGAACAACTCCATCTAATAATTTTAATAATTTTCAAGTTATTAATACTGGTACTAAAACTGATTCTGTAAATGCAACTGGTATTTACTCAACTTATACTAATCAACAAATTGATAGTACTGATACAAATGCAGCAAACAATTATAAAATTTATAATATAGCACATCAAACAATTGCTGGTAATACTCCAGGTGCATCAATAAATAAACAAACATATCAAACATGATGAATAACTGAAAATGATAATACAATACCAAAACTTCATCTTCCTAATTCAATAGGTTTAATAAGTTTTTTACCACCTATTAATAAAAAAACAACTACTCAATAATAAAAAACAACATTTTTAAGTGTTGTTTTTTATTTCTTTAAAGTGAGTTTTTGCAAACTCATATATGCTCAATTTATTTTCATTTATTTTTTTTATAGTAGTTCTTATTAAATTAGTTGATGATCCAAAAGGAATATTAAATTTTGCTTTTTGTGATAAAGCATTTAATTGCTTTATAAAAAAATATCTAGCAACAATTGAAGCAGTTGCAACTTGTATGTATTTTGATTCAGCTTTAACTTCAGTTATTTCTTTTCCATTTGGTGATTCATTAATTTGTTTTAAGTAATCTTTATATTTATTAATAGGTGTAAATTGATCTATGATGCATGTAAAATCATTAAATTTTAATCTATTAATTAAATTTTTAGTCGCATAATAATGGCCAAAAGTTTTTATTATGTTCAAATTTTTATACTTTTGATATAAATCATTATATTCTTGAGGTGAAAGATTAATAACTTCATATTCTATGATATTTTGAATCTTATTAAATAATTCTATTATGCTTTTATTATCTAATTTTTTGGAGTCAGTTATTCCAAAAGTTTTAATTAAGTTTAAATCCTTTTCATTAATATAACAAGCACAAACAATTATACCTCCAAATGTGTCTCCAGTGCCAACCTCATCCGAGCCTATTATATTTTTAGATATTTTTATATTGTTGTTAACACTAACATGTTCATCTTGACTATCAATCATTTTTAAAATGTTTTCATACATTTTTCCTTGTATTAAAAGTGTTTTATTTTTATAGATAGTAATTGTATAGTTTTTAGTTTTAAAAATATAATCAATTGAATTATTATTGACCTCTTTTTTAAATTTATTTAAGTATTTGTTTAGTAAATAAATATCTTTAGATGTATACTTTTTTGTAAACATATTGTTAGTTCCAACCACTATCAAAATTAATATATAATATTATAAAGTGAGAAGTTATTTGTTATGAAAAATAATTACAAAAAAACATTAGATGAAATTTTAAATAAGAAATTTTCTAAAAATTATAGTATTGGTTATGACCCTCTTGAAGTAGATATGTTTTTTGATAAAATCAGAACATTTATTTCTAAACAATATCAAAAAGAATTAGAATATCAAAAGATTATTCAAGAAAAAGATAAAAAAATAGAAAATTTAGAGTCAAAAATAGATAAATCAAAACAATCTATAGCTGTTTTAAATTCTGAAATTAAAAAATATGTGGATGATGGTTATCAGAGTCAAAGAATGATTAATCAAATTAGTGATCTTAGAAGAGAAATTGCTGATTTAAAAAATGATAAAAAGGAATAAAAATATATGAATTATCAAATAGGTATTGATGTTGTTGATAATTATAAATTTTTATCTTTAAGTTCACTTGCAGTTAAACGAATGTTAACTGAAAATGAGTATAAAGAATATTTATTAATTGATGATTCTTATAAACCAAAATATTTAGCTGGAAGATGAGCTGCTAAAGAGGCTGTTTATAAATCATTACATAATATAGTAAGAATAAATGTGGTTAATATTGAGATATTATATAATGAAAATAGAATTCCATATTGTTCTAATGTTAATGATATTTCAATTTCCATATCTCATACAGATAACCACACAGTAGCAATATCTATTTTTAAATTAATTAATAAAAATTGCATTAAAAATTAAATTTATTTTTCAAATATTTTATATAGATATTTAAAAAATAAATTTTTTATTATTAATTAAAATAAATTTTTGCATTTTTTTTAAAATAAAAATAGAAATAAAGTTTAGAGATAGATTTTTAAAATATTGTTGCTATTATTTTAGGAGGTAATTTATGAACTTAATAGCAATGATAGGCATTGTAGATAATATTGATAAAATTGATAATATTAATTCAAATCTTTATTTAAAAGTAGATAAACCTTTTATGTATGGAGAGTTAAATGAAGAATGCTATGAATTAATTCCAATTGAAATAAATAACAAGATTTTTAAAAGTGAATTAAATTCACTTAATAAAGGAAATTTAATTGGTTTTAAAGGAAGAATTAAAAATGATAATATGATTATAAAAATTGTTGCTGAAAAAATACAAATGTTTTAGATTATAAATATTTTTTAAAATAGATATTAGTTTTACTAATGTCTATTGCTCGATTGAAATATGAAGTGCAACACATATTGTAAAATATATGTGCACTTCATTTTTTTGTTTACATAAAATAGGACAAAAGAAAAAAGGTGCCTTAGTTTTCCACAACAGAGACACACCCACTATGTTATACAACCATTTATCAGAAAAAGAAAGAGCAATAATTGAATTTATGTTCTATCAAGAAAAAAGATCTTTAAACTCAATTGCAAAAGAATTGAATAGACATAGATCTACAATATCAAGAGAATTAAAAAGAAATGAATCTTGTGGAATATATAATTCTAATAATGCTCATAAAAAATATTTAAATAGAAAATGAAATTCTCATGCTTTTTATCTTGATAGATACAAAAGTTTTACAGATCTATTTTTAGATAAATTTAGAAAAATAGATCATGGAGTTGAAGCAACTTGTCATTATATTAAAAAAAAAATTATCCTTGTGTCAAAACACCAAGTTCTAGACAGGTTTTTTAATTGAATAAAATCCAATAGATGAAAATTAAAAAGGTCAGATAGACTTAGAAAAGGATATGTAAAAGGTAGAAAAAGACATAAAGGTATGTTTTCTAAATTTGATGAAAAATATGTATTTCCTTTTTGAGCTAGACCTTCCAAAATAGAAAAAAGAGAAGAATATGGACATTTTGAAGCAGATTTAATCATTGGAAAAAGAAAAGCTGGATATAGCAATTTGCTAACTCTAGTAGAAAGAGTTACAAGAATGACATATATTATTAAAGTCAAAAATAAAAATTCTTTTACAATAAATTCAACAATTAAAAAATTGGTTGAAGAAAATAATTTAGAAGTAAAAACAATCACAATAGATAATGGAATTGAGTTTAATAAAATAGGAATCCTTGCCTATTGATTAAATTGCAAAATTTATTATTGTGAACCATATGCTTCATTTCAAAGAGGAAGCAATGAAAATGCTAATGGTATTATTAGAAGATTTTATAAAAAAGGAACAGACTTTGATTTATTAACAGATGATGATGTAGTTAGACTACAAAATAGGATAAACCTCATGCCAAGAAAAATGTTTGGTTTTAAATCAAGTTATGAAATAAATAAACATTATATAGAAAGGTAATAAAAACTCATAACCATTTTATTGGCTATGAGTTATAAGTTGTGCTATTATGATGTTGCACTTCATATTTCATTCAGGGAATAGATATTAGTTTTACTAATGTCTATTTTTCTTTTTATTTAAGTATTATAAATTTAAAAAAATTAATATTGTTGTATAATTATTTTCCAAGAGATTAATTCAAATTGGTAGTCTTAAGTAATAGAATGTTTTATTTTTGTAAAATTATATGCAATTAATTAAATTTAACATTTCACTATTTCTTATATTTTTGTGTGGGGAAATTAATATGAAACGAAATAATAAAATATTAAAATATTTCACATTATTTGGTGTAGCAACTAGTTTTATTGTGCCATCAATTATTGTATTAACAAGTTGTGGAAACACTAGTAGTAATTTTACAATAGCAACATCTAATGATGTTTTTACAAATAGTGTAGTTCAACTTGGAGCTTCATTTGTTGATTCGCCATCCACTACAGAATTTAGAAGTGTATATGGTGCATTAGTAACATATGTTAATGAAGGTGATTATGAATATAATGATAAAGGCGAATTATCAAATCAACCTATTGCAAGACTAGTAATGGAAGCTGCAAGTAAAATTATTGTATATGGTCAAGAAAATGGAACTGGTGCAGAAAAAGTTCTTTTAACAATTGATTCAAGTGATTTAACAAATAAAGATGCATTTATAGTAGAAAATGGTGCTTATAGTATAAATTTAGATAAATTTGGTGAAGCAATGATAAATGCAACAAAAGTAGAATTCACACTTAATAAGGATTTTAAGTGAGTAGATACTAATGGTCAACCAAAACAATCATTAGTTCCATTAGACTTTTGATATTCTTTAAAAGGTTATAAAACATCTTCAGATTATGGTTTAAATTCAAATGGTTATTTTTTAGGTCTTGCAGGAATTGATTATGATAAAACTATTGCTCATAAAGAAAATGAATCTGTAGAACCTGGAAGTACTTTTACATATTTTATTGGAAAGACAAAAGCTCCATATCTTTTAGACATATTAACAAAACAATATTTCTTTCCAATACCACATTCGCATCCTAAAGCAACAGCTACTATTGAAACTCCAGATAATTCAAATGTAATTAAATTTATTACTACAAGTGATAGCAAACAAATAATTGATAAAAATAATACTGATTGAACAAAAGTATATGGTGGTGGTCAAGAGAAAGATGTTGATGTTTGATCAATAGGACCTTATTATATTTCTGCAAGTTCTGAGCAAGATGTTATATTTGATATTAACATTAATTATTTTAATGCAATGAGATTAATGTATGACATGAATAAATTAGATGTAACTAAAAAAATACCTAAGGTAATTAAAAGATACAAAGCAGGAAATGCTATTTCAATATATGATAAGTTTGGATCAAGAGAAGTTTCATATGCCCCTGTTCCTCAAGAACGTGATTCTCAAGCTGTATCAAGATATATTAATACTAATTCATTGATAGCAATACCAGCTCCTAAAACTTCTCAAGGAAGATTTATTGGATACAATCTTGGTATATATGATGCAAATGGGCAAATAAAAGATACTAATTTAATAGGGACTCAATATGAAAAATTTGTTAAGAATTTTCATACAGAAAATAGTAGAAAAATAAGAAAAGGAATTAATGAATATATTAATTGAGCATTTTTAGCTGAAATAAAATATGGAACTGGAACCAAAGATTTTTCATTATCATCTATCCCTTATGGAGTTTTTCCAGTAAAAACAAATGATAATTCTGCTGCTCCAGTTGATTATTATCAAGCAATTGGTAAATCATTAGCACTAACAATAGACAATAATTCAGCATCACCAAATAGTGGTACTGAATTGATTCCACAGGGAATAATTGGAAATAAATATTTACCAATGATGAATCAATCAAGAAAAATTATTGCTGACAATCAATCAGTTATTGATTTTCAAAACCTTTTAACAACAGAAGGATATACAAAAGATAATCCATTAAAACTGCCATATTGAACTCTTGTTCAAGCAAATAATGCAAGTGATACATCTTATTTTAAAGAAGTAAATAGTGTTATTAGTGAATTGAGTGATGGAGCAATTCAATTTACTTATAAAAGTTATGATGCTAGTAGTACTGTAAATAATGTTTATTATAACAAGAGTGTTCCAATGGCTGATATGTTATGAGGGCCTGATTATAATGGGATAGGCACATGAATTGGAATATATTTTGCTTATGCTTATAATGAGGATGGAACTCCAAAAGATTTAGCTAATAAATTAAGTAATGTAGAAGTTTCACAAGATACATTAGTTCCAGCATATCATATTACAAATTTATGAAAACCACTTTATGAAACTATAAAGAATAATGGAATAAAGCAAAATCAACAAAATTCCAACAGTTGATTAATTAGTTTGAAAAATCATTTAACTAATACTGGTGCAGCATTATTTGAAGCAAATAACACTTACAAGGATATTAAATCAAATTTAGATACAGAAATATCTATTTGAGCTAGTATTAATCAATCAAATGGTATTAATTTAATTGATTGAATTGATAGTCAATCACCAATTATTCCTATGTATCAACCAAGTTTAACATATGTTGGTTATAAATTAGTTGATCCAAAATATCAAGTAATTTTAAATTTAAATGGTGATATAAATTATAGAGATTTTGTTTTAAAATATTAATTTATATTTATGTAATAGAGAGATTAATTAATAAAAATTGTGCATATTTTAATTATTATGGTTTAATTAATATTAAGGAAGATAAATATGAATAAGAAAATTTATACATCAATTAAATACATTTCTATGCAAATCTTTAATAATAAAAGAATTGGATAGGTGTTTTTACTTGATATATAAAGATAATTATTATTAGTAAAAACAAATAAAAAAATTGCTAGTAATAATTAAAAATGTTAATTTTATAAATAAAATGATTTCTTAAAAATTATTACTAGGTATATAGTAATAATTTTTTATTTTATGTATTACTTAATTTACTTCCTGTTTTATGAAAGGACTAAAAATGAAATTCAATAAAAAGAAAACTTTAAAATATTTAACTCTAGCTGGTGCTGCTTTAGCAGTTACTGTCCCAACAGCTGCTATATTAGCAAGTTGTTCTACTGCTAATAAAGGATTTGTTATTGCATCATGAAATAATGTTTTTGCTAATAGTTCTACACAACTTGGCTCTTCTTATACTGATGCTCCTAGTACAACTGAATTTCAAAGTGTATTTGGTGCTCTTGTTACTTATGTTACTGAAGGAGATTATGTATATGATGATGCAACTAATGATTGGGCATCAAAACCTGAATCAAGACTTGTATTAGAAGCTGCAAGTAAAATTGTAATTTATGGTAAAGACAGTAATGGTCAAGATACAGTATTGCATACTATTGACCCTTCTAATTTATCAGATACAACTGCATTTGTAAATCGTAATGGTACTTATAGTATAAATACAGAAGAGTTTGGTAAAAAAATGGCAAATGCTACTAAAGTTGAATTTACTTTAAATAAAGACTTCAAGTGAGTTGATACTAGTGGACAACCTAAACAATCATTAGTTCCAAGAGATTTCTTATACTCTATAAAAGGTTATAAGAATTCATCTGATTATAAATTGAATTCGAATGGGTATTTTATGGATCTTGCTGGAATTAATTATGAAGAAACTATTAAATTGAAAACTAACAATTCAACTGAAACAGGCGGTAAATTCACATATGTAATTAGTGATACTACAAAAACTCCTTATTTTTTAGATATATTAACTAAACAATATTTCTATCCTATTCCATATTCACATCCAGATGCTGCAGCAACACAAGAAACACCTGATACATCTAATGTTGTGAAATTCACAACAAGTGGAACTGATAAAATTATTGATAAAAAGGGTACTGATTGAACAAAAGTATATGGTGGCGGTCAAGAAAAAGGTGTTGATGTTTGATCAATAGGACCTTATTATATTTCTGCAAGTTCTGAGCAAGATGTTACATTTAGTATTAATCAATCATATTTTGATTCTATGAAATCAACATATGATATGAATAAATTAGATGTAACTAAAAAAATACATAAGATAATTAAAAGATATAAACAAGGAACCACTCCAGAAACAATATATAATCTATTTGGCTCTGGTGAAGTTTCATATGCTCCTGTGCCTCAAGCACAAGCTAGTGATGCTGGCAAAAAATATAAAGGAAGCGCATCATTAATTAGCATTCCTGCTCCAAAAACTTCACAAGGAAGATTTATTGGATATAATCTTGGAATTTTTAATGAAAAAGGGCAACTTAAAGATTCAAAACTAGTAGATTCAAGTTATGAAAAATTTGTTAAAAATTTTCATGATGATAATGCTCTTAAAATAAGAAAGGGTCTTAATGAATACATAAATTGAGCAAAATTAGCTGAAGTAAAATACGATGTTGGTACTAAAGATTTTTCTTTATCATCAATCCCATATGGTGTATATTCAGTGCAAAAAGATGCAAGCACTAATATTGACTACTATAAAGCAATTGGTGATGGCGCAACACTAAGTGTAGATGCTGAATCAACAGATTCTACTGATACTAGTGTGTCTACAATACAACCTAAAGGTATAATTGGTGGAAAATATAATCAAATGAAAGATTCTGATGCTTATATTCTAGCAAATGATACTGAAAAACAAGAGTTAACAACAGCTTTAACTGCAATGGGTTACAAAAAAGAAACTCCATTAAAATTAACATATTGAACATTATCTCAATCAAAAGATCCAAAAGATACTGCATATTTTACAGAAGTTGGCAAACAAATTGAAGTTCTTACAAATCAAGCTGTAACATTTACTTATATGGATTTTAATGCAGCTTCAACTGTTGATAATGTTTATTATAACAAATCTGTTCCAATGGGAGATATGTTATGAGGGCCTGATTATAATGGTCTTGGAACATGAATTGGATTATACTTTGAATATGAATTTAAGAATAATTCTCCAGTTGACACTCTTCAACCTAATGTTGGTCAAGAAAAAGGATATGATAGTTTATCTCAAGCTTATCATACAACTAATTTATGAAAACCATTACATGCTGTATTAGATGCTGCTTTAGAACATCAACCTATTAACAATTCAAATTGAGCAGTTAGTCTTGCAAATTATTTGCAAAGTAAAGGTGTAGCAGCTTTTGAAGAAAAGGATACTTATAAAACTATTAAACCAAGTCTTTCAAATGAAATATCAATTTGAGCTGGTCAATCTACTTCAAATGGAATTAATTTATTAAATTGAATAGATAGTCAATATCCAATTTTGCCAATGTATCAAACTTCACTAAATTATCACGGTTTTAAATTAGTTGATCCAAAATATCAAGTAATTTTAAATCAAAATGGTGATATTAATTATAGAGATTTTGTTCAAAATAATTAGTAAACTATAACAAAAAAATACCAATTATTCTTTCTAAAGAAATTGGTATTTTTTTATTTAATTTAGATTTAAAAAAATTTTTATATATAACAAAAATATTTTATAATATTCCTAGGGGATAAATTATGATTAAATGCTGATGTACTAAAAACATGATTATCAAACAATCTTATATGTTTAATAATGTAAACATATATAATTTTTAGTAGCAGACTTCATATTATAATTATTAATTCATTAAACTATTGATTTGATTTAAAGGGGGGTTTGCATACTCCTCTTTTTTATTTCCTAAAATTATATTTGATAAAGAAAGGTTTAATATGTTTAACTATGTTTTAAAAAGAATAGGGTTTTCTATCTTAGCACTTTTTATATTGATTACACTTATTTTCTTTTTAGCACAATTGTTACCAACATGACCAATTATTAAGGGAAACCAAGAATCCATGGAGGATTTTTATAAAAGACTTGAAGGGTATGGTTTGCTAGATAATGTTTTTGTTCAGTATGGTAGATTCTGAAGACAATGGCTTGGAGAAGGTAAATTTGGGCAATACTTTAGTATGCCAAGTACAACAATACCAGAAGCATATGCAAAAGTTATGCCATATACAATTATTATTGCTGGTATATCGTTTGTTATTGGTGTAGTTGTTGGTGTTACATTGGGAATAATTGCAGCAATATATAGAGGTAAATGACAAGACACATTTATCAATATTATTTCTGTGTTGTTTATATCAATACCATCATTTGTTTTAGCATCATTTTTTTCAAGATGAGCTACTGAATCTGGTTGAAAAATATCTTTTCCAGCTATTGATTCAGCAAGTTTTGATGTGGCAACTATGTTTCAAACTTCAATATTGCCAATTAGTTCTTTAGCTATTTCAATTGCTCCACCATTAGTTTATTATACAAGAAATGAAATGGTTGATGTTTTAAGTCAAGATTATATAAAAACTGCTCTTGCAAAAGGAGTTTCATATAATACTGTTATTTTTAAACATGGACTTAGAAATTGTTTAGTTCCAATAGTTTCAATTTGTACACCAACATTTTTAATTGTTATTGGTGGTTCAATTATTATTGAAAATTTCTTTCAAGTTCCTGGGATTGCACAAAAACTTGTAGAAGCTGTTCAAAAGAAAGAAATATATTTATTAATGTATAACGCTTTGGTAATATCAGGTATTTATTTCCTTTTAGAAATATTAGCTGATATATCATATACATTTATTGATCCACGTATTAAATTAGCAAGTTCAAACTCAATAAGTATATTTGTAATTATAAATAATTACATTTATAGAAAAAATGAAATTAATAATTTAAATAAGTGAATCAAAAATAATGTATTTGAAGTTGAATATAATTCACAACTACATAAAGAAATAACTTCTAAAGATTTAATAAATTATAGAAAAAAAACAATAACCCTAAATGATCAGATAGTTCAAGCATTATCTTTAGATAAAAATAATAAATATTTTATTTATATGGGTTCTAAATATAAAGTTCAATATATTAAATCTTCTAATATAAATTTAGATAGTAAAGGAAAGGAGTAATTATAGTATGACATCTTCAAAAAAATCTATTGATGTAAATCATGGATTAGAACATATAGATACTTCAAAGTTTAAATTTGCTAAATCTTTTGGCGACACAAGATTAGATCAAATAGTTGGTAAACCATCTACTTATTTAAAAGATGTAGTAAAAAGATTTATTAAAAATCCTTGAGCTATGATTTTCCTTGCTTTGTTTATTATTATTGTTTTATTTATAATAATTGTTCCATTAACATCAAAATATAAAGTAGATACTGCTGTTTCTTCAATTAGTTGAGCTTTTAATTTAAGGCCAAGATGACCAGGTGGAGTTATAAATGGATACTATGAAAAATTATTAAATAATACTGAATATGAGAAAATAAAAGATACACCTGGTTTTATAATTGAATACCTTGGAAGATTTGGTCCACAACATAGATTAATTATTAATCCTTATGCATTAAATGAGTTAAAAGATGTATATCCTTTATTTGGTACAGATGCTAGAGGAATTGATATATGAACAAAAACATGAGTTGCTGCTGGAAATTCATTATTGGTAGCAGTTGGTGTTGCCTTGGTTTCAATTATAATTGGAGCAGTATATGGTTCAATATCTGGTGCATTTGCTGGTAGATGACCTGATACTATTTTAATGAGAATAATTGAAATACTTTCTGGAATACCAACTATATTATGATTGTTATTGCTAGGTATAATATTTTCAACAGATGGTTCATCACTTAATTTACAAGCACTGTTTACTGCTTTAATATCAATTATGTGAATGGGACCAGCATCACTTACTAGAATGTATATAATGAAATCAAAAGATGCTGAATATGTTCAAGCTGTTAGAACACTAGGTGGCTCACAAGCAAGAATTATATTTGTTCATATGTTACCTAACATATCAGGAAGATTATTAGTAAGATTTGTTCATATCATTCCATCAGTTATTTTCTTTGAATCAACACTTGTTTATCTTGGTTTAAAAGATTCAACAGAATTAGGATTAGGAACTGCAATTAATGATGGTAATAGTATCACAGAGTATATTGCACCTTTACTTTTACCTGCACTTATTTTAGTAGGTCTAACTTTATCTGCTCAAATTGTAGCAAATGCACTTAATGATGCAGTTGATCCAAGAGTAGATGCAAGAAAGTAGGTTTTATGATGAATAGAACTGATAAAAAAAATAATAAATTTTTAAATTTTTTAGGTGATAAATATTTTTACAATATTAATAATTATAAGGTTGAAGAACATCCAGAATTTATTGTTGATATGGAAAATGTAAATGTATCATTTAAAAATAAAGCAGGTATTATACATGCAGTTAGAGATGTATCTATAAAAGTTAAGCGTGGTGAAATTATTGGTATAGTAGGTGAATCTGGTAGTGGTAAATCAGTTACTGTAAAATCATTAATTGGTTTTAATGGAAAATGTATTACTACTGCAGATGCATTACAATTTAAGGATTTTAACTTATCTCAAGTTAGGTATGAAAGATTATGAAAACATGTAAGAGGTAGTAAGATTGCTTATATTCCTCAAGATCCTTTGCTTTCTTTAAATCCAACAAAAAGAATTGGCGAACAAGTTATAGAGTCAATACTTATTACTAAAAAAAGAAAATTACAACAAAAACTTTTAGACTTAAAACAAAAATTACACAGTGAATTAAAAAATGTAACAAATGATAAAAAAAGTGTTTTAAAACAAGAATATAACAAAGAAAAACAAACTTTAATTCATCAATATAAAGAATCTATTAAAAAACATAATGTTAATTCTGAACTTTTTAGAGTGTTAGATTTTATTGGTATAAAAAATATTTCTGAACGTATAAAAGATTATCCTCATGAATTTTCAGGAGGAATGAGACAAAGAATTGTTATAGCAATGGCAATAGTAAGTGAACCTGATTTGATAATTGCAGATGAACCTACTACTGCTCTTGATGTTACTATTCAAGCAAAAGTTTTGGATTTAATTAAAAAATTAAGAGATGAGCTTAATATTACAGTTATTTTAATTTCACATAATATAGGTTTAGTAGCTAACTTTTGTGACTTCATTTATGTAATGTATGCTGGTAAAATTGTTGAGCAAGGACTAATAAAAGAAATTTTTACAAATCCTAGACATCCATATACATGAGCTTTAATTTGTTCTATACCAGATAGTAATAGTGATCAAGAATTAGCATCTATTCCTGGTACACCTCCAAATTTAATTATTCCACCAATTGGCGATGCATTTGCCCCTAGAAATAAATATGCATTAGAAATTGATTTTGAAAAACAACCACCAATGTTTAATGTAGGAAATTCATTGACACACAAAGCAGCAACATGATTGCTTGATAAAAATTCTCCAATGAAAAACATTCCAGATGAAGTTATGAAAAAATTATCTCTTGCTAAAAAATCTTTAGAAATTAAAGAAAAAAATAAAAAGGAAAATAGTATTAAGAAAGGATAGTGAAATAAAATGAATAAAAATTCTTTGATTGCTGAAAAGCAAATAAAAGCAGTTTCTAAACCTCTTCAAAATACTAAAGAAAAGCCTCTATTAAGTGTTAAAGATCTGAACATGATTTTTAGAGTCAGAGGTGCTTATAAAAAAGTTCTTGATAATATTTCTTTTGATGTAAATAAGGGAGATTTTTTTGGGATTATTGGTGAATCTGGAAGTGGTAAAACAACTACAGGTAAAGTAATAATTAAGTTACATCAAGCTTCTGGTGGTGTTATTGAATTTGATAATGAATTAATTTCTCAACAAAGACTTTCTATTAGTAAGAAAAGATGAATGCATAAAAACATTCAAATGATTTTTCAAGATCCAATGTCATCAATGGATCCAATCAAAAATGTTTTAAAAACTGTGTCTGAACCACTTGTTATAAATGGGATTGTTCAAAAAGAATCTATAGAATTCATTAAAAAGATTAATATTATTAAAAAATATTTTAAATATACATTTCATAAAGCTAATAAGGAAAATCTATTAAGTTTTAAAAAAGATTATTTTGAATCATTAATTAATATTTATAAAAAATGGACAAATAATTTAGTTAATTATAATTTGAATGAAGTTGAAAATTTATTTAGTGCTTCTGAAGTAGTAGATTCTATTTTGAGTGATTTATTAGATGACTTACAATTGAATATGGAAAAAACTTATGTTTTCACAAAAAAGCAAATGGATTTAATAGACTCAAACATTAATAAATATAATGAAGGTAAGTTAGATCAAATTGATATTGAATTATATAAGGCTTCAACACAATTAAGACAAGTGAAAAACTTAAAGAATAAATCAGCTTACTACATTCAATTGAATAATGACAAAAATAAATTATCTAATTTTATAAATGAATTTGAAAATGATTTTTATTCAAAATATTTAGTTGATAATAAAAATTATTTTAAAGTTTTAAGAGCCAAAATTATTTCTAATATAAAATCTTTTAAGCAAGAAAAATTATTATCTAAAGATAATTTTTTATATCTGTATTATTTACTTCAAGAATATTCATATCGTGAATCAAAGAATATTTTAAATTCATTAACAAATGAATTTAAATATTTAAGTGCTAAAGAAATTGATTCTTTAGTAGCAGATGTTGAAGAATATAGAGTAAATAAATATAATTCTATTTTGACAGATTTATTAAATAAGAAAAATGAATTTGATAAATCAAATATGAACAAAAAAATTGAATTAATCAAGTCATTAGATAGCATTAATGAGTTTGTAGACCAAGTAAAAGTTGAATCAAAGCAAAAATTTATTATTGATTCATCAGAAATATATATGTTATTAAAATCTGAATATAGTAAATTATCAAATAAAACATTAGATACTTTTTTAGTAGAACTTGCAACACATAAAAGTAAATTAGAAGATTTTAATATTAAAATTAATGATGAAAAAATAAAAATTAGATCAAATAAAAGTGCTAGTTTAGAAAAGTGAAAAAAAGATTATTTTAATGCAAAAGAAAATTATAAAAGTGTTGCAGAAAAAAGAAATAAAATTATTTTAGACTGAAAAAAAACAGAATCAGATAATAAAGTTAATTACCAAAACAGAACAAAAGAAATTAAAGAAATTATAAAAAATTCTAAAGAAGCAAAAAAGGCATTTAAAGCTGCTATTGTGAAATTCTTAGATAAGTTTTCTGAAAAAGAAATGTTAAATACTAAATCATTTTTTGAAAAAATAAAGAAATGAAATTACATAAGAGTAATTAGAAAATCACTTAATCCAAAGTGAAAAACTCAAAAAATAATTAATTATCAATATAGAAATGCTTTTAGTAGTTTTAGAGTTGTTACTTTACTACATGATTCTCACTCTATATTTTCATGAATTTGATATTTCTGAATTTTGAAAATAATAACTGTTAATAAAGTTTATAACGCATTAACAAGTGTTGGTTTAAAACATGAACATGCTTATAGATATCCTCATGAATTTTCTGGTGGTCAAAGACAAAGAATTGTTATTGCTAGAGCATTAATAACTAAACCAAAACTTATAATTGCTGATGAACCAATTTCTGCTCTTGATGTTTCTATTCAATCGCAAGTTATTAATATTATGAAAAAATTAGCTAAAGATCATGGTGTGACTTTCTTATTTATAGCACATGATTTATCAATGGTGTCTTATGCATGTAATAAAGTAATTATTATGCATAATGGTAAAATTGTTGAAAAAGGTGATGCTTCAAGTATTTTTAAAAATCCTATCCATCCTTATACTAAAACATTATTTAATGCAGCACCAGAATTATCTAAAATACATGTAGATTTAGCTTCTTTTGATGAAGAAATGACATATGATAAAAGTTATGGACCACTTAATCAACCTAAATTTGAGCTAGTGAACGGAAAACAAAATCATCAAGTTCTTGCAACTCCTGATCAAATTAAAGAGTGATTAAAAAAGTAGTTTTTTATTTATGAAGACAGGTCTCAAACAATATACTAACAGTGAAAATAAAAATAATAAAAATGTAAAGAAAGCAGAAAATAAGTTTAAACAGTATAAATACACTTCTGGTTGAGTTGCACTAGCAATAATATCTATTGTGTATGTAGTGATAAGTTTAATTGGAATATATGTTACTAAATTAGTTTGATACAATTCACTTTCAATAGCATCAGGTGTTTGTTTTTGTTTAAATGTTTTTTGATTAATATCTAGACAAAAATTTAATTTAAAAATTAGATGGACTATTTTGAAATATTATAGAAAACTAAAACTTGATAATATTGTTTTTTTTGGATCACAAAATAAAGAAGATTTTGCTTATAATCATGTTGAAAACGAAGAAGAATTTTCTGAATTTTTAGATGAAAAAATTCAAAGAAGTAAAATTGCCTTTTGACTTTCTTTTACATTTTATGGTCTTTTGTTAGTTGCTTTTATATTTGTTGCAATATTTGTAAAATAGTAGAAATTTATAAAGATTATTCTTGTTAATTTAGAATAATCTTTTTATTTTTATGAATATTAAAAGATATAATATAAAATATTATTAGTACACAGTATTTGTTTATTAACTATCTATAATATGTAATAATATTATAAATTTTTTATTTTTTTATATATAATAATATGGTATGTGTTTTGGGAGATGTTATGCAAAAAACTACTTTTGTTAAAAAAGAACAAGCATTATCAAATAAGAAGTGATATATAATTGATGCAACTGACAAAATTTTAGGTAGATTAGCAGTTGAGGTTGCTAATTTGTTACGTGGTAAAAATAAACCTGATTTTACACCAAATGTTGATTGTGGGGATAATGTAATTATTATTAATTCAAATAAAATAAGAGTTAGTAGTGATAAAGATCAAAAAGAATTTAGATACAATCATTCAGGTTATATTGGTGGATTAAGAAAAAGAAGTGTTGGTGAAATGATAGAAAAATATTCTGATGAATTAATCTATGAAGCAGTTGAAGGAATGTTGCCAAAAAATAGATTATCTAGACAGTTAATCAAAAAATTACACATTTATAAAAATGCAGTTCACAAACATGAAGCACAAAAACCTCAAGAATATGAATTAGGAAAATTAGGTAAATAGTTATGAGTAAAGTTGAATATAAAGGCTTAGGAAGAAGAAAATCATCAGTAGCTAAAGTAAAATTAGTCCCAGGATCTGGAAAAATATCAATTAATGGTAGAAAACCAGAAGAATACTTTCCAAATGCTTTAGTAATTCAAGATATGGAACAACCACTTGTTTTAACTGAAACTAAAAGCAGTTATGATGTTATGGTAAATGTTGAAGGTGGCGGATTTACAGGTCAAGCAGGTGCAATTAGATTAGCTATTGCTCGTGCCTTGATAGTTGCAAATGAAGAATTCAAAAAAACTTTAAAATCTCAAAAATTATTAACTAGAGATTCTAGAGTTAAAGAAAGAAAAAAATATGGTCTTTATGGTGCAAGAAGAAGTCCTCAATTTACAAAACGTTAATTTATTATTTATTTATACACTTTTTAGTTTTTCTAAAAAGTGTATTTTATTTAATAATTTAATTACTAAAATATAATTTTAAATTTTATATACAATATATGTATTGTATGTTGGAGAGAATATGAACATTACAAAACCTAGAGGAACAAATGATATTTTTGGATTAGACTTAGATAATTTTAATCATGTTGTAAACATTTTAAAGATTATTGCAAAATTTTATAATTATAGTGAAATTATTACACCAATGTTTGAACATAAAGAATTATTTATTAGAAATATAGGTGAAACATCAGATATTGTTACTAAAGAATTTTATGATTTCAAAGATAAGGGAAATAGAGAAATTGTATTAAGACCAGAAGGAACAGTTTCTGTAATAAGAAGTGTAATTGAAAACAAAATGTTATCTAAAATGCCTTTGCCATTAAAATTGTATTACATTGGTCCAATGTTTAGATATGAAAGGCCACAAAATGGAAGAAGCAGACAATTTCATCAATTTGGGATTGAAAATATTGGAATAAAAAATGTCTATAATCAAATAGAAATACTGTTAATGAGTAAAATGGTATTAGACTTATTAAAAATTAAGAATTATAAATTAAAAATTAATTATATTGGTACATTTGATACTAGAAAAAAATGAATGGATGATTTGAAAAATTATTTTACTAAGCATATTGATGAATTATCTGACGATTCAAAAAATAGAGTAATTAAAAATCCATTAAGAATTTTTGATGATAAAGTTGATTCTAAAAAAAATGTTGTAAAAAATGCACCAAAAATTGACAAATATTTAACAGATGAAGAAAAAAATGAAATTGATTTTATTAAACACTCATTGGATGTACTTCACATTGAATATGAATTTGACTCAACTATGGTTAGAGGTTTAGATTATTATTTTGGTTTGGTATTTGAATATATTAGCACTTCCAAAGAATTAAGCGAAAATACAATAATTGGTGGAGGAAGATATAGTAAGTTAGTTGGTGAGCTTGGTGGACAAGATACTGATTGTATGGGATTTGCTTTAGGTATTGAAAGATTAGTTGCAGCATATGTTGCTGAAAATCAAAATGTTTCTTCAAAACAATTAGATATTTATATAGCCTCATTTGGAAATACAAAATTAAATACACTTAACCTTTCTGATGCTTTAAGAAAAAGTGGTTTTAGTGTAGATAGCAATTTATCTTTAGACAAATTAGATAAACATTTCAAATATGCATCAAAATTAAATCCTAAAAAAATATTAATTTTTGGAGATAAGGAAAAAGATGCTGGAATAATTTTAATAAAAGATCAGGACACAAAAAAAGAAATTAGCATAAAAATTACAGAATTAATTAATTATTTAAAAGATAATTTATAAGGGAGATAATATCATGAAAAATTATTTATATTGCAATGGTATTTCTGAAAAGTATTTAGGCAAAGAAGTAGTATTGAATGGATGAGTTAAAAAAAATAGAAAACTTGGTTCAATTATTTTTATGGATATTTATGATAGGACAGGAATTGTACAAGTTGTAATTAATGAAAAAAATAAATTTTTTCAACAAGCGCTTTCTATTACAAAGGAATCAGTTGTTTCTATTAAAGGTAAAGTAGTTCTTAGAACTAATCCAAATAAAGAGCTAAGTACTGGATTATATGAAATAGAATTAGACAGTATTATTTTGCATTCAAAGTCACTTACTCCTCCTTTTTTAATTCAAGAAAATACAGATGGTCTTGAGGATATAAGATTAAAATATAGATATTTAGATTTAAGAAGACCAAATATTCAAAAAAATATTATTTTTAGATCTAAGGTAATTCACGCATTAAGAACATTTTTAATTGATAATGATTTTATTGAAATTGAAACACCTATTTTGTCAAAACAAACACCAGAAGGTGCAAGAGATTATATTGTACCCACTAGATCTAAAAAATTTTATGCTCTGCCTCAGTCACCACAAATATACAAACAGTTGTTAATGGTAAGTGGATTTTTAAGATATTTTCAAGTTGCTAAATGTTTTAGAGATGAAGACTTAAGAGCAGATAGACAACCTGAATTTACTCAATTAGATATTGAGACATCTTTCTTTAAACAAGAAGATATAATGGATTTAATAGAAAATTTAATGGTACATGTTTTTAAAACTGTTATGAATGTTAATTTGACTATTCCATTTCAAAGAATAGATTATGCATATGCTATGGAAAATTATGGATCTGATAAACCAGATTTGAGATATGGAATGAAAATTTTAGATGTATCAAAATATTTTATTTCTACTAAATTTAAAGTTTTTTCTAATTCATTAAATGAATCTAAAACAATTAGAGCTATTATTGTAGATGAAATTGAATTATCAAAAAATCAAGTTAGTCAGCTTGAAAAATTTGCAATTGATAATAATGCAAAAGGTTTGGCATGATTATATTTTGATGGAAATAAAAATAAATCAGGATCAATTGCAAATATAGTAGAAGAAGAAATCATTAAATCAATTTTTGATGACAATAAAATTAAAACAGGAACTATATTGTTTGTTACAGATAAGAAAGATATTGCTTTGAGTGCTTTAGGCGCAATAAGAGTTGAAACAGCAAAAATGATAAATATTAAATATGAAAAAGATTTTGCTTTTTGTTGAGTTGTAAACTGACCTTTATTTGAATATAGCGAGGAAGAAAAAAAGTATGTTTCTGCACATCATCCTTTCACAAGTCCTACATTAGATACAATTGATACTTTTGATAAAGACCCTAAAAATGCAAAGGCGCAATCATATGATATAGTTTTAAATGGGTTTGAAATTGGTGGTGGTTCTATTAGAATTCATGACCATCAAGTTCAATCCAGAGTATTTAGATATCTTGGTTTATCAAATGATCAAATTAAAGAAAAGTTTGGATTTTTATTAAATGCGTTTAATTATGGTGTACCTCCACATGGTGGAATAGCTTTAGGACTTGATAGATTTATAATGATATTATCTAATTCAAGTAATATTAGAGAAATTATAGCATTTCCAAAAAATTCATCAGGATATGATTTAATGATGGATACACCATCTAATGTAGATGAAGAATCTTTAAAAGAATTATTCATAAAAAGAGTTTAGCAATTAAATATAAGATTAATTATGTTAATTTTATAAATGAGTTGATATTCATAATTTATAAATGATTATGAATATTTTTTATAAACACAAAAATTGTTAACACAAATAAATATTTTTATAACAATCTTTATTATTATAAAATTTTTATAAATATTAATTAAAATTTAGATGTTAGATTTATTCTGATTTAACTAAAATAATTAAGTTGTTTTTATTATATAAAACATTCAATTAATATATAATTCTTATATTGGTTAGGGGTATAAATTATGATAATGAATCAGAATGTTGTTACTATACAATTAGATTCAATTTTGTGATTATTAATTTTAGTTGGAATTTTAGTTTCAATAGGAATAATTGTTTCAATTTATAAATTTATTGCATATAGAAGAATTAGTATTGTGTCAAAAAAAATAGATTATTTAGTAGAAGATTTAATTTACAAAACAGAATATTTAACACCAGCAGTAGAATCTATAGTTAAATTATCAAATTATATTGACATTATTGAAGGTGTAGTAAAACAAAATGCTGAATCAGTATTAAAATATGTTACTGAAAATAAAGAATCTGCAGTTAAAATTTCAAAACAATTAAAAGAAGTTATTAGAGAAAAGAAATAATAAATATGGGTTATATTAAAAATGCCTTATTGTTAATTGTTTTGAGTTACTCACATTCAATTTTGAATACTAAATCTAAAGATATTTTAAAAAATATTGTAAATTTCAAACTAAAAAAATATAAAAATGAATTTGAAGATATTTCTAATTTTATAGATTATTGTCTTGATGATCCAAAACCGATTCAAAATAATGATATTGATTTTCAATATATAGAAAAATTTGATTTAAATAATAAATCAAAGAAAATGTTTGATTCAATTAGTAATATAAAAGAATTTGAATTAGAAAATGATATTGAAGAAATAGTTGATAGTCATAAAAAAATAAGTAAGAAAGGCAAAGATAAACATGTCAAATAAAGATTCTAAAGAGTATATTACTGTTAAGGGTGCTAGAGAAAATAATCTTAAAAATATTGATATTAAAATTCCAAAGAATAAATTGGTTGTAATCACAGGTTTATCTGGTAGTGGCAAATCTTCTTTGGCTTTTGACACAATTTATGCAGAAGGTCAAAGAAGATATTTAGAATCCCTTTCTTCATATGCTCGTCAATTTTTGGGAGGCAATGAAAAACCAGATGTTGATTCAATTGAAGGTCTTTCTCCAGCAATTTCAATCGACCAAAAAACTACATCGCATAATCCAAGATCAACTGTTGGCACAGTAACAGAAATTTACGATTATTTTAGACTACTTTATGCAAGAATTGGGAAGCCTTTTTGTATAAACGGTCATGGATTAATATCAACAATTACTATAAAACAAATTGTTGATAATATTTTTAGTTTTAATGAGGGTGATAAAATACAAATATTATCTCCAATCATTAAACAAGAAAAAGGTACTTTTAAAAATAAAATTGAAGAGTTAAAAAGGCGAGGCTATTTAAGGGTTAGAATTGATTCAAATATATTATCACTTGATGATGAAATAGATTTAGATAAAAATAAAAAACATACTATAGATTTGATCATAGATAGAATAATTTTAAATAAAGATAATCCTACTAGAAGTAGAATTTATGATGCTGTTGAAAAAGCTTCAAAAGAATCTGATGGTAAAATTTTAGTAATTATAAATAATGAAGAATTATATTTTAGCCAAAACCATTCCTGTGATGTTTGTGGATTTTCTATTCCAAATCTTGAACCTAGATTATTTTCTTTTAATTCACCAATTGGTGCTTGTAAATATTGTAACGGATTAGGTTTTACTTATGAACCTGATGTAAATAAAATAGTACCAGATCAAAATCTTTCAATTAATCAAGGGGCTATTGCTTATTATAAAAATGTTATGGAAGATCCAACATATGATTTAAAGAAAACACTATCATTATTAAATCATTTTAATATTAATCTAGATAAACCTTTTAAAGATTTAACTAAAGAAGAAAAGCAAGTAGTTTTTCATGGTAGTGATGAAGCTATTGAATATATAATTGAAGCAAAAGATGGAAGAAAAAGAGAGGCATATGGAACAATTGAAGGAATAGCTGATTTAATTAAAAGAAGGTATCATGAAACTTCAAGTGAATATGCAAGAGAATTTTATAATAAATTTATGTCAAATATTGATTGTCATGTTTGTAATGGAAAGAAATTATCACCAGAAGCTTTGGCTGTAAAAATTAATGATACAAACATCATTGATTTAACAGAATTTAATATTTCAAAAGCAATTAATTTTTTCTTAAATTTAAAATTAGATGAATCAGATGCAAAAATTGCCAATCTTGCATTAAAAGAAATTGTTAATAGATTATCTTTTCTTGAAAATGTTGGATTAAATTATTTAACATTATCAAGAAGTGCATCTACATTAAGTGGTGGAGAATCACAAAGAATTCGTTTAGCAACACAGATTGGCTCGTCTTTAACAGGAGTATTATATGTTTTAGATGAACCTTCAATTGGTTTGCATCAAAAAGATAATGAAAAATTAATTGACACTCTTAAGAAAATGAGAGATCTTGGAAATACACTACTTGTTGTTGAACATGATGAAGAAACAATGAGAGAATCAGATTTTTTAATTGATATAGGGCCAGGAGCTGGAAGTTATGGAGGAGAACTTGTAGCATGTGGGACCATTGAAGATGTTGTAAAAATTGAAAAATCTATTACAGGTCAATATCTAAGTGGAAAGAAAAGAATAAATGTTCCTAAAAAAAGACGTGGAGGAAATGGTAAAGTATTAGAAATAGTTGGTGCAAAAGGAAATAATTTAAAAAATATTGATGTTAAATTTCCATTAGGAAAATTCATTGCAGTAACTGGAGTTAGTGGAAGTGGTAAATCAACCCTTGTGAACGAGACTCTTGTAAAAGGTATTGAAAAGAAACTTTTGAATCCTTTTATAGTTCCAAAAGAGTACAAAACAATAAAAGGTGTTGAATTTATAGATAAAATTGTTAAAGTTTCTCAAGATCCGATTGGTAGAACGCCACGTAGTAATCCAGCAACATATGTTTCTGTTTTTGATGATATTAGAGAATTATTTGCAAGAACAAATGAAGCAAAAGCAAGAGGTTATGAAAAAGGAAGATTTTCTTTCAATGTTAAAGGTGGAAGATGTGAAAATTGTTGTGGTGATGGATTGATAAAAATAGAAATGCATTTTTTACCAGATGTGTATGTTAAGTGTACTGAATGTGATGGTAAAAAATATAACGAAGAAACTTTGCAAGTTTTATATAAAGGAAGATCAATTTATGATGTATTAGAAATGACAATTGATGAAGCCATCAAATTCTTTTATGAAAATCCTGAAATTAAAAGAAAATTGGATTTAATGGCTGATGTTGGTTTAAATTATTTAAAACTTGGAACATCTTCAACTCATTTATCTGGTGGAGAAGCCCAAAGAATTAAGTTGGCAAAATATCTTCAAAAAAGACCAACAGGTAGAACAGTTTATGTATTGGATGAACCTTCAACTGGATTGCATATTCATGATATTTCAAAACTAATAGAAGTATTAAACCATATTGTTGATCATGGAGATACAGTTATAATAGTTGAACATAATTTAGATATGATTAAAGTTGCAGATTATGTAATTGACTTAGGACCAGATGGAGGAGATGGTGGAGGAAAATTGATAGCATCTGGAACACCAGAACAAATTTCGGACAAGAAAAATATTTCATACACAGGTCAATTTTTAGATAAAATTCTTTAAAATAACTAATTCAAATATAAAATTGTACTCATGTTTTTTTTACAAACTATTAGTAATAAATATGATATTATTATAAATGCTGTATATATCAAATCTATGCAGCTTCAACCGCTCTTAATAGGTTTTCAAATCTTTAGTTTATAAATCTAAAAATACCTTATCTAGGCGAGTCTAAGTATTACATGGAGGATATAGTATGTTTGCAATCTTTATAACTGGTGGAAAACAGTATGAGGTTAAAAAAGGTGATACTATATATGTTGAAAAATTGGAAGCTAAAGAGGGAACAGTAGTTTCTTTTGATAAAGTTCTAATGGTTAATGCTAATTATGGAACTCCTTTTGTTAAAAACGCAAAAGTTTCATGTAAAGTTGAAAAACATGGAAAACAAAAAAAGATTAGTATTATTAAACATAAAAGATATTCACGTTACCTTAAAAGACAAGGTCATAGACAACCTTATACAAAACTTGTTGTAACTAGTATCGAAGTTAAATAATAATGATTAAAATTGATTTTTATAGTAATGGTTTTATAGTTAAAGATCATGCTAATTATAATAAATGTGGAAATGATATTGTTTGTGCTGGTATAAGCGCAATCATTATGGGTTCTCTTACATGATTTGATGAAAGTGACATTATTGATTGTACTGTTGATGAAAAAGTACCAATCATAAAAATTGTTGTAAAATTAAATAACAAAAATGAAACTGCACTTAGTGTTATTTTTAATCAAATAAATGAAGTTAAAAAAAGTTATAAAAACTATATTAACTTAAATAAATATAATAAAGAATTGTAGAAAGGAAGATGACTATGATGTGAAATAATTTCAAATTAAATTTGCAATTTTTTGCTAGTAAAAAAGGGGTTGGTTCTACAAAAAATGGTAGAGATTCTAATCCTAAATATTTAGGAGCAAAAAAATCTGATGGTGAATGAGCAAAATCAGGTCAAATTATTTATAGACAAAGAGGAAATAGAATCCATCCTGGTAAAAATGTTGGTCAAGGGAAAGACCATACTCTTTATGCAAAAGTTGATGGGGTTGTAAAATATACTATGTTTGGTGAAAATAAAACTAAAGTAAGTATTATTGCTACTTCTTCAAAATAATTTTATAATTAGATATATTTATAGGTACGAAAATGGAAACACAACAAATTAAAAAAGAAAGAAAAAAATTTAAAAAATCTCTTGCGCTATTTGTATTAGGTTATTTATTTTTTGCCTTGGTACTAATTGCTGGATGTGTTTTAATAGGTGTTGGTTATAAAAGTTTTGTGGCTTATGATAATTTGCTTCAATATTGATTAAGTCATGGCGGAACATGAAGTAATTTTCATGAACAATTAGCAAATTATAATAATAATCTTGTTGGTGCTAATGAATGAGGAGCAAAAGCAAGTATTGATTTGTTTGCCCCTGGAATCACATTACTAATTGTTGGTGCAATTGGCATTATTGTTCTTATTATTTTCCATTTTAAAAAACCAAAGATTAATGAATAAAATCGACTTAATAAATAAGTTGATTTTTTTATACTAAATTTTCTAGAAATTCTATTAAATTTAATATTCCTGGAAAGATTAATGCAATTTCTTTTCCATGTTTTTTTAAAATATCATAAGAAATCTTTTTATTTTTGAATGTTTTAAACAAATACTTAAGTTGGTCACAACTGATTGCTATTGTTGAATCAATATTGAAAAAATGAATAATTAAAAAACTTATAGATCCCATTTCATGAATCTTAAATAAGTATTTTAATTGATGTTCTTTAAACAAAGAAAAGCTAAAATAATTTTTTGTAGTTTGCTTTGACTCAAACTCAACATGCTTAGTTTTAAACAAACCAAAATAATCTACTTTAGATTTTTCCTTTAAATATCCTGTTACAAAATTATTGTTTATTTCTTTTATTGATATAGGTAGATTTCTTTTTTCAAAAGATCCAATATTATTGCTATTGTAATAATTTATTGTTTTATTAATTAATTCTTCAATGTACATTCCTCTATTTTTCATAAATACTCCTATATTTATAAAAACGAAAAAAAATCTTGTTTTTATATTTTTTAATTAAAACAATTTAAAAATATAATTAAAAGAAATTATAATTCTAATGTGATTGAATTAAATTATTTACAAAATTTATAATTTAATTAGTATATAAGATTAATGACTTAAAAAATAAAATTATTATAGGTATTTGCATGACAATTAATTTAAAAGAAATTTTGGAATTACAAAGAGAATTAGATTTTAATATTGAAACTAAACATAATATCAATAAGGATGATGTTGTAAATAAAAAGAAATTAGCATTTATAGTTGAATTGTGTGAAATGATAAATGTTAATAGATGTTTTAAATTTTGAAGTGTTAAAAATAATTATGATAGAGAAAAATTGGGTGATGAATTTGTTGATTGCTTGCACTTTATTTTGTCTTTATCACTTTATTATAAAATGGAAAAAACTGAATTTAATATTTTGGAAAACAATTATGATAAAGATCAATTAACTGATAAAATATTGGATTTAATTAAAGCATCTACAAATATTAATGATGCACATGATTGTGAAGTAATTATTATTAAATTATTTGAATTGTGTAAAACATTTGGTTTCACTTGAAAAGACATTATTGATTTTTATAAAAAGAAAAATGATATTAATCATCAACGACAAAAGGATAATTATTAGTAGTATGAGAAAAAAATTACTTCATAGCTACAAAATAAATATTAATAATGATGAATATTTATGCTTCATTAAAGTATATGAAAATATGAAATCATTAAAGATTAAAGTCACAAATGATTTAGAAATACATGTTCATGTACCGCCTAAAATTTCTATTGATTTAGTTAAAGAATTTGTGAATAATAATCTTTTAGAAATTAAGAAAATAATAGATAAAAAAAGCGCTGGTAAATTTTATAATCCAAATAATAATTTAATTTCATTATTTGGTAAAGAACACAATTTAATAACAAAAAGTCATAATGGTAATGAAAAGTATGTTATTGGATATAAAACAGTTACATTGTATTTAAAAAATGAATCTAATAAAGTTAAATTAATAAAAAAATTATTTAAGAATGAGTCTCAAAAGTACACTACCAATAGAGCATTTGAATTAGCAAAAATATATGGTTTTAATGTCGAAAAAATAAATATAAAATGGATGGTTGGCTGTTGAGGTAATTGTAGAAAGTCTTTAAAATTAATAAACTTTTCTTCACGTTTAATTACATTTCCAAAGGAAATAATTGACTATGTAATTATCCATGAATTATGTCATTTGATTGAAGCAAATCATTCAGAAAGATTTTGATCACTAGTTTCAAGAATTTATCCAAATTATAAACAAGCTAGAAACTATCTTAAAAATTTTTAATAGTTTAATTAAAAGATATTATTTTTAGTAAAATTTTTATATTCTTTGAAAGATAGAATTAAGGAGAAAATTTATGTCTCAAGATAAAAATATTATTTTAATTGACGAATTTAAAAAACATATCTCTTCAATTAATAATTCAAATGTTTTAATAGAAGAGAAAAATATTTTTAGTAAAAAATTTTTAGTGCCATTGTATGATGAATTAAAAAAAGTAGATGTTGCACATAAAAAAGAACTTGGAATTAAGATAAATAATTATAAAAAAATGATTGATGATATTGTTGAAGAAAGATTAAATAATATTGAATTTGAAAAACTTAACTCTATAAAATCAGAATTTGACCCAATGATTCCAGTTGATTATTTACAATCTGGTTCACTTAATCCTGTTCAAATTGTTACAGATCAAGTTATAGATTTTTTTGAAAGATTATCTTTTGATATTATTTTTGACAATGAAATTACAACTACTGATTTAAATTTTACTAAGTTAAATATTAAAGAAGACCACCCAGCTAGAAGTTTATCTGATACATTTTATATTAATGATAAAGAATTGTTAAGAGTTCATTGTACATCAGTAACTGCAAAAGTATTAAAAGAAAAAAATAAACAATCTGAAATAAAATCAGTAGCTTTTGGAAATGTTTTTAGAAAAGATGATGATGATGCAACTCATTCTCATCAATTTAATCAAATTGATATTGTTTGAGTTAAAGAAAATATATCAATATCTAATTTAAAATGACTAATTGATGCTTTAATGAAACATCTATTTAAAAAAAATACAAAAACAAGATTTAGACTTTCTCAATTCCCATTTACTGAACCATCTATGGAAGTGGATATATCTTGCTTTGCTTGTGATGGTAAAGGATGTAATGTGTGTAAAAAGATTGGATGAATTGAAATTTTAGGTTCAGGATTACTACACCCTAGTGTTTTAGAGAGTGCAGGAATTGATAGTAATAAATACAGTGGTATTGCTGCTGGACTGGGAATAGATAGAATTGTTATGCTTAAGTATGGAATAAATGATATTAGATATATTTATGAAAATGATTTTAGAATTTTAAAACAATTTAGAGGAAAGTAGTTATGTTATTATCAAGAAAATTGTTAGAAAACTTTTTCCCTATTTTTAAACAAATTAAAAATAGTGATATTGAAAAAACTTTATTATTAATGGGATGTGAAATAGAAAATAAATATACTTTTGATAAGGTTAATAATCTTATTGTTGGGTTAATTACTGAAACAAAAAAACACCCTAAATCAAATAAATTAAATTTATGTACTGTAGAAGTTAATAATAAAAAAAGAACTATTGTTTGTGGTGCTGATAATGTTAAACCAGGTGCCAAAGTTATTGTTGCTCTTGAGGGAGCTAAAATGGTTGATGGTAGAGTAATACAATATAAAGAATTACTTGGAATAGTTTCTGAAGGAATGATTTGCGCATATAATGAACTTACTTTAAATACTGAATACATTTCTGATATTGATAAAGATAATATAATTATCTTAGATGATAATGCAAAATTAAATGATACTGATCCACTTAAATATATTCATTTTGATGACACAATTTATGATGTGTCAATACCATCAAATAGAAATGAATTAAATGGTGTAATTGGTTTAGCACATGATTTGTTACATATATTAAAACCTAATTATAATTTTGATTATAGTTTTAATTTTTCAGGAATAAAGAAAAACAAAATTAAATTAAATATAAATAAAGAAAATGCTCCTTTCTTTGGAACAATAGAAATGTCAAATATGATGCCAACTGAATCATCATGAACTGTAAAATCATATTTAATGAATTCAGGTGTTAGACCAGTAAATTCTATAGTTGATATAAGTAATTTAGTTATGATTTTAGGTGGTACCCCTGCTCATAGTTATGATAAAGATAAGATAGGAAATACTTTTTCAGTTGAAAAATTGAAATCTGATAAAAAATATATTGCTTTAGATTCAAAAGAATATCTTACTCCAAAATGTTCTTTGATTGTTAAAACTGATAATAAAGATGTTTGTGTTGCAGGAATAATAGGATTACAAAATTCATCAATTACTAACAGCACAAAAAATGTGATTTTTGAAATTGCAAATTTTAATAATTTAGATATTGCAAATTCAAGTAGAAAAATGAAAATTAAAACTGATGCTTCAGTTTTAAACTCAAAAAAAATTCCTATGTGAATAAGAATAAAATCATTTGAAACGATGATTAATTTACTTCAAAGTAGTAAGTCTAAATTTGAAGGAATAAGTTTTACACCATTTAAATTATCAAATACAAAAATAAAATTCAATTATAAACAAATTGTTTCCTTGCTTGGTATAAAAATGAGTGAAAGTGATGTAAAGAAACATTTAAAACACTTAGGATTTGAATTTTCAAATAATTATATATTGCCTCCAATTTACAGAGAAGATGTAACTACAATTTATGATGTTATAGAAGAGTTATTAAAAATTATTGATGTTAATAAAATGGAATTAAATCCTATTGATAGTACATTTGTAAACCCTTTATTGAACAATTATGAATATAAAAATATTGTTAAAACAAATAATTTTTTTATTCATAATGGTTACAGCTTAGTAAAAACTTATAATTTGACATCAGAAGAAAATAATAAAAAATATAATATTTTCAATGCAAAGAAATTTTATGAAATAATTAATCCAATTTCAAAAGACAAACAATTTTTAAGAAGTTCAATTATTGGTCAATTACTAAATGTTTATTCATATAATCAAGCACATAAAAATGATTTAATTCCAATATTTGAGCTGCAAAAATTGAATTATGATTTAAAAGAAACCTACCATCTTTCATTACTATTAAGAGATAAAATTTACTTTAATAGTATTAATAAGTCATTTGTAAAAGTTGATATATTTTATTTAAAATCATTGATAATTGATTTTTTTAAAAACTTTAATCAAAAAATTACTTTTAAAGATAATTTTGATATTTATTCAACTACTTTCTTAAAATTAAATTCACTAGCTATTTGTGATGATAAAAATGTAATAATAGGTTATTTAGGTCAAATAAATCCAAACTATGTAAACGATTGTAAAATTGATCAACCATTGTTTTTTATAGAAGTGAAAATTAATGAACTAATTAAGAAAGAAGTAGAAACAAATTTCATTATAGAAAAAATAACAAGCACAACACATAGTATTGTTAGAAGTTTATCTATAATTTTGACAAATCAAAATGTCACTTCTTTAATTAATTCATTAGAAAAAAATGATGATATTGAATCATATAAAATAATTGATGTATTTAAAATAAATGAAAATGAAATCTCTTATAATGTGCAATTTGTCATTAAAAAGAACAGTGAAAAAATGTCACAAGATGAAATAAACATTAGATTTAATAGAATAATTGATTTTTTTGAAAAAGAAAGTTTTAAAATTAAAAAGTAATAGTTTATTGTTAGGTAAAATATGAATAAGAATTGAATAGTATTTGGATTATCCAATGGTTTGCATTATGCAAAGGAAATTGCTAAAAGAGTAGGTATAGAATTAGGTGAAGTTAGTGTGTCTAAATTTGCTGATGGAGAACTTTTAGTAAAGCCAAAAGTGCCTGTTAGAGGGAAAGATGTATTGATAGTTCAATCAACATCAACACCTGTAAATGATAATTTAATGGAATTGCTAATAGCAATTGATGCTTTAAAAAGGGCGTCTGCTCAATCAATAATTGCAGTTATTCCATATTATGGTTATGGAAGACAAGACAGAAAAGCAAAAGGTAGAGAACCTATTACATGTAAATTGGTTGCAGATTTCATAATGAAAGCAGGAGCTACCAAAGTAATATTAATTGATATACATTCAGAACAAACTCAAGGGTTTTTTGATGTGCCAGTTGATACATTAACAGCTGCATCAATTTTAATAAATGAATATACAAAAAGAAACGGTTGTGAAAAAAATTTTTGTATAGTTGCACCAGATTATGGTGCTGTTAAAAAAGCTAGAAATATTTCAGAATATTTAGATGTTCAATTAGCTATTGTTGATAAAAGAAGACCAAAGCCAAATGTAGTAGAAGTATCTAACATTCTTGGTGATGTTAGAGGTAAAGATTGTCTGTTAATTGATGACATGATTGATACTGGTGGAACAGTATTGTCTTCAGCAAAATTATTAAAGGAAGCTGGATCAAAAAAAGTTATTATAATGGCAACTCATGGATTATTTTCTAATAATGCAATAGAAAAATTTTATAAAGCATTAGATGATAACATTGTTGATGAATTATATGTAACTGATACAATTATTGAAAATATGTCTATAAAGCATAAGAAAATTATAGTAATTGATTTATCAATATTTTTATCTGAAATTATTGAAGCTCAAATTAAGCACACATCTGTGTCAAAAATTTATGATAAATATTGAAATAATGTATGCAACATAAAAAAAATATCAAAGAAATAGTAGTTGTTGAAGGAAAAACTGATTCAGCAAAATTGAAAAAACTTTTTAATGTAAATACAATTGAAACAAATGGATTATCGTTAAATAAAAAGACAATTCATGATATTAAAAAATTATCACAAAAAAATGGTTTAATTTTGTTTTTAGATCCTGATGGTCCTGGAGAAAAGATAAGAAAAAAATTAATTGATATTTTTCCTAATTCTAAAAACTGTTTTATAAACAAAAATGATATTCTTTCAAATAGTAAAAAAATTGGAGTTGCAGAAGCAAGTGATGAATCTATATATAAAGCATTTGATAATATAGTTACTTTTAATGCAATTAATAATTCTATTTCTTGAGAAGAATATTTAAATTTAGAACTTGATAGTAAAAACAAAAGAATTTCTTTATGTAATAAATTGAATATTTCTTATTGTAATAATAAACAATTATTTAAAAGACTTAATATGTTAAACATGTCATATTATGATATTAAAAATATAATTAAATAATTTAATTTTTGTAAAACTATTTAGACCTTTAGTCATAAATAGTTTTTGTTTTTATAGTACAACTTGCATAAAGATTAATGTTATTTTTTATTATATAATAACTGTAAATAATCAAAGGTAGAAAATATGGGAAAAAAATTATTAATATTTAGTGTGACAGCAATTAGTATTGCATCATTAGTTTTAACAAGTGCTATAGCTATTCCTTTGTCATTACAATACAAAAATAATTTTATCAAAGATGATATAAATAATGATCAAACTATGCCAGATAATCCAAACAATGAGGGAAATGGAAATAATCCTGACAATCCAGGCGTAAATTTTCCAGATACAAAACCAGATGATAATAAATATTGAGGTGATCCAAATGCTCCAATTGGTGTAACTAGCAAAAGTGATGCATATGGTAAATCATCTGCTGCAAATCCTAATGATAAAAATAATGCAATTCTAATTGCTGAAGGTGGGCCAAGAACAAATATGGAAGGCCAAACAAGAGTATCATCATTGAAAGGTTATATTGTAAATGATAAGTATTTGAATATGGCTAAAAGAAGTGTTTCATTAAATTTCTATGATGGAATAGGTCCCCATATGGGCACTGGATGAATACTAGATTATAAATTAAGTGATAATGGTTCCTATCCATTAACATGGTATTTTGCTACAAATGCACATGTTGTTTATAATTTGGTAGTTCATAATGATTACAATGGATACAATAGTTATTATAAAGAACATGAAGATTTAAGAACAAAAGAATTAAGAATTAGAAAAATCGTTAATCCAGAAGTTGGTTCAAAATATTATGGAGATTCTCAAAGAGAAGCAGCAAATTATAGTCAAGTTATTGTGCCAATTGCAAGATACCAAGATTTAGAAGATGGTACAAGAGGATATGTTTATGATGAAAATCCATTAGTTAAAACTGTATTTATTGCAACAGATTTTTTAAAATCAGATCCTTCTGATTATAACAAAGATCCAAGATGAACTAGCAAGAAGGAAACAGCTGATTTTGCAGTAATTGAAGTAACATTTGAAAATGAAAATGATGCAAGATCAATTACAAATGATTATGCTAATTGAAATAAAGATGAACAATTTAAAATGGCTAAATCTTTAATTAGTTCTGAATCTACAATTAAAGAAAATGACTATTATACATTTGGTTTTCCTAATGTTCATGAAAGTGGTTACAATAATGATGTAATATCTTTCTATAGTAATACAAGAAATGACATTGATAAAAATAACCCTCCAAATCATGGAAGTAGTTTAAGCAATTCAAGTTTTTATAGTTCTTTTGATGATGTTATACCAAATTCAAAGGGTATTTATGATGGTGTTTTAAACTTTTCTTGATTTTCTCAATCAAATCCATTTACAAAAGAAGACTTTTTATATTGAGGACTATTCTATACATTAAGACATGATGATTTACCAGAAGGTGCTTCTGGATCAATGATGATGAATTCACAAAAAGAAACACTGGGGATTCAGTTTGCTTATGACAATTCTACAGATTATGGAATTATTCAGGCATTAAGAAGCGAAGGATATAATTATAGTGGCAAGTATAAGTGATATAATCCTGAACCTTATGATTTAGTATATGGGGGTTTTTCTAATCAAAAAAATTCATATAAAGATTCATTATATAAAGTTAAACACGCTAATTATAAGACTAATTTATTTCCTAATGGAAATATTTAATATTAAAAAACACAATTCATACTATTTTATTTTGAATTGTGTTTTTTTTAATTATTCTTTAGAGAAATCAATTTTGTTATTTAGTATATCTTTTATAAAATATTCTACTGCAATCATTGCTCTAACATCATTTTCACAATATGTTTTTAATTTGTCTTCAAGTTGTAATCATTCTTCATCATTTATTGATTTAAAAAATCTTTGTATTGTTTTTTCTTGACAAATTCTTCCATTAGAAATTTCAAGATCATTATAATTTAAACAATTTGTTAAGTTAAAAATATCAGGAGCATATTTAGAAATTAATGGAAGTACTTTTTTTATTGAATAAAACCCTTTTAACTCTTTTATAAAAATGTAATATCCTCTTTTTGCACTTATTGTAAAAAAATCTGCAATATCATATAAGTTATTGATTATGTGTTCAATTTTTATTGTGTATTCTTTGTTATTTAGTTTTAAATCAATTTCTTTTAATCTTGAGCGTTCAAATGTTTTATTGTATACAACATATGAAATTTCATTATTATTATCGCCATCAACAATATACTCATTATCTTTCTTAGAGTATTTAATTTCATTACCAGCATAAATGTTGTCAACAATATCCATTAATCATTTATCATTAATTTTTGTTGGGTCAATAATCATATTATTACATCCTGCATTAATAACATTTTGCCCAAGATCTTTTATTATTGAACATTGAGTAATGATTTGAGCAAATGGTAATGATTTATCAATTGATCTAATAGCTGTATTTATAGTTTCAAAATCAAAATAAACTTTTTTTGTCTTCAATTGATCCAATAATTTTTGAGTTTTTTCATAATCTACTTTTATTAAGTCA
The DNA here is from genome assembly GCF_046774425.1 of Malacoplasma muris. Classification (NCBI taxonomy): domain Bacteria; kingdom Bacillati; phylum Mycoplasmatota; order Mycoplasmoidales; family Mycoplasmoidaceae; genus Malacoplasma; species Malacoplasma muris. The sequence goes on from NZ_CP177248.1 coordinate 127,130, forward strand.
CTAGATGTAAATATTTCTTTATAGCTACATTTTTGATCTTTACTTTCTTTTAAAAAATCTAATGGGTTTTCATTAATTTTAGCCTTATCTAAACTTGTGCTATCTTGATAAGCAATATTCCCAGAATAACTTAATCTGTTATAACCCATTAATGAATATATTTTTCTTTCCTCAGGAAAATAATCAAAATTTTTAAATCTACTTTTGTCATTTGAATTAGGATGAATTTCTTTGATATAGTCTGTTTCTTTCATCGATAATTTGTGTTTTCATAAAGTTTCTATAACTTGATCATATTCATTTAAAACTTTCAAAAAATCTTCTTGAGATGCTTCAATATCTTTTTTATTTGATCTAGCATTACAAATTCTTTCATCAAAATCTATTAAATTATGATTTAGAACTGCTTTCAATCTAATTGGTATTCCATCATCCCCATTTGGCTCTCTAGGTGTTGATGATTTAACAACATGATAACCAAGTTTACTAAATGCTTTTAATTCTAGTTTGAAAGGTGATTTTTGCACTATAGAATTATCACTATAAACTTTTGTATAATTTATGTAATCTGTTATAGAAAAGCTAATTTGATATTTATTTAGTATTTCATATTTTACTAAACAAAGTTTATAGTCAAATATGCAATCTAGTTCAATTAAGTATTTTTGATTTTCAATGACGTTTTTTTGATAAAACAAATCTAAAAAATGATGTTTTTTAGCAGTTGAAGTACCCTTAGTTTCAATTACAATAATATTGTTATTACTTTTTATTAATGCATCAGGTTTTGTAATTGTATTTTTGTCAATAAAAACTCCTTGAAAAATGATGACATTTTTATTATTTAAAATTATATCCTTTGTAATTTCAGCAAGTTCTTCCATTTTTTTATATTTATATATTTCATCATCAAAATCGACAATTTTGTAATCAAAAGAATTATTATAAGTTTCAATAATAAATTTTTTTGATTCTTTATCAATTATTATACCTTCAGCAATTTGAGGATTATTTAAATCAATGTTTTTTAGTTCTTCCTTTTTTTCTAAATAAAATTGGTAACTATCTTTTTCATCATCAGCTTCATTAATACTATCTTCATCTCAATCATCATATAAGATATCTTTATTATTTTTTGATAATTTTCTATATATTGTTTCTAATGATGATTCTATTTCTGTATTAGTGTAAAATCAAAAAGCCTTTGGCTTAGTATAATATGCTATGTAATCATATTTTGATATATATTTAGACTTTTTCATATTTATAAATTTAACATATTTTTTATTTATAGAATAAACATATGATTTAATATTTATAAAAACTATATTTAATATCTGTTCTTATTATATAAAGAAAAAAATAATTAAATGTTTTTTGTATTACAATAATTCAATGGATTTTATTCTACAAAAACTTATAAAAGATAATGTTTGTTATGACATATTTTTAGATAGAGGAATAGAACAGTTTTTAGATTCTATTCCTATTATTTCATGTATCACAAATAATGATAATTTAGAAATATCGTGCATTAGTAATAGAAATAAATCAAAAGTTATTTTTGATAAGGAATATAAATTATTAAAGCAACATTGTGATTGTGAAAGTTTTAAAAATTATAAAGGTTTTTGTAAGCATATTGTTTCAATGTTGTATCAATATTTTTATGAGCAATTAATAATTGATGTAAATAATTTGTATAATTCATCTTCCTATACATTCTCATTTTTAATAGATGCATTTAACGATAAAATCATTCTTACTCCTCAATTTAATATTTATGGAAAACAACATAATATAAGTGATATATCTTATTTGTTTGATGATAAATTTACAATAGAGTTTAACAAAGAAAATATAAAAGAGTTTTTACTTAATAAAATTGATAAAAAATATAGTAATATTTTTAATTTTTTACTAAAAGAAGAAAAAATTTTGAAAAAATTTAATCGTAAATCATTTATTTTGGATAAGGATAAATTTTACTATTTTTTGAATTATTGTTGGGAAAATAAAATAGATATTTACAATGAAAAGGATAAAACAAAGTTATTATCACTTGATTATTTAAATCAAAAATTTATTGATGAAAAAATTAAACCATCTTTTTTTAATAAAAGAATATCTATTAAAAAAAATTACAATGATTTATATTGTTGTAAAACAGATTTTATTATTACAGAGCATTTTTGTGAACTTGAAAAATCTTTATTTTTTTTAAATAATCCACTTGATAAATTCTCAATTGTATATTGCATCGATTCTCCTGATACATATGATAAATGTAAGAATTTTTATTGACAATTTAATCATGGAAGCACAAAAGCAGATTTCATTAATTTATATAATTATATTAATAATAATTTTAAGGACTTTAATTTGAAATTTGATGAGTCAATATTAATTAAACATAATTTATTAAATAAGGATCCAAAACTTTCTCTTGAATTAAGATATAGTAATGAATTTTTGAATCCTATTTTAATAGTTAAATTTTGTTATCTAGATAAATATTATTACCATAATGATGGTATTACAGATATTGATAAAAGAAATAAGGAAAAAGAACAAAAATTATTTAAGAGGATTGAAAAACTTATAAATATTTTTAGTGAAAAACATAATTGTTATGTCTTTAGCACTGAAGAAGAATTTTATAAAATGATAAGATGATTAAAATTGAACAAGAACAATGAAAATTTTGAAATGAAAATTGCAAAAAATTTAATTTTCAAAACAAAAACAAAAACAAAATTTGTAGTGAGTGGTTTAACAAAAAGAGAAGATTTGTTACAAATAAATTGGAGCTTAAATAATTATTCAAATGATGATATTAAATCAATTGTGAATGCATATATTCAAAAACAAGAATTTGTAAAATTATCTAATGGAGAAATGATTAATTTGTTAAATGATATTGATTTTAATGATTTAGGAAATCAACTAAAGTTATTTAATGCAAGCTTTAATGATTTTATAAATGATAAAATTTTTGCACAAAAATGAAATTATTCCTTATTATGTGAAAATTTTAAAGAGAATGATGAAATTAGTAATTTTATAAAAAATTTTAAAAATATAAATGATATTAAAGTAGAACTTCCTAACAATCTTTTATCAATTTTAAAACCTTATCAATTGCATGGAATAAGATGATTAAAATTACATCACAAATTAAAAACTGGAAGTATATTAGCAGATGAAATGGGTCTAGGAAAAACATTGCAATCAATTGGTTTTTTGTCAGATTATTTTACTTCAAAAAATTCCTTTACATCTTTAGTTGTAGCGCCAAGTTCTCTTATTTATAATTGAAAGAAAGAATTTGATACACATGCCAATCATTTAAAAGTTTGTGTCATTGATGGAAATATGGAAAAAAGAGATATTTTATTTGAAAAAATGTTTGATTATGATGTTGTAATAATTTCATATAATTTATTAAAAATAAATTTATCAAAATTTTCTAACAAAAATTTTAGCGTGTTAATAATTGATGAAGGTCATACTATAAAAAATAGATTCACAAAATTTGCCAGAGCTATAATGTCAATTAAAGCAAATCATAAAATTGCTTTAACTGGAACACCAATGGAAAATAATACATTAGAATTATGGTCATTATTTAATTTTATAATGCCTGGATTTTTAAATGATTTCAACTCATTTAAAAAATTTATTTCAAATAGTTCTGATGAAAATTATAAAAAATTTCAAAGAAAAATTTCTCCATTTATTTTAAGAAGATCAAAAAAAGATGTATTAAAAGAATTGCCTGACAAAAATGAACAATTAATGTATATTGATTTTAATTCAGAGCAAAAAATTTTATATAAACATTTGCTAGAAAATATTAGAAAAGATATTGATAAATCAATGCTAGAAAAAGATATAGAAAAAAATAAAATATTTATTTTATCTTTATTAACTAAATTAAGACAACTTTGTTGTTCTCCAAAACTTCTTTATGAAAATGCTAAAACTAATGGTAATAAATTTGAAATGTGTATGAACTTAATTTATGAAATAATTGAAAAGGGTGAAAAGATCTTATTGTTTTCACAATTTACTGAAATGATTAGTTTTTTTCAAAATGAATTATATTTAAAAAATATTGAATTTTTAACAATTACTGGAAGTACCCCAAAAAAAGAAAGACAAAATCTTGTAGATTTATTTAATAAAAATAATTCTATTAAGGTTTTCCTTATTTCTTTAAAAGCAGGTGGAGTAGGTTTGAATTTAACAAGTGCTAACAATGTTATACATTATGATTTGTGATGAAATGTAAGTGTTGAAAATCAAGCCAGTGATAGAGCTCATAGAATTGGACAAAAAAATAATGTAACAATTTATAAATTAATTATGAATGATTCTATTGAAGAAAAAATTATAGATATACAGAATTCTAAAAAAGAATTAATAAATAAAATATTAGATTTTAATAAAGTTGATAATGACAATTTTTCTATGAAGCAAATGCTTAAAATATTAGATATAAAAAAATTTGATTAGGATATTTATGGGAAGATTAAGAAAAAATACCACATATGAACAAAAATTATTTTCTGATAAAAAATACTATATAGAAAATCCTTTTGATAATTTAGGAAATTGAAATAAAGATGTATTTAAAAATAATAATTCTATTGAAATAGAAATAGGATGTGGAAAAGGAAAGTTTATTGTAGAAAAGGCAAATCTTAATCCAAATATCAATTATGTTGCAATAGATAAATTTCCAACAATTTTATATAAGGTTTTAACCAAAATAAATAAATCAGAAAATAAATTAGATAATATAAAGATAATATCTATTGATGCTAATGAGATTGAAAATATTTTTAATGAAAATGAAATATCAAAAATATATTTAAATTTTAGTGATCCATGACCAAAAAAACATCATGAAAAAAATCGACTTACTAATAATAAATTTTTGAAACAGTATTTTAAAATTCTAAATCCAAATGGAATAATTGAGTTTAAAACAGATAATGAATCATTGTACAAATATACATTAGAAGTATTGCGTGATAATAATTACAACATTTTGTATGAATGTGATGATATATATAATGATTGAGAAAATAATGCTAATAATATTCAAACAGAATATGAAATTAAATGAAAAAATAAAAAAGTAAAAATAAAAAAAATAGTGTTCTCATTAAGTAAATAATAAATAAATAATCTCTGATATTTTTGTATAAATAATAATTAATGTAATGATAACATTAATAAAGGGTAATAAAGAATTGGAGTGTATATCATGCAAGATACAAGACCTGATAAAAGAGGGAAATGAACCAAAAGAGAGTTAAGAAAAGTTTGAGAGCATTATATTAAAAGTGAAAGATTCATTAAACGTTTTAAACCTGCAGCATTAGAAGAAGTAGATTTAAATCAAGTTGCTCCTTGTCATGCATGTGGTAAACTTATGTTTAGAACACAATATATTGGTGAACAACCAAAAGGTAAAAACTCTTGAGATGTCTTTCATTTAAATGGTGATTTTCTAAATAATCAAAGTTATAATCTTGAACCAATGCATCCTGAATGTATTGCCAAAAAAACTCAAGAAAATTAATTTATTCCATTAGTGTGTTCAACACTAATGGTTTTTAATTCACAAGTTGATATAACTATGTATTATGTTGTGTTATTATTTTTACTATAAATAGGTGTTATGATGACTAATTTTTTTTATAATAATTCTTCTAATGTTTCTACTTCTAAAATGATTCTTTTTCTATTTCTATTTATTCTTGTTTTTATTCCATATTTAATAGTTTTTTTATTAGTTGGTGAAATTAATTTACTTAAATTAAATTGAATACAAATTGCAACTGAGAATAATTCTTATATTTTTAATATGAACATTTTGTACATAATTATTGGAATTATTGGTTTATCAATTCTAAGTTTTTTGATTTTTAAGCTTTTATTCAAATTAATAAATTATGACGCAATACCTTTTATTTTTATGACTCATGTAATTTGCATTACAACAATAGTTAGTGGATTAATACCTTATACAACATCAAATTTTGTTTATATAATAATTGCAAGATTTTTTATTGTAATAGTTTCTTCATTGATAATATTTTTTATTACAAACTATATTACAAATATTATAATGGCCAATAGTTCTAGTGCATATGACTATTATAAAAAATTTAAAGAAGAAAATTTGAAACAGCAAGAATTTAATGATGTAATTAAACATTTAAAAGATGATAATGAAAAAGATTATGTAGAAATAGAAAAGGATTAAAAATGAAATTTGTTGATAAATGTATACTTGAATTAAAGGCTGGTGACGGAGGGAATGGCGTAATTAGTTGAAGAAAAGAAGCGCATTATCCTGAAGGCGGTCCATGAGGTGGAGATGGCGGAAGAGGTGGAGATGTGATTATTATTGGAGATCACAATATAAATACTCTTTTTGATTTTAGATACATTAAAAAAATATCTGCTGAAAATGGAGAAAATGGCGGTTCTAAACTTTGTCATGGTGCTGATGGTAATGATGTATTTGTAAAAGTGCCAGTAGGTACTATTATTAAAAATACAAAAGACAATTCAATAATTGTAGATATTTTAAAAACTAATCAACAATACACAATTTGTAAAGGTGGTAGAGGTGGTCATGGAAATGCTTTTTTTAAATCTAGCTACAATAAAGCTCCAACACTTTTTGAAAATGGTGATAAGGGTCAACAATTAAAAGTTGAACTTGAATTAAAATATATTGCTGATGTTGGATTAGTTGGATTACCTAATGCTGGTAAATCTACATTTATTAATCAAATTTCAAATGCAAAGTCAAAAATTGGTAATTATCAATTTACTACATTGTTTCCAGTGCTTGGTGTTGTTCAATATGATAACAATAATTTAATATTTGCTGACATTCCTGGTTTGATTGAAGGAGCAAGTCATGGTGTTGGATTAGGGTTTGAATTTTTAAAACACATTGAGCGTTGCCATTTTTTAATTCACATTATTTCAATGGATGATATTGATAATAATGATGTTATTTCAGCTTATGAAACAATTAATAATGAATTAGTTAAATATAAACATGAATTATTAAACAAATGCATTTATATAGTTGCAAATAAAATGGATACTGAAAATGGAGAAAAGAATTTTGAAAAATTAAAAAGACATTTAAAAAATAAAAAACTATATAAAATAAGTGCATTGAATGGACAAAATATTGATGATTTATTAAAAGATATATTTGAAGAATATTCAAAATATAAAAATGAATGAGAAATTGAAAAAGAAAATAATGTAAATTCATATAAATTAATAAAAGTAGAAAAAGAACTTGATGGTAAAATAACTATTGTAAGAGTTGATGATAAATTGTGAAAAGTTACATCACCTAAGATTCATTATTGGTATAATAGAATTCCCCAAACAACTGATGATAATGTTGTGAGGTTTAATCAAAAAATTCAACTAGATGAAATAGAAAAAAAATTAAAGGAATTTGGAGCAATAAAAGGAGATATCTTTATAATAGAAGATATTGAATATATTGTAGACTAATATTTATGAATAAAAAAGTAATTGATTATAGTAAAAAAATAGACTCGATAGTTAGTTGATTGAATGAGTATCTTGATACCACAGGATCTCAAGGAATTATATTTGGTGTTTCAGGTGGTATTGATTCAGCGCTTTTATGTGCAATAGCAAATCGTTATTTTCCGCACAAATCTTTAGCATTAACTATGCACATTGAAAATTCTCAAGAAGATATTGATGATGCAAAATTGGTTTTAGATACTTTTAACAATGTGCAAAATATAAATGTAGATTTGGAAAAAGTGTACAATACTTTTCTTAAAGTGTTACCAATAGGGCTGACTGAACAATCTAAAGGAAATCTTAAAGCTAGACTTAGAATGGTTTCATTGTATTCTCATGCACAAGATAAAAAATTTTTAGTTTGTGGTACATCAAATGCAGCTGAATTTGTTACAGGATATTTTACAAAATATGGTGACAGTGGTTGTGATATATTACCATTAGTAAATTTTCCAAAATCATATATTAAAGAGTGTGCCAAAATATTAGGTGTTCCTGAAAAAATTATAAATAAAAAACCAACTGCTGGATTAAGACCTAATCAAACTGATGAAGAAGATCTTGGAGTTGAGTATAGTATTATTGATGATTTTTTACTTGGTAACTTTATTGATAATAAGGATTTAGTACAAATAATTAAATTACAAATTGATACAGATCATAAAAGAAAACTTCCTGCTTCTCCTTTGCAAAAAGGTAAAATTATATAATTACATTTTTTCTAAAGTATATTTTTAAAAAAGCATTTTAGGCAATATTGGTTAACAAAATGTCTATAATGCTCTTTTTTATCTATAAATTATGTCATTTTTCCCAATTTGTGACATTAATAATTGACATATATTGTATAATTTGATTAGTTTTGTTATGTATTTATAGGTGGAGTTGGAATGTTTACTAATAAAAATAAAATTAAAGAAATTGTTTCAGAAATAATTGATGAAAAAATATTAGGTGTATCAAAAGATATAATAGAACATATTGAAACAGGAATTTCTTCTAAAGAGTTAAAGCAAACATTAGAATCAATGAATATTAGACAAATAGAAGTTCCAGGAATAAAAAAACAGCACTTTTTATTTGAAAAGGTATTAAAACTTATTGCAAAAGATTTTAATGTTTATTTGTATTCTATGCCAGGTACTGGAAAAACATATATGGCTCAAGAAATTGCTAAGGCATTGAAATTAGATTTTTATTTTAGTGGTGCTATTCTTGAACCATATAAATTAATTGGGTTTAAAAGTGCTAAAGGTGACTATATAGAAACAGATTTTTATAAATGTTTTAAAAATGGTGGATTATTTTTATTTGATGAAATGGATGCATCTAATCCAGAAGCATTGATTATTATTAATGCTGCATTAGCAAATAAATTCTTAGATTTCCCAAATGGTAGAGTTTTTGCTCATGAAAAATTTAGATTAATTGGAGCGGGTAACACTAATGGTATTGATATTGGAACAGGATATACAGCTCGTCAACAATTAGATATTGCAACACTTGATAGATTCATTTTTTTAGAAATGCCTTATGATGAAAAATTGGAAGAAAGATTTTCTAGAGGTTATATTAATGGTAAATATTATTTTGATAGATTTTTAATGGCTAGAAGAATAGTATTTAATGAAAAATTACCATTAATTTGTTCAACAAGATCTTTAATCTTGTTTAAGATTAGTTCAAAGTGGTTATACATGAAGAGAAGCATTTGAAATGACTATTTTAAAGAATGCTTTACCTAAAATTAAAGATAGAATTCTTGGATTAATATCTGAAGCAGAACAAAAAGCAAAAAATAAAGCTGCTGCTAATGTTGCAAATGATTCAAAACAGACTACAAATTCAACTTCAGAATCATTAAAACAAAAAGAAATAGTAACAATTAAATCTAAAAATTCTTCAAAAAAGTAAATAAATTATGGCAACAAAAAAAAGTAAACAAAATAACTTAATAAAATCACAAGTAACAAAAATTGTTATTAATCCAAAAATGATTGTTTATATTGATGAGTGATATTTAGAAGAACTTGTTGATATTATTTTAGAATATCCAGGTGATAAATATAAAAAATTAATTCAAGAAATGGTTGCAAAATCAAATAAAGTTGAAACATTTCCACAACTAACACTAGCAAGTCATAGAATTGTTGAAAGAAATGGTGATAAGTTTAATGAGTTTAAAACAATTGAAGATTATATTAAAGAAACATGATTTAATGATGTTAAAGTTAGTTTATTAAAAGTTAATAACTTAAAAAAAATGCATGTAAAATTGGCTCCAGTTGGTGGCGTTCCAAGTGTTCCTAATTATCTAAATAATATTTCTCCAAATTATATGTTGGCTTTTGAAAAAGAAAAGTCTGAAAAATTTAAATCTGCTACTATATTAATTAATATTAGTGGCCACATGGATTGAAAAAGTTATAGTAAAATCATTAGAAGTTTTTTCAGACAATATGATTTTAATAATTTATCTATTGGAAATATTTCAAAAACTACTGAAAGAAATGTTGACTATTATAGAATATCGGTTGTAAAAATAAGAAATGGTGTAAATGTTAATGGACAAGGATTGATGTTTGAAAGTGCTGATTTTTTGAGAAGAATAATGTTCATGATTTATGAAGTTGATCCAACTCCACAAGTATGAAAAAATTATGGTCAAACTCTTTTGAACAAAGATATTGAAGCATTAAAAGCTAAAGAACCATATTTTGCATCAATATTAAATAGATACCTTAATCCATCTATTATTTTGGTAGAGTAATTTTTTACATTAATATAAAGTGTTATAATTTTACAAAAAACAATAGGTCAAATTATGCATAATATTTTTAGAAAAAACAATAATGTTTTAGATCAAGAGATGGATGAGTATTTTAAAATTGAAACTAATGTTATAAATGAAAATAAATTAATTCATAAAGCAATAAAAAGATATGGTTTTATAGATAACTTTAAGTTAGATATTAAGCAAATTGTATTACCATTATTCTTTTTGTTGTTTTTACTACCATTTTTTGTTTCTTTATTAATGAGTTTTTTAATTGCAAACAAATCCACATATAATTTTTATTACAATATTTCATCTATTTTGTTAGGGATGATTGCTTTTATTTGAATAGTTTATAATAAATTTAAAGTATTGAACAAAAAGAAAATATATATATTTTTTATTGCCTTTCCATTTATGAGAATATTTTTGCTCATTATTTCTACTTTAGTAGCAATTTTATTTAAATTAGATAGTAATTCTAATGAATATACAACAATGACTTTAGCTATTGAACTATTAAATTCTATTGCTTTATTGCTAATAGTTTGTTTTTTTATTAGAAAAAATATTGTAGTGAAAGTATGATGAAAAAAGTCATTTTCAAAGAGAAATTTATGAGTAACATTTATTATAATTGCAATTGGATTTGGAATATTTTACTTACTACAATATGTTTTAAATTTGATTCCTAATGCAATTTCTAATAATGGATCTGTTTCTGAAAATCAGTCTTCCCTTATTAAAATGACAAATACTAATTTTGGAGTAGTAACTTTATTTATTTCAGCAGTTATTGTTGCACCAATATTTGAAGAAGTAATTTATAGATATTTTGTTTCGTTATTTTTTAACCACTCTGTATGAGGATATTTTTGCTCGACAATTTATTTTGCATTTCTTCATGTTGCAGCAAATGGAGATTTTGTAAATATATTTCCTTATTTTTCTTTAGGAATAGTAAATGGATTTATTTACTATTATTTTAGAAATTTAACACCTTGTATAGCAATTCATTTTATTGGTAATTTATTATCTTTTATATTAATTTTAACAATGTAAAGATTTTCAACTAACACATTACAGTGTTAGTTTTTGTCTTCATAATACAAATCAATTGCTATAATCTTTATAATTCACAATTATTAAAAATGGATTTTAAAAATGTTTAAAACTATAAATACTTCAATTGATTTTCTACATTTTGATTCAAATTCTAACAATTCAAAAAATGAAAAAGAAGAAAATAAAAATTTAAATGTTGAATCTGAGTTAGATAAACAATTAAATAATCTTGAAAATGATGAAAATTATAATCGTTTTATAAATAAAGGACCATCATTATATGATGGCATTTTGGATACACCAAATTCCAATAGCGAAACAGAAGAAATAAATGATAATCCAAAAAATTTATTGAGATATAAAATATCAAATAGATATGGATATAGAGATAATTTTAAATTAAATTACAGAAATGGAATTTTACCATTTTTCTTATTGTTTGCCTTTCAATTTTTTGCTGCAATTTTTAACTTTACTTCTAATGATGTAACAATGAATATAACTAAAATTGTATTTACTGTTTTTACTATTCTTTTGTCATTAATACCGCTTTTGACTTATGCACATAGTAAGGAAAAAATATTAAAAAAGAAAAAAATATTTGTATTTTTTATTATTTTTTATATCTTGATGCTTGGGCATTTAATAAATTATGTAGTGCTTTTTATGTTAAATAAAGGTTCTAATAATATGGAATATAACACATACTTGAGTTATAGTTTTATCTATTCATTGGTAAGTATCTTTCAACATTTAATAATATTTGCTTTAGTTATTATTTTTGCATGAAATAATGTTGAGTTTAAAACATGATTTAAAAAGGCATTTTCAAGTAATAACTGATGAATAACATTATTGATAGTTGCAATTGGTTTTGCAGTATGTTTTGGATTAGAATATGCTAGTACCTTTTTGAAAAATACTATTCAATCAAAAAAAATTTATCAACCTTATAATTCTGTCTCTATGAATACCAATAGCATCAATATTGTTAGAATTGTAAATATGTTTATTTCAGGGCTTTTTGTTGGACCTTTATTTGTAGAAATATTTTATAGATATTTTGTTTTATTATTTTGTAACTATTCAGTATTTGGAATCATAGCATCAATAATATATTATTCAATTGTTTCATTATCCTATAAATATGAAAGTTATATGGATATTTCATACTACATACCATTGGGATTAGTAAGTGCAATAATTTACTATTTAACTAGAAATTTAGTACCATGTATGTTGATTAATTTTCTATTATCACTTGTTTGATTTATATTATCTTTTACAAGTTAAATTATATTTATTTTGTTTTTATTAGAAATTAGCACTTGTATGTGTTAATTTTTTATTGTTAAATAATTTACTTTTATAGAATATTTTAAAAAATAGTAATTTATAATGATATTTACAATGATGATAAAGGATGAAATATGAATAGTTTAAAGAAAACAAAAATCATTGCAACAATTGGTCCATCAATCACTGGTAAAATTTTTACTTATGAACAGTTTAATGACCCAAAATATGCTGATCAAATTTTGGAAGCAAAAGATAAACTTTCAAAATTATATGATGCTGGTGTTAATGCTGTAAGATTTAATTTTTCTCATGGAACTTATGAAGAACAAGGAATTAAAATTAAATTAGCTAGAGAAGTAGCAGAGGAAAAGAATCTTAATATTGGTTTTATTTTAGACACTAAAGGTCCAGAAATAAGAGTGAATGAAATTAAGAATGGTCAAGTTTTAGTTGAAAAAGAATCAGAAGTTACAATTTATACAGTTGATAAAATTGTAGGTGACTCAAATAAATTTAGTGTTTATGATGCTAGTGGACTATATAATATGGCAAGAGATGTTAATGTTGGCGATATTATATTTGTAGATGATGGGAAACTAAAATTAATTGCACAAGAAGTGAATGTAGAAGAAGGTTATATAATAACTGTTGCTAAAAATGAACATTTATTAAAAACTAATAAAAGAATTAATTTACCTAATGCAAATTATTCTATACCATTCATGTCTGAACAAGACTACAATGATATTATATTTGCAATTGAAAATGACTTTGATTTTATAGCTGCATCTTTTGTAAATAGTCCTCAAAATGTTCATGAAATTAGAAAAATACTAAATAATAATAATGCAAGTCACATTCAAATTATTTCAAAAATTGAAACAATGAATGCAATAAATGCAATTGATGAAATTATTGATGCTTCAGATTCAATTATGGTGGCAAGAGGTGACCTTGGTTTAGAAATACCTTATTATGAAGTACCTTATTATGAAAAGTATATGATTAAAGCTTGTAGACATAAGGCTAAAACAGTTATAATTGCAACCCAAATGCTTGATTCATTAGAAACAAGATTACAAGCAACAAGAGCTGAAGTTACTGATGTATTTTTTGCAGTTGAACGTGGTTCTGATTGCACAATGTTGTCTGGAGAAACAGCAAATGGATTATATCCTGTGAATGCAGTTGAAGTGATGAGTACAATAAATCGTTCATCAGAAAAATTATTTGATTATGATAGATCACTTAATGTTTATTTTGCTCATACAAGATTTCATAACACACCTTTTGGAAAAACTGTTCAAAAAGTTGCAAACTTGATTGCACCTAAAAGAGATATTTTTAATGAACCATTTTTATATGGAGCAATAATATATATTGGAAATACAAGAGATGAAATAATTGCATTATCAAATATTAGACCTGCTGCATCAATTTTTGTTATTACAGATAATCCTGAATTAAAAAGATGTTTTTCAATACATTATGCTGTAAACACAATTTATGTTGATAAAATAAGTACAGATTTAAATTTTGTAAAAGAAATGGTTAAAAAGGTCAAAGGAATCATTCCACAAGATGAAAATAAATGTATAGTGATTTCTGACAATAAAATTTTTGAAAGTTAATAATTTAAATGATAAGTTTACTTATCATTTTTTTATTTTCACAAAATATTTTTAATATTTAATTTACTTTTTTAATTTTTAATGTATAATGTTTTTTATTTTTTTGCCCTTTTTAATATATAATATATAGTTATTGGAACTTTATTTTAAAGTTTTGTATTTGTCATAAGAGGTGTTAAATGAGTAAAAAACTAAATCAAGATAAAATCTTTTCAAATGCAGTTTTAAGAAGAGATTATTCTAAAATTGAAAGTTTTTCTTTCAAAGAACCAAATTTGTTAAATTTACAAAAAAATTCTTTTAAAAAATTTATGGAAACAGAACTTGAAGAGACAATTAAAAGTCTTTTTCCTATAAAATCAATTGGTGGAAGATATAGCTTAAATTTTGTTGATTTAAAGCTTGAACAACCAAAAAGAACAGAAGCACAAGCAAGAAATGAAGGCAAAACATATGATAGACCATTATATGTTAATCTTTCAATTATTGATAATGTATCTGGAGAAGTTAAAAAATCAGGAAAAACAAAAAGTGGTGGAAATAATCACGATGGTATATTTTTTGCAAATATTCCAATAATGACAGAGAAAGGTACTTTTATTGTTAATGGTATTGAGAAATTTGTTATTTCTCAAATTGTAAGATCTCCTGGTCCTTATGTATTGAACAAATCACAAATAAAACTTAGTAATTCTAGAAAAAGAATACAAGAAGGATATGTTTGTGAAGTTTTACCATCTAAAGGTACATTATTTTTTATTTATATTGCAGAAGGTAAAGATTTTATTCAAATTATGTTTAGAGATGCAACAGGAGAATCAACTTGTTTGGTTCCAATCACAACATTCTTTAAAGCATTAGGTCTAACAGAAAAAGAAATTAAATCAATTTTTAATGACAATGAATATATTCTTAAATCTTTTGAAAATGAAAAATACAATAAAAAAGAAATTTTTTCATTACCAGAATTTGATCAATTAAAAAAATTGTATTCGAATGATGACCATTCTTTGAAAACTACATATGGTATTGATAGCAAAATTAAAGAATTATTTAAAGAATATAAAGATTTAGAGAACTCATTAGAACAAGAAACTTCTAAGTCAAAAAAAGAAGAAATTGAACAAAAAATGGATTCTATTATAAATTCTTTAATAACTGAAAAAGCAGCAAAAGATTTAGTTTCAAATTTATCAATTTCAACAAAAAGTATTGATTCAAAAGCAAGAGTTACTGATAGATCTCAACACTGTTATCAGGCTGTTATTTATAATCACTTTTTTAATCACAAAAATTATGATTTATCAAAAGCTGGTAGATACAAAATGATTAGAAAAATGAGAGTTTCTGAAAGACTATATCAAAGAATAATAGCTCAAGATTTATATAATACTAAAGGAAAATTAGTAATTAAAAAAGACACTTTAATTACTAAACAAGAATTAGATATTATTAAAGAATTATATAAAACAAATAGTTTATCAAGTATTTATGAAGCTAATATTAATACTCAAGTTAAAGGGCAAGAACATTTTGGCAAATATGAAAAAATTAACATTTATGTTAATAATGAAGAACAAACAACAATTGTGCCAATAATTGGAGCTTTTGACTATAAAGA
The DNA here is from genome assembly GCF_046774425.1 of Malacoplasma muris. Classification (NCBI taxonomy): domain Bacteria; kingdom Bacillati; phylum Mycoplasmatota; order Mycoplasmoidales; family Mycoplasmoidaceae; genus Malacoplasma; species Malacoplasma muris. The sequence continues at coordinate 143,130 of NZ_CP177248.1, forward strand.
TGCAAAATCATATAGCAAAATGAAAAGCGATGAAAAAGAGAATTACAAGGATAAAGTGTTGCCAAATTCAATTTTAACTTTATCAGATATTTTATCTATTACTTCATATGTAATAAATTTAAAGTATGACATAGGCTTTTATGATGATATTGATCATTTAGGTAATAAACGTCTAAAATTAATTCATGAATTATTAAAAGCAAGATCTCAAGCTGGTTTAGCTAGAATTGAAAAGTTTATTAATGATAAATTAGCTATTGCAGATGGTGCTAATAAATCACAAGAAGAAAATGAAAATGAAGTTAAAAAAACAATAACTGTTAAATCTATCATTAATACAAAACCTTTCCAAATGAGTTTTAAAGAATTTTTTAATTCACATCAACTTACACAATTTTTAGATCAACAAAATCCTCTTGCAGAATTAACAAATAAAAGAAGAATATCTGCAATGGGTCCTGGTGGTATTTCTAGAGAAGATCCAAACTTGGATATTCGTGATGTTCATTATTCACATTATGGCAAAATATGTCCAATTGAAACTCCAGAAGGTATGAACATTGGGTTGATTATGTCACTTGCAAGTTATGCAGATGTTGATGAAAATGGATTTTTAATTACACCATATCATGTTGTTGAAAATGGTAAGGTTATAGATAAAATTGAATGACTTACTGCATTAAAGGAAGATGAATATATTATTGCTTGTTCAAGTCCTGATATTAAAGATAATAAATTTTTAAATGATAAAGTACTTTGTAGATATAGATCTAGTTGAGAATTCTTTGATGCAAAAAGAGTTGATTATCTTGATATATCTCCAAAACAAGTTGTTTCAATTGCAGCAAGTTCTATTCCATTTTTGGAAAATGATGATGCCAATCGTGCATTAATGGGTGCAAACATGCAACGTCAAGCAACTCCTTTAATCAGACCACATGCTCCAATTGTTGGGACAGGTAATGAGTACAGAATTGCTCATGACTCAGGTATGGCATATGTTTATGATCAAAAAGAAGATGCTACTGTAAAATATGTAGATGGTAATAAAATAAAGCTTGAAACAAAAAGTGGTTCAATAATTGATTATGATTTTTTAAAATTTAATAAATCTAATCAAAACACATGTAATAATCAAATTCCAATTGTATCAATTGATGAAAAAATTAAATATGGGCAAACATTAGCGGATGGTCCTGCAATGCAAAATGGTGAACTTGCATTAGGACAAAATGCATTGGTAGCATTCACAACTTGAAGTGGTTACAACTATGAAGATGCTATTATTTTGTCTAGTAGATTGTTCAAAGAAGATGTGTTTACTTCTATTCACATTGTTGAATATACTGTTGAATGTTTAAGAGCAAAAAATGGTGATGAAGAAATTACAAGAGATGTTCCTAATGTATCAGAAACTGCTAAAAGATATCTTGATGATGAAGGTATTATAATGGTTGGTGCTGAAGTAAAAGAGGGAGATGTTCTTGTTGGTAAAATTTCTCCAAAAGGCCAAGTTGATTTATCTTCTGAAGAAAAATTATTGCAAGCAATTTTTGGTGACAAGTCTAAAAATCATAAAGAGACATCACTTAAAGTTCCACATGGTGGAGAAGGTACAGTTGCTTTTGTGAAAAGATTTAAAGCTCAAGATGATTATGAGTTAGATGCAGATGTTATTGAACAAATTAAAGTTTATGTTGTTCAAAAAAGAAAAATTCAAATTGGTGATAAAATGGCTGGTCGTCATGGTAATAAGGGTATTATTTCAAAAATTGTACCAATTGAAGATATGCCACATTTAGAAGATGGAACTCCAATTGATATTATGTTGAACCCTGTTGGTGTGCCTAGTCGTATGAATATTGGACAAATTCTTGAATTGCATTTAGGTTATGCAATGAGAAAACTTACTTTAAGTAAAATATTAGAACTAGTTTTTGCAAAAGCAAAACTTGAAGAATATAAACAATGATTTGGTATAAGTGTTGAAGTTGCAGAAACTTTGAATAAACATTTTAATTTACTATTAAAAGAAAAGAAAATTACTTCATTAGAACAAGCAAAAAAAGAATTCACTGAATTAGATTACACAATTGTTCTTACTCGTGCAGGAATAAGTCATGATGATATTACTTATAAAGTAGCAACTCCAGTATTTGAAGGTGTTAATAAAAAAGATTTACAAGTAATTATGAAAGAAGCAGGTATTGATCCAGTTAGTTCCCCAGAAGGTATGGGCAGAAATGGTAAGTTTAAATTAATTGATGGAAGAACAGGTGAATACTTTGATGGTGACATTTCAATTGGTGTAATGTACATATTAAAACTTGATCATATGGTTGATGATAAAATTCACTCAAGAGCTGTTGGACCATATTCTAAAATTACTCAACAACCACTTGGTGGAAAAAGCCAAAATGGTGGTCAAAGATTTGGTGAAATGGAAGTCTGAGCACTTGAAGCATACGGTGCTGCTCATAATTTAAGAGAATTATTAACTATAAAATCAGATGATGTTAAAGGTAGAAATAATACATATAATGCAATTATTAAAGGAAAACCTATTCCAGAATCTGGTTTGCCTGAATCGTTTAAATTATTAACTAAACAACTACAAGGTTTAGGATTGCAAGTAAATATCACAAAAGATGGCAAAGAGTTAAAAGACATTAATGAATATATTACTAATATGACAGAAGAAGCTATTATGCAAGATGCAAAAGAAGCAATGGCAAAAAATAATGAAAATATTGAATCAGAAGGATAATTATGAAAAGCAAAAACTCTAGAATTACAAGTATTCAAATAGGTTTGGCATCACCAGAAAAGATTAGAGAATGATCTAGAGGTGAAGTAAAAAAATCTGAAACAATTAATTACAAGTCATTAAAACCTGAAAAAGATGGTCTTTTTGATGAAGCTATATTTGGCCCAATGAAAGATTATGAATGTTCTTGTGGTAAGTACAAGAAAATTAAATTTAGAGGAAAAGTTTGTGAAAAGTGTAAAGTAGAAATTACTGAATCAATTGTTAGACGTGAAAGAATTGGACATATAGAATTAGCTGTTCCAATTGCTCACATATGGATGACAAAAGAGTTACCATGTCCTTCAAAAATATCTTTAGTACTTGATATTTCATATAAAGAAGTTGAACAAGTAGTTTATTTTGTAAACTATATTGTTTTGGATGCAGGTAATTCAAAATTTCCACAAAATTTTAAAGAGAAGGAAGTTATTGATTTATCAAGTCAAAAATCTTCAAAAGAAACTCGTAGTAAATTAAGACGTACTTTAAGAGAGATTTATGAATCAATTGATGTAAATAAGTCTGCTGAAGAAAAAATGAAATATAACATTGCTAGAACTTTTTATAATACTTTAGAGCAATCTAACATGCCTTTTTCTATTGAAGAAGTATTTAATTTTATTAGTAAATATACTGGAATGAGATTTGGTATTGGTGCTGAAGCAATTTTGGAATTGTTACAGAAGATTGATTTGGATAAAGAATACAAAAAAATTGATGCTACTTTAAGAAGTCAAGAAATAACAAATGATTCTAGAACAAAAAAATTAGTAAGAAGACTAGAAGCAATTAAATGACTAAAAGATTCAAATAATAAACCAGAATGAATGATTTTAAAGAATATTGTTGTTACTCCTCCAGATACAAGACCAATTATTCAACTTGAAGGTGGTAAATTTACTACAAGTGATATTAATAGTTTTTATAGAAAAATAATTATTAGAAATGAACGTTTGAAAAGAGTTATTGAAAATAAAGCTCCATCAATTATTTTAAATAATGAGAAAAGATTATTGCAAGAATCAGTTGATGCTTTATTTGATAACTCATCACGTAAAAAACCCCTTCTTGGTAAAGATAAAAGACCACTTAAATCCTTATCAGAACACTTAAAAGGTAAGCAAGGATTATTTAGACAAAATCTATTGGGTAAAAGAGTTGATTATTCTGGACGTTCTGTTATTGTTATAGGACCTAATTTAAAAATGTATCAAGTTGGTATTCCAGCAATAATGATTTTAAAATTATTTAAACCATTTATTATTCATGAATTAATTAAAAAAGTTGATAAAGACGGAAATCCAAAGGATCCAATTGTTTCAAATATTAAATCTGCTGAAAAATTAATTTTAAGACAAGATGACACTATTTGACCAATTGTTCAAGAAGTGATTAAGCAACGTCCAGTATTATTAAATCGTGCTCCTACATTACATAGACTTGGTATTCAAGCATTTGAACCAATTATGATTGAAGGTAAAGCAATTAGATTACATCCATTAGTAACAACTGCATTTAATGCTGACTTCGATGGTGACCAAATGGCAGTTCATGTTCCATTAAGTCCTGAAGCAATAGCAGAAGCAAGATCTATAATACTTGCAAGTTGACATATTCTTGGTCCAAAAGATGGTAAACCTATTATTACTCCAACTCAAGATATGGTTTTAGGTAATTATTATTTAACAATGGAAAAAAGAGGTCAATTGGGTGAAGGTATTTTATTTAGTTCAGTTGATGAAGTAAAAAGTATTTATTACTTGAATAAAGTAGGTTTACATGCAATTGTTTGTATTCCTACAAGTGTTTTTCCTGAAAAACAATTTAAAAAAGAAGGAATTTTAATTACAACAGTTGGAAAAATTATTTTGAATGATTTATTACCAAAAGATATGCCTTATTTAAATGATCCATTAAATTTAGGAAATTTATCAGAAAGTGATATTGTTGAATTTGGGCAAGATTATAGAAAAGTTATTGCACAAAAGAAATTATATGGTGCATTTACTAAAAAAACTTTATCTGAAATAGTTAATATCTTATATGAAAAATATAATGATGAAGATCATATTTATGTAGTTCCACAAACAATGGATAAAATTAAAGATATTGGTTTTGAATATTCAACAAAATCATCTACTACAGTTAGTGCATTTGATGTTCCAGACTATAGTAAAAAACATAAATATTTTGAAGAAGCTGATAAAAAGGTTGAACAACTTAGAAAGTTTTATCAAAAAGGTTTATTGACAGATGATGAAAGATATAAACGTGTAGTAGATGAATGAACAAAAGTTACTAGTAAAGTATCTGAAGATATTGGTGAATTAATTAAGCAACCTGAATATCAAAATAATTCAATTGTCATTATGGCGAATTCAGGTGCTAGAGGTAACATGTCAAACTTTACTCAATTATCTGGTATGCGTGGTTTGATGAGCAAGTCTTATAACTATGATCAAAAACAAAAGTCTAAGGTAATTAAGGATACAATTGAAGTTCCTATTAAAAATTCATTTATTGAAGGATTAACAATTAGTGAATATTTCAATTCATCATATGGTGCACGTAAGGGTATGACAGATACTGCAATGAAAACATCAAAATCTGGATATATGACTCGTAAATTAGTTGATGCCACTCAAGATGTTATTGTTAATGAAGAAGATTGTGGAACAAAACGTGGAACAATTATTGAAAAAATTGAAGATACTAAAAATGGTTCTGTTATAGAAACATTGAAAGATAGATTAATTAATAGAACACCATTGCAAAATGTGATTGATCCAAAAACTAAAAAAGTTTTGGCTCATGCACATGAGTTAATTACAAAAGAACAGGCTATTGCAATTGAAAATGCTGGTGTTGAACAAGTAGAAGTTAGATCTGTTTTACACTGTAAAACACAATATGGAATTTGTCAAAAATGTTTTGGTACTGATTTAACAACAAATAAGTTAGTAGAAAAATATACTGCAATTGGTGTTATTGCAGCTCAATCTATTGGAGAACCTGGTACTCAATTAACAATGCGTACTTTCCATACAGGTGGAGTAAGTGGTGGTAGTAATATTGCTCAAGGGTTTGAGAGACTTAAACAATTATTTGATATAATTCCTCCAAAAGAATGAGAACGTGCAGTTATTTCAGAAATAAATGGAACAGTTAAACAAATTCAGCAAAAAGGTAATAAACAAGTTGTAACAATTAAAAACAAAAATGAAGAAGTTAAATATGAAGTTGATTTTGAATCAACATTAAGAGTTAAAATTGATGATAAAGTGTTTCCAGGCAGCAAAATAACTGAAGGTTCAATTGATATTAAAGAATTATTGAAAATAGCTGGTATTGAAGCTGTTAGAAACTACATAATAAAAGAAGTTCAAAAAGTTTATCGTATTCAAGGTATTGAAATTGCAGATAAATATATTGAAGTTATTATTAGACAATTAACTAATAAAGTTCAAGTTCAAGATGCTGGGGATTCAAATTTCTTTGTAGGTCAAATTGTTGATATAAATATTTTCAGAAATGAAAATGAAAATTTAATTCTTGCTAAAAATAAGGCGCCAGCAACTGCTATAAATTTAATTTTTGGTTTGGATGAAGCTCCAAGTAAAACTGGTTCATTCTTAGCAGCTGCATCATTCCAAGACACCAAAAAAATTCTTACTGATGCATCTGTAAAAGGTGAAGTTGATAAATTAAAAGGATTGAAAGAAAATGTAATCTTTGGTAATTTAATCCCTTGTGGTACAGGACAACAAGAAAAGGAAAAAATTATTGAAGAAGGAATTAGAATGTTCAATCAAGAATATTAGTTTTTAAAATCGCTATGATCAGTCATAGTGATTTTTTTTATAATATATTTAATAATTTTGATAAAATAAATCCAAGCTTAAATATTAATTTGTTAATTTAATATTTTTAATTTAGATTATTACTATTTAATGTAAGAATTGTATTAATTTCTATGTTTTAATTTCACAATTAATTTAATTAATATTTGTTTAAGTTTCTTGCTCATATGTTACAATCACAACATATAGAATACAATTAACAAATTAATTATTTAAGGGATTAATATGCTAAATTCTCCTATAAAAACTATAACTAATAATAGAAAATGAAGAACATATTCTAAAATAAATTTAGGTTATTCTGATGAAATAAAGTATCATGTAATCAATTATAAGAATGAAGAATACCTTATAAAAATTGGTTCTTATAATAATTTTCCAAGAAAACAATTGGTTTATAGATTGTTAAAAAAAATCTCTAATTTGCCTTTTAAAAAGCCTCAAAATTTTGATTATGGTTATTTTAATGAAAAAAACAATGTTTTTAGTATACAATCTTGGATTGATGGGGAAGTTCTAAAGGACAAGATCAATTTGTTGCCACAAACAACAAAATATATGTTAGGAAAAATTGCTGGAAGTAGTCTAAATATGATACATAAAATAAAATTAGATGAAAAAGATTGTGTTCCTATTAATTTAATTAGAAGAAGAAGAGCAAAAAAAATGCTTTTATATATGAATTCTAAAATGAAAACAGGTTATGATAACATTTTAATTAATTTTATAAATGATAATATTAATAAGATTAATGATTTTGTACCTTGTTACATTCATCATGATTTTCATTTAAATAATATGATTATTGATAAGGATTTGAAATTTGGAATAATTGATTTTGATAAAGCTACTGTGGAAGATCCTATTTTAGATTTAGTTAAAATACAAATGTATGATGTTGACATAAGTTATGAATTTTGTCTAGGTGTATTAAATGGTTATTTTGATAAAAATATTCCTAACACTTTTTGATTAAAATATGCTGTGTTAACTGCATACAATTGCTTATCATTATCTCTATGAGCTAATAGTAAAGGATTAAGTGAAATTCTAAAAGTGAATAGAATTGTTAAAGGTGTTCTAAAACAATATGATAATTTTAACAATTTTATTCCACATTGATACTATAGACTTGCAATTAAACCAAATGCAGAACAATTTAAATTTAATAAGGAATTTAAAATTGATATAACAGAAGATTAAATATATTTAGGAGAATTAATGGAATTTAGAAATATTACAATAAAAGGTGATAATAATACATTTAATAAATCGATTTTTTCAAAAGATTTTAATCAAGATGAAAATGGATATACATGATTAAACCCTAAGGCTATTAAATTAGTGGATAGCAAGTATACTTCTTTTGAAATGTCATGAGATCCAATACCAGGTGCTGAATCATATGTATTGTTGCTTGTTGATTATGATGCTAATAAAATTTTTGGTTTTCCATTTTTACACTGATCTGTTGCAAATATTAGTACTACTACATTAGAAGCAAGTGCAAACTTAAATAATAAGGAAATTGTGCAAGGATTAAATAGTAGTGTTCCTAAAATGAATGATAATCAAAAAGGAATTTATTATGAAGTTTTGCCAAGTGGTTATAGAAGTGCGAGCTTTGATGACTCAATTGGATTTTATCCTATGCTTTCCAGAGAAAAACCTCATATGTTTTTACTAACAATTATAGGTGTTAGTAGCAAAGAAATTGATATTGATCCAGGATTTTTTCTAGGTGACTTATCTTTAAAAATTCAAAAATATATTGTTGGTGTTCATTATAAATCTTTTTGGTTTAAAGGGAACTAGTTATGTATAAGAATATAAAATGAAGAGTGGGAAATAGAGATGAAATATATTCTCCTGCAATTGATTCAAGAGGATATTTATCAAATAAATATGGTATAAATTCATGTAATAAAAATATTACAAAATTTCCTAGTCACTCATTTCCTTTATGATGAAAAAAGATTAGTGGTGCAAAATCATATGCATTAGTTATGGAATCATATGATAGTAATAAATTGATTGGTTCACAATATATACATTGGATTGTTGTGAATATAAAAGAAAATGAATTGTATGATGACCAATCATTATTGGATTTTGTTAAATGAAAAAATAAAAAAAGTAAAAACTTTACAAAAGATATTTTGTGACAAGGACATAATTCTACAACTGAATATTACTTTGACCAAAATGATAAAAAAGAAAAACTTAAAAATAATTTACCAAAATCTTTGTTAGCAGACAATTGGGAAGATTCATGTATTTATGTTGGTCCTATTTCTCCATTTGTTGAAACACATTATTTAGTAACTGTGTTTGGGCTTGATGTTGATGCAGACAAATTAGAATACATTGAATCATTTGAACCATTGGTTAAATCAAAATTAAATAAACCATTTTATATTGGTGACATGCTTCAGTCTATTATGAATCATGTTGTTGGATCTTGAACACTTTGTTTTAAATACAAAAATGATTCTTCTAATTCATTGGAAAATAACAAATACTGTAAAGATTTGAATATTAAATTAAAAAAATAGACTAAATAATTTAGTCTATTTTTTTTTTTTTTTTGAATTCATTAGTTGTTATTATAGTGTTCTACAAATTCATCACCAATACTATATTTTTCTGTTATTTCTAATATTCCTGTTGATACTATGTCTTTATTAAAAAGTTCTTTTTCGCTGCATAGCATACCAAAAGAATCAAAACCTTGCAATTTACCTTTATTAATTACCATTCCATTTGGCATAATTGTTCCTATTTGAGCAACTACAACTTTCATATTATTTTTTACATTTTTTGCACCACAAACTATTTGTAAAGTTTGGTTGCCAATATTAACTTTGCAAACATGTAAATGTGTATTTGGTATGTCTTTAACTTCAACAATTTCACCTATAATAAATTTTTTATTATCATACTCATCTAGATTTATATTTGTTACTTTTAAAATGAAGTTTTTTATTTGATTATCATAGTTCAAATATCCTTCATTTATGTCTATGAAATTACTTACATTTTTGATTGCAATAGAATGCACCTTATCATTATCAAAATTAATCAAAAATGAATTATTTTTAATTGATCTAGATATATTTGTTGATGAATTAACCTTTACAGTTAAAATATCATTTAAACCTTTTTTATTATAAAAAATATTTATCATATTATTTTCCTTTTTTAAATTCTTTATATTTCAAATCAATAATCTTTTTTAATTCACTAACTAATTCATCTTCATTAACTGTCTTAATAACTTTACCTTTTTCAAAAATTATTCCACTGCCATTTCCACCAGCAATTCCAATATCTGCTTCTTTTGCTTCTCCTGGTCCATTGACAGCACATCCAAGTATTGCAATTTTCAATGGAAATTTCATTTCTTTAGTGTAATCTTCAATTTCTTGAACAACAGGTTCTAATTTAAAATTTAATCTTCCACAAGTTGGACAAGAGATTACATCAACTAAATTGTCATATAATCCAAATGTATTTAAAAGTTTTTTACATACTTTTATTTCACTTATCGGATTACCAGTTAATGAAATTCTAATTGTATTTCCAATACCATTATATAGTAAGACTCCTAAGCCAGCAGATGATTTAATTGTTCCATTAAATAAAGAACCAGCTTCTGTTATTCCAATATGTAGTGGATATTTAAAAATTTTAGATGCTAATTTATATGATTCTATTGCTAGTAATGGGTCTGTTGCTTTTAAGGAAATAACAATATTTTTAAATCCATGTAGTTCAAATACATCAATATATCTTTTAGCAGCAATTATCATTGATTTAGCACTAACACCAAATTTTTTAACTAAATCAATTGGCAATGAACCACTATTAACTCCAACTCTTATTGGAATATTTTTGCTATTTGCCTTTGTAATGATTTTTTGTAAATCTTCTTTGTTTTTTATATTTCCTGGGTTTAATCTAATTTTTGCAACACCATTATCTATGGCTTTTATAGCAAGCATTGGATTGAAATGTATATCTGCTATTATAGGACATGGAGAATTATCAACAATATATTTTAGTGCATTTGCATCGTTATCATCAAGAACAGCAACCCTTACAAGTTCACAACCTTCTTCTACTAATTGTTTGATTTGTTTTATTGTAGATTCTAGATCATTTGTTTTTGTAGTTGTCATAGATTGGATTACTACTTTATTATTCCCACCAATTTGTATATCCTTAACAAAAATAGGTACTGTTTGTTCTCTAATTGTTTTCATAATTTTCCTCAATAATATAAATTATATTAAAGTAGTTAAATAAATAATAAAATACTTGTAACTATTGATTACAAGTATTTAATTTATATTTTTATTTTATAAAACTTTTTGTATCTTGAGCTATCTTCAATTCTTCATTAGTTCTAACAGCATAAACTTTTATTGGAGAAAATAAGCCACTAATTTTTTTATAGTCATCATATTTTAATTTGTTTTTTGAAGCATTAACACTGATTTTTTTGACAAATATTTTTTTACAAATAATGTTTCTTACTATGTCATCATTTTCACCAATACCACCAGTAAATACAATTCCGTCAATCTTATTTTCTAAATGGTTTAAATATACACTAATAGTGTTTGCAACTTTTTGAGCAAATATATCTCTTGCGAATTCAAATTCATTACCTGGCAATACATTTGCATTAATATCTCTAAAATCAGAACTTCCACATATTGCTTTTAAACCTGATTCTTTGTTATAAGAATTAAAAACTGCAGTAGCAGAGTTTTTTTCTTGGTTTATTAAATAATCTGCAATTGAAGGATCAATATCACCACAACGTGTTCCCATTATCAATCCTGCCATAGGAGTGAATCCCATAGTTGTATCAAATGATTTTCCATTTTTAATACAACATATACTTGCACCATTTCCCAAATGACAAACTATTAAATTTAATGGTCTACCTTTTTTAATTATTGATTCCATTTTTTCGTATATATATCTGTATGATGTTCCATGGAAACCATATTTTTTTATTTTAAATGAATCAACTCATTTCTTTGGGATAGGATAGTAATTATTTAATTTTGGAATAGTTGTATGGAATGAAGTATCAAAGACAGCAACTGGTTTAGAATTAGGTATTTTTTTGTTAATAATTTTAATAACTTCTAATTCTGGTTTGTTATGTAAAGGGGCAAGTTTAATACATTTTTCTATTTCTGCTAAAACTTTTGTGTCTATTAAACTTGATTGACTTATCTCTCCTCCTTGAACAACTCTATGACCCACTCCAATAATTTCATTTAAATTATTTACAATTTTTAAATCAACTAATTTTTTTAAACAATAATCTATTGCCACTTCATGACTACTAAAATTTGTTTTTTCTTCAAATTTTTCAAGTTTATCATTTACTTGATAAGATATTTTAAATAATCCATCAATTTCTATTCTTTCACACAATGCAGAAGCAATTTCGACTAAATTGTTTTCAGAGTATAATCTAAATTTAATTGAACTTGAACCAGCATTAACTACTAATATATAATTCATAAATTCCTCACTTAATATAAAATAATTCAAATATATTTTAACAAATTTTTAAATATAACAATTTGCTTTTATAAAATAAACACCAAAAATATATATAAATAGATATAAATTTCTATTTTTTTAAATGAAAATTTCTAATTTTATATAAAACTTTACGTATATATAATTGGGAGGTAAAAATGATAGAAAAATATAAATTATCTAAAAAAGATAAAAAAATTATTTTTGGTGGAAGTAAAAATACTCAATCTAATAATTTTTGAAATAATTCTATTGGATTTGGAATAATTGGTTCTACTGTTCTTTCTATTCTGCAATTTATTTTCACAATAGTAACATCATTTGTATCAAATGATGAATCTAATCAGAAGACAAGTAATTATTCGCCAAATTATTCAAAGTCAAAAATTAGTTATAGACTGTCAAAATATCCATCTAAATCAAATATATTTATGTAAAAAAATGTTTTTTGTTTTTCACGATCCTTAAATAAAATATATGTTAAAAAAGATGCTTATTGAGCATCTTTTTTAAATTATCTTAATTAAAATGTTTTCATATTTAAAATACATATCATTTACAAGTTTTCTAATAACATTAAAATTGTTTATTTTTAATTTGAATGTTGTTAATTTGCTATGATTGTTTAATTTAATTGTTTGTAAATATACTATTTCAATTCCCATACTTGTTATAAGATGAATGATTGAATTAATTTTAATAAATGTTGAATCATATGTAACACTTAATGAACAATAATACATTCTTGAAAATTCTTTTAGTTTTTCATTGTCTCAATCAAGTACATATCTTTTTGTGTAATTTTCAACATTTGGACAATTAAACTTATGAACATATAAAACTGACTTTTCTAAACATCCAATTATTTGTAAGCCAGGTACTTTTGAACAACAATCTGGAAATTTAATTTTTTTATAGTGAATTATATTTTTGTCAATTATATTAAATGCAGATAAACTTGTTTTTTCTTTTGCATCTAACAATTTTGAATAATATTTTTTTCATTTTTGTTTTTTACTAAAAAATCCATACAGTGTTTCTTGATCAATGTTTATATTTTTTTGATAAAAATTTAGATATTCAGTTAAATAGTTAAAATTTAAAAATTTTATTCTTTTTTTAATTTCACTTGCACTTTCTATATCATTTTTTAAATACTCTCTAATTTTTGAAATAATTTCAGTTTCCTTTGTAAGAGAATCACTATTTGATATTTCATTTATATAATTTTTAGCTTCATTTGTTGTTACATAATTATATCAATCGTTATTTACTTCAAGTTTGTTAGAATACTCAATTGTAAAAATGTCATTTTTAATTGGGTTATATGTTAAAGGGACTCTAACATTATCTTTTAATATATTTTTTACATAACCAATTTTTTCTTTATTATATCTATATGCTAAATCTAATACAGTAGAATTTTCAGTAACAACATATCACTTATTATTGTTTAAAAGAAGAACATCAAAAATTTTAATTCTAGAGATATTTTTTATTCTTTGAGCTGTTATTTCATTTTCATCAATGACATCTTTTAACAAAGAGTCTGTTACAAGTTCGTCTGATCCCTCATTATCTTTATAAATTCAATGAGCTGCAACTCCATAATTTGCAACATTATCCATAACTAAATTACGTATTTGTATTTCAATTAACATTTTATTATATGCAATAGTTGTATGAAGTGATTGATATAAATTTAATTTTGGTGATGATATATAATCTTTGAATGTTTGTGGTAAAAAAGTGAAATTTATATGCGCAAGTCCCAATATTTGATAACATTTAATTACATCATAATTTCCTATAATTCTAATAGCATAAATATCATGGATATTTATAGGATCCATACCTTTTTGTATTTTTTTATAAGTTGAATAAATTCCTTTTATTCTTTCTAGTACATATGCATCTATATTATTTTTTTTAAGAATATTTTCAAATTCTATTTTAAATTTGTTTATATTATCTTTATTAGAATCAATAAAAGTGTCAATTTTCTTTTTTGTTTCATCATAGTTTTCAGGATCTAATACAGCAAAAGATAAATCCAATAGCATTGATTTTTGTTGATACATGCCTAATCTTCCTGCTACATTAGCATATATATGAAATGTTTCATTAGCTATTCTTTTTTGTTTTTCTTTTTTTAAATGGTGAATTGTAGACATATTATGCATTCTGTCTGCTAGTTTGACCATTACAGGTCTAAGGTCTTTAGAAACTGACATAATAACTCTAATTAGATATTCATTGTTAGTATTTTCATAATTTTCTCTAGATCTATTTTCTTCTGATAGTTTAGAAACTTTTGTAACTGCTTTTACCATTTCAGTAATATTATTGCCAAACTTTGATGTTAATTCTTCCTCTGTTGTTTCTGTGTCTTCAAGTACATCATGCAGCAGACCTGTTATTATTGTTGGGGTATCCATTTTTCATTCAACCAAATAAATTGCTGTTTCTAGTGGATGAATAATATAAGGTTCTCCACTTCTTCTTAGTTGGCTGCCGTGCTTTCTTAAGGCAAATTCATAAGCTTTTTTTATTCCTTTTTTCTCTTCATTATTAAATTTCATCTTTGTTAATGCATTTGATAAAACAGCATATCTTTTATTTAAATTAGTATTCATAGCACACCTTAGTACATTATTTTAGTAATTTTTTAGTCACTACAAGATTATATATATTATTATTAAACATTTTTAAAATTATGTTTATTGTATTTACAATTGTGTAATGTTGTATAATAATATGGTATTATGCAATTTAAAAAGAATCAAAATAAAATATATAAATTTCTGTTAATAACATTTTTATTCATAGCTTCTATTGTTGCTATGGTTTTTGGTTCTATTAATATTGGCAAAAACAACACACAAAAAGGTTCTTTTGGTGATAGCTTCTTTATGTCATTTCAATTAGACATAAGTAATGCTAATAGCAAAGAAGAACAAATTAGTATGTTAAAAAGTTCTTCTGAATCTTTTACTAATTGATTGTTATCACAAAATGTCAATGTGAAATCAGTTGAATATGAGTTAAAAGAAGGAACTGATATAAAATCAAATCTTGGTTATATTTACACTGAAAGATTAAATGTGAGTACTATTGAATATCAAGGAGAAAAAAAAGTTAATCAAAATCCAACTTTTATTGCCTTAGATTCATATAATAGTTCTAGATTAGAAATACAACAATATAATCCTGAAGGAACAGACACTAAAATTCCAAAAACATTGGGTTCTTATACAAATAATAATTTAATGTATTCAAGTGTTATTACACAAGATTATATAGATTTAAATACTGTTGCAAAAGACAGTCGTTCAAAATTAGCTACAAATAATGCTACAACAAATTATGGTGTTACTTTTAATATAAAGAATTCAGATCCTTTATCAATTGATAAGTTTAATGAACAAAAAGAAGCTTCTTCAACAACAAAACTAGAATGAATTGTTTTTCAAGATATTGATGGTCTTGTATCAAAATTGAGATATGCAAAATATTTGGGTTTAAGAGTGAAGAATAATCCAACAGAAAATGAATTATTTAATTTTAATACTCTTCCTACAGAATATCAAACTTGAGCATCTGCTGCTTCAACTGGCACTGGATCAAATGACCCTATTACAAGAGATAATCTTTTATACTATTACAAAATGGCTGCTTCAAGTTCTAGTAGTGAATCAAGTTCAACTACAAGAGCAAGTGCTGAAGCTAATGGTGATTCATCATTAAAAACTATTGTTGATAAAAATATATTGGGAACAATTACTTATGACAATTATAATGATTGGTTTCCAGATTCTGCTGTTATTGGTAGTAATAAAGATGATGGAAGTACAGATAATGGAGATTCAAACAACAATAATAATGAAAAATCATTAAATAATAATACTGTTTCACCAAGAGCTGGTGGAACACCACTTATTACAAAAATTAGTTTGCAATCTTCAACAACTGAACAACAACAAACAGATTTAATTAATAGATTAAAAACTATGGTTGTTAGTGCACCTTTATACATTAATAATGCTTTAACAGCAAGACAATATCCATTTTCTGGAAGTGCTTGAATTAATAAGTCATTCTTAAATTCTGGTACAGTTGGTTTAGATGCATATGAATCAACTATGTTATCACTGGGAATTGTTGTTATTATGATTGCAATAATTGTTTCAGTTTTATATAGAATACCTGGTATATTTGGAGCATTTGCAATTATTGCATCTTCAGTCTTTTCTGCTTCATTGTTGGTTGTTTTAAATATTAATTTTTCTATATCAACCATTGTTGGATTATTAGTTGGAATATTGTGCTGTACAATGTCAGTCTGTCTGTTTGTTGAGCGGATGAGAAAATCATTTAAAGATAGGCATTCAGTTTTTGATTCATTAATGAATACTTTCAAAAAATCATTATTTACTATCATTGATATTAATGTTTTACCATTACTTTTAGGTTTAGGACTTGTGTTTGTTGGTAAGGGTGAAATTATTGATTTTGGTTTAGTATTAATATTGGTTTCTTTAGTTACAATTGCATCAGTAGCAATTTATTATATATTGCCAAATTTTTTAATTAGAGATAACACATGATTATGAAATCCAAAATTATATTTATGATTTAATAGTAATAAAAATTATTCATATAATTTTGAAAAGATTAATAAATTTGGAATTAAATATAAAAAAATTATTTTTCCAACATTTATTACTATTGCATTTTTATTATTTTTAATTGGTTTAATACTTGTTCTTACAACAGGTGTGCATAATTCTTCATATTATAATATTGCAACAACAGTTTTAATTAATACTAATGTTGCTAATGGAGTTACTGGTGATATTGCTCATAACCCAGATTATGTACTAAGTTTATTGCCTGGTGGGAAATGAGAATATATTGGTGTAAGTAATGGAGTTTATAATTTCAGAGTTACAGGAAATATTTCTGCAAATGATATTTATGCAAGTTTGGCTAGTATTGTAAATCAACATGCAGTTTCAGTTTTAATCAATGATCCTTTATATGCAATTAATACTTCTTTATCAGGACTATATGCAATATTGCTAGGTTATGGATTTATTGCAGTTTATGCAGTATTTAGACTGAATTTATTATCAGTATTGCCTTGATTTATTGTTAGTTGTTTAGGTGCATTAGCTCCAATATCAATAATTTATTTAGTATGAATACCAATTGATTCATTATTTATCTACTCTTGTATTTTTATTTCTATTGTTTCAGCTCTAACAAGTTTTATGTATATATCTATTACAAAAACTCGTTTCAATAAGAGACAAATATCAAAAGTGGATGAATTAACAAGTTTCATTTCATTAAATATTATCAATATTAAAAACTTAGTTATAATTTTTGCTTTTGTTATATTAATATTCTCTTTAGTTTTTATTGGTTTTGGATCATATTCTATGATGTGACTATTTGTGTATATTTTAATAGGAAGTGTACTTTCAATAATATTCAATTACATATTAATTCCATTTATGTATTTTATAAGTTTATACGTTAGACAAAGATATGTGAAAAATATTGTTGCAAATGTTGATAAGAGAATTAATCTTAAACAAGATGATGATGTTGATGAAGAATTAATAGAAGGAATTAATAAGTTTCATTAGGATATATTTATGAAAATAAGTGATATAGAAAATGCAATTGTAAGTATTAATGATTTTCCAAAAAAAGGAATAGTTTTTAGAGATATTACACCTTTGTTTCTAGATCCTATAAAAATTAATTTTATTATTGATGAAATGGCTAAATTATTACAATCAATTGATTTTGATGTAATTGTTGCTCCTGAATCAAGAGGTTATTTGTTTGCTGTTCCATTAGCTTTAAAATTGAACAAGCCATTTGTCATGGTTAGAAAGCCAAATAAATTACCAAGAGCTAAATTATCAATTGATTATGAATTAGAATATGGTCATAATATTCTTGAAATTCATAAGAATGATATTAAACCAAATTCAAAGGTTTTAATTGTTGATGATTTACTTGCAACTGGGGGAACATCATGTGCTATTCAGGAAATGATAAAACAACTTGATAGTTTGGTTGTTGCACACATGTATTTAATTGAACTTGAAGGATTAATTAAAGATCAGAGATTAATTGGAAAAGTTTATTCATTAATAAAGTTTAAATAAAAGATGGGAAACCATCTTTTTTATATAAAGTTGTTTTATTTTAAAAAACTTATCTTTTTTATAATAAGTGATATAACATATAATATTATGTTAATGATTAATAAGGAGAAGATTTATGAGTAAGTTAGAAATTGGAAATGATAAAAATCTTGAGGAATTAACAAAACAAACACAAGTAGCGATTGTTAAATTTGGTGCTACATGATGTGGTCCTTGTAAAATGATTGCTCCTGAACTTGAAGATATTGCAAACAATTATGGCCATATTACAATTGTTGATGTTGATATTGATAATTCAGAAGCTGAACAAATAGTTGCTCAATATAATGTACAAATGGTTCCAACTGTTGTATTTTTTAGAAAAGGCAAAGAAGTAGAAAGATTTGTAGGTTATAAACCAAAAGATTTTATTCTAGACATTATAAAAAAGTATGAAAATTAATAAAATAAACTGGTGTTTTAATACATCAGTTTATTTTATTATTACAATTTATTTAAATTAACTATAATCATATTTATAAATTCTATTGCTTCAATTGATAATCTTTTTTGCCACTTATAACATATAATTTATAATGTCAAAAATCTTAAATAATTAATTGATGTTTTGGAGTTGTGAATGATATTTTTAAAAAAGTTTGAAGCAAAAGGTTTTAAATCATTTGCTGATATGACTAAACTAAATTTTGATAGTGCAATGATTGGTATTGTTGGTCCAAATGGTTCTGGTAAATCAAATGTAATAGATGCAATAAAATGAGTGTTGGGGGAAAAATCTATAAAATCATTACGTGGTAAAAAAAGTGATGATATTATTTTTCATGGATCTAATTCTAAACCAAAAAGTGAATTCGCAGAGGTTACTTTAACTTTTGACAATACATCAAGAGTATTGCATATAGATCTTGATGAAGTTGCTGTTACAAGAAGATTATATAGAGGTGATGGAAATAATGACTATTTTATTAATGGAGAACAAGTTAGATTAAAAGACTTGTTAGATGTTTTTGTAGACACTGGTTTATCAAAAGGATCATTGGGAATTATTTCACAAGGTACAATTAACTGATTTGCAGATAGTAAACCAGAAGATAGAAGAACAATATTTGAAGAAGCAGCTGGAATTGGTTTATATATTAGAAGAAAAGAAGAAACACTAAGACAACTTGAACGTACTCAAACTAATTTAGATAGACTGACAGATATAACAAAAGAGTTGCAAAGAGACATTAAAAAACTTGAAGTTCAAGCATCTAAAGTAAAAGAATATAAAGAAAAAAAAGAAGAATTAACAAAACTTGAAATATCAATTATTGTAAAAGATGTTGTTGCTGCAAATAAAGAATTAGATTATGTTTCTAAAATGTTAAATGAATCAAGAAATTCAAATATAACTTTAGAACCAAAATTAAATGCTCTTATTGAAGAATTGATAATATACAAAGATAAGTTAGAACAATCTGATATAAAAGTATCAAAATTTTCTTTTGAATTAAATGAAATTATTAACAAAATTAATAAGTTAGAAATTGAAAAGTCAATTATAGATAATGATTTAAAATTAGACATAAATTCTAGTGATTATTCTTCAAAAGTAGATGCACTATATGAAATTATAGTTAATTTAGATAAAGAAATTAATTCAAAAAAAATAATTTTAGATAGAAATAAAAATGAATTTGAAATATTCAACAATCAATTAGTAGAATTAGATATAAATAGAAATGATTTTACAAATAGTATTTATGATTTAACAACAAAAAATGTTACTAATAAAACTAATTTAACTCATTTAGAAGACACATTAAGAAATAAACCTAATCATGATGGTGGATCTAAAGCTATATTAAATAATAAAGATGCTTTAACTGGAATTTTAGGTTCTGTAATGGATTTTATAAAATGTGATCCTGAGCATGCTCAAGCAATAACAATAGCATTAGGAAAAAATGTTCAAAATATAGTAGTTAATACAATAAGAGATGCAAGAAGATGTATTGATTTTTTGGTAAATAATAAAGCTGGTGTTACTACATTTATGCCAGTGTATGAAATGAAGCCAAAATTAATTAAGCCAGAGCATTTAGAAATTATGCAACATATTGATGGGTTTGTGGGTGTTGCTTCAAATTTGATATTAAAACTTGAAAAAAAGATACAACCTGTTATAGATTCAATTTTAGGTAGAATAGTAATAGCAACTACATTAGAGGCAGCAAGTGAGATTTCAAAATATACTTTTTCTTTATATAAAATCATTACATTAGATGGTCAAATTATAAATCCACAAGGTTCTATTACTGGTGGTTATACTAAATTGGCAAATGATGGATTTATAGGTTTAGAAACAAGAATTAAAGAAGTAAAAAAAGTTATTGAATCAGAAGAAGCACAAATCAATAAACTAAGAATAAAGTTAAAAGAAAATGATTTAGCTTCAATGGAACTTAGAAATAAAATTGCTGAAAGAAAAGCTAATATTTTTAAGTTTGATGATCAAATAAAAAATTTAGAAACTGAGATGATAAAGTATAAATTAGAATATGAAAAACTTTCTAAAAAAGCATATGAGCCATTAGAAGGAAATAAAAGT
The DNA here is from genome assembly GCF_046774425.1 of Malacoplasma muris. NCBI lineage: Bacteria > Bacillati > Mycoplasmatota > Mycoplasmoidales > Mycoplasmoidaceae > Malacoplasma > Malacoplasma muris. Next base: position 164,145 of record NZ_CP177248.1, read on the forward strand.
GAATTTACTTTGATAAATGAAAAATTAAACCTATTATTAAATACAAAAGAAAAAGTTGAAAATGATTTGTATGCTAATCAGAATAATAAAAAGCTTTTAAAGAAAAAAATATATGAGATCGAAGAAACTATAGACTTAACAAGAAAAGCAATAGACAAAAACAAAGATATTATTCTTGAATTTGATAAGAAAGAACTAAAAAATATAAATATTATTGATAATGCAAAAAATAAATTAAATGATACATATAAAATGACAATAGAAACTGCTATTGAATCATATAGTGAACCTTTGACAATTTCTGATAATGTTGCAAGACAAAAGATAGAAAAATTAAATAAAGAAATTGGTTATATGGGCAATATGAATATGGATGCAATTAATGAATTAAAAGAAAAATCTGAGCGTTATGACAAAATGAAAGCTGAAGAATTAGAAATTGCAGAGGCAAAAGATGATTTATTAAATTCTATTTCAGAACTTGATAAAAAAGCTCATGAAGATTTTTCAAATACAATAAATAAAATTAATGAAGAATTGCCAAAAACATTTAAATACTTATTTGGTGGAGGAGATTGTAGAATTGAGTACACAGATCCCAATAATATTCTAACTTCAGGAATTGAAGTAAAAGCATGTCCACCAGGAAAACACATTAATTCATTATTTGCATTATCAGGTGGAGAAAAGACTTTAGTTGCTTTATCTGTTTTATTCTCCATATTAAAAATTAGTTCATTTCCATTAGTTATTTTAGATGAAGGTGAATCAGCATTAGATCCTTCTAATGTAGAGAGATTTGCTAATATTATTCATGCATTTAGTAATGAAACACAATTTTTAGTTATTACACATCGTCCATTAACAATGGAAAAATGTGATAAGTTATATGGTGCAACAATGTTAACTAAAGGTGTAACTACTATGATTCATGTCACATTATCAGATGCAATTAAAAATTATGCAAATGATAAACCGGATGCTGAATAAAAATAATATATTATTGTTTGGAGAAAAATATGGGTTTTTGGAAAAAGTTAGTTGACAAAATAAAGGGAAAAAAATCTCTTTCAGAAAAAATAGAGGAAAAAAACATTGAAAATAAAGCCAATGTCTATATAAATCAAGAAGTTCAATCACAAAAGAAATTTGATGATGGATTAAAAAAGTCTTCTTCGAATTTATCAAAAGCTATTGCTGAAATTTCTAAAAAATATAAAGAAATTGATGAATCTTTGTATGAGAGTATAGAAGAAATATTAATTTCTTATGATGTTGGTGTTATTGCAACTACCAAAATATTGGATGCAATAAAAGATGAAATTAATTTTCAAAATGTAAAAGACCCAAAATTAATTAGAGAAATTATTGTAGATAAATTATTTACATATTATATTCAAGATACTAATGTAAACACTTTTTTTAATGTTCAAAATAATAGAACAAATGTAATATTGGTTACAGGAGTAAATGGCGTTGGAAAAACAACATCAATTGCAAAAATAGCAAATAAGTTTAAAAAAGAAAAGAAAAAAATTCTTTTAGTTGCTGGTGATACATTTAGAGCTGGTGCAATTGAGCAGTTAAAGATATGAGCTGAAAAATTATCTGTTGATATTGTCATTCCAGACAAGCAAGGCCTTAGTCCTGACGCTGTTATTTATAAAGGTTTAGATAAGGGTTATAAAGAAAAATATGATGTAATATTGTGTGATACATCTGGAAGACTAAATAATAAAATCAATCTAATGAAAGAACTTGAAAAAATTAATAATAATATTAAAAAATTTGATCCAAATGCACCACATGAAGTATTATTGGTGTTAGATGCAACTACTGGACAATCAGGTATTAATCAAGCAAAAGCTTTTAAAGAAATCACTAATGTTAGTGGAATAATTTTAGCAAAAATGGATGGTACTTCAAAAGGTGGAATAGTTTTATCAATTAAAGATAATTTCAATATACCAGTTAAATATATTGGTCTTGGAGAAAAGTTAGATGATCTTTCACCTTTTGATTTAGAAAAATTTATTATTGGTATAACTAAGGAAATTAAATTATAATGAAAGATATAGGTAGACTCAGTTTACTGATGGACTTTTATGGATCATTATTAACTGACAAACAATATGATTATCTATATGATTATTATTTTTGTGATTTAACATTTTTAGAAATAGGTAATAAACATTCAATTTCAAAAAATGCAATATATGATAGTATTAAAAAAGCAATTTTAGAACTTGAGCATTATGATTCAAAATTGCACCTTATTAAGTCATATAAAGAAAGAATGAAAATTTATAAAAAAATGAATATAGATAATAAAATATTTAAACAATTATTAAACACTGAGGTTTTTAACCATGGACAAAAACATAAATAATATTATTTTTGGAATCCCAAGTATAATGTCAGAATTTGTTATGACTAATAATAAACATGATGATACTTTTGAGTCATTAGCAAAATTTATTTTATCAATTAATGAAAATGACAAGGATACAAATATTTACTTTATTGTTGATCAAGTTGAAAAATTAGATTCTAGCAATAATTCTTTCTGTGGTAATAATTGTCAAAGAAATAACATAAAGGATTTCTTAAAAAATTACAAAATTAAAATTCGAGAAAATAATATTAAGTTTGTTTTAAAAAAAACATCTTCAAATCAAGTATTAGATGTTGATGCTTCAATCGATGATGTTGTCTATATTGAAGATGAACAAGATATATCACCAGATAACACAGTTGTTATTTTTAGTGATTCAAAGTTTGGTGAAGTAGCTTTTTTAGATGACTTTTTTTGTGTAGCTATATGCTCTGATACATTAAAAATTAATTTTGATTTAAAAGAATTTCAAAAAATATCAAACAAAATAATAAATCTTAGTAAAGAAGAAATTACATTAGATTCATTAAATTATGATTTTTTAACATTTAATGAGTCTCATTAACTTTAGTTGATATTTTTTTCTTTCTAGTGCTATTTAATAATATAATTTATAAAAGATATAAAGGGTAAGTTATGTCAAAATTTAAATCAAAAATTCAAAAAATATCAAATATTGATTATGCAAAAACATTTTATATTGAACAATTATTTGCAGATCCTAAGATGCTTGAAATGCATGCATCAAGAATAAAACAAATATATCCAAAAGCATCTGATGATTTAATCAGAAGTCAAATTGATCAGATTATTATTAAAGAAAATACTTTTAATTTGATTATGCAATATATTGTTAGTAATTTTAAAATTCAGTTTGATCAAAGTGAAGTTAATGCTTTTAAAACAAGATTTGCACAACAATTTAATGAATCAGATCAGAATAAGATTACAGATATTTCAGAAAAATTAATAACTAAAGGATTGGTTTTTGAAGTTATTTCAGCTGAAAAAAATATTAAAGTTGACGATGCACAAGCTAAACAATATTTGGATAATTACTATAAAGCTACAAATAATTCTATAAATGAGTTTTTAAATAATAAAGATAAATTTAGTGAAATAAAAGAAATAATTTTAGAAGAAAAAATTACACAATGATTAATAGATAATTTTAAAGTTTATCTTAATGTTAAAACAATAATCCATAATAATCAAAATAAACAAAATAACTAAAATTTAAACTACCTATTTAATGTAAAGGTAGTTTTTTATTATCAGTATATACACACTTTATAAATAAATTTATGGGGGTATTGTTATTGTTAAATCAAAAAGTTATAATTATACATGTAGGTTAATGACTATATTACAATCATTTCTAGGAGTGATTTATGAACTTAAAAAAACGTATAACACTATTGAGCGCTGCAATAGGTATAACAACTATTATGGTGCCAACAGTTTTTATGTCTGTTAATTCTAATAACAATATTGCTATTAATAACAATGTAGTAGGAATAGGAAATAGAAATGCTGCAGCATATACAAATTATTATTCTCAAGGGAATATGGAAACTATCACAAATTTAAATGGACCAATTTTGTTGAAAGACAATGGTCAAAAAGTTGTTAGTATGGATTGATATGGAAATATTAATTGAGAATATAGTGTATCTGAATTAGACACAACTGATAAGTCAACTAAAATTGTTGATTGAAACTATATGGATTCTCATGATTGACTGTATTTAATTACAGACAAGTCTTTTATCATAAAAATTATTAGTACAACAGGGTCAATTGCTGGTAGATCAAGTAAAACAACAAGTCAAGTTCCAGAAGGCGCTAATAGACTTGCTACAATTTCTTTTAATAATTCTTTATATGTATGAAATTCTACAACTAATAATCCACAAGCTGTACAAATTGATAGAAACACATTAAAAAAAGTTTCACTTGCAACAAATCCAACAGCAACTGGTTATTTAGTTGACATTTTACCAATTGCAGTTGGTTATAATATTGGAGTTTTTTCAAGTGCAGCTGTACAAGATACTACTGCAATTAATGGACACACAATAACTCTTAAATTTATAGATGATAATTTAAATCAAATATCAAGTTCGCCAACTACTACAATAAACTCATCTGATTTAACAACAGGAACAACATATAAAGATTTTGCTACATATTCTTTTCAAAGAAGCACGAATACAACTTCTCCATTAATTCTTGTAGATAAATTTGCATATTCAGTAACTTTAAATAAAACAAGTATGGCAAGTTCTTCTATAACTAAGTTAACTGTTGCAACTGGTAGTACTGCAAATAATAAATGAATTAATTCAGCTTTTATGGATGAAAATGATACAGTGTATTTTAAAACCTTTGGTGAAGCAAATATTTATTCAGTAAGTTATAATAACTCAGTAACTGTACATACAAACTTAGATAGTAATAACAATACTGTGTTGCAAAATATTGTAAAAAATACAGATAATAATGTTCAAATATTTGGAGTAGCAGAATCTGGTAAGGAACAAAATAATCAATTTGGAATGAAAAAATTATATAGTCAAGACTTAATGTTAATTACTTCTAGTGAAAATACTTATATTACAGGAATGAAAAGTAAAAAAGTTGATTCAAGTGATTATTCAACTATTAAACCAAGTATTAGTTTAAAGTCATCATCAATTGATAAATTTATAGCAAATGTGCCATCAATTGTGACTGCTACAGATTTTGTTTCAAATAATGCTGATGCAATAGTTGGTAATAATGTTACATTTAAAGCAAATGATTTAACTGGTGAATTGACAGTTAAAGCTACTTTAACAAAATCTGCTTGATATGATAATAAACAAAAAACAACTTCAATAGTAACTGCAAAATATAATAGTAGTACATCAACAAAACCAAAAAAATTATCAGATTTGGTTAAATGAGCAGAAGATAGAGCTTTTTTTACTCAATTTGAGAAATATACACCTGCTCAATTAGTTGAATCAGATTTAAATAAATGAAAAGGATTAATTGTTACTACTGGTATACAAGAAGGTCCAAATTTTAAAAATTTATCAACTAATGTTGTAATTACAGATAGAAAAGATGCACAAGGGCAAATTACATTACAAGGTGTTGTTTCTTATACAGATAAATTAAATAATTTTGTAAGCTATACTTTACAACCAAGAACATATACTATTGCAAAATCAACTGGTCAATATGCTATTAAATTTTATGGTGCAACAGCAAATGCGACTGGTACAAGACAAACTGAACAACCTAAACCAAATCCAGAAATTAATATAGGTGATGTTAATAATGCAACTGTTAAAGATATGCAAAAATATTTACCTTCAATGATTTCTTGAGATCAGTTACCATTATTTTTAGAAAAAGAAGAGTCATATGTTCCAAGTCATAGAAATATGGTTAGTACATATGATGATAAAACAGGAACATTAACTATAGAATTAACTTATGGAATTATTGATGCTAATACTATTCCAAATAAGTTTATTCAAACTTATACTGGATTTACAACTGAGTCTCAAGCAAATATTAATTGACAAGGTGATCAAGTGAAAGATGATAATCCTATAAAACAAGTTTACAAAGATGAAGACATTAGAGATATTACTACAATTGGTGCTTACAATGATTTAAAAAATACTGTAGCAAATCAAGTTCAAGCTAATCAACTTGGACAAATTTATGACACTAAATTAGCTAGAATGGGATTTGTGCCTACAATTTCAATTGATAAAATGACAGCATCTGATAATGAATATGGTACTTTTGTTGTTACATTGGATTACTCTGGAGATAAAACAGATCCTACAAAACTAAAACAAGCATATAAAAATATGTTTGGTCTTAAGGATTTTAAAATATCTCAAAGATATTCTGGTATGCTGCCAATTGGTGAATTATATGGAATAACATTAGACCAAAATAGTGCTAAAGCAAAAAGAGTTATTGAAAAATATGATGTTGATTCAACAATATCTACTAGTGATATAATTTCTACTTTAGATATCAAAGGATATAAATTAGATCAAGAAAATTCTGCTGATAATGATAGTGTTACTATTCAAAGTTTTACTTGAGACGGTGAAAAATTTGTATTTACTGTTTTTGCTCAAAGTAAAGAATATACCACTGTTTCTACAACAGAGAAATTTACTTTAGATTGAGCTCCTAAATTTAAAGCAATTAGAGAGCGTAACATGATTATTGCAATTGTTGTATCAATTTTAGGTGTTTCAATTGTCTCAACAGCAATTACTTTATATATTCTTAGACGTAATAGAATTAGAAGATTATTGAAATAATAATCTAAAAATCTATCCATTTAGTTGGATAGATTTTTTTTAATATATTTCCTCAATAGTTGCAATTGATATTTTACAAGAATATAATGCATACATATTTAAAACAAATAGATTTTATAATTGGAGGAAAATATGAATTTAAAAAAACAAATTGCTTTATTAAGTGCAACTATTAGTTTAACAACAGTTGCTATACCATCAATTATATTTTTATCAAATACAAATAATATTAATAATTTGGCTAATGATATCAATGAAAAAAATCAAAATAATGTTACAATAGGAACTCAACATTATTATTCTCAAGGTAACTTGTCAACAATTACTAATGTTAATGGTCCAATTGTATTAAAAGATAATGGGTCAAAAATTGTTAATATGGATTGATATGGAAATATTAATTGAGAATATAGTGTATCTGAATTAGATCCTAATGGATCAACAAAAATTGTTAGTTGAAACTATATGGATTCTCATGATTGATTATACTTAATTACAGATACTTCATTCATTGTAAAAATTATTAGTACAACAGGTTCAATTGCTGGTAGAGCAAGTCAATCTGTTAGTGGTGTCCCTACAGGAGCTAATAGACTTGCTACAATTCTATTTAATAATTCTTTATATGTATGAAATTCTACAGAACAAAAACCAACTGCTGTTCAAATTGATAGAAACACATTAAAAAAAGTTGATAGTGTTAATCCAAAAGTGGAAGAGACAGCATATTTAGTTGATATATTACCTATAGCAGTAGGTTATAATATTGGAGTTTTTTCTAATCAAAGTGTTTCTGATACAAGTTCAATAAGTGGACACACAATAACATTAAAATTTATTGATGATAATTTAAAAAAAATAACAAATTCAAATGAAACAACAGTAGCAAGTCTTTCAAGTGGAACAACATATAAAGATTTTGCAACATATTCTTTTCAAAGAAGTAAAAATACAAACTCTCCTTTGATTATTGTTGACAAAAATGCTTATTCAATAAATTTAAATAAAACTGATATGTCAAATTCATCAATTAATTTAATTAACATAGCTAATGGTCAACAAACAAATCAAAATTTAGTTAATTCAGCATTTATGGATGAAAATGATACCATTTATTTTAAAACATATGGTGAATCAAAAATATATTCAATTGATTACAATAATAATTTTGTAATCCATACAGAATTAAATTCATCAAGTAATACAACATTACAAAATATTGTTAAACAAGCAACTAATAATGTTCAAATTTTTGGTGTTGCTGAAACTGGTAAACCAGAAAATATTGAATTTGGTGCAAAAAGATTATATTCACAAGATCTTATGTTAATTACTTCTAGTGAAAATACATATATAACAGGAATGAAAAGTAAAAGAATAGATAGCTCAGATTATTCATCTATAAAACCTGGTATTCAAATTAAGTCAACTTCTCAAGATAGATTTCAATCTAATGTTCCTTCAATTGCAACAGCAAATGATTTTGTGTCAACAAATGCAGACCCTTTAATTGGAAACCAAGTTACTTTCAAAGCAAATGATTTAAAAGGTGAACTAACTGTTAGAGCCATTTTAACAAAAAGTGCTTGATATAATAGTTCTCAAAAAACAACTTCAATTGTTACTGTAACATATAATAGTCAAACAAATCCCAAACCAAAAAAATTAGCTGATTTAGTTAAATGAGCAGATCAAAATAGATTTTATTCTCAATTTGGAAAATATACTCCTGCTCAATTAGTTGAATCAGATTTGAATAAATGATCTGGATTAATTACTACAACAGGTATACAAGAAGGTGCAAATTTTAAAAATCTTAGTACAAATGTAGTAATTATAAGTAGAGATGATACTCAAGGTAAAATTAAATTACAAGGAGTTGTATCTTACACTGATAGATTAAATAATTATGTAAGTTACACACTTAATCAACAAGAATATACTATTTCAAAATCAACTGGTAAATATGCAATTAAGTTTTATGGATCAACAAAAGATGCAATAGGTACTACACAAAATGTTGCATCAAAACCAAATGATTCTATATCAATGGATAATGTTTCAAATGCTGCTGTTAAAGATTTGCAAAAATATTTACCATCAATGATTTCTTGAGATCAATTGCCATTATTTTTAGAAAAAGAAGAATCATATGTGCCAAGTCATAGAAACATGATTAGTACATATGATGATAGTGCTGGTACATTAACAATAGAATTAACTTATGGAATTATTGATGCTAACACTATTCCAAATAAGTTTATTCAAACTTATACAGGATTTACAACTTCTTCTCAAGCTAATATTAATTGACAAGGATCAGATGTTAAAAATAAACCAGTTAATCAAATTTTTCAAGATACTACAATTAAGGATATTACTTCAATAGGTGCATATAATGATTTAAAAAATACTGTAGCAAACCAAGTGCAAGCAAACCAACTTGGACAAATTTATGATACTAAGTTATCAAGAATGGGATATGTTCCAAAAATTTCTATTGAAAAAATGACATCACTTGATAACGAATATGGCTCATTCATTGTTACTCTTGATTATTCTGGAGATAAAACAGATCCTACAAAATTAAAACAAGCATATAAGAATATGTTTGGACTTACAAACTTTAAAATATCTCAAAGATATTCTGGTATGTTACCAATTGGTGAGTTATATGGAATAACATTAGATCCAAATAGTGCTAAGGCAAAAAGAGTTATTCAAAAATATGATGTTGATTCAGCAATATCAACAGATGATATAATTTCTGCTTTGGATATTAAAGGGTATAAATTGAATCAAGAAAATCCAAATAATAATGATAGTGTTACAATTCAAAGTTTTACTTGAGATGGAGAAAAATTTGTATTTACTGTTTTTGCTCAAAGTAAAGAATATTCAAGTGTATCAGAAACAAAGAATTTTACTTTAGATTGAGCTCCTAAATTTAAAGCAATTAGAGAACGTAACATGATTATTGCAATTGTTACTTCAATATTAGGTGTAATAATTGTTTCAACAGCAATTACTCTATATATTTTCAGACGTAATAGAATTAGAAGACTATTGAAATAATAAACTTAAAAATCTATCCTTAGTTTATAGGATAGATTTTTATTTATTTTTGTCAAAAGTTGCATTTGATAATTTATAAAAATATAATCATAAATGTAAAAAAACAAATTTTAATATTTGTTAGGTGGGGTATGAAATTAAAAAAGCGAATGACATTTATAAGTGCAGCAATAGGTGTTACATCTATTGTTGTGCCATCTCTTGCTATTTTAGCAAGCAATAATAATAAAACTTTAATAAATGATTTTGATGCAGTAAATAGAAATGCTGCAACATATACAAATTACTATTCTCAAGGAAATATGGAAACAATTACAAATGTAAATGGACCAATTTTATTAAAGGACAATGGATCAAAAGTTGTTAGTATGGATTGATACGGCAACATTAATTGGGAATATAGTGTAAGCGAATTAGATACAACTGATAATTCAACTAAAATTGTTGATTGAAATTATATGGATTCACATGACTGATTGTATTTAATTACAGATAAATCTTTTATCATAAAAATTATTAGTACAACAGGGTCAATCGCAGGTAGAGCAAGTAAAACATCAAGTGGTGTTAAAGATGGATCAAATAGACTTGCAACAATTTCGTTTAATAATTCATTATATGTATGAAATTCTACACAAGAAGCACCAGATGCTGTCCAAATTGATAGAAACACATTAAAACAAATTGCAACAACTGGTGTGAAAGCAGAAGCAGGTTATTTGGTTGATATTTTACCAATAGCTGTTGGATACAATGTTGGTGTTTTCTCAAATAAAAGTGTAATAGATTCAAACCAATTTAATAATGACACAATAACTCTTAAATTTATAGATGATAATTTAAAGAAAATTAATAGTTCAACTGAAACAACTGTTAGTGGTCTTTCTAGTGCTACAACATACAAGGATTTTGCAACTTATTCATTTCAAAGAAGTAAGAATACAACTTCTCCTTTGATTATTGTAGATAAAAAAGCATATTCAGTTATATTAAATAAAACAAGTATGGCCAATTCATCAATAAGTGAAGTTACTATTGCATCAGGTCATACAAATAATAATAATTGAATAAATTCTGCATTCATGGATGAAAATGATACAGTTTATTTTAAGACATTTGGTGAAACAAAAATTTATACTATAAATTACAATAATAATTTTATAGTGCATACAGAATTGAATAGTTCAAATAACACAACTTTGCAAAATATTGTTAATAATTCTAATAATAATGTTCAAATTTTTGGTGTAGCTGAAACTGGAAAGTCACAAAATATTGAATTTGGAATGGAAAAATTATATTCACAAGACACATTATGAATTACTTCTAGTGAAAATTCATATATAACAGGTATGAGAGAAAAAAGGGTAGAGAATTCTGATTATTCTATTCTTAAACCTGGTATACAATTGAAAGCATCTTCACAATCTAAGTTTGTTGCAAATGTGCCATCAATTGTTACAGCTAATGATTTTTCTTCAACTAATGCTGATGCATTAGTTGGTAATCAAGTTACTTTTAAAGCAAATGATTTAACTGGTGAATTGATTGTTAGAGCAACTTTAACAAAAAGTGCTTGATATAGTAATCAACAAAAAACAACTTCTATTGTAAAAGCAGTATATGATTCAAAAGTAAGTGTTAAACCAAAAAAATTATCTGATTTAGTAAAATGAGCAGATGATAGACAATTTTCTACACAGTTTGGAAAATATACTCCATCTCAATTAGTGGAATCTGATTTAAACAAATGATCAGGTCTTATTACAACAACAGGAATTCAGGAGGGAAATAATTTTAAGAATGTAAGTAAAAATGTTGTAATTACTAATAGAGTTGATACAAATGGTCAAATTACATTACAAGGTGTGGTGTCTTATACAGATAGACATAATAATTTTGTAAGTTATACCTTACAAGAAAAAACTTATACAATAACTCCATCAACTGGAAATTATTCTATTAAATTTTATGGTGGGGTTGGAAATGCAACTGGTACTACACAAAATCAACCATCAAAACCAAATGATTCTATATCAATGGATAATGTTTCAAATGCTGCTGTTAAAGATATGCAAAAATATTTACCTTCAATGATTTCTTGAGATCAATTGCCATTATTTTTAGAAAAAGAAGAATCATATGTGCCAAGTCATAGAAACATGATTAGTACATATGATGATAGTGCTGGTACATTAACAATAGAATTAACTTATGGAATTATTGATGCAAATAAAATTCCAAATAAGTTTATTCAAACTTATACAGGATTTACAACTTCTTCTCAAGCAAATATTAATTGACAAGGATCAGAGGTTAAAAATAAACCAGTTAATCAAATTTTTCAAAATACTACAATTAAGGATATTACTTCAATAGGTGCATATAATGATTTAAAAAATACTGTAGCAAACCAAGTGCAAGCAAACCAACTTGGACAAATTTATGATACTAAGTTATCAAGAATGGGATATGTTCCAAAAATTTCTATTGAAAAAATGACATCACTTGATAATGAATATGGTTCATTTATTGTTACTCTTGATTATTCTGGAGATAAAACAGATCCTACAAAATTAAGATATGCATACAAGGATATGTTTGGACTTAAAGAATTTAAAATATCTCAAAGATATTCTGGTATGTTACCAATTGGGGAGTTATATGGAATAACATTAGATCCAAATAGTGCTAAGGCAAAAAGAGTTATTCAAAAATATGATGTTGATTCAGCAATATCAACAGATGATATAATTTCTGCTTTGGATATTAAAGGGTATAAATTGAATCAAGAAAATCCAAATAATAATGATAGTGTTACAATTCAAAGTTTTACTTGAGATGGAGAAAAATTTGTATTTACTGTTTTTGCTCAAAGTAAAGAATATTCAAGTGTATCAGAAACAAAGAATTTTACTTTAGATTGAGCTCCTAAATTTAAAGCAATTAGAGAACGTAACATGATTATTGCAATTGTTACTTCAATATTAGGTGTAATAATTGTTTCAACAGCAATTACTCTATATATTTTTAGACGTAATAGAATTAGAAGACTATTGAAATAATAAACTTAAAAATCTATCCTTAGTTTATAGGATAGATTTTTTTTATTAAAATTTATTTAGTAATTTTTTATTAAAACAATAGATTTATTACATTTTTTATATAAAAATGCAACTTATATAGCATTTTATAATATTTTTTAAATATATATGTGATTTAATTAATAGTTAGTATTTTATTTATTTGGTGCATAAAATAGATTTTTAAAGGAGTGCTTATGAGAGACTATAAAAGAACATTAAATATGCCTACAACTGAATTTGAAATGAAAGCCAATTTAAATGTTAAAGAGCCAAAAATCCAATCAAAATGGATATTAGATAAGATTGAAAAGAAAATTTTGGCAAAAAATAAGACTACTAAGAAAAATTATATTTTGCATGATGGGCCACCATATGCCAATGGAGACTTACATTTAGGACATTCATTAAATAAAATAATCAAGGATTTTATTATTAGATATAAATCTATGAATGGATATTACTGTAGATACATTCCAGGATGAGATACACATGGTTTACCTATTGAACAAGAATTGATAAAAAAAGGTTTAAATAAAGATCCAAATCTTACAATTACTCAAAAAAGAAAAAATTGTAAAGAATTTGCTGTGCAAAACGTTTATAACCAAAAAGATCAATTTAGAAGACTTGGAATATTGTCTGAAATGGATGAAATATACTTAACATGTGACCCAGATTATGAAGTTAGACAACTTAAAATATTTGCAAAAATGTTATCAAAAGGTCTAATATATCAAGATTTAAAACCTGTTTATTGAAGTTGATCAAGTCAAACAGCATTAGCTGATGCTGAAATTGATTATAAAGAAGTTGAATCAAATAGTATATATGTTTCATTTGTTATAACAGAAAATAATGATGTTGTTCACAAAAATGATAAATTAGTTATTTGAACAACTACACCTTGAACTTTACCTTCAAATTTAGCTGTTGCAGTTAATCCAAAAATAAGTTATTCAAGAGTTAAAGTTGATTCTTCATATTTCATTATAGCAAGTTCTTTACTAGAAAAAGTAGCTGAAAAATTAGGATGAAAAAATTATAGTGTTGTAGAAGAATTTCTAGGAAAATCTTTGGATAAATTAACTTATAAACACCCCCTTTATAGCAAAAAATGTGAAGTTATTTTAGCTGGATATGTAAGTGATAAAGATGGAACAGGTTTAGTACATAATGCACCAGGATTTGGGCATGATGACTATTTGGCTTGTAAAAAATATGGAATAAAAGTTTTTTGTCCAATTGATAAATATGGAAAATTTACTGATGAAGTTAAAGATAAAGAATTGGTAGGTTTATTCTATAATGATGCTAATCAAATTATTATTGAAAGACTAAAAAAAGATAATTCTTTATTATTGTTTGAGACTATAAAACATCAAGCTGCTCATGATTGAAGAACAAAAAAACCTATTATTTATCGTGCAACAAGACAATGATTTGTAAATATTTCTAAAATAAATGCAAATATTATGAAATCTTTAACTAAAGTTAAATCAATTGATTCAACAATTGTTACAAAAATGAAAGAAATGATTAATAATAGACAAGAATGATGTATTAGTCGTCAGCGTATTTGAGGGGTTCCAATACCAATAATTTATGATAAGGACAATAAACCCATTTTAGACTCAAAAGTTGTTAATCACATAATAGATGTTATTGATGAAGAAGGACTTAATGTTTGATATACAGAGGATGCAAAATATTTTTTGCAAAATAGTGGATACAAAGACTATAGTTCCTCTAAAAAATACATTAAAGAAACAGATATAATGGATGTTTGATTTGATTCTGGTACAAGTTATAGTGTTCTTAAAGAAAATAAATTACCTTTTCCAGCAGATTTGTATTTTGAAGGAAAAGATCAATTTAGAGGTTGATTTAATTCATCAGTAATTACAAGTGTTGCTGTAAATAATGAAGCGCCATATAAAACACTTTTGACACATGGATTTGTGCTTGATGAAAATGGTAATAAAATGTCAAAATCAGCTGGTAATGGAATTGATCCAATGACAATTTGTAAAGAACTTGGAGCAGATGTTTTAAGAATTTGAGTTGCTTCATCTGATTTTTTAGAAGATGTTAGAATTTCAAAAGAAATATTGAACCAATCAGCTGAAGTTTATAGAAGAATAAGAAATACATTATTTAAATTTATATTAGGAAATTTAAGCGATTTTGACTTAAAAAAATTTAAAGGAATTAAGTATAGTCAAGCAGATTATTATGTGCAAACGCTTTTAATGGAAACTGTAAAAGAAGTACAATCTTATTATGAAAAATTTAATTATAAAGCAGTAATAAAACTTATAAATAAAAATATTTCTGATTTATCAAGTTGATATTTTGATTATATAAAAGACATTTTGTATTGTGAAAAAAAAGACAATTCTGAAAGAATTGCAATTCAAGGTACAATGCATATTTTGTTAGATAATTATTTAAGAATGCTTGCTCCTATTATCCCCCATACTTGTGAAGAAGTTTATACTTATTTCGAAAAGAAAAATAAAGAAAAATCTGTTCATTTAGAAGACTTTCCAAATTTTAAAATTGATGTTAAAAATAGAGTCAATATGGAATTATGGAATCAATTTTTTAAAATAAAAAATGAAGTATTTTCAAAACTTGAATTTGCTAGAACAGAAAAAATTATTTCACACAATGGTGAAGCAATTGTAAATATAACATCTACTGATAAAATGCCATTTGATGATGTAACAATGGCAAGATATTTAAATGTAGCTGAATTTACTTCATCATTAAAATCAAAAGGTGAATCAAATATTAAAATCAAAAACTCTAAATTTATTAAATGTGATAGATGTTGAAATTATTATCATAAAGATAAAATGTCAAAACAAGAAAAAGAAATTTGTATAAGATGTGAAAAAGTAATTTTATAAAGAATATGCTTTTAGTGCAATATATCCATTTTCTTTTATATTATAAAAATCTATAAATCCTACTTTTGCAATTCAAATATTGAATGCTTTTTCATGGCATTTAATATTTGAATTTTTTAATACATTTCTATGAGTTTCAAGAACATTAAATCTAATATCACATACAATTATGTCAACTGCACTTTTAAACATATGTGTTGAAATATTGTTTGTTCTTTCCAATAAATAAACTCTATTATTTATTCAATTATGAATCGGCGCTAATTCATTTATGATTTGTAATTTATTTTTTATTTTAATTGTTTCTACATAAACAATTTCATTATCAATATAAAGTTTATTTTTATAAATTTTTGTAGATTTCCTAATTAAAGATAATTTACAAATATGTTCAATTTCTTTTGCTCTTTTTTTTGTTCTAAACATTTTTATTCCATTTCTAAAATAATAAATTAATAATTATTAATTAAACCCTTTAAAATAATACTATATAAAAATTATAGAGGTATTTTATGACTCCACATATAAAAGCAAAAAAAGGTGATTTTGCAAAAATTGTATTAATGCCAGGAGATCCATTAAGAGCTAAATGGATTGCAGAGAATTTTTTAGAATCATATCAATTAGTAAATGATGTTAGAGGAATGTATGCATTTACAGGAAATTACAAAGGAATAAAAATAAGTGTTATGGGGCATGGTATGGGAATTCCATCAATTGGAATTTATTCATATGAATTATTTAATTTTTTTGATGTTGAAGTGATTATAAGAATAGGTAGTGCTGGTTCTTATACAAGAGATGTAAAAGTTGGAGATTTAATTTTAACAAAATCTGCATACAGTGAATCAACTTATGCAGAATTAATTAATGTTCCAACAAATAATAGTACTTTATTACCATCATTAGAAATTAATACAGCAATTGTTGATGTTGCTAGAAACAATAATATATCAATAAAGGAATCAGTTGTTCATAGTAGTGATGTTTTTTATGGCGTTCGTACTGTTGAAGAATTAGTTAAGAAGACAAATGCTGATGTTGTAGAAATGGAGTCTTTTGCTTTATTTGCTAATGCAATTAAACTTAATAAAAAAGCTGCAACTATACTAACATGTAGTGATTCATTAGTTACTCATGAATCAATGAGTGCTGAAGATAGACAAACAAAATTTGTTAACATGGTAAAATTAGCACTTGAATCTGCATGAGAATTATCAAAAAAATATAAATAGGTTTTATATGACAGTAGTAGACTTAATAATAAAAAAAAGAGATAAACAAATTATAAGTGAAAAGGAATTTGATTTGTTTATCAAAGGAATTTTAGATAAATCAATTAAAGATTATCAAATATCAGCATTTTTAATGGCTATTTATCTAAATGGATTAAATGATGATGAAACTTATTATTTAACAAAAGCAATGACTTTTAATGGTGAAGTACTAAATTATAAAGATATAGATGGTCCAATTATTGATAAACATTCAACAGGGGGAATTGGTGATAAAGTAACATTAATATTAGCACCGTTGCTTGCTTCTTTTAATTTAAAAGTTGCAAAAATGTCAGGAAGAGGTCTTGGATATACTGGAGGTACAGTTGATAAAATCGAGTCCTTTGGTGCAAAAACAGTTTTTCCTATCAAAGAATATTTAGAAATATTAAAGAAAAATAATATTTTTATTATTGCACAAAGTGATAAAATAGCTCCAAGTGACAAAATTATTTATGCAATTAGAGATACGTCAGGAACGGTAAATAATCTTTCATTAATGGCATCATCAATAATGTCAAAAAAACTCGCAACTAATGCAGAAAGAATTTATTTAGATGTTAAAGTGGGTGATGGATCTTTTTTCAATAGTTTAGTTGATGCTAAAAAATTTAGTAAAATGTGTATAAATATAGGAAAAAGATTTAACAAAAAAGTGATTGTTCACTTAACAAACATGAATAAACCACTGGGAAGGTGCTTGGGAAACTTAATTGAAGTTAAAGAGACAATTAATTTTTTATTAGGAAATTTTGAAAGCACTCATTTAAAAGAAATTATTTATGAATTTGCATCAGATATATTAATTGATAATAAAATTGCTAATAGTAAAGATCAAGCATATAAAATGATAGATGAAAAAATATCTTCAAAAGATGCATATAAAAAATTTAAAGAATGAGCAAAATCTCAAAAAAGTACATATGATTTTGACAATATCAATGACTTATATAAGACAAAATATACCGATGTGATTGTTGCAAAAGAAGATGGATATATTGATTTTAAATCAAATAAGGAATTTGGATTAGTTCTAATTGATTTGAAAGCTGGAAGAAAAAATAAAGAAGAAAAATTAGATTTTTTGTCTGGCATTTATTTAAATAAAACTTTTAATGAATATGTTGAAAAAGGTAAACCGATTATAACTATTTATAGTTCTTTACCAATCACAAGTGATATTATCTCACGTTTAAACAATAATATAATTTATAATAAAAAGAAGTTAAAAGAAGAAAAAAATATTATAGGGGTAATTGAATAATTATGAAAGAAAATAATATGAATATGAAAGCTATTTTTAAAAAATTATTGGAACTAAAAAATAATTCATATTGTCCATATTCAAATTTTTATGTGAGTGCAATAGCTAAAGCAAATAATAAATATTATTATGGTGTTAATATTGAAAATGCAGCTTTTCCATCAGGTAATTGTGCTGAAAGAAGTGCGATTGCAACAGCAATAAGTTATGGAGAAAAAGAAATTGATACATTATATGTTTTAACAAAATCTTATAATTTTGGAATGCCATGTGGTAATTGTAGACAATTTATGAGTGAATTTATGCAAAATGATAATACAAAAATATATGTTTTCAATCCAGATGGAGATTATAGAGAATTCACGATTGCACAAATTTTATTAAATCGTTTTACAAAAAAAGAAGTTATTTAAGTTAATGAGAGGTATTTTTTATGAATGCAATTTCTAATTTATGAATTAAATCAAGTAAAATTTCAACTTTATCTAAAGAATATATTATAAAGATGAATAAAAAAGAAATTGAAGATGCCTTTAATCCAAATAAAATGAAATTTGGTACAGCAGGCATAAGACAAATAATGGGTCCAGGTACAAATAGAATGAACGCTTTTACTTATCAACAAATAAGTCATGGATATGCTCAATACATTTTGTCTAAAAATAGTGAAAATCCAAAAGTTGTTATTGGACATGATAATAGAACAAATGCTGATATGTTTTCCATTATTTGTGCAAGAGTTTTGACAAGTTTTGGTATTGAAGTTTATTTATTTAACAATAATAAATTAATTCCAACGCCAATTGTTTCTTATGCTATTAATCATTATGGTTTTGATGGTGGAATTGTTGTTACAGCCAGCCATAATCCAAAAAATTATTTGGGTTTTAAAGCATATAATGAAACTGGTGCCCAAATTCTTCCTGATGAGGCAAAAATTATTGAACAAAATATGCCTCAATCTGAGACTATTTTAAATAATGAATACAAATATAATCAAGATTTAATTCAATATCTTTCAGATTCTGTAATAAAAGATTATTTTATAGATGCACGTAGTTGTCTAATTCACACAGACATTTCAAAAAGAAAAGAATACCCTATTGTGTTTACAGCTCATCATGGTACAGCATCACAATTAATGCCACAATTTTTAAGTTCATTAGGATATTTAAATGTTGTGAGTGTTAAACAACAATGTGTACCTGATGCAAATTTTACTTTTTCAAAATGTTCTAATCCAGAAGACCCAAGTTCTTTTGAATTATCTGAAAAATATGCGTTTAGAGTTGGAGCAGATATTATGTTAGGAGTTGATCCTGATGCTGATAGATTAGCTGTTGCTATAAAACATAATGGAGCATGAAGATACTTAACTGGTAATGAAATGGGAATAATATTTGCACATTATGTATTAACAAATAAAGATTTTCAAAAGAAACCATATATAGTATCAACATATGTCTCAACTTATTTAATTGATTCAATTGCTAGAACTCATAATGCATTAATAAATAGAGTGGGGACAGGATTTAAATGACATGGAAATTTAATTAATGAAAAAATTAATACTGGTGAGTTAGTAGTTGCTTTTGAAGAAGCTATTGGTTCTTTAAATTCAACAATAAATAGAGATAAAGATAGTTTTCAAGCAGCAGCACTTGCTTTAGAAATATATGATTTATATAAAGAAAAATCAATGACATTAGTTGATTTATTAGAAAAAGAAATATATCCAAAATATGGATATTGAGCTGGTGGAACAATTTCTTATACATTTCAATCAATGAATTGACAAAATGACATGGATGAAAAATTAAGCCAATTAGCAAGTATTAAAAATCCTGAAGTAGGTGGAATAAAGGTTTTAAGTAATAGATGAAATTCTGAAGCAGAGGCTTTGGAATGAAATATGGAAAGCGGAATGTGAATTAAATTTAGAAAATCAGGAACTGAGCCTAAATTTAAAATTTATTATAATGTTTATGGCAATGATTTAGAAGAAGCACAATCTACATATGAAATTTTTAAAAAAGAAATAAGTAATTTAATGAGAATGTAGTTAATAAAATTATTTATCTATTAAATTTTTGTTATAATTAACCTTGTATAAAGAAAGTAGTTAATAGTAACTCACCTGATTTCAATAAATAATTATTTGAGATAGGTTAATGCTTAATAATCAAACAAATTTAAGTTGTTTATTATCTATTGATATGCTTTTTTATGCAGCACATAAAGAAGCATATTTTCTTTGTACAAAATATTTTAAGGAAGTTTATGAAAAATAAATTTGTATTAAATGAAGACATTAGAGAAAAAACATTGTTAGTTATTGATGAAAACGGAAATAAACTTGGTGAAATGTCTAAACAAGAGGCTCTAGAATTAGCAAGACAACATTCAAAAGATCTTGTATTGTTTTCATCTGGTGATAAACCAACAGCTAAAATAATTGATTTTGGTAAATTTGTATATGACCAAAAGAAAAAATCTAAGGAAAACAAAAAGACTCAAGTGCAAACAAAAAATAAAGAAATTAAAGTTAAACCTCAAATAGGATTGCATGATTTAATGGTTAGAGTTGATAATGCAAAAAAGTGACTTGAGAGTGGTTATAGAATTAGATTTGTTGTTTTAGCATATGGAAGAATTGGAACAAAGATTGATCAAATAGAAGAAGTTTACAATAAGTTTATTTCTTTACTAGAAGATAAAGCAGTTGTTCAATCTCCATTGAAAAAAGTTAGCAATGTTCAATATGAATCTTTTTTAATTGCCAATAAAGGTAAAAAATAGGAGCGTTTTATGAAGGTTAAACAAAAAACAAAAAAATCTGTTTCTAAAAGAATGAGTAGAACAAACAGTGGTGAGATAAAAAGAAAACATGCATACAGATCTCATTTAGCACATAATAAAACTACTAAACAAAAACGTCATTCAAGAAAAGACACTTTAGTGAGTAGTGCAGATAAAAAAAGATATGATCAATTACTTTAATATATTAGGAGTTAACAATGAGAACTACATCAGGATCAACTACAAGACAACGTAGAAAGAGATGATTAAAAAAAGCTGAAGGAACTTGAGGTGTTAATCATAGCTCTTATAGAAATGCAAAGCAAACTGTAATAAAAGCTAGTCAATATGCTTATAGAGATAGAAAAAACAAAAAAAGAGATTTTAGAAAATTATGAATTAATAGAATTAATGTTTCAGTAAGAGCATTAGGATATACATATTCAAGTTTTATGGCTCAACTAAAATCTAAAAAAATTGAAATTAATAGAAAAATGCTTTCTGAATTAGCAATTCATCATCCAGAAGAATTTAAAAAACTTGTTCATTCTGTAATGTTAAATAAATAGGAGAAATAAATTAGTATTAATTACTAATTTATTTTTTTGTACTAAAAATTGACTTATTCTCTGATTTAAAATATCATTAATATAGTCTATGTCTATTAATAAATAAGGATAAAAAATGAAATCTTTGGTAAAAACAATATTAATTGAATGCTGTTTATCAGTTTTGTTAATTGCTTGATTAATAATTCTTTTAATTAGTTTAAATAAGATTCCTGTATCAGGATTTGAAACAATTCAAAATTTATTTGTAAATACTCCTGATAATACTAAACAATATGGAGCAGTGGCATTGTTTGGCGGTGTGGGATTAGCAATATTTTATTCAATGCTTATGGTCTTTCTTTACTTTATAAGAACTCCAAGAAAATTAATGTACACATTAAATATAGCCTTTTACTCTTTGTCATTTTCAGGTGTTGTGGTTGGACTATTATTAATTTTCTTGAATTTTTAATTTTTTGGTTTAGCATTATACTACTAAATGATTTTTCATTTAGTAGTATTTTATACAAATAATATAATAAAAGTACTTTAAAAATTGAACTGAGGATAATAATGAAATTTATATTTAAATTAATTTTCACACTATTCTTCTTAGCATTAGCAATCTTATGGATTCTATATACTATCAGTTTCTTTGGTATATATCATGGAGGATGGGAATGAGTACAAAGAATTCCTGGAGTGTCATGATTGAACAATCAAATTGAAAAATGAATTAATAGTGTTCCAACCGATGAAAAAGTTAGAGTAATCGGTTTACAACTGTTTTTAGCAGGTGGTGCTATTTTATTGGCATATACTGCATTATATTTCCCACTTAAGAAAATTCCATTTTTTGGACAATTAATCAAATTTTTAACTTGTATTATTCCAACAATTTCAGCACTTGCTTTAATTATTGGTGCAGTGTTATTATTTGGTGATCTTAATTGACTTCCAGGAGGATGATCTTCATCATCTCAAGGAGATCAAGGGAATGCTAACCAACAAGCTTTAATGGCTTTTAAATTAATGTTGGCTTAGCAACATACAATAAAGTAGCATAATAACTATGCTACTTTTTTATTTACTTTTGTATATACTACATATGTGTAGTAAAATTAATAGGCATAAAAATTATTTTTGAAATTTTAATTAAAATAGAGGTTTTATGGTTTTAGCAGTTGATGTAATGGGTTTTGAAAATCCAATTGATGAAGCAATAAAAGCATGCAGAGACTTTGTTAGAAAAAATAAAGATGTAACTATAATTTTGGTTGGAAAAAAAGAATCGATAATAAAGCATTTAAAAAAAAATGATGAATTTGAGATTCTTGATGCAAAAGATGAAATTAAAATGGATGATAATCCTTTATTTATAAGAAATAAAAAAGAATCATCAATGTATAAAGCAGTTGAATTGGTTGCTAATGACAAAGCTGATGGTGTTTTATCTGCAGGCAATACTTCATGTTATGTTGCTATTACTTATATGTTACTAAAAAGATTTAATAAAATTTCAAAAGTTGCTTTTATGCCTTGAATTCCTACTCGTTATAAAAAGGGATTCAATATGCTTGATTGTGGTGCAAATAAAATTGTTAATCAAAATGATCTTGTAGATTTTGCTATTATGGCTGACTTGTATAATAAAAAAGTTAGAAAGATTAAAAATCCAAAAATAGGTTTAATAAATTTAGGAACAGAAGATCAAAAAGGATTAGATTATTTAATTGAAGCAAATAAAATTTTAAAGAATACTAAGGAAATAAATTATGTTGGTTTTATTGAACCAAGATATTTATTAGAAGAAATTGTAGATGTTGCAATTGCAGATGGATTTACAGGAAATATAACTTTAAAAACTTTAGAAGGTACAGCAAAATCAATTAGTAATGCATTAAAAGATGAGTTTAAAAAACCATGAAATTTTTTAGGTTTTGTTTTATCTATGTGTGCTTTATTATCTTTGAAAAAGAAATTTGATTATAAAAATAATGCAGGAGCATTTGTTGTAGGTTTACAAAAGATTGCATTAAAAACACATGGTAGTGCTGATTATAAACAATTTTATAGTTCTTTAAGAATGTTAAGAGACACTGTTAAATCAAACATAATAAATGATTTCAAGGAGAAATTTAACTAGTATGAATTTAGGAAATTATCAATGACAAAAAATTCTTACTTTACTAAAAAAATTAAATATAAATGCTAATAATAAAAGTTTATATGTAGAAGCAATGACACATAATTCATATAATAATGAACATAAATTGGGCTTTACTTATCAAAGACTTGAATTTCTTGGAGATGTTATTATTTCTAAAATAGTATCTTGTTATTTATTTTATTTAAAATTTGATGAAAAAAGTATGACAGAAATAAGAAAAGCAATTGTAAATGGAATAACACTAAAAAGAGCAAGTGATGAATTAAGTTTAATTGATCATGCTTTTTTAGGCAGAGGTGTTAATGCTTTAACTGAAACAAATAAAATTAGAGAAGATTTATTTGAATCACTAATGGGTGCAATATATTTGGACCAAGGTGAATCAAAAGTTTATGAAATTTTAAAGAATACTATTATTAAGTATTACAACAACAATGATTTACAGGATACTTTTGATTACAAAACAAAAATTCAAGAATTATTACAAAAAAATATGTCTAGTACAAAATCAAAAGGCAAAATACATTACACTAAAGAAGATGATGGTAATGGCAATTTTAAATCAACCTTATATTTTGGTGATATAAAATATGGAACAGGTTTTGGTTCAACAAGAAAAAAAGCCGAAAATGAAGCAGCTAGGATTGCATATGAAAAATTCGTTAAACCAAATATCAATGAATAATTTATGTTTAAATTTAAATAAATATTTATTGTTATTAATAAACTACATTTATTTTTGAATGATTGTTTATATAAATGTTAAGTGTGATAGAATTTATTAGTTATAAAATTCATTTTGGTAAGTTATTATGTCAAAAAAAGCAGAAAAAAAAGCAAAAGATAAAGATGAAATAAAAAAAGCGTCATTGGATGATAATAAAGTAGATGATGTAAATAATGAACAATCATTAAATAAAAAAGATGATTTAAAAAATGCTAATGATTTGCAAGATGACAAATTAAAAATAAACATTAATTTATCAAAAGAAGATATAAGTGATTCTGATGATGAAGTAAAAACCTTATCATTAGATGAAACTAAAGATATAAAAGAAGAACAAATTGTAGAAGAAAAAAAAGTTGAAACTAAAAACACTAATGAAGAATTAACTGAAAAAGAAAAACAAGAAATTGATGAATTAAAAGCAAAATTAAAAGAAATTGATTTATCAACACTTGAAAAACAAGAAGACAAGCAAGAAGCATCAAAATCATCTGTGGAAACTAAAGAAAATACATCAGTTGAGGATGGAGAAATTACTTTACAAGCAATTAGTTCTACTGATGTTGAATTAAAAAGAAAAATTGCTCAAATTAAATCAGAGTTAAAATCCGATTTATCTTATAGAGAAAGATTCAAAAATTTATTTAAATCTAAAAAGCAAAAGCAGTTAGAAAAAGAATTAATTGAAAAAAAGGCTATAAAATTAAGTAAATCTAAAAAAGAAGTAAAATATGTTTTAACAAGTTTTAAATCTACAATTGGTTTGTTCTCAATTTTTTATAGTAGAAATGATATGCCATGAAGAATTGGTATAGCTTGTATTGTCGGTTTAATTATGAGTTTAGTATCAGTTATATTTGTTCAAAATACAGGTGTTGTAATAACTGGTATGTCAGGTATTTTTCAGGGAATTGCTAGAATTTCAAGAGTGTTATTAATTAAAAATGGTATAGGTGATAGTATTAATCATTCAACCATAAACATGATTTATAACTTAATGTTTTATGGAATGTATTTATTAGTAAATATTCCTTTAATTATTTTTTCATATAAAAAAATAGGTAAAAATTTTACAATAATTTCAACAATTCCTGTTGTTATATCCAATGTTATCCCTTTATTGATAAATTTGATTCCTAATGTAAATGAATTGTTTATATTTGGAGATACTAGACCAACTGAATTATCAATTATTCAACAAGTTCAAAATGGAGTACCAATATTGGTTGAAAAACATACAGAATTATATAATAATGGTGTTAGTATATTAACATTTATTTTTAAAGAAACTAATTCAACACTTGTTACAGATGCTCCAAAATTTATACCAATGGTTTTATACACTCTTGGAGCTGGACTTATAAATGGATTTGCTTTTTCAATGATTATAGCTGTAGGAGGAAGCACAGGAGGTTTAGATTTTATATCTTTTTATTTTGCATATAAAAAGAACAAATCACTAGGTCCTGTATTATTAGCATTTAATGTTGCTTCAGTATTTATAACAACAATGTTAGGATCTTATATCTCAGCTGTTGTAGTTAATCCACAAGCATATTCAGGATATGAATATTTCTTTTCACAGAATTTATTTACAGGAATTATTTATGCAATAACTTTATCTACAATGATTGGGAATTTATTTCCTAAAGATAAAGTTGTTAAAATTACTATTTATAGTTCAAAAGTTTATAAAATTAGAAATCATTTATATTCAAAAAATTTTAATCACTCATTAACAATCAATAACACAACAGGTGGATATAGTTTAACTGAGCAAAAAAATATTGAAATAATTTGTATGTTTATTGAAGTGCCAAAAATTCTTCAAGAAATTAAATCTTGTGATGCAAGTGGTTTAATTACAATTACACGTATAAAAGGTATTGATGGTAAACTTACAATTGCAAGTTCAATTAATTAATATAATATGAGAAATAAAAAATGTTTCTCATATTTTTTTATAAATTAAAAATTAATAAAAATATTGAATAAAAAATATTAGAATTATATAAATGATAAATGAAAATTTAAAGGAAATTTCTTATGGATTATTTAAAATATGCTAAATATATTGATCATACATATTTAGGACAAGATGCTACTAGTGAACAAATAATTACTTTATGTGACCAAGCAAAAAAATATAAATTTTATTCTGTTTGTGTTAACCCATGTAACATTAGTTTGGCAAAGAAATGTTTAGAAGGTTCTGAAGTAAAAGTTTGTGCTGTTGTTGGGTTTCCTTTAGGGCAAAACACAACTTCAACTAAAATTTTTGAAACTACTGAAGCTATAAGACTTGGTGCTGATGAAATTGATATGGTTATTAATGTTCCAAAATTAAAAGGAAAATATTTTGATTATTGTTTATTGGAAATTAATCAAGTAAAAAGTTCATGTGATAATAAACCATTAAAAGTTATTGTGGAAACATGTTTATTATCTGAAGAGGAAAAAGTTTTTGCTTGTGAATTGATATTAAAAAGTGATGCTGATTTTATTAAAACATCTACAGGTTTTGCAAAAACAGGGGCAACAATTGAAGACATTCAATTGTTTAAAAAAATTATAGGAAATAAAAAATTGATTAAAGCAGCAGGTGGAATTTCTACTAGCCAAGATCTTGAAAAGTTTATTGAGGCTGGTGCTGATAGAATTGGTACATCAAGAGGTGTATCATTAGTAACAAATAGTTTTATAGGTAATGAAAATAAATATTAAACTAATTTAAAATAAGATTCTAGTATTTATAGAATCTTATTTTTGTGTCTAAATTAAGGAAAAATATGCAAATTTTATGATTGATTATATTGCCAATACTATTTTTTATAAATTCATATTGTATTGGGAAAATATATTCCAATTGATATAAAACTTTATCAACATCATATTCTATTGTAGCAGGATGATTTTCTCTTGTATCTATAATTGGTTTTTTATCCATACCTTTTTATTATGTTACTAATATTAGACCTTATTATTTATATTTTATTTTATCCATACAAATTTTTTTGACAATTTTATATTTTTTTAATTACAAAATAATGCTAATTGGTTTTTTTGTTGAAAAAGTAAAGATTATTACTTTATTAAGCATTTTTTTAATCATAGCTATTATTTTTACTTTATTTTTTTTCCATTCCAACATTGTTGATAGTTTTGTTTCTAAAAATGACAAAATAGTAAAAAATAGTTCATTATTTAATTTTTTTATTGATAATTTATTTGATTTTTATCATGTTGAAAGAATGTACTATAGCAAGTATTCATTACCAATATTTATTGCTTTTATTCTTGCATTCTTAATTTTTAGTTTTACAAAAAATAATTATGTTTTTAATATAAAAAGATTTATTTCTACATTACTTTTAACTTCTATTTTATCAACAATAATTTTTAGCAATAGTTCAAACAACTATAATAATTATTCATTGTTGTTTTTAGGATTGTTTTTTGCAATTCATTTTTTGGTTACAAAATATAAAGAAATAAATTATAAAAATAATTATTTTATCTATAATATTCTTGCACTTTATTTGGTCATTATTAATTCCAATAATTTTGCATATCTTTTGTTAATTCATGTTTTGTTTATAATGAGTAATTATTCAATGAAAAACAATTTTGGTTTAGATAATATATTAAGGGCAACAATATATCTATTGATACCCTCTACTTTATCTATTTTAACTCAGCCAATATATGTTCCAATAATTGTTTTTGTAGTATTTATTTTATTTATATCTATTTATTATATTCTTAGAAAAAATGTAAATTATTATGAGTATATTTACAAAATAGAAAATTTTTTGAATAATAAAATTCGATATATTATTATTTTTGTTTTTGCAATAATTTTAACAACTATACTAGTGTTATTTTTTAAAAACTCATACTATTTTGACATTAATATTTTTAAAATTAGTTTCAGATCATCTAATAATATTGTCTATCAGCAAGTGATGCTTTACTTATATTATGTTTTCTATGGTATACTTGTTATTTTTTCTTATGTTTATTTTATTTTCAAATTTCAATTAATTATTAAATCATATGTGCCAGCATATTTGATATCTATGTCTGTAATTTTAATTTACAATCCACTATTTATTTCATTGTTGTATTATGTTAATACTATTTATGAAATTGATTATTATATTTTCTTTTTAATTTTATTTTTAATAGTTTATTTATTT
Source organism: Malacoplasma muris (assembly GCF_046774425.1). Lineage (NCBI taxonomy): Bacteria > Bacillati > Mycoplasmatota > Mycoplasmoidales > Mycoplasmoidaceae > Malacoplasma > Malacoplasma muris. The sequence goes on from NZ_CP177248.1 coordinate 192,940, forward strand.
TTATTTAGAAATTCATTAAAAATAGATTTTAATAATAAACAAGTTCTATATGAAGACAAAAAATATTTTTTAAGTAAATCTAAATTATTTTTTAAATATAATTTAAATAAAATTTTATATAGTATGTATTGCATTACTTCTATATTTCTTGTTGTAATGCCTATGGTATTTAATTTAATTTAGAAAAAAAGGAAATAGTATGAATGATGAATCAAAAAAAGAGATAAAAAATAAGATGGATCAATTGGTTAAACAATTGAAACAATATGAATATGAATATTATGCATTAGAAGAACCAACAGTAAGTGATTATGAATATGATCAATTATTGAACCAATTGAAAAAATATGAGAATAATTTTCCTGAATTCATTAGATTTGATTCGCCCACAAAAAGAGTTGGTGGATTTATTTCTGAAAAATTTAATAAGGTTAAGCATAAAATACCAATGCTTTCATTAAGCAATGCTTTTGATGAGAATGATTTAATTAAATTTGATACCGATATAAAAAAAGAGCTTGGTATAAGTGATATAGAATATGTTGTAGAACCTAAAATTGATGGTTTAAGCATCTCATTAATTTATAAAAATAAGTTTTTTTATAAAGCTATTACAAGAGGAGATGGTTTGACTGGAGAAGATGTTACAGAAAATGTCAAAACTATTAGAACAATTCCTCTAACAATAGATTATGATGGTGAATTAGAAATTAGAGGTGAAATTTTTCTAGATAAAGAAAGTTTTCAAAAGATTAATAATGATCCAAATACTGTTAAAAAATTTGCAAATGCAAGAAATGCTGCAAGTGGATCATTAAGAAATTTAGATACTACAGTTACAGCAAATAGAAACTTAAAAGGATTTTTTTATTATGTCCCAGAAAATGAGAAAATTAATTTAAGTAAACAATTTGATATTTTAAAGTGACTAGATAGTCAAAGAATTCTAAGATCAAAAGATATTGTAAAATGTAAAGATATTTTTGAAGTATTAGACAGAGTTAAATATTTAACAGAAAATAGAAATAATTTTGATTATGACATAGATGGTATAGTAATAAAAGTTAACAATGTTAGTTTTTATGAAGAACTTGGTTATACATCAAAATTTCCCAAATGGGCTATTGCATATAAATTTCCTGCTAATGTTAAAGAATCAATATTGAAATCAATTGATGTTACAGTTGGTAGAACTGGAAGAATAAATTTTATAGCAAATATTGATCCTATTGAATTGGATGGAAGTGTAATTTCAAAAGCTACTCTTCATAATGCTGAATATATTTATGAAAAAGATATTAGAATTAATGATGTAGTTCAAATTTATAAAGCTGGGGATATTATTCCTAAAATATTGGGTTCAAAATTAGAAAATAGAGATGAAAATAGCATAAAATGAATTAAACCTACACATTGTCCAAGTTGTAATTCATTATTGAAACAATTTGAAAATGAAGTAGATCAATATTGTATAAACAAAAATTGTCACGAAAAAATTATTCAGCAGATTACACATTTTTGTAGTCGTGATGCTATGAATATAGATGGTGTATCAGAGTCTATTATTAGAAAATTATATGAAAATAATTTAATAAAGGACATTAGTGATATTTATTTATTAAAAGATAAAAAAGAAGAAATATTATCAAAGGATTTACTAATAAAAGATAAATCTTTTAATAATATAATTAAAGCAATTGAAAAATCAAAACAAAACTCTCTTGAAAAATTAATTTTTGGTCTAGGTATTAAACATGTTGGTTATACTGCTGCAAGACTTTTATGTAGAAGATTTAAAACTTTACAAAATATTGCTCAATTAACAAAGGATGAAATACAAGAAGTGGCTGAAATTGGCGATAAAATGGCTGAATCAATTATTGAATGGTTCTCTAATTCTAATAATATTGAATTGGTAGCTAAACTTTTATCATATTCTATAAATATGACATATATAGATGAATATGCAAATGTTAATGTTAAAGATGAAAATTTAATATTTATGAATAAAAGTTTTGTAATCACAGGATCATTCAATGATAATAGAAATACAATTAAAAATATTCTTGAAAGTGTTTATCATGCCAAAGTAAGTGGAACTATAACAAAAAATACAGATTATCTTATAACTGGTAAAAATGCTACTCAATCAAAAGTGGATAAGGCAAATACATTAAAAATTAAAATAGTGTCAGAAGAATTTTGAAAATAGTTTAATTTTTAATAAAATTATTGTTCTAGTATTTTAATTAAGTTTTTAAACTTTTTAGATTATTGATTATCTTTTTTACTACAATTAATAGTGTCTAGAAATCTTATTTTTTATTTGAAAGGTGTTGTTATGAAAAAAATGATTATTGGTAATTGAAAAATGTATAAAACAACTTCTGATATTAACATTTTTAAATCAGAATTTGAAATGGCTATTGATTCTGCAAATATTAATGTTGAATATGGAATAGCTGTTCCATCAATTTATTTATGTAAAGTTGTTGATATTTTTAGAAACAATAAAAACATTAAAATATATGCACAAGATGCACACTACAAAGAAGAAGGTGCTTACACAGGTAATATTTCATATAAACAGTTGTTGGATTGCAATGTTTATGGAAGTATTATTGGTCATTCAGAAAGAAGAGCAATGTTTAATGATACAGATGAAGAAATTAATAAAAAAGTACTAGCATTATCTAGAAACGATCTTTCAACAATTTTATGTGTTGGGGAAACATTGTTGGAATATCAAAACAAAATATCTGTATCTATAGTAATTAATCAATTAAAAAAAGCATTAAATTCTGTTATGGATAATGATGTAAAAAATGTAATTATTGCATATGAACCAGTATGAGCAATTGGTACAGGTATTGTTCCAAAACCAGAAGAAGTTGATTTAATAATAAAAGAAATCAGAAAAACTATTTCTGAGTTATATAATCCTAAATTTGGTAATTCAATAAAAGTATTGTATGGTGGTTCTGTTAATGCTAAAAATATTAATGATTTTTTAAAATTAAATTCTATTAGTGGTTTTTTAGTTGGATCAGCATCTTTGAAAGGATCTGATTTTGCAGAACTTCTAGAACTTGGGGGTAAAGATGCGTAAAAAACCAATTGTTTTAGCCATTTTAGATGGTTTTGGCGAAAGAGAAAATGAGTTTGGTAATGCTATAAAAAATGCTAGCATGCCATGTTATCAATCTTTGCTAAAAATGTTTCCACATATTTATCTTGATGCATCAGGCGAAAGTGTTGGATTGCCAATTGGTCAAATAGGAAATTCAGAAGTAGGTCATTTAAATATTGGGGCTGGTAGAGTTGTTTACACTGGTTTATCACTAATTAATAAAGATATAAAAGATAAGATTTTTGATACAAATCCAGCATTATTGTCTGCTATTAAACATGCTATTAAAAATAAATCAAAATTTCATGTAATGGGTTTATTTTCAAATGGTGGAGTTCATTCAAATCAGGAACATATATTTAAGATTATTGAAATTGCCAATGCTTATGGATTAACTCCTATTATACATATCTTTGGCGATGGACGTGATGTTGCCCCTCAAACACTAACAAAAGATATTAAGTTACTTCTTGAATTGCTAAACACATTGAATGGCAAAATAGGTACAATTGCTGGAAGGTTTTATGCAATGGACAGGGATAAAAGATTTGATAGAACTGAATTAGCTTATAAAACACTGTTGGGATTAAATGAAAATTATTATGTAGATCCATTAGAATATGTTAATTCTCAATATCAAAAAGAAATATATGATGAGTTTTTAGAACCTGCAACAAGAAATGATGAGTTGGTGCATATTTCAGATAATGATGCAATTATTTTTGCAAACTTCAGACCTGATAGAGCAAGACAACTATCACATATGTTTATTGGTAGTGAGTTATATGATTATTCATGTCCAAAAAAATTAAATAATATATATTTTGCTACAATGATGAATTATGAAGGTATTAATCCACATGGTGTTTTATATCCTAAAGTTGTTATTAAAAATACCTTAGGTTCTATTATTTCAGAAAATGGATTAAAACAATTAAGAATAGCTGAAACAGAAAAATATGCTCATGTTACTTTCTTTTTTGATGGAGGAGAAGAAATTGATTTACCAAATACAGACAAAATTTTAATTCCATCTCCAAAAGTCACAACATATGATTTAGCACCAAATATGAGTGCAGTTGAAATTACAAATAAATTATTAGAAATAATTCATGAATATGATTTTATTGTTTTAAATTATGCAAATCCAGATATGATTGGTCACACTGGAAATTATGAAAAAACAATTAGTTCATTAGAGTGTTTAGACAAACAAATATTACGATTATATGAAAATGTATCAAAATTAGGTGGAACTTTATTTATAACTGCAGATCATGGAAATGCAGAAGAAATGATTGATGAAAACAATAAGCCTATTACAAGGCACACAACAAATAAAGTTCCATTTCTTGTTACAGATAGTAAGATAGGTTTGATACAAAACAAAGGAAATTTATCTAATATTGCACCCACAATATTAGATTATATAGATATTGATCAACCTAAAGAAATGACTGCAAAGTCATTAATTAAATGATAATTCAACTAAAATAAGGAGAAATATATGACAAATAAATTTATTATTACAAAAATCGAAGCTTATGAAGCAATTGATTCAAGAGGATATCCTACAGTTGCTACAAAAGTGTATTCTGATAGAGTATATGCTAAAGCTATGGTGCCATCAGGTGCATCAACAGGTGAACGTGAAGCTGTTGAATTAAGAGATGGAGATAAAAATAGATACAATGGTAAAGGTGTATTAACAGCTGTAAACAATGTCAATACAATAATTGCAAATGCTATTGTTGGATTGGACTGTAGAAATCAAGAAGAAATAGATAACTTAATGATTCAATTGGATGGAACTTACAATAAAGGTAATTTAGGAGCAAATGCAATATTGTCTGTTTCATTAGCAGTTGTAAAATTAGCAGCAATATTATCAAATAAACCACTATATCAATATATTAGTGAAAATATTTTAAAAGAAAAAAGAACTCATTATATTATGCCTGTTCCAATGTTAAATGTTATTAATGGTGGAGCACATGCTGATAACACAATAGATTTTCAAGAATTTATGTTTATGCCAGTTGGAGCAAATAGTATTAAACAAGCAATTCAAATGGCTTCTGAATGTTTTCATGCATTACAAAACATTTTAAAATCAGATGGTTATAATACAAATAAAGGTGATGAAGGTGGATTTGCTCCAAATTTAAAAGATGCAAATCAAGCACTTTCTTTAATGGTAGAAGCTATTAAAAAAGCTGGATATATTCCTGGAGATGATGTTTCAATAGCATTAGACTTAGCTTCAAGTGAATTGTATGATGAAAATAACAAAGTTTATGTATTAGAAAAAGCTATTAATGCAAATATCATTTCTAAAGAAGAAGGTACATTAACATCAACAGAAATGATAAATTATTGAGAACAACAAATCAATGAATTTCCAATCATATCCATCGAAGATGGATTGGCTGAAAATGATTGAGAAGGATTCAATCAAATGGTAACAAGACTTGGTAGTAAAATTCAAATTGTTGGTGATGATTTATTTTGTACAAATCCAGAAATTACAGAACGTGGTATACAAGCTAATGTTGCAAATTCTGTATTGATAAAAGTTAATCAAATAGGAACTTTAACAGAAACAATTAAAACTATAAAATTAGCTCAAAATGCTGGTTGAACTGCAGTTGTTTCACACAGGTCTGGAGAAACAGAAGATACTACTATAGCTGATATAGTTGTTGGAATGGGAACTGGTCAGATAAAAACAGGTTCTATGAGTAGATCTGAAAGAATTGCTAAATATAATAGACTAATTGAAATCGAAAATGAATTAAAAGATAAATCTATATATTTGGGCAAAAAAGCTTTTACAAGTGTAAAGTAGAAAATAAATTTTTATTTTTATCTATTAGATAAAATATAAACCTTTTAAAGGTTTATATTTTTATTATCAAATAGACTTATAATTTTACTTAATATATAATGTTTGTTGAGGGTTAATTATGGTTAGTATTATAAAAAAAATGACTGATGTTTTAGTTTCAGATAAACAACTATATGATGAATGTGGTGTTATTTTTACTTATTTAAATGAATTGAAAATTAATTTTTCAAATATTGAATACCATAATATAGCATGACAATATAGTCAAGTAATTGAAATAGTATATTCAAATAAATTAGAAAATATTAATTTAAATATTTTTGATGTCATTATTGGTTTTGCTAATGAAAACCATGCTACTACAAAAGTTAAACAATTAATTTCAGCAAATTTTGATACAACAATATTTATTTCTGATTATAGAAAAAACAACCCAGTTATTAAATATTCACTGTTTGATAATATTTCAGATGAACTTTTAAATTATCCTTGTTATAAAAAAATGGATAAAAAGAAAAATATAGTAAGTGAATATAATATATTAACAAATTACGAAAAAGAAGTTTTTGAAAAATTAATTAATTCTACTTATTCAAATAATGGTTTGTATTTTGTTGGATTTTTTATTTATTTACATATGAAATTTAATTCAACATTACCTGTATTAAATGTTAATAGAAGTTTGTTGGTAAATTTATATTTAATGAAAACAAAATTACTTTTTGCACCAACTTTGTGTATTAGTTATCCTCTATATCATAACCATAATGAATTTTTATATTTATTTCAAGAAGTTAATGATGATCCAAAAGAAATTATTAAATTTTCAAGATTGTGCTTTGATATTATTAAGCAAGCTGCAATTATAAATAGAGCTTTTGTTTCAAAAGCAATTGTAACTTATAGTTTATTAGAAGAAATTATTTCAAAAAATAAAGTATTAAAAATGCTTGAAAATAAACCATATAAAAATTTATTTAAAATATTAGCTTTTGATAAAAATATGCTTAAAAAGTATTTGGAAATAAATGATATAAGCGATGTTTTATTAATAATTGATGAATTAATTAAATTAAATTTAATTGTTAACATTTCAAATAGGGAAAATCAAGATTTTTATATGTTTAAAGAATTATTTAAAGCAATAAAGAGATTAGATAGAAATAAATCACAATCAACTGCTCAAATATTTAAATTAAGAGAAAATATGAATTAAAAAAAATAGGTTAATTATACCTATTTTTTTTATTTGTATGATTTATGACAGTTTTTATTATGTTCCCTTTAATAATAAAACTTATTTTTTCTTGATTATTTATTAATCTAATGTCTCCATTTTGAAATTTTTGATCAATTACTGAGTTTTTAATTAACTCTTCTATATATGGATATAATTGGTAATCTTCTAATTTGGATATATCTATTCTTTCTTTAATTCTTCTTCTAGCATGATGAGTGAGTACCCAATCTGTAACTTTTTTATAGTAACTCATTATTATAAATCCTATTAATAAGATGATTTATTGAAGCTAAAATAATTGAGTCTGCAACAATTCCAAAAAAATAACTCATAATAATTAATTTCTTAGATGCTATTATGTTTTCATAATTTTTATACTTTGTTTTAACTTCAATAATGCTTTTATGTGAGACAATTTTGAACATTAATGAAAACATAAAAAATATTATAGCAGAACCTGTAGCACATCAAGCAACTAAATATGAGTAAAATGAAGTGTATAAACTATTCCCATCATCTGAATTTGCAATAATATATTTGTCATATCATCTTAGTTCATTTAAAAGATCTTTATTTATTTTTACAACAATAACTTCTAAATAACCAATAATAAGCAATAATATAGCAATTATTAATAATGATGAAAAAATTATAGAACCTATATAGTTTCTTCTTGCTCTTAATAAAATATTATATACAATTGTTTTTTCTTCTAATTCATTAGTTGTATAGTAATTTGAAATAATATTTTTGTGATCATTTGTAAGGTTATAGTTTTTAAGCACATTATTTACCAAATTACCTAATATTTTACACTTTATATTTTATAAAAAAAGATTTTTTGCTAAATATTTAAAATATATTTTATTTATATATATTTTTATTTGCTTTTTTTTACTATTTTAATATAAAATTATATATGTCTATGTTAGTGTTATAATAATATATAAACTAGCAATTTATGTGTGAATAAATTTGGAGGAAACACATGGGAGTAAAATCTGTTGAAAAATTAGTAATTACTAATACTAAACCATTAACAAAAAAAGAAATTTTTAAATTAATAAGTGGAAATGCTAATATTGCAGAAAGTGTTATTAGAGATATTTTTGATGACTACACTAAATTACTATTTTCAGAATTAGATAGATGTGGAGAATTCAAATTATTGGATTTAGGCAAGATTAAAATTAGTCATACTGATGCAAGATTGGGAACTAACCCTTTAACAGGTGAAAAAACAGTTTTTAAATCAAAAACTAAACTTAAATTTTCTTTTTCTAAACAATGCAAAGAATTTGCTGACACACTTTATATTTAGTTGTCTAACAATTTTGAAAACCTATTATTTTAATTTAATAAATAATAGGTTTTTTATTTTAATTATTTTAAATTACACAAATTAGTTTAATATGATAATTAATTAATGTTATCATATAGTTAATTGTAGAAATTTTTTATATTTTTTAGAGGTATCATGAAATTTAATCACAAATACTTTGTTCCAAAGAGAGAGAGAGAGAGTTTACTATATATAATTATTATTATTTTATGATTAATAATTTCTTTATTTTCTATTTGATTTCTAATAGTTTTTCAATGACACAACACACTTAATTCTAAGCAGCCTATAGTTGCACAAGTTTTTTTAATTATTAATTGATTTTTTATAGATGTTTTATATTGTAATGGTATAAAAGACTTTATGTTTGTACTAACATATTATTTTTTTTTAAAAAATAAAAAATATAGGATTGATTATTTAGACAATGATATAACTAATAAAAAAGTAATTATTTTATATACAACATGTAATGATTTTGATGCCAAAGCATTGTTGGCATGCATGAAACAAAATTATAGTAATTTTGAAACTTTTATTTTAGATGATTCTTATGAAGAAAGCTTTAAAAATGAAATTGATAAATTTGCACAACTGCATAGAAATGTTAAAGTAATTAGAAGAAAAGATAGAAAAGGTTTTAAAGCTGGCAATATTAATAATTTTTTAAAAAATAAAAAAGATTATGATTATTTTGTTTTATTAGATAGTGATGAAATCATTCCTTGCAATTTTATAGAAAAAACTATTATTTATTTTAAAGACAAAAGTGTTGGAATAGTTCAAGCAAATCATGAAGCTAAAAGAGTTACAAACATATTTAATTTTATGGGTTCTAAGGGTGTTGTAAGTGCTTGAACAACATTTATAAGTGTTAAAAATTATTTTGGTAGTGTCACATTAAATGGACATGGAGCAATGATATCAAAAGAGTGTTATTTGGATAGTGGAGGGTTTCCTGAGATAGTAGCAGAAGATTTAGGATTAACATTAAGTGCATTAAATGCTGGATATAAATCTGTTTTTGCAAAAGAAATATTATGTGATGAAATGTTCCCAATTGATTATTTAGCTTTTAAAAAAAGAAATATAAAATGGACACAAGGCAATTTTGAATTTTTTAAAAAAGTTGGTGGATGAAAAATTTGAAAATTAAAAATTCCTTTTCATCAAAGAATTGATTTATGAATGTCTAGTACATCATTATCATTAACAGTTTTTTCTTTATTTGCTACATTAATAAACTTTACAATTTTGTATCCAATAGGGTTTAAATATAATTTTATATATCTAATTTGGATATTTATAATAATACTAACAATAACACCTATGCTGAATGATATTATATATTATTTTGGTAAAATAAATTTTTTTATATTGTTGTTAAAATTGTTTTTTGATTACTTACTTTATCCATCGATGATGGTAAGTTCTTTATCTACTTTATTGTTATCTATTTTTGGAAAAAAAGCTAAATTTATAATTACTCCTAAAAATGAGAAAAAATATAATTTATGAGACTGTATTAAATATAATTGAAAAGAATTATTTATAGCTTTATTATCAACAATTATTTTGCCAATAATATTTATTTTTGTTCATGAGTACAGATACATTTTCTTAATTTGATATATATTATTTGTACTTCCTTTAATTGGCACCATTCCGTTAACATTAATGAGCAATATTAAAGTATATAAAAGAAATCTTAAACCAAAAAAAATAAGAGGTAAAATAAAATGAAAATAAGAAAAGCAATAATTCCAGCAGCTGGGCTTGGAACACGTTTTTTGCCTGCAACTAAATCAATTCCAAAAGAAATGTTACCTATAATAGATAAACCAACAATTCAGTTTATTATAGAAGAATGTGTTAGAGCAGGAATAGAAGAAATTATAATAGTTGTTTCATCTTCAAAAAATTCTATAATTGACCACTTTGACTACAACTATGAACTAGAAGAAAGACTAAAAATAAAAAATAAAATAAAAGAGAAAAATGAAATAAAATCAATTGCTGACATGGTTAATCTATACTATATTAGACAAAAAGAACCATTAGGTTTGGGAAATGCTATTCATATTTGTAAATTGTTTATAAATAATGAACCCTTTGCTGTTTTATTAGGTGATGATGTAATAATAAATAATAAAACTAAGAAATATGGAATAGCTGAATGTATAGATTTATTTGAAAAAACTAAGTCTAATGTTTTGGGTGTTCAAATAGTAGAAGATAAAGAAATATCAAAATATGGAATTACTGATGTTCATAACATTGTTGATAATCAATACTTTGAAATAAAGAATGTTATTGAAAAACCAAAAATAGGTGAAAATCCTTCAAATTATGCAATTTTTGGAAGATATGTTTTTAATCCAGAAATATTTGATGAAATTGAAAAAGTAAAAGAAGATATAAATGGAGAAATACAATTAACAACTGCAATTCAAACATTGATAAAAAAACAAAAATTATATGGAAAAATATTGTCTAGTCATAAGTATGATTTAGGATCAAAAACAGGATTTGTTAAAGCTGTTATTGATAGTGCTATAAATAGGGATGATATATCTGATGAAATATTAGAATATATAAATAAAATTAAGGAAAATGTTAAATAGATTTATTTCAATAATTTTACAAAAATTTTAGTTATGATAAAATAAATATGTAGTTCTTAGAGTACCATTTATGGCTCTAAGGGTTTTTTATTTTATCCTAGATTTTTGTTTTATAATCAATAACATTGTGGTAATAAATATTATGTGATTTAAAGAATTTAAAAATAAAAAATATGAACTTGACGAATTAGATTTAAAACACAATTTATGAAGAATGAAAAATGATCTTTTGTGATTATGTAAAAATACAAATAATATTAGTAATTTAGCATCCATTTATTGATTCGATATTGATTTAAAGAATATTTGTTTTCCTTGAGTGTTAAAACTTGAAAGAGAATTTAAATCAGTTTTTATTTGATATTATAAACAAAATTTTCGCACAAATGATTCACAGTATTTATTAGATAAAAAATATTACAATGTTAAGAAAAACAATACTAAAAAAATAGATAAAATTATTTACAATGTTGAAGATATTTTAGCAAAAAAAAGATCAAATAACATAGATGAACTTGTTTTTGCTTTGACATTTGGCGAATTTGTGACAACATTTACACACTATAATGAGTCTATTTTTAATAAAGTGTCTTTTTCTTTTAATTTATCTCCAGATATATTTTGTAATATTTTAAAATTTTTAAATATATTAAGAAATTCTATTGCTCATAATAAAACAATTTTAAAAATTGTAGATGAAAAAAATAACAAGAGATTTAGTTTAAAGACTTCATTTTTTGATTTTCAAATTACTAAAGAACATGTAGATATTTTATCAATAAATGCTGGTGGAATAATTTATGTTATTTCTAAGATGATAAGAACACCAAACATGAATAAAACAAAAGCATTTTTAAAAGAAGTTGAAAATCTTTTAAAAAGATTAAAGTATTCATTGGATTCAAAAAATACATATTTGGATTTTGTAAATAAAATTTTTCTTAACTATAAAGACCAAATTTTAAATAATAAAAAATTTTAATAATAAAAAAATTCTAATAATACTCTTTTATTTAATATAATAATTAAAGTTATTTTGTGGAGAATTATATGAAAATAATTGAATGTAAAAAGAGTAATAATTCATATGTTGTTAAAGTTGATGTTGATAAAAAGGAATGAATCAAAGAACAAGAAAAAGCTACAAAATTTTTAGCTTCTGAAATTAAAGTTCCAGGTTTTAGAAAAGGTAATGTTCCTTTTGAAGTAGCATCAAAAAGAGTGAAATTACAAGATGTTTTTTCAAGAGCACTTGATAAGATTATTCAAGTTGTTGCTAAGAATGTTATAACAACTCCTGAATTTAAAAAAATTGAAGATGATATTTTAGAATTGCCACCATCAGTAGATGTTGCTAAACTTTCACAAGATGAACTTCAATTAAATTTTTCTTATGTATTATATCCAGATGTTAAAGTTGATGGATATAAAAATATTAAATTGACAGCAAAAATAAAAACTGTTACTGAACAGGATATAAAAACTCAACTGGATAATTATTTAGCAAAAAATGCTATGACTATTCCTAAAGAAAAAGGATGAGTTGCAAAGGATGATATAGTAACTTTTGATTTTAAAGGATTTGTTGATGGAAAACCATTTAAAGGTGGAGAAGCAAAAAATTATGAACTTACTATAGGTTCTGGACAATTTATACCAGGATTTGAAGATCAAATGGTTGGAATGGCTATTGGTGAACAAAAGGACATTAATGTTACATTTCCAAAGGAATATCATGAAAAAAAATTAGCAGGTAAACCAGCAAAATTTGAAGTTAAAATACATTCTATTAGTGTTTTAGAAAAATCTAAAATGGATGATAATTTTGTAAAAACTTTACAAATTAAAGATGTTGAAACAGTTGATGCTTTAAAAAAGCATATCAAAGAAAATTTAGCAAAAACTTATAAAAGCGAATTTGAGCAACAACAAAAATCAGAAATTTATAAATCAATTCTAGATATTGTAAAAATAGATAATATTCCACAAGCTTTAATTGAAAGAGAAAAGGCAAAAATTTCTAGAAATACTGAGCAACAAATGTCTATGTATGGAATTAAAATAGATCAATATTTACAAATGATGAATATTAGTAAAGAAGAATATGATAGACAACAATCTGAAGCAGCAATACAAAATTTAAAAATATCTATGGCTATTTTAAAAATTTGTGAATTAGAGAAAATTGAAGCTTCTGAAAAAGAATTGCAAGAAGAATTAGAAAAAGCAGCAAAAATGTATAACATGAAAAAAGAAGATATACTTAAAAATGTGAATAATGACTTGTCAATTTTTGAGTCTTTTATTGTTGAAAGAAAAGTAGTAGATTTTTTCTTAAATAAAAAATAATTAACTAGATTTAATATATATCTTGTATTAAAATTCTTTCATACAAGATATATATTTATTTTATTAATTTAAATTAATTTTTTGTATATTCTTTATAATAGTTAAGGTATTTTATGAATAAACTATTTTTTTATATTTCTATTCCAACAAGTATAGTAGCAACCGTTGTAGGTGTTGGATTGACATTTGCTTTTTTACCAAATTTCTTAGAGAATCAAAAATTTGAAAAAATATATAATATGGAAAAAGGAAAATCAGATTCTAATTCTATATTGCAAGGTGAGTACAACATTATATTTAGTTCTAACAATTCAATGAATCAAGTGTTAAATGAATATAATAATTCCAATAATAAAAAAGAATTCTTAAATAATAAGTTATCTTTGGTTTTTAATAAAGATACTATAAATATAGACACCCTAAATCAAGAAATTCAAAAATTAAATGCTCTTTCACAAGAACAAATAAAATCATGAGAAGAATATAAAAGACAAAATATAATTTCAAATAATTATTTTTGAAACTTATTTCAGACAAAAAATTATTTTACATTATTAAATTCAATAACGTTTATTAGTACAAATTACACTGGCTTTATCTTTGGGTTGATTTTATTTGTCCCTGGCATCATTGGGTTTATAGGACTAATTTCATTTTATTACACGTCAAGAAAACATGGCTTTACTTCTGATATGGAATATGATGGTATAATTACATCCAAAGAAAAAGAAGAATTTGATAATGGTGTAGAAAATCAAACTTTTGATAGATCTAAGGCAATAGATGCTATTTCAAAAAGTGATGAAATGAAAAAGTACCTTGAAAAAAATAGTAGATTAGGGTTTCAAAATCCTCTTCTACAACCAAAAGAAAAATTAAATGGTGATAAAATAAAATATTCATCTTCCCAAAAAGAACATTTGGAATCTGATGTTATTAGACCTAAATCACCATTATCAGAACAAAAAGTGGATTTAGAAAATAATCAAAATTTAAATAAATCAAAATCATTTATTTTTTATAAGAAAATAAATCAAAAAAATAAAACTAAAAAAATTAGTTTAAATTTTATAAAACAAGTTAATCAAAAAAATAAAATTAATTTGAAGAAAGAAAAAAAACTTTCTAGAAGAGAAATAGATAAAATATTACAAGGCGATTAAAATTATCACTTGTATAGTTAATCTGCTAAAAATTGTGTATAATTATGTAGAAATATCAAAAAAGGGGTGTTATGAAGAAAAATAATTTTACTAACTTATTAATAACTAGAGGAATAATAGTTTTCCCACAAACAAAAGCAGTTGTTGAAATTGGTAGACAAATTTCAATGAATGCTATTGATGATTGTATATCTAAAAAAACTAATATCATTTTGGTATCTCAAAAAAATCCTGCATTGGATACACCTAAGAAAAATGATATTTATAAGGTAGGTACTCTTTGTAAAGTTGATATTCAAGCAAAGCAAGAAGATGGTTCTTATACAGTTATTTTTACTGGTATCAAAAAAGTTAAACTTACAAAAATTAATGACAATACAACAAAGTTCTTTACTGCAGAATATGTTGATGTTGATAAAAATAAAGCACTTAATAAATCAACAATTGCTTTAATAAACGAAATGATTGAAACTTATGAACCAATTTTGTTAAACAACCAATTTGTTAAAAGAGAGCAAAATTTAAAAGAATGATTAGTTGCTAATGATAAAAAAGAATTAGCATTAAATTGAATTTCAGGATTAGCTAAAATAGATTTAGATAGCAAACAAAAGATTTTAGAATCAAATGATTTAAACTATATTTGTACAAAAATATTGGCTTTAACTATTGATGATGATGAATCTAAAAAAATTGATAATACAATAACAAAAAAAATTAATTCTAATTTGTCAAAACAGCAAAAAGAATTCTATTTGAGAGAAAGAGTAAGAGCTATTAAAGAAGAACTTGGAGATATCACAAGTAAAGAAGATGATGCTGATTCAATTAGAGAGAAAGTAAGAACAAATCAATATCCTGATCATATTAAAAAAAGAATTTTGTCTGAATTGAATAAAATGGAATCTGCTAGTAATTCTAATGAATATTCAATTACTAAATCATATGTTGATTGATTAATGAAACTTCCTTACTGACAACAAACAGAAGATACTAAATCATTAACAGAGGTTGAAAAAATTCTTGAAGAGAATCATTATGGTTTGGAAAAAGTGAAAGAAAGAATTATTGAATATCTTGCAATTAGAATGAAATCATCTAATACTAAAGGATCTATTATTTGTTTGGTTGGACCTCCAGGTGTAGGTAAAACATCTCTTGCACAATCAATTGCACAAGCATTGAAAAAGAAATTTGTTAAAGTTTCGCTTGGTGGTATGAAAGACGAAAGCGAACTTAAAGGTCATAGAAAAACATATATTGGTGCAATGCCTGGTAGAATTATAAAAAGTATGAGCAAAGCAGGAGTTAATAATCCAGTATTTTTACTTGATGAAATTGATAAATTAGCAAGTGATCATAGAGGTGATCCTGCAAGTGCAATGCTTGATATTTTAGACCCAGAACAAAATAAGTATTTTAGTGATAATTATATTGAAGAAGATTATGATTTATCTAATGTTTTATTTATTGCAACAGCAAATTATGAGGAAAACATTCCTGGACCACTACATGACAGACTTGAAATTATAAGATTAAGTTCATATACTGAAAATGAGAAAAAATCAATTGCAAAAAATTACTTAATTAAAAAAGTTTTAGCTGAATCAAATTTAAAAAAGGATGAATTAAAATTCACAGATAGTGCTCTTGAATATATTATTAAAAGATATACTAGAGAAGCTGGTGTTAGAGAAGCTGAAAGATTAATTAGACAAATAGCTCGTAAATTTGTTGTTAGACAGCAAAAAGAAGGATTAAAATCTGAAGAAATTACAGTGGATAAAGTGAAATTTTATCTTAAAAAAGAGTTGTATGACTATACAGTAAAAGATAAAGATCCAATTCCTGGAGTTGTAAATGGAATGGCATATACTTCAACTGGTGGAGATTTACTCCCAATAGAAGCTACATATTCTAAAGGTAAAGGTAAAATTTCAATTACTGGTAACCTTAAAGAAACTATGAAAGAATCAGTTTCTGTAGCTTTAGGTTATGTAAAAACTAATGCTGAAAAATTTGGGTTAGATCCTGATTTATTCAGTAAAATAGATTTACATGTTCACGTTCCAAGTGGTGGAATTCCTAAAGATGGACCTAGTGCAGGAATAGCATTAACAACAGCAATATTATCTTCATTGAAAAATGTTAAAATACCTAGTAATGTAGCAATGACTGGAGAAATTACTTTAAGAGGAAGGGTATTAATAATTGGTGGTGTAAAAGAAAAAACTATTTCTGCTTTTAGAGGTGGTGCTAATAATATTTTCATGCCAAAAGAGGATGAAAGATATTTAGATGATGTTCCAAAAGAAATACTTTCAAAAATTAAAGTAACTTTAGTTGAAAATTATGAAGATGTTTATAACAGACTATTTAAATAATTAATTTAAAAATAAGAACAGCATATGTTCTTATTTTTTTATTAAATTTAATAAAATAGTGTATTATATATTAGACAAAGAATATGATGCAGCATATTTTCTTTATATAAGAAATAGCTGTATCTTTTTTTATTTATGGGGTTTTAAATGAAAAAAATAACTATTAAAAATTTATCTGCATCAATAAATGAAAAAGAAATTTTAAAAGATATATCAATTGAATTTGGGCAGGGAGAAATTATTGCAATAATTGGACCTAATGGACACGGTAAGTCAACCTTTGTCAAATCACTAACACATCACTATTTGGTTGAAATCACAAAGGGAAAAATAAAAATAGATAATAAAGATATTAGTGATCTTTCAACTGATGAAATTTCAAGGTTGGGTTTGTTTTTGGCGCCTCAGCATTCTGAAGAAATACCAGGTGTTTTAATGGTTGATTATTTAAAATCAATAATAAATGTAAGAAGAGAGAAAAAAATAACATTACCTGAATTTTATAAATTAATTGAAACTAATTTAAGTGAACTACAAATGAATAGGGAATTTTTGCATAGATTTGTAAATCATGGATTTAGTGGAGGAGAAAAAAAGAAATGTGAAATTTTGCAAATGAAACTAGCTAATCCAGATTTTGCAATTTTGGATGAAATTGATTCAGGATTAGATGTTGATTCATTAAGAATAATTATCAATCAAATTAAAGAGTGACATAACAAAAATAGAACATTATTAATAATATCTCATCATGAAAATTTATTTAGAGAAATAAAGCCTACAAAAGTTGTTGTTATTTATAACGGAAAAATAGGAAAAATAGGTGGTTATGAAATTTTAGAACGAGTTTATAAAGATGGATATGGTTGAATCAGCAAGGAAATAGGTAAACCATAATGAATAACATTATTTTTTTAGAAAATCATGACTTTAACAAAACTATCAAAGTTAATAGTAATAAAAATGCAAATTTATATATAATTGATACTTTAGAGAAGGAAACAAATTTAAAAATAGAAGTTTATGTAGAAAATAATGCAAATGTTGATATTATTATTTCCTCTTTAAATAAAAAAAAGTTTTATAAAAAATACAATGTAATTATTCATCATTTAGGAAATAATTCTATCAGTACTTGTCAAGTTTTTGGAGTTAATAATGATAATTCTCATACTCTTTTTGATCTTGAAGCAATTATAAAGGATAATTCTGTTGGAAATTACTGTGAACAATCAATCAAAGGTGTGCTTTTATCTGACGAGTCAAAAATTGAAGGAAAACCTAATTTAATAATTAATACAAACAATATTAAAGCAAAACATGCATTAGCAATAGGAAGATTAAATCCTGCTCATATTTATTATTTACAAAATAAAGGAATATCTAAATCTGATGCAATAAAATTAATTTTAACTAGCTATTTTAATGTTATTTTATATAAATTAGACAATGAAAAAGATAGACAAAAAGTTATTGATAAAATTTATAAAGAAATTGGTGATATAGGGTAATTTTATGAGTAATATTAGAAAAGACTTTGAGTGATTTAATCAAAACCCTAACATGGTTTATTTAGATAGTGCTGCTACTTCATTAAAACCAAAACAAGTTATTTTGAAAACAAGTGAGTATATTAATAATGATTGTACAAATCCACATAATACTGATTCATTATTTTCATATAAAGTTTATAGTGTCATAGAGGAAACAAGAAAATTATTAGCTCAATATATTAATGGTAATTATAAAGAAATAATTTTTACTCCAAGTGCTACGTTTTCTTTGAATATGATTGCTGATTCATTGGAAGAATATTTAAATGCAAATGATGAAGTTTTAATAACAAATGCTGAACATGCTTCAAATATTTTGCCATGACTGAAACTGAAGGAAAGAAAAAATATTAAATTAATATTTGCAGATTCTAAAATTAAAAATATTTCTCCTGAAGAACATGATATTTTAAATAAAATAACTAATAGAACAAAAATTGTTTCTTTTGCAAATGGAACAAATTTAATTGGAACAAAAATAGATGCTGAAAAGCTTTCAAAGTTAATAAAAGAAAAAAAGTCAGATGTAATAGTAATAGTTGATGCCACACAATATCTTTCTCATTCTAAAATGGATGTTAAAAATTCATCTATAGATGTTGTTGTTGGTTCTGCACACAAAATGTTTGGGCCTACAGGTATTGGTTTTATGTATGTAAAAGAGTCTTTATTAAATAAAATTAATTCTCAAGTAGTTGGTGGGGGAATGAATCATGTAATAACAAGAGATCATTTTGAAGCCAATGATGGCTTTTCAAAATTTGAAGCAGGAACTCCAAATGTGGCAGGTATATATGGATGAAATGCAGCATTAAAATATTATAATCAATTAGATCTTTGTAATTTAAGAGACAATATTTATAAACTTAAAAAATATTTAGATGACAATTTGTCAGAAATAAAAGGAATCAAAATTTATAATAAAGGAATAGATTCTTTCATTACAATTTTTTCTTATGAAAATGTTTTTAGTCAGGATTTAGCAGGCTTTTTAGGTTCAAAAAATATTATTGTTAGAAGTGGACTGTCATGTGCAAAACTTACATATGAAATAATAAATTATGAACATGTTGTTAGAGTGTCAATGCATTTTTATACAACAAAAGAAGATATAGATAAATTACTTAATGTTTTAAAGAATTATAAAAAAGGAGATGAGATAGATGCCATCATTTAATAATGATCCAATAATTATTAGACAAATGATTATTGAAAGATATGAATCACCTATTTATAAAATTGAAAATGATGATATAAAATCAGTTAAAGGTTATAGTAGTTATAATCATAAATCAGATTCATGCATTGATAATATTACAGTATATTTAAAAATGGAAAATGATTTTGTAGTAGATGCTAGATTTTCAGGTATTGGATGTGCTATAAGTACATCATCTACTGATATTTTATGTGAAATCATTATTGGAAAAAATAAGAATCAAATTATTTCTATTTTAGATAATTATTACAATATGATTAATCAAGAGGAATACAATTTAGAAGAAATTAAAGAATTGTATATTTTTCAAAATGTTGGTAATCAAATAAATAGAGTAAAATGTGCTTTAGTTGGTGTTAATTCAATTAAAAATATACTAATTTAAAAAAAGGATTGATAATGATAAAAAAGAAAGATATTAATACAAAATATGAATATGGATTTTCTGATAAAGATAATGCAATAATAAAATTTAACAAAGGTCTTAATGAAGAAGTTATTAGAAATATTTCTAAAATTAAAAATGAGCCAAAATGAATGTTAGACATAAGATTAGAAGGCTATCGTAATTTTTTAAAATTAAGTAATCCAAAATGAGGACCTAGTTTAGAATTCATAAATTTTGATGATTATATTTATTACAATAGTTCAAATAAAAAAAGTGAAAAAGATTGAGAGAAAGTACCAGTTGAAATTAAAAATACTTTTAAAAAACTTGGTATCCCAGAAGCTGAAGCTAAATTTTTAAATGGTGTAAGTGCACAATATGATTCAGAAATAGTTTATAAAAAATTGCAATCTGATTTAGAAAAAAAAGGTGTTATTTTTACAAATGTAGAAACAGCAGTTTTAAAATATCCAGATCTTGTTAAAAAATACTTTGGTAAATTAGTTTCTTCAAATGATAATAAATATGCAGCTTTAAATACAGCTGTTTGATCTGGAGGATCATTTATTTATGTTCCAAAAGATGTTATTTTAGAAAAACCTTTACAAGCATATTTTAGAATAAATGGATTGGCAACTGGTCAATTTGAAAGAACATTAATAATAATAGAAGAAGGAGCAAAAGTTCATTATGTTGAAGGATGTACAGCACCAATATATAGTGAAAATAATTTACATGCAGCTGTTGTTGAATGCTTTGTACATAAAAAAGCAAATTTAAGATATACAACAATACAAAATTGATCTAAGAATGTCTTAAATTTAGTTACAAAAAGAGCAAAAGTTTATGAACATGCAAATATGTCATGAATTGATGGAAATATAGGTGCAGGCATTAATATGAAATATCCTTCAAGTATTCTTTGTGAAAAATATGCAAGTAGTGATTGTATTTCAATTGCAGTTGCTTCAAAGGGTGTTATTCAAGATGCAGGAGCAAAAATGATTCATTTAGCCCCTTATACTAAATCTAAAATAATATCAAAATCTGTTTCTTTGAATGGTGGTGACACAAGATATAGAGGGTTAGTAAAAATCACAAAAGATGCAATTCATTCTCATGCTAGTGTTGAATGTGATACACTAATTCTGGATTCAATATCAAGAAGTGATACTGTACCATTAGAAATGATTTCAAATAAACTTTCTTTTCTTGAACATGAAGCAAAAGTTTCAAACATAAGTGAAGAACAGTTATATTATTTAATGAGTAAGGGTTTAAGTAAGGATGAAGCAGAATATTTGATTGTATTAGGGTTTTTAGAACCTTTTGCTAAAGAATTACCAATGGAATATGCAATTGAATTAAATCGTTTGGTAAAATTGGATATGGAAGGTTCAGTTGGTTAAAGAATTTTATACTTTTTCCTCTTTGTCCTTGTAGCTCAATTGGTAGAGCATTTGTCTTCGGAACAAAGGGTTGTAGGTTCAAATCCTATCAAGGGCGCCATTTAATATTAAGTGCTTATTAGTAACTATTTCGCTAATAAGCATTTTTTGAAAGGGGTATAAAATGACTGATTTAGAAAAAGAATTTAATTTAAATATGGACAAAGCAATTAATAATTTCCAATATGTGTATCCTACATATCAAGATAAATTATTTTTTTTAAAAGAACTTAAAAATAATCCTAATTTATTAGATTCTCATAAGCATAAAAATTTATTAGAAGAATCAATGTATTTATTAGTGAAAAATGCAAAAGTGACTGAAACTAGAAAAATGCAACAAAAATTGATTTTGCCAATTCTTACAAAATTATTTCAACATGCACCAGTTAGTCAAGTTAGTAAGGAATTTGAACAAGATCAAAAAGCATTTGCAATTTTTTGTATAACTGCTTTGTCTTTTAAATTTGAAAATACAATGAAAGATCATGGTGAAACTCACCACAAAAATATAATTGAAGTATTGGAAAAATATACTTCAGAATTATCAAATTTATAGTGTAATATTAAATGGTATATAAAAGAAAGGAGAACAAACAAATGAAAAAGATTAGTACAATATTAATGGTTATATTATGAACTTTAACTGCTTTATCAATTTTAGCTGTTGGTGTTTATAACATTGTAGATAATAATCAAGCTTGTTTATGAGCATGATTCTTACCTGCTATTATAGCAGTTGTTTCAATTGGATATACAGCAATTCACTTTGTTGTAAAATCAACTTTAAACAAAAAAGCAATGTTACAAAACAATTAATTAAAAACAAAAAGATTGCAAAATATTTTGCAATCTTTTTTATTTTCTAATATAACTATACTATTACTTTTTGTTATACAAAAAAAGTAATTTATGTTAATAATGTTTGATATAATTTTTATTACACTTCCAAAAATGGTAAAATATATATTTATAGGGGGATTATTTTTATAAACTAAAAATAATAATTAATATATGAGACCTATTAAAAAATTATTTTCTTCTATTTCAATTTTAACTTTTTTATCAATGGCTGTTGTTCCAGTTTTTTCATGTTCAAATTCTATAAACTCAAAAGATAATCAAAATGGTGGTGATTTGAATTTGGATCAATCAGAGCTTGATGATTCAAAAGGAATTTTAGATAGTAGAATCTCTGAATATTTATTGAATATTAAAAAAATTAAATACACAGAAATTGAATCTAACATATTTGGATTTGATATGTATAAAGAAGACTTTTTAAGATATTTTAATCCTTTTACTGCTGTAGCTTTAACAAATGCAAATAAAGATTACTTAAAATTAGATGTTTATTCACTATTGGAAAGAATATATAAATCAAGTGATTCAAAAATTGATTTAAGTATTACTAAAGAAAATATTAATTATGATGCTACAAATGATAGTATTTCTATTGATTTTGAAATAACTATATCAAATACAAATAAGCTAGCAAGATATTTTGTTGTAAATAATAAAGAATTTTTTGTTACTCCATTTACTACTAGAGTATTAAAAATAAAAGCCCCAATGCAAAAATTAACATATACAATAAATTATGATGCTTCAACAAAAAGAAATTATTTGCAGTGATTATGTGAAAATGTTTCTTTTCAAGTTGATGATAAAATATTTGATGTAAAAGACTTTGCATTTAATTTAAAAAAATCATATGCAATACCTTATTTTGTAAAAAATATATTTGTTGAAAATCAAAATTATATTAATGAAAGCAAATTTGATTTAAAAAAATTAACTTCTGAACAAGTTAAACAAGATATTGCAAATCATTTTATAACAACTAGAGAATCTATTTTGAAGTACATTGGTTATGCTCATCCAATATTGCAAGAAATTGTAAAGAATGAATCTCTTGATAAAACTATTAAAACACTTGCTCCAACTATAGCAAATATTTTAGTGGAAAGTAAATTAATAGATCAAACACTTGTTCCATTTGTTGTAGATTTATTATCTAATGAAAAAGGTATATTAACAATTTTCAATGAGCAAAAAGAAGTTTTTACAAACTATATTTCAAAATTTTTAAAAGATTCAAGTATTCCAATAGAGTCAATTAATGAAATTTTAAAAGATCTTTCTCCATCAATGACTGATGAAAAAAAGGAAATGTTTTTAAATTTAATTAAAAGTGATTTTATACCAACACAATATCAAGCAATTCTTATAAGTATTTCACAACTTGTATTTAATGATTCTAATATTTTGAATTTAATTGATGCAATTTTTGGTGAATTAAATGAACAAGTTCAAGGTTTACTTCCACAAACTGAATTAATTAAATCTATTTTTAGTTTTTTAAAATTTGCCTTTACAAAAAATCAAGATGGTACATATGAAAATACTTTGCAATTATTATTTAAGGATAAGAATTTTGTTGCTAGTATATTAAAAAATATTCTTCCAATTTTTGGTATGGATGGATATGAAAAAATGATTGATCAAATCTATACAAACAATAATAATTTTAATATTACTAAATTTACAAATTTATTAAACACATCAATAATTCCTTTTGCTGAATTTTTAGCTACTAAAGAAAATTATGAAATAGTTAGTCAATTTGTTACTCAAGATAATAATGATGTGTATTCATATAATAAAAGCACTCAGCAAGTAACTTATAAATATCAATTGAATTTTATCTTTAAAAAAGAGTTTAGATTAGAATTGCAACCATTCTATAATATATTGCCACCAAATATGGATGTTAATGGTACTAATGTTCCAATTTCTATTATATTAGGTGTTGATGTATTGCCTTACTTTTTTACATTTGGAGTAAATGACTCTTTAGATATGTTGTTTAGTGCTAATAATAATTATTTATATTTAACACCAATTCAAGAATTGGATCATTATGTTTTTAATTACACAATACCATATACTGTTGATTTTAAATTAAATATGCCTTCAGGTTTTGATAAGATGTTTAGAGAATATGATGAAAAGGTTTTTGGATGAGATTGAGGTTTAGATACTATTCCTTGGGGATTTATTACATCTTTTTCTTATTCCTTCTTGTTTCCTTCATATACTCTTTCAGGCAGTTTAAACACAACTCATTCTAATTGATTAAATTATAATTATTTACCTTCACTTCCATCTTTAGATTTGACATTTAAATGAAATGAACTAACTGATGCTCAAATACAATCTTTGTATACATTTATTGAATCAACAGATTCTAATACTTATGTAGTTCACAATAAAAGAGGAAAAGAAAGAACATTCACTGGTAAAAAACCTATTTTAATAGAAAGCAAAAGAGAAGAACTTCAAAATATGATGTTTACTATTGGAGAAGGATTTAAATCACTACCAAGTAATATGCAACCTGTGATTTCAATTAATCCAACAGTTGATGGAAAAATTGTTTATACTGGAAGTCTTGATCAAGGTGTTAATATAAAAATAATGGAAATATCAGTTTATTTTCCAAATCCAAGAATTATAGATTTAAATAATTCAAATATTGATACAAATACATTTGTTTATCAAAATATGTATAAAAAAACTTTCTCATTCTAGAGTATTTTTTAAATATAAACTTATAATTCATTTTGATTATAAGTTTTTTATTTTATTAAATTTGTAGAACATGTTAATTTTTCTATATTTTTACTTTATAAATTACTGTTTAAAGTTGTTTTAACAGATTTTTGAATTTTAAAAAATACCCCTCTAAACTATTAATTACATACTATATAGTTTATAATTATGGTATGAATTTAAGTGGGGTTTGTATGACAATTGAAGAAAATGAAAAAAAAATTGCTGTTTCTAATGTAAGAATAGCAATAATGGTAGCAAATGAAAGTGAAGATATTGAAGTCTTGGCGCCTTATGATCTCTGAAGAAGAGCAGGTTTAATTGTAGAATTGGTTTCTGTAGAGAAAAAAAATACAATTATATTACAGTCTGGAGCTAAGATGTATTGTAATAGTATTATTGAAAGAACAAATTTAGATCAATTTCATGCAATTTATCTGCCAGGTGGTAGAGGTCATACAAAGTTTTTAGAAGAAAAATATTCTTCTGATAAACTTATAAAAACACTAAGAAAATTCGCAAATGAACAAAATAAATGGTTGCTTGCTATGTGTGCATCGCCTTCTATTTTGGGCATTTTAAGTGTGTTGGGTAATTCAAAAGCAACCGCTTATCCAGGGTTTGAAAAATCTCTTGGAAAAAATTATGTTGATGAAGGTGTTGTTGCAAGCGGCAATGTGATAACAGGCAAATCTGTCGCCTATGCAATAGAGTTTTCATTACTTGTTATAGAAAAATTGTTAGATAAAAAAACAAGAAATTCTGTAGCTAAAGAAATTTTATATGTAAAATAAAATCTGATTTCTTGTAAAATATAAGTTGAATTATTCAACTTATATTTTATTTTATTATTGGAGCTTTTTATGGAAATTACGAATAGACAAAAAGAGTTGTTGAAATATATTATTGAAGAATATATTGAAACAGCACAACCTGTTGGAAGTAAAATTATTATAGAAAAGTATATGAAAAACATTTCAGGTGCTACTGTAAGAAATGAAATGGCTTTACTTGAAACATTAGGTTTTCTTGAAAAAAATCATACATCATCTGGTAGAGTTCCATCAACAAAAGCATACAAACTTTATGATAAAGAATTTTCAATATCATTAATTGATGAAAATATTAAATATAAATTGAGACAAATATTTGAAAATAGGAAAAAATCAATTGATTTAATTATTGATGAGAGTTGTAAAGTCATTAGCGAATCAATGCAATTACCATTAGTAACAATAGAGAGAAATAAAGATGTTTCACTAAAAAGAGTTGATTTAATTAAAATAGGCGAAAATACAGCATTAATGATTGTTATTTTATCTAATGGTGAATTAACTAAAAATATTATTGAAATAAATGATAAATCTGTATTATCTGATTTATCTATTTGTATAAGAATATTTAATGATAGATTAATTGATTGCAAAATTAGTGAATTAAATGAAAGACTTGATATAGTTAAAAAGCTAATTAGAGAGAAAGTGCAATCATATGAATTTATTATGCAAGAAGTTGTAGAAAGAATTTTTAACATTCAAAATAAAATTATTACAAATGTTGTTGGTTCATCATCTTTAATTAATTTTCCAGAGTTTAATAATCATGAAAAATTAAAAGAAGTTTTAGTGATGTTGGAAAATACATCTGTTTGAGAACAAATAGCCTTAAAGCAAGAGAAATCTCATGATGGTAAAACTTCAATTACATTTGGTGATGAATTAGGTCAATCAGATGATGTTGTTTTTGCAGCAACAGATATTGGTATTGATGATAATAAGACACAATTGGTTATGGTGTCTCCAACAAGAGTTGATTATTCTAAAATAAAAGGACTTTTAGAATTTGTTCGTGAAGAGTTCAAAAAAGTGTGAAATAAAAAATAATTTATGTATAATTAAGCATACAGTGAGTAAGGTCTTTTCAAGGATCTTACTCATTATTATTTTTATAGGAGTCTAAAAATGAGTATAAACATCTCAAAATTGTTTGATAATATTCAATCAATTGCAGAAGAAAAAGGAATTACTGCTCAACATGTTAGTGAACTATTAAAAGAATCAATCGAAAAAGCATATTCTAAAGAAAATCCTGATGTTAATGTTGAAGCAAGAATCAATTTGTCTAAAAAAACAATTAATTTAGTTGAAATTAAAAAAGTTGTTGAAAAATCTGAAGATGAAATTGATGATGATATTGAAATAAATTTATCTGATGTTATTAAATTGAAAAAAGATGCAAAAATAGGTGATGATTTTGAAATGGATGTAAGCATTAGCAATTTTGAAAGAAGAATGGCAATGCATATCTTACAAATATTTCAGCAAAAATTAAATGAAATAACAAATTTAAAGATTTATGAAAAGTGAAAAGATAAAGAAAATTTAGTAGTTTATGCTGAAGTTGAAAAAAATGATAATTTAAGAAATGCTGAAGTTAGATTAAATGATGATTTTGGTGTAGTTAATAAATCTGATCAAATACCAAATGAAAGACTAAATCCAGGCCAAAAATATTATTTTCTTATAAAAGAAGTTAAACAACAGTCAAAAAGTTGACCTATTATTCTTTCTAGAACTAGTCCATTATTAATTCAACATTTAATGGCAGCTAATGTTCCAGAAATTTTTGATGGAATTGTTAAAATGGAATTGATTGCAAGAGTTCCAGGTTATAAAACAAAAATTGCTGTTTCTTGTACAGACCCAAATATTGATCCAGTTGGTACTTGTGTTGGACGTTCTGGTAGTAGAATAATGGCTGTATCAAATCATGTTAATAAAGAAAAAATTGATATTTTTGCATATGATAGTGATCCTAAACAATTGATTGTGAATATGTGTTCTCCTGAAAGTATAGTTGGTTTAGAAATAACTGATGATCCTACTGAAAATAATCCTAATAATAAAATTGTAACAATTGTATGTCAAGATGAAGTTGTTGAAAAAATTATAGGTAAATCAGGAATTAATGTTAGATTAATGTCAATGTTAACTGGATGAAGTATTGATGTAATTTCATTAAAATTAGCAATTGAAGATCAAATAGAATATGAAGATGTAACTAATTTGAGTCCTTCTAAATATAATGCATATGTTAAAAGACAAACTAATAATGTTAATTTTAACAATGGAAAATCAAAATTTAAACCATTTAGTTCTTCTTCTTCACAAGGGTTTAATGATTTTGATTATGATATTGAAGAAATCGATAATTGGGGTTCAAAAGTTACTGAAGAAGATGTAGAAAATTTATTAAATAGTAGTTCAAAAGTTTCAAAGAAAAAGAAAAAAGTTGATGACGATGATGAAGAAGTTATTTTTGTAAGTGGAAATGAATCAACTGATGAATATGAGATATTAGAAGATAGTTTTAGTAATATTGATGTATCTAAAGAATCAAAAAACAAAACAACTAAAAAAACAAAAACTATATTGAATGATTTTTCATTTGATTCTATACCATCAAGCAAGAGTGATGATAATATAGAAAATAATGATTCAATTAAGACAAATCAACAAAAAGAATCACAATCAATTGATGAATTTTTTGATAGTTATGAAGAACCTTCTACAAAGAAGAAAACTAAAAAAGATTCTAAACAAAAATCTAATAAATCTCAAACTAATAGTCAGGACAAAAAAGATAAAAAGAAAATTAATGTTCTTGATGAATTTGATGTTAGTGAAGACGATTTTGATGATACAAATGATAACAATATTGATTTAGATAATATTAATATTGATGATGATTATGAAGAATAATATCTTTGTATATCCACAAAGAATGTGTTCTATCTCAAAGAAAAAATTCCCAGTTAATCAGTTAGTTAAAATTACATATTCTAAAAAAATGAATTATTTATTTATTAATGATAGTAAAATTAAGGGAAGGTCAGTATATTTTAAAGAAGAAAATATTTTAAAAATACCTTTAAAAAAATTTAATTCAATTATTTTTAATAAACTAAAAATAACTCCAAATAGTAATATGATTGATCAACTTAAAAAAATTTTTAACAAGGAGATTTAGCATATGAAAAAAAATAACAATAGTAAATTTAATAAAAATAATAATAAAAACGCTGATAATAGAAAAAATAATGATTTAAAATCACAATTAAAAAAAGTTGATGTTGGTATTCAAGATGGTGTTTTTATTTATGTTGAGCCATTAACAATAAATGAATTTGCTAAAAAAATAAATAGAGCAAGTTCTGAAATTATTAAATATTTTTTCATACAGGGAAAAGTTTTAAATTTGAATAGTGTCTTAACAGAAGAACAAATGGGTGAAGTGTGTCTTGAGTTAGGATATGACTTTAAAAAAGAAATTCAAATTAATGAGGATAATTTTTTAGATCATCTTTCAATTGATAAAAGTGATGATCTTGAAAAAAGACCTCCTATTATTACAATTATGGGACATGTAGATCATGGTAAAACTACATTACTTGATAGTATTAGAAACACAAATGTAGCAGATAATGAGGATGGTAGAATTACTCAAAATATTGGTGCTTATCAAGTTAAATGAAAAGATAATTTAATAACTTTTATTGATACACCTGGTCATGAAGCATTTAGTGCTATGAGAGCAAGGGGAGCTGATTTAACAGATATTATTATTCTTGTTGTAGCAGCAGATGATGGTTTAAAACCTCAAACTGAAGAAGCAATAGATCATGCTATTTTTGCTAAAGTTCCTATAATTATTTTTGTAAATAAAATTGATAAAATCCCAAACCCTAATCTAGATAAAATAATGTCTCAGCTTGCTGATAAAAATGTTTTAGTAGAAGAGTGGGGCGGTAATCACACTATGATTAAAGGAAGTGCACTTACAAAACAAGGTGTTGATAAATTATTAGAAGCTATTGTTTTACACTCTGAGTTATTAAGTTTAAAAGCAAATAACAACAAATTAGCATATGGAGTAACTATAGAAGCTCAACTTGATAAAGGAATGGGTCCAGTTGCAAGTCTATTAGTTCAAAATGGAACTTTAATGGTTGGAGATTATATTCTAGTTGGTGAATACTATGGAAAAATTAGAAGTATGGTTAACGACAAAGAAGAGCAAATAAAAGTTGCATTACCTTCAACACCTGTAAAAATATCTGGATTAAATGGTGTTCCAAAATCAGGTGATAAATGAGTTGTTGCAAAAGATGAAAAAACAATTAAAGATTTAGCAAATAAAAGACAGGTAAATGCTAATAAAAAAAGAACATCAAATTTAATAAAAATAGATGGAGAAGGAGAATCAAAGACAAAAGAACTTAATTTAATAATAAAAACAGATGTCTTTGGTTCACTTGAAGCATTAAAATCAACATTATCTAGTATAGAAGTTGATGGAGCAAAAATTAATATTATTAGAAGTTCTGTGGGTCAACCAAGTGAAACGGATATAAATTTTGCAAAAAGTGCAAATGCATTGATATTTTTATTTAAATTAAAACCAACACCTTCTATATTAGATATTGCTAAATCAAATAATATTGAAATAAAAACTTACAACATTATTTATGAAATAAAGGACGCAGTTGAAAAAATATTAAAAGGAACTTTAGATCCAATTTATGTAGAAGAAAAGATTGGAGAAGTTGAAGTTAGACAATTATGAACTCATTCATCAGTTGGTACAATTGCAGGATGTAAAGTTTTAACTGGTGAAATTGCAAGAAATGCTTTTATAAGGCTATTAAGAAAGAAAGAATTAATAGTAGAAAATAAGAAAATTTCTTCATTAAAACATGGTAAAGATACAATAAATAAAGTTGAAGCGGGTAAAGAGTGTGGTTTCACTGTTGATGGTTTTAATGATTTTGTAGTTGGTGATATTGTAGAAATATATAAAATGGTTGAAAAGAAACATGAGTAATT
This sequence comes from Malacoplasma muris, assembly GCF_046774425.1. Classification (NCBI taxonomy): domain Bacteria; kingdom Bacillati; phylum Mycoplasmatota; order Mycoplasmoidales; family Mycoplasmoidaceae; genus Malacoplasma; species Malacoplasma muris. The sequence continues at coordinate 224,128 of NZ_CP177248.1, forward strand.
CTAGTAAGATAAAAATTTCAAGATATGAATCAACAATAAAAAAAATTTTAACTAATACAATTCATATAGAAATATATGATCCACTAATTAAACTTGCAACAATTGTTGATGTAAGATTAACAAATGACAAAAGTATTGCTAAAATATATATTAGTTGTTATGATAAAAATATTATTGATAAAATATTAAGTAAAATTAATGGAGCTAGTGGTTATTTTAGAACAATTCTTGCTAAAGAATTAAATTGAAGAAAAGCGCCTCAAGTTATTTTTGTAAAAGATAATACACAAGAGAAATTTGATGAAGTGCAAAATATCATCAATAGTTGAAAGGAGAAGTCAAATGGATAATAGAGATAAAACTTTAAATAATAATCCTAATAATGCTAGTTCAAATACTTCTACTACAAATAGTAATAGAGTTGATGAATTAACAAATTTGCCAAAAGTTAAGTCTTATGCAGAATCAAAATATGATAAATCTTCTCAAGAATCTAATGCAACATTTTTTGAAAAATTTGAAAGAACTAAAAAAGATTTAATTAGAGAGAAAAAACAAGGTAAATTAAAAGCTCAAAAATCTGTAAAATTAAAAAATAAAATCTTAGGTTTTGAAAACAAATTGAGAGATGATGAGTTTATTAAACATTCTTGAATTGCATTCATATCTTTTAGTGTATTTTTTATAGTATATGCTTCAATATGTTTAGGATTTTTGGCAACTTCTTTTAATGGAACAACTGATCCAAAATGATCTTTTGCTCAACATTATGGGGCTATGACAAAAACAATTGTAATTTTTTCATCAATTGTAATTATTCTTGTTCCAATGCCCTATATTTATTTAATGGGTATGTGATTTGTCGGTATAAATGGAGCACATAAGAGTAAAGGATTTTTTGTATCAAATTTCATTATTTTATTAATATCATTATTATTAATATTGTGTGTAATTCCAATGTCATCAGTTATTTTTGAAAAAGTGAACAATTTTGTTCCATTTGATATACCAGTTAGTGGTGGTGATAGTGGAACTGGAGAAGATACTGGTGGTGGAGAAGCAACTCAGTCTACTTTTAAATACATTAGTAGTTATTATCTAATTTAGTTTAATTAATCTTGGTTTTCCAAGATTTTTTTATTATTTTCAATAAAATTATTTATTTTTTCATTTTTTTAATAACTTAGTGTTTAATCAATTTTATATATTAGGTTATTGAAAGACACAAGTTAAAAAGTTATAATATTAATATCTTATGCAAATTAGCATATTAAATGATTGTAATGTGGGAGTTTAAAATATATGGTTACTTTATTAAAGAATTGTTTGTTATCAAATAATAAAAAAGTTGATATAGTAATTGACAATAATATTATTGCTCAAATAAGTGAAGAACCTATTTTAGTTGAAGAAGTAGATTATAGAATTGATCAAGTTTTTGATATTAGAAAAAATCTTGTTATGCCAGGAATAATTGATGGTTTTGCAAGAGTAAAAACTCTTTCATCATATGATCTAGCAAACTATACAACTGAATCAATTGCTTGTGCTCATGGTGGAATTACTACATTTATAGATATCCCTACAAATCCTATCAGTACAAACTATTTTAATGAAATAACTTCTAAAATTAATGAAGCAAATGAAAATTCTTTAGTAAATTTTGCATTTGCAGTTAATGCTTCTGATATATCTAATCAAAAAGATTTGATGAAAATTCAAGAATATGTTGTTGGAACAATTTTAACTTTAAATTCTAGAAATTTTAAAGAAAGAATATCAGACTCTATTGGACTACAAAAAATGATAGAAGCTTCTAAGATGATTTTGATTCACTTATCAGGAACTGATATTGATATCTTCTTTGATATTTGTCATGATAAAAATATTAGAATATTATTTTATGATATTACAAATGAATATGATTTGGAAAAAATACTTGCATATAAAGCAGAAGGATACAATATTAAAACTGCTACATCAATAATGTATTTATTGTTTAATAAAGATCATATTAATAGTGAATATAAACGAAAAACAATTACTACTGAATATAAATTGGGAACAATGTTAAATAATATACATTTGTGAAATGCTATTAAGAATGGAAAAATTGATATAATTACTTCATCTCACATGCCAGTTACTTTAATTGAAAAATTTGAATCTGAAAGACCAGGAATTCCAAATTTTGAAACCTTATTTTCAATTTTATTTGATAATTGTTATTTTAAAAGAATACCAATTACAATCTTGGAAAGATTGTTATGTAAAAATCCTGCAAAAGCATATGGTTTTAAAAATAAGGGAGAAATCAAAGTAGGTTATGATGCAGATTTGGTAGTAATTAATACTACTAAGAGATGATGAATTAAAAATGAAGATATTGTAAGTAGTGCAAGATGAACACCATTTAATGATTACAGAATTAGTGGAAGAGTTATGATGACATTTGTTAATGGAGAATTAGTTTATAATTTTATTAATCAAATGATGCCAATTAGAAATGTTAAATCTGCAAAACTTGTAGAATTTGATTACGAAACTATTTATAAAAACAATTAGTATTAAAAAAATATTTATATCTTTATGATATAAATATTTTTTTAATTTATATAAATATTAATATTTTTAAATATCTTTAATTTATTGTTATATAATAAAATTTTTTAGTATTTTTTTATCAAATTATTTTTTTAAAAATGCCTTATTTATTATTTTTATAAATTAGTTGATACATTTTTTTAATATGTTATTATAAATCCATAACTTCATTTTTATGAAGTTTATAAGTGCTTTATATAAGCATTTATTTATAAATAAATATTAAGGAGAAAAAATATGCCAAATCCCCCAAGAAGAAATGCCCAGGGATGTCCTGGTTTAATATATAGAATAGATTTTAGAGAACCAAGTGAAGTTTTTGAACAAGGTTTTCAACCATGAGGAAATAATAGAAATTTTTTCCAACATATTTTAGGTTATTCTTTAGGAGATGAAATTCCTGAAGAAAGAAGAACAGGAATTATTTCAGCTTCTGATTCACCTGATTCTAGTTTGAGATTTTTTGGAGGAATGTTAAATGAACCAGAAGATCCACTTGAATATTACTTATATGAAATTAGAGCTGATGAAAATGTTTATAGTGCTGAACGTACTGCAAGTTTTTATCATCAAAGAATTAGTACTGGTCAAATAGATTTTTCAGAAGGTGATTTAGAAACTGCAATAGATGCAGTAGATGCAATATTTAGAGAATTTGCATACCAAAGAGAGTGATTTAATGTAGGACCAATTCCAAGAGAAAGAATTAGATCAGCTTGAAGAGTTGACTCAGTGCCAATTTTGCCTAATCATATAAGACATCAAAGAAACACAGTTTACTATACACCTAGAATTAATGAACCTGAAATTTTAAATGAACATTATGTTGATGAAGATACATATGCAAACAATGCCCCATATACTGAAGGAGCAACATTAATTACACCTTCTACAGTAAGTGTTCCATCTCAATTAGTTGAATCTGATGCTACAGGTGGAGTTTCTGCATCTTTAGGATTTGCTTGTTCTTTAACTCCAGATTCACCTCATAGAAGTCCAAGATCTGATAATGGTAGTCAAAAACTTAAATGTTATTTTGACACAAAAAAAGTTACTCATGATTTAAAAGCTCAAAAATATCCAAAACCTGTAATATTAAGTGATGTATTTTCATCACAATTATTTTTAAGAGGAAGTAAGACAAAGTCTGAGTTTTTGCTAACATCAAGTGTTAATGAAAAATCAAATAATGTCGCAACTCTTGCTGATTTAGAAGAACTTCATAATGTTCCACTTTTTATCTATGATTGTTTTCAATGTATATCATGAAGTACAGATGAAATTGATTTTTCTTATGCATTAACACCAATTAAAATGGGTGATATACAAACTCATTATGATTTGCAATATACAGTTGCAACAACTAATAATCAACGTCAAAAGTGAAGATTAGAACCAGTACTTATAACTCCAGATGAATGTTTTTTCAGAATTAGAAATATAGATCTTCATGATTTTTGTATTAAAAGAGATTTAAAAACAAGTAAGTTATGAGTTAGACCTATTGATGAACAAGATGATCAATATTTTGAAGAACTTTATGTTGTAATTGCAGAAAATAAATGTGATACTTGTATTTTATTGCCTCAAAATTCTAAAACAAAACTAGTTGATATTTCTTTATCATGAGTTTATGATGGCTTAAATTATGTACCAAGACCTGAAAATAATACATCTATAGAAAAAGGACCACAAAAAAATGTATTTTTCTATGATTTAAAAACTTGCAAAATAATTTATATTAGCAATAATGTATATAAGAAAACAAGTATATATGCTTTATATAACAATAGAGATAATCGTTATTATAGATGAGATTGAGTTAAATGAGTAGCATCTGATTTGAAACCAGCATCAAATAGTAGATATAAATGATATTTCCAAAACGATAACTTTAAAACTAAAGATAAATTAAATTTCCGTAACATTAGATCATATTATAAAAATGACTATTTAAGAGTTGTTACTCAAGGTATGTCATGAGGTTCATTATATACTACATGATATGAATCTGACATTAGATCAATAGCAATTTTTAGAATTGATCAATTTGCAGATGTTTAATAATATATAATTAATAAAAATCCATTAACATAATGTTATAAATTTTTATGAAATCCTTAATATTATTGAGTTAAGTAATCTAAGTAATCATCAATTACTTTGATTACTTTTTTATTTTGCTCTAAATCAATTTTTCTTGATAACATTTCAAGCAAGTTTCCTAAATCTACCAATTTAATAAAAATATCCCAATTATCTGGCAAATTTTTATTTGCTATATCATTATATGAATCTTGAAAAATATTAATCAAAAATTTGTTAGAATATATTTCTTTTTCCCTAAAAAGTTGACCAATGTCTAAAAAAGAATAACAATATGAAGCAAATTCTCAGTCAATTATACAAGGAGATAAATCGTTTTTAATTAATATATTATTTGATTTAAAGTCACAATGACAAAATGATTTATACTCTTCAATTGTTGAAAAAAACTTTTTATAATAATTATCTAATCATTCAATTTTATTTTTTCTTTTATACCCTAATTGTTTAATGACATTATTTTTTGTTAAAAAAATTTTATATCAAGAGCTGAAATCAGGCACGTTTAACTTATTGTATTTATCTGATCTAATATTATGAATTATTGCTAAAGATTTTGCTATGTTAGAAAAAATTTCTTCGATATTTTGATTATTGATGTGCTTTTCATATTCAAAAAATGGAATAGATTCTAAAACATATTCATACACCAAAATGTTTAAATCTTTTGATTTTATAGCATAGAATAATTTTGGAACTGATACAGTTTCTTTAACAATCTTATAAATTTGAATTTCATTATTTATTGCTTTTTTAGTGTCAAAACATTTAATAAACAGTTTTTTATTGTTAATTGTTTTGATACTAAAACAAATATTTTTTCATCCATATTGTATTTTTTTTAATTCAAAAACTTTAATTTTATATTTCTCTAATGTTTTCAATAATTTTTCTATATCTATATTAAAAGTATCATTTTTGTTTTTTATTAAAATTTTATTCATACTAAATAATTATAAGCAATTATAAATGATTATTAATTATTAAATAAACATATTAAAACCATTAATTAGATAGTAAATAATAATTATTTTTATGATTTCATATAAAGAAAAAACCACATACAAAAAATGCATGTGGTTTATTTTTAAATGGTGGAGATGATGGGGGTCAAACCCACGACCTCCTGAGTGCAAATCAGGTGCTCTATCAATTGAGCTACATCCCCAAAATAATGGTGGAAGTAAATGGGCTCGAACCATCGACCTCACCCTTATCAGGGGTGTGCTCTAACCAACTGAGCTATACTTCCATAATTATTATTGTTTTACAACTTAATAATTATATTATATTAAACAAAAATTTTAAACATTTCTAATCTATATTATTTAATTTTGAAAAAAGCAAAAACTAATAAAAATAATTTATATATACATGTATTCATAAGTATCTTTTTATCCATTTGCTCTCATTGACTTTGGTAAAAATTGTAGTTACACTTAATACACTCATAATAAGGAGGTTCTAGTTATTATGACAAAATATAAAAAACTTGGATTATTGTTAAGTGGTGTTGTAGCATCAGCATTAACAGTTGGTGTTGCTATTCCACTAGCAACTAGTGCTATGAATAATAGTACAAGTATAAAACAAGAAGAAAATAATTCTGGATCAAATGATCAAGGATCAAATATCCAAAAACCAGTTGATCAAGAATCAGTAAATTTTACAACTAGACAAAATGTAGCTATAGGTGAAAACTTAACATTTACAGCTGATGTAAAATCTATTTCAAAATCAAATGTTAGTTTAAAATCTGCATCTACAGATGAAACTCAAGTGGGTTCTACAAAACAATTAACTACTGTTAGTGGCAAAAAACAAGATTATAGAGTAACAACAGAATTTGCAAATAATAGAAAATATATGCCAATTCTAGCATATGATGAAAATATAAGTTACAACAATTATTCGCAATCTAGAAGTTATAGCGATGCCAATAAAGAATTATTTCCTGGTTGAGACAGAGTTGAAGATAAAAATGCAACTCAAGGATTACAAACAAAAGTGAAATCTTCTGATGGAATGTATGTTTATAAGTTCATAGCAAACAAAACTTTAAAAGGTGCATTTCCAAACATTGAAGATCAAGAAATTACTTTTTTAGTAATTAATTTACAAGATGCTGGAAATCAAACTTCATCAACAGATTTTAAAACAAGATTTGAAAATGATTTGAAAAAAATTCAACCACAATTTGTAAGCATTTCAGGTGTTAATGATTGAAATAAGAGTATGATTCCTAATTTATCTATCGATAAAAATCTTAAAAAATTAACTATTTGAGATACTTGAGATACTTTAACAGATTTTAGTGGAATTAATATTCCAAATTCGGTAAAAGAATTAGAAATTAGAAGTAATTCTTTAAAAAATATTAATCCATTACAAATACCAAAAGATACTTCTATTATTCATGAAATGGGATTTGGTGCAACTTTCAATTGTATAGATTTAAGTTCTCAAGGAAAAATGGATGATGCAAAATTGCAAGAAGCAATTGATCTTGTTTATAAAACAAGAATTAAAGAGCGTGCTTTTCAATCAAATTTTGCAGGTGGTTACATTTATCAATGAAACTTAAGAAAAACAGGTTTAACATCATTTAACAATGTTACTGTTCCTATGCTTGAGGATGGAACTGGAAGATTCTATATTGCATATGTTGCAATTGAGTCAGATGCTGGTTCATCAAATTCAACAAGTAATGAAACAATAACTGATGGAAAAGAACCATCAAATGATGCTAATATTGGTGAATGATTTGATTGAAACGAAAATGGTTGAAGTAAAGTAGAAACTGTAATTGTTTCAGCAAAAGATGGCAAAGCTTTAGATTTTGATAAAACTGTTAAAGAAATTATTGGATTTATTAATAAATATCCAAATGTAAAAACAATTTATGTTCATAGTTTAACATTTACTGATACAACTAAAAAACCAGCTGATTTAAAAGAAGCAGTTAAACAAGCTTACACTGGATATCCAGAAAAAATTGATGCAATAACTTTTTCAGATAAATCTCCTGAAACACCAGTAGAAAATAAATAATATATTAATATATTGAAAATTCATAATCATTAATTTGATTATGAATTTTTTATTTTAATTTTCTGTTTTACTTCTATTTATATTGTTAAATACTTATAGACATTTATATTTTGATAAACTATATTTGTAATAATTTAATATAATAATTCTATGTAAATTTTATTTACAATAAATTTTGCAGATTTTAAACAGGTGATAAATTATGGCTACAATTGAAATACGTAATGTAACTCAAAATGAAAAAGAAGAAATTTTAAAACTTGCTAGAAATTTAGTTGAAGAATATGAAGATAAAAATTCTTTAAACTATAACCAAATGGTTGAAAAAATGAGAGCAGGAATAAATCAAAGAATTGTTGATTTTAAATCAATTTGATTTGATAGACAACTTGCTGGTTATTTTCATATTGGAAAAAAAGATGAACAAATTATTGAAGTTTATTTCTTATATGTTTATGAAAATTTTAGAAAAAAGCATATTGGATCTCAAGTTTTAGAACATGCTGTAATACAAGCATCTAATAGAAATAAGATTTTGCAAATACAAGTAAGTGAAAATAATGCATATGCTATTAAATTTTTAACAGAATTTGGTTTTAAAAAGACAAATTCAAATGACTCTAATGTTGTTGTATTTGAAGTGGATGCAAGAAAAAAGTTTTAATTTATATTCTAGAAAAAATATATATTGTATTAATTATCATTGACTTAAATGTCAATGATTTTTCTTTATATATTTATTTTTAGCACTCTAATTTGTAGAGTGCTAAAAATGGTGTTATAATACTTTATATAAAGAATGAGGTATTTATTATGAATGAAAAAATTTATGAATTAAAAATAAGAGAAAAAGAACTTGAGACTAAAATTATTGAATTAATTAAAAAAGACAATTTAAGCGAAGAAGAAAAGAATAATTTAACAGCTTTTCAAAATGAATTAAAGAATGTCAATAAAGAAATTAAAGAATTAAAAGAATCTATAGATAATTGATCATGCTCATACTCTTACACTTCTAAGAATGGAAAAATAGAAAAACATTTTTCTATAAATAATAAAGAAGTCTCAGAACAAGAATATAGAGAATTTGTTGTAAATAAAAATATGTTACAAAAAAAACAAAACCAATTTTTTTCACTTGGAAAAATGATTGATCATATATTTAATAACTATGATGAAAATGGATCATTTACGAGATTATTAAATTGATAATTAAAAATCTAAAATGCTCATATTAGAAGTATTTTAGATTTTTTAATACTATTAATTCTTCTCTTTATTACCATTTGTAATTTATATCTAATTATCTGGTTTTATATTGTAAAATATATTTAATTTTTAATTCTTATTTTTTAAGGATAGGTTATGGAAAAAATTAAATATGGATATATTGTTGATTCAGCTATTAGTATGAGTGATGAGGAATTAAAAGAACTTAACATAAATAAAGTATGTTTTGGAATTACAGATTCATTAAATAATGAGTATGAAGATGACAATAAAATTTTGACTACAGATGTTATTATGTCAAAGTTAAAAGAAGGTATAACTTTTAAATCTAATGCTGTTAGTCCTGGTAAAGTAATGGTTTGCCTTGAAGAGATGATTGATAAATATGAAAATATAATATTGTTTACAATCTCATCAGGTTTATCATCTTTTTATCAAAATGTTCAATATTTAACAGATGAGTATAAAGGTAAGTTTCATATAGTTGATACTGGTGAAATTGGTTATGGTATTAGAAACATTGTTTTAGAATCAAAAAAAATGTTGGAAAAAGAAAATAAATCTTTAGATGAAGTTTTGAAATATGCTAGAAAACAAAACAAATTGAATTATACAATGTTTACTTGTAGATCATGAGAACCTCTTAGAAAGAGTGGTAGAGCTCCAGCAATTTTAGCTAAGACATTTGATTTTTTTAAAACAAAACCTTTAATAAGATTTGAACTAAAAAATAAACTAGGTGGAATTGCAACAAGTTTTAAAAAGCAAGTGGGAAAAATGATAGCAACTTTTTTTAGCACTTTTAAAAATATATCTTTATCAAAGATTAAAACAATTGTTTTTTATAATAATAATGTTGATGAAGAAGAAGCAAAATATATTAGGGATGAAATAATAAAGAACTTTAATGTTGAAAAAAATAAGATTATTGAGTGTTTTGTTCCTAATTTAGTATTAATTTATACATCAAATCAATCATTTGGCATTCATATTCAAACAGAGGAATAATTGTATTACTTATGATTAATGATTCATTTAAAGAAGAAGACTTATTAGAACCATTTGATGTTGAAGCTACATTAAAGGAAACAAGGGTTAAAAAATATAAGTCATATAGAGTAAAAATTAAAAAAGACTATAATGAACTTGAAAAAGGAAATGCTGAAAAAGATTATTTAAATTCTTTTGAAAAATCAATAAAAAAAATAAATCCTAAGTTAATTATTAACCAAAATGATCCAAAGCAAATGTTTATGGATATAGTAGTTAATGAAACTAGTGCTCATGGTTATCTTGATAAAGCAAAAACAACTTTGAATAAAATAGAAAGCAAAAAATTACAAGACATTATTTTTCAATCATCAAATTATGAAGACAAATTTCAAAGTGATCCAACATTTGATAAAGAAGGTAATTTATCACTTGATTGATTGAAAAATGACTCTAATTTTACTACTCTTAAAAGGTTGCAACAATGAAATAATTTCATGATAAATAATAAACATAATATAGAAAATATTTTAAAAGAAAAAAGTTATGTTTTTAAAACTTCAATTTCTAAAAGTCAAACAGAATCAATCGTTAATAGTATATTACCAAAAAGCATTGAAAAGAAAGCTGTTTATAAAAATGTGAAGTTAAAGAAAATTTTTTATATATTGTTTTTTTTGTTTTTCTTTAATAATTTTATTAATTTTTATATTTTTAATTTTATTATTAGTCTAAGGAGATTATTATGAGTTACAAAATTGCAATTGATGGTCCAGCTAGTAGTGGTAAATCTACTGTAGCTAAGATTATAGCAAAGAATAATGATTTAGTATTTATTTCAACAGGTTATTTATTTAGAGCATATGCACTAATATTAAGAAATAATAATTTACTTGAATCTACTCCAGATGCAGTTATTTCTTTTTTACAAAAAAGAATGATAGAAGTAAAAAATGAAAGATTGTTTATTGATGGAAAAGATTATACAAATGAATCAAAATCTGAACAAATTTCTGATTTTGCATCTGATTTAGCTACTAAAGACTATATTAGAGCTTACTATAATCATGTTGTTCAAGAAATGATTGAAAATATGAATGTTGTAATGGATGGTAGAGATATTGGTACAATAATAATGCCAAATGCTAATTTAAAAATATATCTTACAGCATCTATAACTGAACGTGCTAGAAGAAGAACAAAAGAATTAAAAGAATTAGGTAAAAAAGTAAGTTTTTATAAAATATGGCTTGATATATGTAAAAGGGATTATGTAGACAAACATAGAAAAATTGCTCCATTGAAAAAAGCAAAAGATGCAATTTTAATTAAAACAAATAAAAAATCTATTCAAGAAGTTGTTGATGCAATACAAAAGCATATAAATAATACAAGAAAAGTAGAAAAATAATGTTAACAGTAGCAATTGTTGGAAAACCAAATGTGGGCAAATCTACTCTGTTTAATAGAATTATCAAAAAAAATAAGTCTATTATTGATGATTTACCTGGTGTTACACGTGATCGTATTTATGCAAAGGCAACTTGACTAACAAAAGATTTTTATTTAATTGATACAGGTGGACTAACTCAAAATAATTTTGATTTTAAACAACAAATAGAAACTCAAGTTTCTTTTGCCATTGAAGAATCAAACATTATTATTTTTTTAGTTTCTAGTAAAGATGGAATTAATACAGATGATCTATATGTAGCTAAACTTCTTAAAAAAAATAAAAACAAAAAAATAATTATAGTTTCAAATAAAAGTGAATCAGCACAAGTAAATGAAGCTGAGTTTTATAAACTTGGCTTTGGGAAACCAATATTTATTTCATCATCTCATGGTATTGGAATAGGTGATTTGTTAGATAAAATAGTAAGTTATGATACTGGAAATATTAAAGATAGTGAATCATATAAGTTTTGTATAATTGGTAGACCAAATGTTGGAAAATCATCACTTGTAAATGCTATCCTTAATAAGGAAAGAGTAATTGTCTCTGATATTGCTGGAACAACAAGAGATGCAATTGATACTGATTTTAAAAAAGATAATAATTTATATACAATTATAGACACTGCTGGGATTAAAAGAAAAGGTAAAATAGGTATAGGTGTTGATAAATATGCTTTTATTAGAGTTGAACAATCTATTCATAGAAGTAATTTAATTGTTGTTTTATTGGATGGAAGTCAAGAATTTAATGAGCAAGATGAAATAATTGCAGGTCTTGCATATAAAGCAAATATACCATGTATTATTGCTGTTAATAAATGAGACCTTGTTTCAAAAAATGAATTTACTATGAGAGAGATGGAGAAAAAAATAAAAGCAAAATTTCAATTTCTATCATGAGCACCAATAGTATTTTTTAGTGCAAAAGAAAATAAGAGAATTTCAACATTGTTTGATAACATTCTTAATATTCAAGAAAATGCAACAAAAAAATTTTCTTCAAAGGTTTTAACTGAAGTAATTGCAAGGGCACAAATGTTAAATAATCCACCAAGTTTTAAAACTGGAAGAATTAAAATTAATTATGTAACTCAAGTTAATGGTCAGATTCCTACATTTGTATTGTTTTGTAATAATCCTAATTATTTGCATTTTAGTTATGCAAGATATTTAGAAAATGAAATAAGAGAAAAGTTTGGTTTAAACAATGTTCCTATAACATTGTATTTTAAAAAGAAAACAGAAGATTTAAGAAAAGGTAAAGATTTTGATTATGAATAATAAAATTGCAATTTTAGGAACAGGAGCTTGAGGGACTGCTTTATCTTGTTGTTTATCTAATAATGGGTATGAAGTGGAAATGTGAGGTATTAATCCTAGTGAAATAAAAGATTTAAATTCAGGATATAATAGAAAATTTTTTGGAAATAAGAAATTATTTGCAAAAGTAAAAGCTAATATAGATTTACAAGAAGTAATTGAAAATGCAAAATATATTTTACTTGCTATTCCATCAACATTCATTATTGAAGTGTTAGATAAAGTTAAACCTTTTATGAACAATAAGAATAAATATATAATCATTAATGTTGCAAAAGGTCTTGATCCAATAACAAATAATGTATGAAGTAAATCAATTTATAAAAATCTGAAAAAATATAACATAGATTTAGCCACTTTAATTGGTCCATCTTTTGCCATAGATGTTTTTGAAAAAAAACCAACAGTTGTAAATGTTGTTTCTAAAAAATTGGATGTTGCAAAAGATGTTGCACAATTATTTAATTCTGATTTTTTTAAAGCTGTACCTTGTAAGGATGAAATTGGATCGCAAATTCTAGCATCTTTGAAAAATCTTTTAGCAATTGCAATAGGAATTTCTGAGGAAAATCATAATTCTATTAATACTATATCTGCACTATTGACACAAGGAGTTAATGAAATGCAATTGATTGCTAAACATATGGGTGCTAAGGATAAAACAATTTTACAGTTTTGTGGTATTGGTGATATATTTTTAACTTGCACTTCAAATAAATCTAGAAATTTTACATTTGGAAAGCAAATTTTTAAAAATGGTCTTGATAAAGTTTTAAAAGAAAATAAAGCAACAGTAGAAGGATATAAAGTTTATCCAATTGTTAAAAAAATAATAAATCAAAAGAAATTAGATGTTCCTGTTTTTAAACTTATAATAAAAGTTTTAGACAAGAAACTTGAACCATCAAAGTTTGTAGATACAGCATTAGATGATTTGATGTGAACTGAAATAAATAATCCAAAAGATTCACAAAAAAATAAATAATATAGTTTTAACTATAAATTTATTAGATAATAATATATGTATAAAAACACTTTAATAGAAAGGGATAATTCTTATGACAAATAAAAATAAAAAATTAATGGGCATGAATATATCAATTGCATGCATGTCTATTCTTGGTATTATTTTTTTATTGGTTGGTTTATTAATTAATTATGTATTTAATAATGAAACTAATGTATCTAAAACTATAATGCTTATATTTACAGCGCTTTCTTGTGTTTCTTTTATTTCTGTAGCAGTGCTTGCTGTTGTTTCATGTTTTAAATCTAGAGAAATTAGTAACAAAGAATTAGAAGATAATATTTCTGAAGTGCAACATATGGCTTCTCATGAATCATTAAATGCATATGAGTATGAAAACATGAATGTTCAAGAAAATTTTCAAAATGATAAATTGGCAAATAAAAACATAAATAATAATCAAGTTGAAAATTATTTTGAAGAAAACAGTATTGTTTTAGAGCAAAATAATGTTGCAAACCAAGATTCAAATATTAATGAACAAGTTGTGTCAACTTTTCCTTCATTTAATCAAAGAAACAGTGTATCTTTAGAAAATAATCAAGAATCACATGTAGATGAAAATATCCCAGATGCTAGCAACCCCTTTGTAAATGTTCCTATTATAAATAATGCTATTGTAACTTCTAATGTAGAGCAAAAAGTCAATAATAGAGAAAATACAATTATTGAAAAACCAGCTATAGTAGAAAATGAAAATGTAAGTGAAAATTCTTATAATGTTCCATCTGCTCAACCAATGCCTACTGTTATTCAACAACCACAATTTTCAAATAGACCAAAACCTACATATATACCTGGATCAAAACCAATGCCTAAGCCTTTAGCAAGACCTATTTCATCTAGTAATTTTAATAGTAGACCAGTATCACAAAATGTGCCATTGCCAAACAAAACTCCTTCAACAAGCACACTTCAACAAAAACCATTACCTAAAATTGTTGCTACTCCAAGTAGTAGTAATTCAGAAAATAATAATTCTATATTTTCATCTAGATTTAAAAAATAGTTACTTTTTAGTTTGATTAAAAATCAAACTTTTTTTATTTAAAAATAAAAAAACTATAACTTTTAAATAGCTATAGTTCCCTGAATGAAATATGAAGTGCAACATCATAATAGCACAACTTATAACTCATAGCCAATAAAATGGTTATGAGTTTTTATTACCTTTCTATATAATGTTTATTTATTTCATGACTTGATTTAAAACCAAACATTTTTCTTGGCATGAAGTTTATCCTATTTTGTAGTCTAACTACATCATCATCTGTTAATAAATCAAAGTTTGTTCCTTTTTTATAAAATCTTCTAATAATACCATTAGCATTTTCATTGCTTCCTCTTTGAAATGAAGCATATGGTTCACAATAATAAATTTTGCAATTTAATCAATAGGCAAGGATTCCTATTTTATTAAACTCAATTCCATTATCTATTGTGATTGTTTTTACTTTTAAATTATTTTCTTCAACCAATTTTTTAATTGTTGAATTTATTGTAAAAGAATTTTTATTTTTGACTTTAATAATATATGTCATTCTTGTAACTCTTTCTACTAGAGTTAGCAAATTACTATATCCAGCTTTTCTTTTTCCAATAATTAAATCTGCTTCAAAATGTCCATACTCTTCTCTTTTTTCTATTTTAGAAGGTCTAGCTCAAAAAGGAAATACATATTTTTCATCAAATTTAGAAAACATACCTTTATGTCTTTTTCTTCCTTTTACATATCCTTTTCTGAGTCTATCTGATCTTTTTAATTTTCATCTATTGGATTTTATTCAATTAAAAACCTGTCTAGAACTTGGTGTTTTGACACAAGGATAATTTTTTTTAATATAATGACAAGTTGCTTCAACTCCATGATCTATTTTTCTAAATTTATCTAAAAATAGATCTGTAAAGCTTTTGTATCTATCAAGATAAAAAGCATGAGAATTTCATTTTCTATTTAAATATTTTTTATGAGCATTATTAGAATTATATATTCCACAAGATTCATTTCTTTTTAATTCTCTTGATATTGTAGATCTATGTCTATTCAATTCTTTTGCAATTGAATTTAAAGATCTTCTTTCTTGGTAGAACATAAATTCAATTAATGCTCTTTCTTTTTCTGATAAATGGTTGTATAACATAGTGGGTGTCTCGTTGTTGTGAAAAAATAAGGGCACCTTTTTCTTTTGTCCTATTTTATGTAAACAAAAAAATGAAGTGCACATATATTTTACAATATGTGTTGCACTTCATATTTCAATCGAGCAAACTATAACTTTTAAATAGCTATAGTTTTTAAATATTATTTATTTTCAATTAGTTTAATATTTTTGAAATCAATTTCTACAATTTTTTTAAGTTCTTGAACATATTTTTGATCAAGGTTTTGTAATTTTATAATTATATTAAAATTTAAAAAATATCTAAAAATAATATTATTAATTTGTAGTATTGATCATCTATCTGCATCACTTAAAACTTCAGCTTTATCAAAAATGATATTATCGATTATTGAATCTTTTAATTTCATTTTAGCTTTAGCTTTTTCAAGTTGTTTATTCATTTTTTGTTCAGTTTTAACAACAAAACCAAATTTGATCATATAATCAATTTTTTTCATTACATAATCTTTAATTGCAAGTCCTTTGTTTTTAGGAATCACTTTAGTTATTATTCATAAATAAAATATTCCAATTATTAATGTAATTACTGTAAATACTAGTGCTACTATTGTGTTGCCTGTTCCAAAAGCTTTTTGTCATGCTTCCCCTACAGTTTGCACTGTTGATCCAGCTTTTCCAATATTAATTGTGGCATTAACTGCATCAATAATTGGAGATGCGACTCCTGTTATTAAACAAACAACAAAGGCAATAAGTGAAATTCAACAAATAAAATCAATTAATAATATTCAAATTGGTCTTTTTATAATAGAATTTGTATTATGTCTAAAATGATTTGATCTCATTAAAAATGAAATTATTATGTAGCAGAATTTATTTCCATATCTTAAACGATAATCTAATTGACTATTCAATCATGTGAAATATCTGTCAGAAGTGAATAGATTACTAGATATGCAACTATTTTTATCAATATTTTCAATATTGTTATTTGTTATTATTAATTCCATAATTTTCCTTTTATCTAATAAGACTAATATATTTTATTACAATAATCACTAATTTATTTTATAGTTATAGTAACAAACTTATATTTTATGTATTCATAATATAAATTAATAATGATTATTAATTCATATTAAAATGAATATATATTATATCAATGGAGATTAATATGCTATTAAAATTCAGATTCAAAAATTATTCATGTTTTAAAGAATGACAGGAAATAGATTTGTTAGATTTTGCCACTTCT
Source organism: Malacoplasma muris (assembly GCF_046774425.1). Lineage (NCBI taxonomy): Bacteria > Bacillati > Mycoplasmatota > Mycoplasmoidales > Mycoplasmoidaceae > Malacoplasma > Malacoplasma muris. Next base: position 241,292 of record NZ_CP177248.1, read on the forward strand.
TTAGATAAAATATGTGCCTCTCCAGTGAGTGGTATTATAGGAACTAATAAAAGTGGTAAATCATCAATAATTAAATTGTTGCAAGTATCCATTGATTTTCTAAAACATTTTTTAAATTATGAAAAAACTGTAGATTTTAATCCTAATAGAAACCAAAGTATATCAGCAAAATCCAATCCCTTTGTATTCAATAATTTTTCAAATATATTTAAAAAAACTACAGAAGAAATTCAAGAAATTAATAATACTGTAGAAGAACAAAAGGAAATTTTGGAAAGTAATCAATGACTTGATGAGAATCATAATTTAAGCAAAAAAACAATTAAAATAAATAATGAATATGAACCTTATAATGCATGTATTGAATTGTTTTTTTTAGATTCTACTACATTATATAAATATGAATTAAGTTTTAATCATCTTTATTCTGAATATGAGAGATTATCAATTTCAGAAAATAATGGTGATCAAGAAATTAAATGAAAATATATTTATAAAAAAGAAAATCTTACATATGATGTGATTAACCAAGAAGAAACATGTGTTTATAGTATAGATTTAGACCTAGATTTTTTAAAAGTAAAAAAAGAACCTTCATTTATTCATATTAATAAGAAAAATTCATTAATAAGTTATATAAAAAGTATTTCTCAGTCAAATGCATTAACAAATTTTTTAAAATTATATTCTAATGTTGTGTTTGTAGATGAAAATAATTGACAAGGTATTTATAAAACATATAACATTGATAAAGATTATTTAAAAAGAAATAAAAGTAAATTTATTTTAGCTTTAAACACTTTGGGTTTTAATGTTGTTGATTTTAGTGTAAATCAAATAAACATAAATTCATTTTATTTGATGATTGGCAAAAAGAACATTCATGAAAAAGTTATGTACATAAATAGTGAATATGAATCTGAAACCTTAAATAAGGTAATACACATTTTATATTATGTGTTTAATGCTTTAGATAATTCACAAGTATTAGTGATGGATAATTTAAATAAATCACTAAATCATGATATTGTTGCTTATATTATTGATTTGTTTAATAAACAAGAGGGAGATATTGATAATAAAGCTCAATTTATATTTACTATGAATAGTAAATATGAAAATGATTTAATAGGAATATGTCAATCTACAAATAGAGTTGAATCAGATGATGTTGAATCTAAAATAAAGAGGGTAATATAATATGTCAGATAGAATACAAAAAAAAATATTATGTTTTGGTGATAGTAATACTTTTGGTTATAATCCATCAAACAAACAGAGATACAACAATAATGAGAGATGAACAAAGCTTTTAGAAAAAATATTAAATGATAAAAATAACTCATCTTATGAGTACAATGTTATTGAAGAAGGTAAAATTGGTAGAAGTATGTTTATTTCATTAAATATGAAAGAATCACAACCAGCAATTATTGAATTTCCCATTATTTATAATAAATATGCACCAGTTGATTATATTGTCATATGCTTAGGCACAAATGATTTAAGAAGTGACTTTAATTTAGATAGTATTACTATAGCAACTGGGGTTGAAAAAATTATTAAGTTAATTCAAAGAATAGATATCACTAAAAATGCAAAAACAGTTTTAGTATGTCCGCCAAGATTAAGTGATGATTTTAATTTAATAAAATCTTTTAATTTTGATAAGTTTTCAACTGTTAAATCATATGATTTACCATTGCTATATAAAGAAGTTGCAAATATGAATAATTGTTTATTTATGGATGCTGGATCATTTGCAAAAGTATCTTCAGTTGATGGTGTTCATTTTTCAAATATAGATCATGAAAATTTTGCAAGAGAAATAGCACAAGTTATATATGAACATGAAACAAGATATAACAATAATGAAGACTCAAAATAAATAATATATGTCACTTAAAAGTTTTTTAATTATATATATAAATCTAAATATTATACAAGTTTGCTATTAGTTAATGTATAAATTAATATTTTGGGTTAATATAAAATCCCCTAAAGGTGATTAATTTAGGGGATTGTGGTTTAATATTCACATCTTTTGATTGTATAGAAATGTTATATTAAAAATTGTATTTTATTAATAACTTTTTATATCTTTGTAATTTTTCCGTATTATTGTTTAATATATATTTCCTTTGTACTTATTGAACTTTAATTAATATTAGATTTTTGCAATCCTTTCTGATCTAGTTATTCTATTGATATTATATATTCAGCGCATTATTCTTTTTCATAGCTAAGTCTAAACCCATCTATCATTAGTTATTTATTTATGCATTGAATTAATAGATTTTAAACCACAATTAAATTATTTCCTCAATGATTTAAAAAATATTATTAAGTCATAAAAGTCTCACTAAGAATATAATGTATTTAAACATTATATTTTTTTTATTATTATTTTAAACTTCATGGTTGATATATAATAGAATTATTAATTTGGAGTTTTTTATTTTTTATGAATATAAAAGTTAAATTAATACTCTACCCAACAATATTATTTTCAGCTTCTCTAATACCAAGTATTAGTATTTTTAATGCTGTACAAAATAATATTTGTGGAAGCCAAGAGAGAGAGAGAGAGAGAGAGATACTCTTTACTAATAATGAATTAAATAATAATTATAATGAAGAATTTGAAGTATGAAAAAATACAATTATAGAATCATCAGATAACACAAATGTGAAAGTATTTTTTACTCGTAACATCACGATGGGTTATCAACAAGCACTAATTGCTACAAATTATATGTTACAAAGCAAAAAAGAAAGAACAGGTTCTGATGAGATTGTATGATTTGTAGACTATGATTTGTATGATATACAAAAATATAATTTTAATCATTATAATCAAAAATATGGTTTACAAGACAGTACTAAAAATATATCTAGTAAATATAATTTTAGTTTGTGATCTAGATTGGGAAAACAATTTTCAAATATAGACACTACAAATAAAGATGATAATTATAGAATTAGGCCATCAGAGTACCAAATAGGAAATTTTCTGGAAAACTATGTAAAAAAGTATGGTGATAATGTCAAGTTTGATGTTTGGGTTCCAGATATTTCACTTGTTGATATGTGAAAATCAGGAATTAAAGCACCAACAGCAACAAATTTTTATGCTTTTTTTAAACATGTTAATAAATTTAATATAATTACTGATGGAAATTGACAGACTTTAAATTTAGCTACAACAATGGTTGATAGATTGAATAAATCATCATATGTACAAATGACAACTGAAGAAATGGATAATAATGTTAAATTATTTCAGAGTGATGTTGATAATAGTTATTATTCTGAATTTAGAAAACATGATTTATATGATTATTTGCATTATAGTAAAATGATTACTGTATTTCATACAAAAGGATATACAAATTCACCATATTATGTTTATCCAGAAAATAAAACATTATACACAGCAAATTCTATTGATTATGATTATGTTTCAATGTCAGAGAATTATTTTGCAAATGATGAAGTAAAAAAGAATCAGTATATAACAGATTTTGAAACATTTTTTAATATTCAAAATAATAAATCTATAGTAGATTTTGTTTGAAAAAATGTTGAAAATTATGATCCTAAAAAGAAAAATATAATTTGAATGGGAGATTCTTTAATTAGACCAGATGCAAATGGTAATGAAATTTATAGATATAAAGAAAAAGAAGAAGAGATAAATAAAACAATTCAAGCACATGTTAAAAAATTTCCAACTAGTGAATATAACTATTTTGTAAAACATCATCCTTCTTTTGATCGCGAATATCAAGAAAATTTAAATCAATATTTATTTAAGGATATAATTAATCCTATTTGTATAAATCCACTACCTTGAGAAACATTTTTATCATGAGATCATAAAATGCAAGTTAATAATAAAGATGGTAAATATAATCCATTTTTTAGTGAATGATCAAATTCTTCAAAGTTTCCAAATACAAAATTAATTGGAATACAATATACTACAACAACTGTTCAGACCACAGCATTTTATCTTGCTAAAACATACAAAATGAATTTAGATCAAATTTATAAGTCTATTGGTATTAGTGATTGACCAATACCAATGACTTTTGATATTGTTAAAAGAACAACAAGTTATTCAGTTGATGCTAACAAGCAATATAAAATTAATTGTGACAAAATAGATGATATTTATGCGCCATTTTATTATCTAAATGTATTTCCTGATTATGTAAAAGACAGAATGCCTACTTTATCATATATAAATAAATTGGGAATTGATTTTTATTTAAAAAATGAGTCAATGAATAATACAACAATTATTTTAGCTACTTCTATTCCAACGATTTCAATTATTTTATTGTGTTTTGTAATAAGTATATTTATATTTAAAAAAAATAAGAAATGTAAATTTAAGTAATTAGTACAAAATAAAGATCATAAAATTAAATTTTAGAATTTTTTAATTAAATATATGAAATCAATATCATATTTTTTATTATTCTTATTTCAAACTCCATGAATGATATATAATAAAATTATTAATTTGGAGTTTTTTATTTTTTATGAATATAAAAGTTAAATTAATACTCTATCCCACAATATTATTTTCAGCTTCTCTAATACCAAGTATTAGTGTTTTTAATGCTGTACAAAATAATATTAATAAAATAAAGAGTAGAGAAAAAATAAAGGAGAATGAAACAATTGTTTCTAATTCTCAATTAAGTAGTAATCCTAGTGCAGAAATAGGAGTATGAAAAAATACAATTACAGAATCATCAGATAACACATATGTAAAAGTATTCTTTACACGTAATGCTACAATTGCTTATCAACAAGCATTAATTGCAACAAATTATATGTTGCAAAGCAAAGAACAAAGAACTGGTTCTGATGAAATTGTATGATTTGTAGACTATGATTTGTATGATTCAAAAAAATATAATTTTGATTATTATAATCAAACATATGGTTTACAAGATAGTACTAAAAATATATCTAGTAAATATAATTTTAGTTTGTGATCTAGATTAGGAAAAGAATTTTCAAATGTAGACACTGCAAATAAAGATGATAATTATCAGGTTAGACCAACTGATTATCAGATAGGAAATTTTTTGGGATATTATATCCAAAAATATGGTCAAAATGTTAAGTTTGATGTTTGAGTTCCAGATATCTCACTTGTTGATATGTGAAAATCAGGAATTAAATCAACAACAGCAACAAATTTTTATGCTTTTTTTAAACATGTTAATAAATTTAATATAATTTCTGATGGTAACTGACAAACTTTAAATTTAGTTACAACAATGGTTGATAGATTGAATAAATCATCATATGTACAAATGACAACTGAAGAAATGGATAATAATGTTAAATTATTTCAGAGTGATGTTGATAACAGTCATTATTCTGAATTTAGAAAACATGATTTATATGATTATTTGCATTATAGTAAAATGATTACTGTATTTCATACAAAAGGATATACAAATTCACCATATTATGTTTATCCAGAAAATAAAACATTATATACAGCAAATTCTATTGATTATGACTATGTTTCAATGTCAGAGAATTATTTTGCAAATGATGAAGTAAAAAAGAATCAGTATATAACAGATTTTGAATCATTTTTTAATATTCAAAATAATACTTCTATTAGTGATTTTGTTTGAAAAAATATTGAAAACTATGACCCTAAAAAGAAAAATATTGTCTGAATGGGAGATTCTTTAATTAGACCAGATGCAAATGGTAATGAAATTTATAGATATAAAGAAAAAGAAGAAGAGATAAATAAAATAGTTGAAGCTTATACTAAAAAATTCCCAGTTAGTGAATATAACTATTTTGTGAAACATCATCCTTCTTTTGATCATAAATATCAAGAAAATTTAAATGATTATTTATTTAAAAATATGATTGAACCAATTTGTATGAATCCTTTTCCTTGGGAAATATTTTTATCTTGAGATCATAAAATGCAAGTAAATAATACTGATGGTAGTTATATTCCATTTTTTAGTGAAATATCAAATGATGCAGAGTTTCCAAATACAAAACTAGTTGGGATACAATATACTACAACAACTATTCAAACTACAGCATTTTATCTTGCTGCAACATATAATATGAATTTAAATCAAATTGATAAATCTGTTGGTATTGGTGATTGACCAATACCAATGACATTTGATATTGTTACAAGAACAACAAGTTATTCAGTTGATCCAAATAAGCAATATAAAATTAATTATGAAAAAATAAATGATATTTATGCCCCTTTTTATTATTTACATGTATTTCCAGATTATGTTAAAGAAAGTGTGTCCACTTTATCATATATAAATAAATTAGGAATTGATTTTTATTTAAAAAATAAACCAACGAATAAGAGTGTAACAATTGCTTTAGCTGCTGCAATTCCAACTATCTCAATTATTTTATTATGTACAATAATAGGGATAATTATATATAAAAAAAAGAGTAAAAAAAATAAACTTAACTAATTTATATGAAAAATCCTACAATTCTAAATTGTAGGATTTTTTTAAATCTTTGGTAACATCAAATTAAATATATTAATTAATTCTCTAGCAACACCATCATTATCATTATCATGTTGAGTTATTTTGCTTGAAATTAATTTTAATACACCTCTACTATTTTTCATTGCATAACCATTAATACTTGCATTAATAATCATTTCTAAATCATTCTCACCATCACCAAATGTATAACAATTGTGAAGGGGAATAGCATAATAACTTGATAAAAACTTTAGAATTGTACCTTTATTTGAAAAAATTGAATTAATTTCAAGAACTGTTCCTTCGTCATCATGAGGGACGCTCCAACTTCTTACTATCAATGTACTTGTTATAGCTTTTATTTTAAAAGACAATTCATCCATTTTTCTTTTATCTTTTATATATATTAGAATAGAGTTTATATCTTTGTTAATTTTTTTTGTATCCTTAATAGTTATATATTGAACTTTTTCACTTGAATCAATATGAAATTTTTTAAGAAATTCTTTACTAATAAAAGGATTGAATTTATTTGATGCAATGTATGCGCCATCAATATTTTCAATTAATATACAACCTACATTATCAATGATAAATTTATCACTTAAAATGTTTTTTACCACATCTTTTGAAAAAGTTAAGTTGATTGGTAAAAAGTGTTTATCGGTTGGATTAGTTAATATAGATCCATTTAAATTTGCTATAATACTTTTTAACCCTAATTTTCTATATATTTGAATAGAAGAGCGCAAAGGTCTACCTGTAGCAATGCAGACTATATGACCAAGAGAAGCAATTTTTTTTATTACATCAACTGTTAACTTTGATAATTCCTCTTTGCTATTTAGTAAAGTGCCATCAAGGTCTGTCAAAATTAATTTTCTTTCATATCCATTTTTCATTTAATTACCAACTTTTAATCCTAAAATTTTATGAATTTTATCTATTTTTTTTGCTGCGATTTTTTGACATATTTGTGCATTTTTTTGTAATTGCTTGTCAAAATCTACATTCTTAATTATTTCATAATATTTGTCTTGTAACTCTTTTATGTGGTTACAAACAATATCAGCTAAATCTTTTTTAAAATCTCCATACTTTTTATTTTTATATAATAACTCAATATCATTAATAGATTTATTTGATAGACATGAATAAATTATTATTAAGTTACTTACACCTGGCTGATTTGTTTGATCATACTTAACATTATCAAAAGAGTCTGTTTTTGCAGACATAATTTTTTTTCTAATGTTGTCAATAGGTTCTAATAAAAAAATTGTTCCTTTTGTATTTTCATTTGATTTAGACATTTTTATGTCTGGATTTTGTAAATCCATAATTTTTGCACCTTTTTCAGCAACATATATGTTTGGAACTTTAAATATATCTTCTTTATATTTTTTGTTAAATCGAATTGCAATATCTCGTGTTAATTCCATATGTTGAGTTTGGTCTTTTCCTACAGGCACTATATCTGCATCATATAGTAAAATATCAGCAGCCATTAGTGTTGGATAAACAAATAATCCTGTTGGGATGTTTTGTGTTCCATTTGCCATTGCCATTTTTGAAGACTTATCTTTAAATTGAGTCATTCTATTTAACTCTCCCATGTAAGTGTGACACAATAAAAGATAAGATAAATGTGAGTGTTCAATAACATCTGATTGATAAAAAATTATATTATCATAAGGATTTAAACCACAAGCCATATATAATGCTGCAATAGATTTTTTGTTTTGTTGCAATTCTTTGGGATTAAAATCTTTTGTTATTGCATGTAAATCTGCTATAAATATCATTAGTTTATTATCTTTTTGAAAATTTATAATGTTTCTTAAAGCGCCTAAATAATTACCAATTGTTATCATATTTGTGGGTTGTATACCAGATAATACTATTTTCACATTTCCTCCTTTCCTATTGTGCTATTGGTTATAATTTATTGTACAATAAATACTAGTACATTAATAAAATAATATGGAGATTAAATATGAGAATACTTTATTGTTTAAGTAATTGTAGAGGCTCTAGAATAGCTGAACAATTTTTAACAAAACATTCATACGAATTTATTAAGAAAAACTTGTCATATGAACCAATCAAAGATACTGAATTATTAGATATGGATTCTTTAATTCCAAATGGTGTTATTGATCTAATTAATCCACATTCTTGATATATAGTAGAAAATAAAATTAGTTATAAAAATTTATCTAAAAGAGAATTAATAGATTTAATTATTAAGAATCCACAAATTTTGTCATACCCAATTTTATTGCAAACAAATGGTAATAAAGAGCCAAGAAAATTAATAGTTGGATTCAATGATCAAGAGTGATTAATTTTTGAAAAAGAAGTAAAAACTACTAGATATTATAATAATCTTTCAAAATTATATAAATTTAATAATTGTTGTTATTTTGATGAAGTAAATATTGAAAATTATAATAAAACTCAAAACAATGGAAAATAAATATTTTTTTGTTATTGACAATAATTCATCTAAGTCACTATTGTTAAAAAAGAAATTGAATTCAATTTTATGTAAGGAAAATTGAGTTGAAAATGAAGAAAAAAGTGAATTTATTTTTGTAATTGGTGGGGATGGAACATTTTTAAAAAATGTAGATAAATATTCTGATAAAAAAATTGTTGCTATAAATGGTGGTAATCTTGGTTATTTTTCTTCTTTCAATTCCAAAAATATTGATAGTATTTTAAAAACGATAAAAAATGAGAAGTTATTTAAAAATATATTAATGCTAAATGTTAATATTGATAACAATAATTATTGAGGTTTAAATGAAGTTTATATTTGTAGTGATACAACATTAAAAACAAATATATATATTTGTCATCAAAAGTTAGAGTTATTTAAAGGAACTGGATTAATGGTGAGCACTCCAATGGGTAGCACAGCACATAATAAAAATGCAGGTGGAGCTATAATTTGACAAAATGAAAATTTAATACAATTATTAGAGGTTCATCCAATAACTCAAAAAAAATATTCAACATTAAAATCGCCATTAATATTGAATTATAATTCAACAATTGAATTAATAAATGCATCAAATGATTTTGGAAATATTATTATTGATGGAAAGAAAATAAAAGATTGTTTTATTAATAAAATAAAAATTACAACTGAATTCTCACATTTTAAGGTGTGTGTTCCAACTACATTGAAGCCTTATATCCAAAAGTTAAGAGATTCATTTATTAGGGAGAAATAAATATGAATAAATTTAGTCTATGAATGTTTTATATATTTACATTTGGTATTGGATATATTGTTTTAAAAAATAAAGCTAAAAAACAAGCTACATTAACAAATACAGAATTAACTGTAACACATACAATTCCAATAGATGTAAATCAATTTATAAGTTATGTTGGTGGTATTGAAAACATAACTAGTACAAGTGCATCAATTAGTTCGATAAAATTAAATGTTAATGATACAAATATCATAGATGTTGATTCTATTAAAAAAATTGGTGCTAAAGGTGTTATGTTATCTGATAAATGTGTTACATGTTTATTTGGAGATTTTTCAAAAGAATTATCAAATAAAATAAATAGTATGATTTAAATTAAACCAATTTTTCAACAAAAATATGAAGTGCAATATCATAATATACAACTCATAACTCATAGCCAATAAATGGTTATGAGTTTTTATTACCTCTTTATGTATTGTTTATTTTATAATTAGATTTAAAATATTATCTTGGTATTTAATTATTTTATTTTGAAATAAAATCACATCATTACCAATTAATAAATAAAACTATTTATGTCTGTTTATGTAAATGAAATAGAAAAAAAGTCTTTCTATTAAATATTGGTTATCAAGTTTTAACAATTTAATATTTACAGATTCATTTTTAACTATCTCTATTATGTCATTATCTAAAGAATTTGTAAGATTATATTTTAAACCATAAATTTTTATTACAGATGTATTAGGATTGTTAATGATTGACAATATTTCCTGCTCTGTAAGAAATAAATTATCAAATCATTGATTTTCTTTATTTGGTGTTAATAATCAAGAATAATATTCATTAGACTTATGTAAAGCAAAATTATCACTTGTACCTTTAGAAATGATATTTAATTTTGTTATATAATCATTTTTTGTATTATTTTGTTTCCCAAAATTGGCTAAAAATAAATTGTAATTGTTTGGGTATTCAAGATAAAAATTGTAATTGCATGAATTATTTTTTTTATTTAAACTTAATCACTGAAGTTTAATTAATGTTTTCATAAATGTTTTAATAGATAATGGATTATTTGTTGTGTTTTGTCATTTATCAAAGCCTTTATAATCAAAGTTCTTCAAGAATTTACTCATTGTTATATAGTATTGATTAATTGATTCATTATAATCAAATATCAAAAATAAGATTAATTCTGAAACAAGGGATAATATCTCTTCTTTAAAAAATAAAATTTGATCAGCTGTGATATCATTAATACTATTTATAAAATTAATTTCTCTATTATAGTTGCTATTAAAAAAATTTAAATTATCAATGAATGTTTTGTTTTTATGATTTTCTTTAATTGTATGATTCGCATTAAATGAATCAATTGATAATAAATTGTTTTCATTTTTGTTTAAAACATTATATTCTTCATCATTAAAGTAAATTGGCATAATGTAGTAATCTTGTTGATAATAAGATAAGCATTGTCTTATATATTCTTTCATTATTGAATTTTTTAAAACTTGAGGATAAATATTAGACTTATCGAATAGTAAAATTTCTACAAAATTTTTATATTCTTTTGTACTAAGTAAATCAAGATTTGTAAATATTTTTTTATAAGCATCCAAAAATGATTTGTTATTTAATATTTCTGCATTCATAAAATTATTTAGGTTATATTCATTTGCTATGTTTTGGCTTCCTTTACAAATAATAATTTTATTTTTAAGATCATCATTATCCTTAGATAACATTTCATTTGATTCATTTAAATTTTTTATTTCTCTTTCTTTTTCATCTAATTGATCATAAAGAGATAAAATTAATTTTTTTCTTCCAAATAATTTGATTTTTCTTTTCATAACATAAAGATTATAACAATACAAGAATGAATATTAATAAAATATAGTCTATTAAGCTTTAAACTTAACTAGACTATATTTTAATTTTTAATATTATTTATCACATTCAAGAATTAATGTTCCATCTGCTAATTTTTCTACATTTTCTCAATTAATTACATTGAAAAAAGCTTTAATATAATCAATTCTTTTGTTTTGATATTTTAAATAGTATGCATGCTCTCAAACATCTAATCCTAAAATTGGTTTTAAACCATTCATAAGTGGTGAGTCTTGATTTCCAGTACTAATAACTGATAATTTGTTACTTTTGTCTACTACTAATCAAGCTCATCCACTTCCAAATCTTGATTTAGCAGCATTTTCAAACTGTTCTTTAAAATTTTCATATGAACCAAAATCTCTATTAATTCAATCTAACATTCTTTGATTAGGATTAGGATTGTTTGTTATTTTCATCACTTGTCAAAATAATGAATGATTATGATGTCCGCCACCATGATTTCTTACAGCTACTTTTACTTCATCTGGCAATGAATCAAAATTGCTTAAGATTCTACACAAAGGCATTTTTTGCAATTCTGGGTGATTTTTAATTCCAGTATTTAACCCATCTACATAAGCTTGGTGATGTCTTGTGTAATGTATTTCCATTGTAAGAGCATCAATGTGTGGTTCTAATGCATCATATGCATAACCAAGTTCTGGCAATTTAAACATAGTTTTCTCCAAATATTATTTATTTAATAGTATATTATAATAAATAAACATAAGTTATTAATAACTTTATGACTATATATTAAATACAGTTGTTATCACAATTGGATTTTTTCTTTTATTCTTTCATACAAAAGAAGAAATTATTTTTTTTACAGTTTCTTCTATACTTTGATTATTTAATTCATTTTCTTTTTTCAAAGAAGTCAAAATTTCATCTTTTATTGAATGTGATATTTTTGACATTAAACCTGAATCATTTTTAGCATAGAAGCATCCTCTTGTACTTAACATGGGATTTTTATATAATGTTTTATTTTTTTTATCTATACAAATTAATGCCATAAAAATTCCATCTTCAGATATTAATTTTCTATCTTCAATTAATTCATAAGCATGCTTTGAAGGAAATTTACGATCTATTAATAGTGGTGTAGTGTCTACGCAATAATTTGTAAGCTTTAATGTTTTATTGCTAAGTTCTAATTTTTGACCATTTGTAACAATAATAATTTGCTCAGGTTTAAAACCAACACTTATAGCATTATCTTTCATTGAATTAAGCATTTTAGCTTCTCCATGTATTGGAACAATATAATTTGGTTTAATCAATTTCATCATCATTTGTTGCTCTTGTCTTGTAGCATGTCCTGAAGCATGAATTTTAAAATTTGGAGAATGCTGAATAACATTAACACCCAATTTAAATAATTTATTAACTAGATTTTCAACATTTTTAAAGTTTCCAGGTATTGGGTTACTAGATAATAGAATTGTATCAGAAGGTTTTAAAGAAATTTTGGCATACTTGCCTTCAGCCATTAAATTTAATGCTGCCATTTCTTCACCTTGTGAACCAGTTAAAACAACAAGTACATTGTTATCAGTTCCTAACTCTTTGCTTGAAACAAAATCAGTTTCACTTAATTTTATGTAACCAACTTTTCTAGAAGTTTTAATATTTGCTTCCATGGATCTTCCCATAACACATATTTTTCTTCCCAAATTTATTCCAATTTCTATTATGGTTTCAATTCTTCCAAGGTTTGAAGCAAATGTAGAAACGAAAACTCTTCCTTTAGATGAACGAATAATTGATTCAATGTTTTCAATTATTTTGTCTTCTGTTTCACTAAAACCTGGTTGATCACTATTTGTGGATTCTCCTAAAAATACATCAATTCCTCTATTAGACATTTCAATTATTTTGTGAATGTTTGTGTCATCAGAATGTTTACCAAAATCAAAACGGTAATCACCTGCACTCATAATATTTCCATTAGGTGTTTTTATACACATACCAAAACAGTCAGGTATTGAATGACATACTCTAAAAAAATCAATTTCAAAGTATTTAGATTTAATATTAGAATTGTCATCATAAACAATAATTTCTGGTGGATTATTTATTTCTTTAAATTCACTTATTTTTCTCTTTATTAATTCAGCTGCTAATAATGGAGCCACAATTTGCTCAACTTGAGTCAACATTATCAAAAATGCAACACCACCTATATGATCTTCATGTCCATGAGTTATAAGTAATTTGTTAATTTTTTTATTGTTTTCTTTAAAGTAATCAAGATTAGGAATTATTCCATTAACACCTAACATATTTGCACTAGCAAATTTAATTCCAATGTCTACAACAATGGTTTCATCATTGTGTTCAACAACATACATGTTTTTTCCAATTTCTTCTAATCCACCCATTGCAAATATATATGTTTTATCTTTCTCATTATTATCTTTGTTTGAAGCGATTAAGTCCTTATTTTTTTCATAATTTACTTTTTCTTCATCACTTATTTGAGTAATGATAATTCTCTTTTCTGTTTGCTTTTTAAAATCTTTACTAATAGAATCATCACTTTGATTTAAAGACTCTTTATTATCACTTTTTGAAAGTGATTTTTTTTCTTCAATAATGTTGTTGCTTTCTAAGTTATTGATTTCAAATTGTTGATTTGAATTAATTTCTTGATTATTTTGATTATCATTTGTGATACAAATTGTTTCATCATTTTGTTTTTTGCTATTTTGTGAATCATTATTTGAATTTTTAGAATTTTGATTTTTATCTTGAAATTCTATTTCAATTTCATCAAGTTTTTTGTATTCATTATTCATATTATCTCCTTAATTAACAAAAATTAGTAAACTATTATAATGTTGTTATAAATTTACTTGTAAGAGTTTATATAGTTAAGATCTAAAAAATGTTAATTTTTATTTACTATTATAATAATATATTTTTAGTAATATTATGAATAATTATTTAAATTCTATTAAGAAAATTAGAAAATTATGAAAAATATTGATATTTTTTATTTTATATGGATTTTATATATTCAACCTATATAATAATAACTATGGGGATGTCACGGTTTCGACATGAGCAAAGGATCCTTAAATGCAGTGGGGTATGCCCCTTACAGCTGACGAGGTAGAATAAATGCTAACTCTAAAGAAGAAAGTGTTGAATTAGATTCTTTCGAAATCAACGCTATCAGCCAACAAGCAAATTTTGCAATTGCATAATTTAAACTATTGGAACATACTTGTTTTGTCTCCATTACAAATAAGTATTATTTAATTGGATAGTTATACTGATTTCTATAAGGTATAATGAAATCTATAGGATTACTTAAGTGCGGGTTGTTCTAAGCCTATGTGTTTAAGGAAATATTAAATTAGAACTAAACTGTAGAATTTATTGAAAATTTGTTTGTGGAAACGGGTTCGACTCCCGTCATCTCCACCAATTATATTTCCACCCATTAGAATATTCTAATGGGTTTTTCATTTTTGTAAAAAATGTCAGTTTATAATTCTAATGAATGTATTCATAAGAAACCACATTTATGTTATTAAAATGCTGAACAAAGAATTGAGAATGAATTTTGAAAAATATAAACAAAATAAAGCTTACATTAATTTATTTGAAAGAATAAAAGCTGATTTTTATAATAATGGTTGTAATCAAGAGAATATTAGATTATATAAAAGTGGTAATGTTTGAATATTTTAACACTCTTAAACAACAATCTTTATTAAACCAATAGTACCAAAATGTTTTATTATAAAATAGATGTTTTAGATGTAATTTATGATAAGTTCAATATTGATATACCAATATATATGAAAATTGATAAGAACGGATAATTAATCATGATTTTATTAGAATGTCTGATGAAGATGCTATATTAAAAGATAATGTAATGATTGAGTCTTGATTCACTATACTTGCAGTAAATAATAATTTAATATAATAAAGATATTGTTATAGTAAAACTAATATATGTTAAAAATGGTTTTTGAACAAGTATAAGATTTACCATTATAGCAGAAGTGATAATTGGAAGAAATTTAGTAGTAGATGAAGGAATGTAGTTATAAAATTTCAGATAATACTTTAGTTTGCGGTAGCCTTTATAGATACATAAAAAATATTTAATGAATTACTATGTGTTATGTTACTGTATGGGTGTGAATATGTATACTCATGTAGATTTTGTGTTAAAAAGTTTATTTTTATCTTATATAGTATTATCAAGCTCATTAACTCCTGTTGTTGCAAATCAAGGTGTTCAACAAAGAGCTGATCAAATATCTCTAAATAATAATGATATTCTTATCAACTCTAATGTAATTGATAATATTCAAAATACTATTTAAAAGAATAAAGATTTATTTTCATATGAAATTAATAATTTTTATAATAGTTTAATGAATGGTAGTGAAATTAATAATGAAGAATTAATTAAATTACAAAATGTTATTTATATAAATGAAATTGAATCAAGATCATGAAATAAATGATGATAAATTTGTGAGTTAATTTAACAAAAGGAAAAACTGATTATTATTTAAATTCTTATACAAATACAAAGATGTGTCTAATGCATTTAATTCTGTTGGTGCAGTACTTGATGATTTATCAACAAATCTAGGTGAAATTGGTGGACAAGCTGGCAGAAGCATGTTAAGTTCATTTATGTCTCTTATATCTACTATTTCTAAAATAGCAAGTTCATTAATTGTAGGATTTAATGGTTTTGTTAAGTATAACTTTATTAGATTATTAGCTGATAGAGGAAATGGCGTTGTTTTATTTAGATTTATTTTTGGTTACTTTATGTTAGAATGTGTCTAGGTTATGAAGTTAGATACTAATTAGTTTTTGTATGATAAAACAAGTAAATATTAATTATTTAAAATCATTATGTATTGGTAGTTTTATATCAACAATTTGAATATGTTTTTCATTAATATATACAATATTATTTTCTATTAATGATATTGATAAATTATTTAAATTAGATTTGTCTAATTTAAATAATTTTGATTTATGAGGAATACCTATAATATCTTTTATAATATTTTGGACTATGATGTTTTTTATTGGTTTTTATCTTATATCATATTTAAATATATTATGCTTTGCATATCATTTGTTTAAATATACACAAGATAAAAAGTATATTTTAGGATATTTTATATTTGTCTCTTCTTTTTTATATTTTCTTTTAAAAAAATCTAATACAACAATAAATAATGTTGATAATAGATCCCTGAATGAAATATGAAGTGCAACATCATAATAGCACAACTTATAACTCATAGCCAATAAAATGGTTATGAGTTATTATTACCTTTCTATATAATGTTTATTTATTTCATAACTTGATTTAAAACCAAACATTTTTCTTGGCATGAGGTTTATCCTATTTTGTAGTCTAACTACATCATCATCTGTTAATAAATCAAAGTCTGTTCCTTTTTTATAAAATCTTCTAATAATACCATTAGCATTTTCATTGCTTCCTCTTTGAAATGAAGCATATGGTTCGCAATAATAAATTTTGCAATTTAATCAATAGGCAAGGATTCCTATTTTATTAAACTCAATTCCATTATCTATTGTGATTGTTTTTACTTTTAAATTATTTTGTTCAACTAGTTTTTTAATTGTTGAATTTATTGTAAAAGAATTTTTATTTTTGACTTTAATAATATATGTCATTCTTGTAACTCTTTCTACTAGAGTTAGCAAATTACTATATCCAGCTTTTCTTTTTCCAATAATTAAATCTGCTTCAAAATGTCCATATTCTACTCTTTTTTCTATTTTGGAAGGTCTAGCTCAAAAAGGAAATACATATTTTTCATCAAATTTAGAAAACATACCTTTATGTCTTTTTCTTCCTTTTACATATCCTTTTCTAAGTCTATCTGACCTTTTTAATTTTCATCTATTGGATTTTATTCAATTAAAAACCTGTCTAGAACTTGGTGTTTTGACACAAGGATAATTTTTTTTAATATAATGACAAGTTGCTTCAACTCCATGATCTATTTTTCTAAATTTATCTAAAAATAGATCTGTAAAGCTTTTGTATCTATCAAGATAAAAAGCATGAGAATTTCATTTTCTATTTAAATATTTTTTATGAGCGTTATTAGAATTATATATTCCACAAGATTCATTTCTTTTTAATTCTCTTGATATTGTAGATCTATGTCTATTCAATTCTTTTGCAATTGAGTTTAAAGATCTTTTTTCTTGATAGAACATAAATTCAATTATTGCTCTTTCTTTTTCTGATAAATGGTTGTATAACATAGTGGGTGTCTCGCTGTTGTGGAAAACTAAGGGCACCTTTTTCTTTTGTCCTATTTTATGTAAACAAAAAAAATGAAGTGCACATATATTTTACAATATGTGTTGCACTTCATATTTCAATCGAGCATCTAATACAACAATAAATAATGTTGATAATAGATTTAATTTTAGAAATATTTACATATTGTATTCAATATATGTGGGTCTAGTAATTTCTTTAATTTCATTTGGTATGTATTTCACTCTTTTAAATAGATTTAATATAGTAACTGAAAAAAGTATAGGAATATTAATATCAGCTATCACTATTTTTAATATAGTATTATCTTCAATAATATTTATGTATAGTATTCTTTTATTAATATTTGCTTTCTTAAGAGTAGATAGGTACTATGATTATTGACAACAACCAACCAAATATTTAAAAATTTATTTATTTGCACCTTTTTGTGCATCAAATATTATTTTGAAAAATGCATTATAGTTTCTGATTTATTATAATTAATCACCAATCAAAATATGAAGTATACATATATAAAATATATGTGTACTTTATTTTTTTGTAAAAATAATATGTTTAAACTTTGCTTATTTTATTTATGTAAATTTAAAAATTAGTAGTAATATTAAATATGGTTATATTAATAATTTTTCAACCATAGAAAAGAGTTAAATTTATGTGAAATAAAGATAAGAAAATGTTTGAATTGTTAAACACTCATTATAATCTAGAACAAGCTGCTGCAAATATGTATACAGGTATTGCAACTAGAGCACAAAAAGAAGGTTATGATAATACATCAAAATTTTTTAAAAAATTATCTGATGACAAGATTAAAGCTCATTTACCAAGAATGTATGATTATTTTAATAGTGTTGATGAATTAATAACTATTAACAAATATTCTGTTCCAAAACATCTAAATGATAAAGATGTAAAAGCAATGGTAAAAGAAGCGCTAGATAATGAGTTGCAAATAAGAAAACATGTTACATATATAGTAGAGTATGCATTGTCAATTAAAGACTTTGAAACTTATGAATTTTTACAATGATTTGTAAAAGATGCTATTAAAGATGTAAAAGATGTTGATGATATAAATACATATTTTGAATTAGGAACATCTCCTTTACAAATTGAAAGAGCTATTGGTAATAAATTAACTAATGATGAAGAATAATTTATAAATTCCTATTGCATTAATAGGATTTTTTAATCACTATTTATATTTTGAATATAAATAGTGATTTTTTTATGTTGCTATACAACTTTATATATTGATTGAATATATATGACTTTTTTATTTATTGATTTTTAAAGAGTTAGAATACAACCATCAATTTTGACTACCCTCAATTAAGGAGTTAATTTATGGATGATATAGAAATTGTTGCAATAATATTTGGTGTTCTAGCATTAGTGATTTTAATTTATTTATTTTATATGCTGTTTAAAAAGGAGAATTAAATTTATATGAGTAATGATAGTTATTTATATACCATATTTGGTGATCTGTTGTGTTTAGCAATTGTATTATTTTTAGGATATTGAATAGGTAAATATATTTATCACTATATTTTTTTAGGAAAAAAAATTAAATATTTATCCTTTCCTCTTGATGGTGTTCAAAACTTTTTACTTTATATTTCTGGTACTTCTAAACATCAAGAAATGAGTTCAAAAAAATACTTATTTCATATATTGATATTTTCTTTTTTAGGTTTTTTATTTTTATTTATTTTATTAATGATACAAGGTTATTTATTATTAAATCCTAACAATATCAATAATATGAGATGGGATGTTGCTTTAAATACAGCTTTTAGTTTTGTAACAAATACAAATTGACAGGCTTATGTAGGAGAAAATGAAGTAAGTTATTTATCATCAACACTTGGTTTGACTACACAAAATTTTTTATCTGCATCAGTTGGAATGTGTGTATTGTTTCTTTTAATGAGAGGTTTGACTAATAAGCAAAGTAAATTAGTAGGGAATTTTTATTATGATATATCTAGAATAATAATTTATTTATTATTGCCTCTTTCAATTGTTGGAGCACTTTTATTAGTTTCACAGGGAGTGCCTCAAACTTATTCTTCTAATATAAAATATGTTGACTACATAAATAGTTCAGCAAATAATCAATTTTCAATATTAAATCTAGGTCCAGTTGCTTCACAAGTTATTATTAAACAATTGGGAACAAATGGCGGTGGATTTTATGGAGCTAATTCTTCTCATCCTTTTGAAAATCCTACAGCATTTTCTAATTTAATTCAAAATGTATCAATGTTATTGATGCCTGTTTCTTTATGTTATACATTTGGGTTCTCAGTAAATGATAAAAAACATAGTTACATGTTTTTGCAAGTTATGACATTTTTATTCGTTATTGCTCTTATGTGTTGCACTATTTCAGAATATACATATAAATTTGTCATTAATTCAAATGTCTACTATGGAAATATGTCAGGTAAAGAATCTCGTTTTGGAATTGGTTTATCTTCATTTTGATCAATATCTACAACATCAACATCTACAGGTTCAGTTAATTCTAATTTAAATCAATACACACCGCTTGGCGGAATGATTCTATTACTTTTAATAGAATTTGGAGAAATTGTTTATGGAGGCATTGGAAGTGGTCTTTATGGAATAATTGGTTTTGTTATATTAACAATTTTTATTTCTGGTTTGATAATAGGAAAAACTCCAGAATATCTTGGTAAAAAAATAGACAGTTTTGACATGAAAATGGTTTGTTTACTGATTTTGCCTTCACCAATTCTTGCAATGGGTGGAACTGCTATATCAACAATAGTATACCCATTAGGAATTTATTCAGAAAAAGGAGCACATGGTTTTACTCAGTTACTGTATGGATATACATCAATGGCAAATAATAATGGAAGTTCATTTAATGGATTTAAACATAATACTTTATCAAATGTAATGGGTGGTTTCATTATGGTAATTGCAAGGTTTGTGCCTATTGTTGCTGTTGGATTAATGTCTGATAATTTATCTATAAAAAAAATATCAAATTCTAATAGTAATCAATTAAAGACAAATAATACACTTTTTGCAATATTGCTTGTAGGAATAATTGTTTTAGTTGGAGCACTTGGATTTTTTCCAAGTTGAGCTCTTGGCCCTATAGCTGAAGCAACAAGCATTTAATAAAAATAAAAGGAGTTTTTTATGTTAAAAATTGAAAAAATTAAATTATCAAATAAAAAATATGGTAATAAAAAGAACTTTGAAAATAAAACTTTTAATAAAAAAATTATTAAGTTTTCTTTAATTCAAACTTTTTCAAAACTGAATCCATTAATTCAAATAAAAAATCCAGTAATGTTTGTTGTTTATTTATCTTCTATTTTTACAACAATTCTTTGAATACTTGCTCTTGTTGGAATAGGAAAACAACCATGATATATTTTTTCAATTTCATTAATATTATGATTCACTGTTCTTTTTGGAAATTTTGCAGAATCATTAGCAGAAGGGAGGGGAAAAGCCCAGGCTGATTCATTAAAAAATACAAAGAAAAACATTGAGGCTAGAAAACTTGAAAAAGTGGACTTTAATTCAAAATTTACTCTTGTTAAGAGTGAAGATTTAAATATTGGAGATATTGTATTAGTTAAAGCTGGTGAACAGATTCCAATGGATGGTGAAGCAATTGTAGGAGTTGCATCTGTTGATGAAAGTGCAATCACTGGTGAAAGTGCACCAGTGATTAGAGAATCTGGGGGAGATAGAAGTGCTGTAACAGGCGGAACAATTGTTATATCAGATTGATTAATTATAAAAATTACATCAAAAGCTGGCGAAAGTTTTTTAGACAAAATGATTAGTATGGTTGAAGGTGCATCTAGAAAAAAGACTCCTAATGAAATAGCATTACAAATTTTTTTAACAACATTAACTATTATTTTTCTAGTTGTTTCTATTTGTTTATATCCTTTTACACATTCATTAAGTAATAGTCTGAATCAAGGAGAGGGTACTAGTTTGACAGATATTGTAGCACTTACTATTTGTCTTGCTCCAACTACTGTTGGTGCTTTATTATCATCTATTGGAATTGCTGGTATGACCAGATTAAATAAAGTTAATGTTTTAGCAACGAATGGAAAAGCAATAGAGGCAGCAGGAGATGTTGATATATTATTGCTTGATAAAACAGGAACAATAACATTTGGTAATAGACAAGCAGCAGAATTTATTCCAGTAGGAAAAACAAAAAAAGAAGATTTAGCATTTGCAGCTTATGTTTCCTCTTTATCTGATGAAACAGCCGAAGGAAGAAGTATATTAGTTTTAGCTGAAAATAAATACAAAGTTAAAAAAGACAAAAATATATTAAAAAAAATTAAGTTTATTGAGTTTTCAGCAAAAACAAGAATGAGTGGTGTAAATATCTTAAATAAAGATGAAATTAGAAAAGGTGCTTCAGATGCAATTAAAAAATATGTTATTTCAAAAAAAGGCAATTATCCAATCGAGTGTGATAAAAAAGTAAATGAAATTGCAAAGACTGGTGGCACTCCATTAGTTGTTGCAAGAAATAATCAAGTTTTAGGAATAATTCATTTAAAAGACACTGTAAAAGAAGGTGTTAGAGATAATTTTGAAGAAATGAGAAAAATAGGAATTAAAACAATAATGATAACAGGAGATAATCCAATTACAGCAGCATCTATTGCAGCTGAAGCTGGTGTTGATGATTTTGAAGCAGAAGCAACTCCTGAAACTAAATTAGAAATTATAAAAAAATTTCAAAAAGAAGGACATTTAGTTGCCATGACAGGAGATGGAACAAATGATGCCCCTGCTTTATCACAAGCAGATGTAGCTGTTGCAATGAATTCAGGCACACAAGCTGCAAAAGAAGCTGGAAATATGGTTGATCTAGACTCAAGTCCAACAAAATTAATTAGTATAGTTAAAATTGGTAAACAACTGCTGATGACAAGAGGTGCTTTAACAACATTCTCAATTGCAAATGATATAGCAAAATATTTTGCAATCATCCCTATATTATTTGCAAGTATTTTTCCTGGATTAGAAATTTTAAATTTTTTAAATTTAACATCTGCAAATACTGCGCTATTATCAGCAATTATTTATAATGCATTAATAATTGTTGCCCTTATACCTCTTTCATTAAAAGGGGTCAAATATAGGGAAATGTCTCCAGGTAAATTACTTGCATTTAATCTTGGTATATATGGATTAGGAGGGGTAATAACCCCATTTATTTGCATTAAATTAATTGATCTAATATTGACAGCATGTGGAGTACGTTAGGAGTTAATTTTATGAGTGATAAAAGTAATATTAAAAACAAAAAATCAAAAAACAACACATCAAATATTGAAGTGACTGAAGTTGAAATAATTGATGATAAACAAAAACAAACAACTAAAATTATGGTCTTTTTTAAAGAATTTTTTAATGCTTTAATTTATTGAATTAATCCTACCAATTGATTTAAAAAGAATTTGTCTACAAAACCTATAGTTAATAAATCAAAAACATTAGAAGAAGCTAGTATTAAAGATCTAAATGTGTCATCAAATGGTTTTATTAGATTTTTAAAAGAATTTAGAATTCCTCTAATTAGTATTTGTGTATTAGGGATTATGTGTGGAGTTATTTATCCTACAATTGTCACAATAACAGCTCAAGCAACTATGCCTTATCAGGCAAATGGATCTAAAATAGAAATAACTTTAGCTGATGGAACTAAAAAAATATTTGGTAGTGAGTTAATTGGGCAAACTTTTTATAGCGAAAAAAATAAACAAATAAATGGAACATATTTATTTGGTAGACCAAATTTTTCTGCATCAATAAATTCTGATGAATTTAATAATAGTGTTGACTATCAGCAAAAAAACATTAATGAAATAATAAAAGAAGTGAATAATAAAAAACCAAATACATATATTGATCCAATTGTAATACCTCAAGAATTACTAAGTCCAAGTGCTAGTGGATTAGACCCCCATATATCAATAAGCGCTGCTAAATGACAAATTAAAATGATAGTAGAAAAAAGAAATGAACTAATTTTATCTAATGGAATAAATCCTAATACTAATAAACAATATAGTTCTTTAGTTGAAAATTCTAGTATTTTATCAGAGCAAACAGTTGAAAAATTGATTGATAAGTTCACTACTTCAAAATTTGTCTTATATGGAGAAGATGTAGTAAATATTTTAAAAGTTAATTTAGAACTTGATGGATATAAAGTTTTATAGGAATAATATGTATAGAAAACAAAGGGGAGAATTAAGAATATTTTTTGGATATTCTGCAGGAGTAGGTAAAACTTATTCAATGTTACAAAAAGCACATCAATTAAAAAAAGAGGGTTTTGATGTTATTGTAGGATATTATGAACCACATCAAAGACCTGATACAGCAAAATTGTTAAAAGGTTTAGAAACTTTAAAGTTGAAAAAAATAACATATAAAGGTAAGAAATTTAATGAATTTAATATTGATGAAGCCTTAAAAAGAAGGTCTGAAATAATTTTAATTGATGAACTTGCTCATACAAATGTTCCTGGTTCTAGAAATGATAAAAGATATTTGGATGTACTAGAATTATTGAATGCAGGAATTAATGTTATTACTACATTAAATGTCCAACACATTGAAAGTATTAATGATTTAATAAAAGACAAAATACAAAGTAAAGTTTATGAAACTGTTCCAGATAGTATTTTTGATGATAAAACAAAAATAGAATTGATTGATATTGACCCGGAGGATTTAATAGAAAGATTAAAGGATGGTAAAATCTATCCTAAATCAAAAATTGATTTATCACTTACTAATTTTTTTACAATAAAAAATTTAAGTTATCTTCGTGAAATATCAATGGTACAAAGTATTGAAAAAATTCAAAAAGAGGAAAATAATAATAAAGTAAAATCTGAAATAATGGTTTTGATTACTGGATCACCTTCTTCTGAGAAAAATATTAGAATTGCTTCAAGAATGGCTGCAAATAATTATAGTCATTTTACAGCATTATATGTTGAACAATTTAGTGATAGAGAAAAAGATAAAAAAACATTAGAAAAAAATATTAATCTTGTTGAAAGATTAGGTGGACAAATGGTTATTATGCATGGTGATAATGTTGCAGAAATTGTGGCAAATTATGTGAAGATAAACAAAATCACAAATATAGTTATAGGTAAATCATGATCAAGATCTTTAAAAAAAGGAATTGAAAATCAAATAATATCTTTATTACCTGAAATACAAATATCAATTATTCCATATACAAAATCTAAAGTAATAACAAAAAGAACTCAAATAAATTTTTCAAGATGATTAAAATTTGACTGAATATCTACTATTAAATTAGTTGTATTAATTCCACTTTTGTGTATATTATTTTTCTTTTTGAAGAGTAATTATTTTAATGTGTTGTGTGTATTGTTTTATTTAACATCAATGTTAATAATAAGTTACAAATCTAAAAATCCTTTATATAGTATTTTAATGGCTTTAGCTGGATCTTTAGGTTACATATTTATTGCTCAAATAATATTAGATGCTTGATATATGGCATTAAATTTTTTTATATTATTTTTCATGGGAATATTTTATAGTGCTTTTGTTATTCACTATATTAGAATTATCAATAAGAGTGAAAAAAATAATCACACAATATCATCAATGGTTTTGTTAAGTTCAAATTTAGCTAATCAAAATAACAATTCTAAAAAATGCGAAGTAATTGTTCAAACTGTTGGTAAACTTTTAAAAAGATCATGTATGTTATATATTTCATCAGATAGTAAATCAAAAAAATTTATTGCTAAATTACAAAAAAATAAAGAAACACCATTTGATGATGAAAATGAAAAAATCATTATTGAATGAACAGTAAAAAATAATAAACCTTCTGGAAAAAACACTCAAACTCTTATTTCATCAAAATGTCATTATGAACCAATAGAATTACATGATGGCAGTATTTGTGTATTTGGAATAGATTGTAGTGAAGTTAATCTTGATTATAGTGATATAGTTTTGTTAAAAACTCTTTTACCAATTATTAAAATATCTATTGATTAATAATCTAGATGTGATTAATAATTTTTAAAAATTAAACTTTATTGACTTAAATATATTAAAAAAGTAAAATTAAGCACTAAAATATATTTGATTGGGTGAATATTATGAAAAAGAAAATGCTAAAGAAATCATTTTATGGTTTGACTTCATTATTTGTATTGTCTTCTGCAGGATATGTGGGAGCAACAATTGTATCTAATAACAATAATTTTTTATTAAATTCAAATATTGAAACAACATCTTTTAAGGGCTCAGGTAGTAATCTAACATATGATATAGCAAACTGTACTATTAAAATTTCAGGATCAAGTTGGGTTTATAATGGTCAACCTAAAACTCCTAAAGTAGATGTACGTGAAACAGATAGTTTGGGTACATATATTGCATCTGAAGGAAGAGATTATGTATTATCATACGAAAACAACATTGAAGCTGGAACTGCAACAATAATTGTTACAGGGAAGGGAAAATATAAAGGTAGTCAAAGATTAACTTTTCAAATAGCTAAGGCTACAGATAATGAAATAACTAATTTTGAAGTTTCTAACAATAGACCAAGTGCAACATCAAAGTATGGAGTTGTAAAATTTAAATATTGTACAGATCAAAATTTTACATCAAATGTATTGACTGAGTATCCAACAACAAGTGGTACTTATTATGTTAAAGCCTATGTTGAAGATAACAGTAGTTATAATGGTGTAGAATCTAGTAGTGTTTTACAAATAACAGTATCAGCAAATCCTACTATAAAAGATATTTCTACTACAACAGTTACACTTGACCAAGCTAATTATGTATATAATGGTAATGAAATAATACCATTAACTACAGTTAAAGATAATACTACTACATTATCTTTAAATAATGATTATAAAGTATCTTGTCAAAATAATATTAATGCAGGTACTGCAAAATTAACTATTACAGGTCAAGGAAATTATGTAGGAGCAAAAGAAATAAATTTCACTATAACAAAAGCTACTACTAATGAAATAATTGAGTTTAAAATTGAAAATAATGTGCCTACTGCTAAAGCAACTTTTGGATTTGTACAGTACAAATACTGAAAAAAGGATAATGTATCAAATGTTTTAACAAATTATCCAACAGAATCTGGTGTTTGACAGGTGCAAGCATATGTTGATGAAACAAGTAATTATGTTGGAGCGACATCAAAAGAAATATTATCTTTAGAAGTTAAAATGCAAAATAATAATGGTTCATTAAGTCATAGTAATCAAATAAGAAAACAACAAATTCTTATTATTTCCATAATAGTGTGTGTATCAGTTATTGTATTATTGACAATTTCTATAATAATTATAAGATATTTAAAATCTACAAAGAACAATAAAAAATAATTATAGTAATATAAAAAAAAGAAATATAGACACATAATAATTTGTGAATATATTTCTTTTTTATTAGTAATTAAATTACAATTTCAGCATTTTTAAAAATTCATCAATAGTTTTAGTTGTAGATTCATTTTCACCATATTTTCTAAATGAAATATTTTTATTATCTCTTTCACTATCACCAATAATGATTTGATATGGAATCTTTGAAATTTGAGCATCTCTAATTTTTTTTGATAATCTTTCATTTGAATCATCAAGTTTAACTCTTAATCCATAATCTTTTAGTTTTTTATAAACTATTTCAGCATATTCTAAGTGATATTCATTATTTATTGGAATTAATGCTACTTGCACTGGGAATAATCAAAAAGGTAATATACCTTTTGTTTGACTTAAAATTGTTGCAATAAATCTTTCATATGTTCCAATAACACCAAAATGTATTAATACAGGTCTTTGTTTCTTAAGATTTTCATCTAAATATTCTAATTCAAATTTTTTTGGTAATAAAAAGTCTAATTGAATTGTTGAAATAGTAATCATCTTTCCTAAATTAGATTTTGCTTGATAATCAATTTTAGGTCCATAAAATGCTGCTTCCCCTTCCATCTCAACAGCATTATATTTTAATTGCTTTAAAATATTTCTTAATTGAGATTCAGCTTTTTCTCACATTTTTGGATCATCATGATATTTTTCTTTGTCATTCTTATCGTGTAATGATAAATCAACTTGATCAATTTTAATTTGTAATTTTTCATGAACAGTTCTTAAAATGCCATCAAGTTTTTTTACAACTTCTTCTATTTGATCTGCTTTACAAATTATATGACAATCAAACAATTCCATATATCTAACACGTTCTAAACCAATTAAACCACCTGATGACTCATATCTATGTAATTTTGAATTTTCACAATAATAAATTGGTAATTCACGGTATGAATGTGGTTTTTGTTTATAAACCATCATATGGTGTGGACAAGTCATAGGTCTTAATATGAATGTTTCATTATCTATTACAATTGGTGGAAAATTATTTTCTTTATAATGATCTCAATGCCCTGAAATTTCATATAATTTTTTACTTCCTAAAACTGGTGTGTCTAAAAAGAAAAAGTGTTCTTGGTTGAATATTTTAAATAGAAAATTTTTTATTTGATTTTTAATTGTTTCACCATTTGGTAATCATATTGGAAGACCTTGCCCTACACTATTATCAAATGTAAAAATTTCCATTTCTTGTCCAATTTTTCTATGATCACTTTCTTTTTGATTTTGCAAGAAAATTTTTCATTCTTCATAATCTTCTTTTTGATCAAAAGCTACACCATAAATTCTAATAAGTTGTTCTTTTTTAACATTATTTTGTCAGTAGATTCCACCAATATTAGTTAATTCAAAAAATTTAATTTTATTAACATTAGAAGCAATTTCGTCATTAATAATATTTTTGAAATCATCACCAATTTTAATATATTGAATGTTTTTATCATGATTCAATAAATATTTTTGATATTTATTTAAACCTGATTTAAATTGGGGAATAATTTCTATTTTATTTCCAGAAGCAATGATCTTTTTCATTTCTTTTTCAATGATTTTAAAATCATTTGAAGATAATTTATTAGGAAATAAAAAGTCAGCATAAAAACCATTTTCATTAATGAATGATGTGTAAATTAAAGCATTTGAATCAATTTTTTTTATTGCTTTAAGTAAAACTTGAGCACATGCATTATTTATTTGTTTGTTTATATTCATAGACTTCCTCTTTGTAATCTAAATAACATTTTACCACTATTCTATTTTTAAAAATTATAATTAAACCTTATATTTAATAATTTTAGTATTGATTAAGTAACTCTAATTAATCTTAATAATATCACTAAAATTAATCTATGTAGAAAGTTTATTGCAAGATAAAATTTTAAATTTTACTAACTGTTAATTTTCATTCTTAATATTATTTTGTTTAGCATATAATATTAGATATTACTTTTTTAAAATGGAACTATCAATATGGCAAAAGTTAATTTAAATAATATTAAAAAAGGTCAAAAAAATCAGAAAAAAAATTCTAATCAAAAAAAACAAAATGATAAAAATAAAGAAGCTGAATTAAAAAGAAAGCAAAAAGAGGCTAATCTAATAAATCAAGCAAAACAAGCAATTAATGAACTAGAAATTGAAATTGAAAAATCTTATAGATTCAATAAAGCAAAAAAGCAGTATGCAATATCAAAGGTTGAGGAAATAAACAATTTTATTGATCAAGGTAAATTTGAAGAATTAGAAGAATGAATTAATACTTATAAAGAATTGAAAGAAGAAGAGAAAAAGCAATTAGAAATAGAAGAAAAAGAAAAAAACAATAAATT
Source organism: Malacoplasma muris (assembly GCF_046774425.1). Classification (NCBI taxonomy): domain Bacteria; kingdom Bacillati; phylum Mycoplasmatota; order Mycoplasmoidales; family Mycoplasmoidaceae; genus Malacoplasma; species Malacoplasma muris. The sequence goes on from NZ_CP177248.1 coordinate 271,109, forward strand.
GGAAAAAGAACCTATCAATATAAGATTTAAAAAATTCTTTGCAGAATTTAGAATTCCTGTCTACTCAAGAGTGAAAAAGATTATCAAAGAAGATCATGGAAAAGTTCGATTACTAAAACTATTAGGTGTTTTTGGAATGATTTTGATATTAATAGCAGTATTTATAATAGGTGTTTTAATGTTAGTTGGAGTAATTCCATTTAATGTTGGTACAAGTAATGGGGCTAGTCAAATATTCCCAGCAATATTAGTTGCAATTGCTATTGGATTATTTTATTTTGTTTAGTTGATTGGAATAAATATGAATTGAAAAAATATAATTGATAAATTTGATTTTAAAGTTGAGCATGTTGGTTTTGAAAAAGAAATTAAATCTACTAGAATGACAAGAACAGGATTAGAGTTGTCTGGATATTTTAGCTTAGAAACAATTAATGCTTGTATACTGTGAGGGAAAGAAGAGTTTAATTATCTTGAAACTTTTGATTTAAATACTAAAATTAAAAAAGTTGAAAATATCTTTAAGTTGGCACCACCTGTTGTTATATTGTCGCGATCATTTGCCCCAACTCATTGATTAATTAATCTTGCTACTATTTACAACATAACAATTATTTCTACTAGTTTGTCCTCGTCTGATATTAATACTAGAATTAATTTATTTCTTTCAGAGAGTTTATCTAAATCTATAACTATTCATGGTAATTTATTAGAGATTTATGGTCAAGGTGTTATGATTATTGGTGAATCTGGAATGGGTAAATCAGAAACAACAATAGAACTTGTTAAGGATGGACATTTATTTATTGCAGATGATGCTATTGAATGTAAAAAGATTTTTGATAAAGTGATGGGTAGCCCTTCTCCTATTGCTAAAGGATTTATGGAAGTTAGAGGACTTGGGATAATTGATGTTGCTAGATTATTTGGAATTGAAAAAATAAAAGAATCTACACATATTGATGTGATAATTGAATTGGTAGAATTTAAACCTAATATTCATAATTTTGAAAGATTAGGTAAAGATTTACAATATAAAGAAATTCATGGTATAAAGATTCCATATTATCTTGTGCCAGTAACTAGTGGTAAAAAAATTAGTGATTTAATTGAAGTTATTGTTGCAAATCTTAAATTAATTCAATCAGGATATAATTCTTTTAATGAATTTATTCAAAAATCTAAGGAGATAAAGTAACAATGAATGCAATATTTAACTTTTTGATGAATTGAGCACCAGACAAAATTGCATTTAAAATTGGCGATTTTGAAATCGCATGATATGGTATTTTAATGACTATAGGTTTTATGTTTGCAATTTTAGCTGCAAGTTTGAAGCTTAAATTTTGATATAAAGTATCAGTAGATCCTTTTATTTACTTTTGTTTTATTGGAATACCAGTATCAATATTAGGTGCTAGAACATGGTCCTTTATTATAGGTGATGCAACTGTTACAACTAATTTTTTTGCTGATTTTTGAAACTTTAGACAAGGTGGTCTTGCTATTCAAGGTGGAGTTGTTTGTTGTGTAATTTCAGCTTGTATTTGATTTCCATTAATACTAAAACGTCCTGTTTATCAAGTTACTACTATGTCTAATGACACTTTTAAAAATGATTTATCAAAATCAATAGACAATAAAACAAAAATAAATAGTCAAAACAATACAAGCACAACTTATGTTAGAAGGGTATCAATGTGAGTTTATGCTGATGCAATTGTTCCATGTATTCTTGTTGGACAAATAATTGGTAGATGAGGTAACTTTGCTAATCAAGAATTATATGGTGCTATTGTATCAAATCCAGAAACATCTATGGCTTGATTAAAAAATTCTATGCCTTTAGTTTATCAAGGAATGTTTATTAATGGTTCTTTTAGACAACCACTGTTTTTATATGAATCATTTTTCAATTTTTGAATTTTTATCTTCTTATATGTTGGATGTGAATTTATTAAATTTAAAAAATGTGGAGATTTAGCTATTTTGTATTTCTTATTTTATGGTATTCTAAGACTTTCTATGGAGCCTTTAAGAGATCAACAATTTATGTTTGTAACAAGTATTGTTACATCTGTATTGTATATAGTAGTTGCTATTTCATTATTGATATTAAATCACTTAGTTTTTTCAAAACATAGAGATTATAAATTTTTATGAATGTTATGAGTAAAAGCTAGATTTTATTTCTTTTTACAATTTAAAAAAGAGATTAGAGATAACCAAGTTCTTAAAAAGAATTATGGTTATAATAAACCAGTAAGTTTTTACAGAACTAAAGAAGAAATGTTATATTATAGAGAAGGTTAAATAAGGTTAAATATTATGAGAATAGATACAAATTATATTAATAATCCACACTTTTTTGATGTATTAATTATAGGTGCTGGTCCTGCAGGTTTAACAGCAGCGCTATATGCACAAAGAGCTAATTTAAAAGTAGCATTTTTTGAAAAAGATACACCTGGTGGTAAAGTTGTTAAAACTAGTGTTGTAGAAAATTATCCTGGTTTTAAAACTGTTTCAGGTCCAGATCTTGCTTTAAATTTCTTTCAACAAGCAAGTTCAATTGGAGCAAAATTTATATATGGAGAAGTAACAAATATTTCTAAATTAAATGAAATTTTTCATGTAACTACATCTGATGGAATGGTTAGATATTCAAAAGTAGTAATAATAGCTTCTGGTATGACAGAGAGAAAATTGAATATTCCAGGGGAAATTGAATATTATGGTAAAGGTGTAAGTTATTGTGCTATTTGTGATGCTGCAATTTATAAAAATAAGCCAGTTGCAGTAATAGGTGGTGGAAATACTGCATTAGAAGAATCTTTATATCTTGCAGACATTTGTAGTAAGGTTTATCTTATTCATAGAAGACAAGGTTTTAGAGCTGAAGAAGTTATAATTTCAAAAGTTAAACAACATAAAAATATTCAATTGATATTAGATGCTGTTCCATTAAGTTTTGATGGAGATGGCAAAAAAATTACAGGACTAACATATGAAAATGTAATTGATAAAAAACAAGGCAAAATATCAATTGATTGTGTTTTCCCTTTTATTGGATTTTTACCTGTTAATAATTTTTTTGAGAAATTAAATATTAAAAATGAAAATAATGGTTTTGTAGATGTTGATAGTAATTTTCAAACTAAAATTGTTGGACTATATTGTGTTGGAGATGTAGTTAATAAAAATATAAGACAAATATCAACTGCAATTAATGATGGTACTATAGCTGCTGTGCATGCTAAAAAATATATTGATGAACACTTTGAAAAGTAGGATTTATATGAAATTAGAAAAAGATGAAAAAAATTTTAAACGTGATTTAATGAAGATTTCTAAAGGTTATAAAGACAAATCAAGATTAATGCATATAATTGATTTGCTTGTAGATAAAGATATTAAACCAAGCTGCATAGATATTAAACAAATATATAAAGCAGATAATGGTTTTGAAATGAGTTATGATGTAATAGTCTATAAAGATAACCTTAAAAGATCAAATGATAACATAATTCTAGTTGTTAAATTTGTTGATGATATACTTGATGAAAAGAATATAACAAACATTTCTTATAATTATTTTTCAAGTATGCCAAATTTATTTTTTATATTGTTTTATAACAATAACAAAAAATTTGCATTAACTTTTAAAACTCTTGATGACAATAAAATCCTAATTAATAAAACAAATGAATTACCTAGTTTTAAATGAACATAATTTTAATAATTATGTTTTTTTTATTTTAAAATACTATTGTTAGTTAAAAACTAATGATAATATACAAAGGAAAAAGTATGCTTTTTAATAAAAATAGAAGTTGTGATAAAAAGCTAAAAAAAGAACTTTTATCAAAACCTATTGCATGATTATTAATAGCTGGAGCAATATGACTATTGCTTGGTTTGTTACTTGGAATTTTTTATGATTTTTTCTTTTTATTTGGAGGAACTGCAACTTTTAATAATCAAACAGGTGAATTAATTGGCAAGTATAGTGTATTTAATCCTAAAATATATGTTGCTAATCCACATTTTTATTCTACGCAATTATCTGTTTTGCATACACATACATTACTATTGGGTTTTGTTATGCATATGATATTTATTTGTTTGGAAAAATGCTTTTTGATATCACAAAGAAGAAAGTGATTTATTGCAAGTTTTGCAATTTATAATATTGGATTATTTCTTGTTATTGTTTTTATGATGATAAGAGGAATTGATTGGGTATTAAATATTAATTATATATTAGTAAAAAATATTGAATATACAAATGAGAATGGGCAAATGATTGAAACTCAAAAGTTTTATTATACTTTTCAAATTGTTGATACTATTCCATATAAAACAATACCAAGTTTTGCAACTGCAATTCCACATATTATTATGGGAGCTGGATTTGTTTTAATGATACATGAAATATCAAAAGCTCTTTTTGTTTATTTAAGAAATAGAAAAATGAACAAAGAAAATATTGACTATGAATATTAGATAAAAATATAGAAGTTCTTAATAGATGAATTAATTTATTAAGAGCATTTTTATGTACTTTAAAAATTAATAATAGTATAATAGGGACATTATGAATAGAATAGAAGAACAAACCAATATTTCATCATTGGAAGTTAAAAGGGAAAGCATTAAACAAAATATTAATAAAAAAAAGATTAGTTTTTTATCAGCAATATTTATAGTTATTGGGTCAAGTATTGGTAGTGGTATTTTTTTTAAAGCCAGTTCAATATTAGAAAATGTTGGTGGTTCATTCCCATTAGCAATTGTTTCATGACTAGTTTCAGCTATTGCTGTTGTTGCAATGGGATTATCTTTAGTTGAAATTACTAGTGGTAAAAATGATAACTTATCTTTAATAGGTTGAAATAAGACATTTAACAATAGATTTATATATAAAATGTGTAAAAATTTTATGTTTTATTTATACCTTCCATTAACATTCTTTTTTATTCCATTTTATGCAATATTAGCATTACAAGATTCAATTACTGGTTTTGGTGGAGCAAATAATTTTGGTACCCAAAATGATTGAGCTATTTGAATGATAATCTGTATAGTCATTTCATTATGGTTTATATTAACTTCAGGTTTATCATCACGTGCTGGAAATATTCAAAATTGAATAATAACATCAGTTAAATTTTTTCCATTAATTATTGTAATAATTTTAGGATTTGTTATATCAGGATTAGAAGGCCCTAAAGTTAATATTGCGCCATCTTCAACTAACTTTAAGTCTTTTGTTGCTCTTTCGCCAGGAATTGGTATGTTTATGTCATTTTCTGCTGTTTTCTTTGCTTATGATGGTTTTTATTATTCTGCAGGATTGCAATCTGAAATGAAAGAACCAAAGAAAACACCATTGGCATTAGTTGTTGGTTTAATAATTGTTACAATAATTTATTTAATTATTGCTATTTCAATGTCTATTGCAACAAATAAAGGAAGCTTTTATGATTTTCAAGAATTTTTAATTGAAAAAAAAGTGCAATGGATTTTTGGTGTTGTAAATTTTTTAATATTTATTGGTGTGTTGGGCATTGTTAATAGTTTTGCAATGTGATCTACAAGGTTTACAGAAGACTTAATTAAACTTGGAGAATTACCATTTTATTATAAATATGTAAATAAACTAAATCCTTCAAGACCAATTATTGGAATGCTATATGTTCTTGTTATTACTGTTCCAATAATTATTATTTTCTCTATTATTGGTGGTCTTGGATATGTTGAAAATGGTTTATATAATCAAAATATAGGTTTAAGATACATCGATATACTTGATAATAAAAATAATCTTGAAGCAATCATCTCAATTTCTGCATATGATAAATTTCCAAATTTAGGAAATACTCCAACAGATAGTGTTGGAAATTATCTTTTTGATAATAAAAATGATTTTGATAACATGGTTTCAATTTTAAAAAGTCATTCTTTAAAATATAATAGTATGAATAAATTAATTTCTTTTGCTGATTTAATGGCAAATTGAACTGCTATATTAGCATTTGCATTCATTGTTTTTGCAATAATAGGTTGTTTGTGAAATAGAAAAACAAATAAAATTAATGTTGTTAAATCAAAATTATTTATACCTTCAGCAATTGTTTCAAGTCTTATTGTATCTATTGGATTAATTGTGCAGATAATTGCACCATTTGTAGATTTAATATTATTAGTTAATTTTGAAACTATCGAAACAAGTGTATTAGTTGGAAGAATTATGACAATTATTGTTCTTATAGTTTTTGCTTTATTTATGACTATTCCTACAATATTTGATCATGATAGTAAATTTAATAAGAATAAAAAAATACTAACTACATAAGTTAGTATTTTTCCCTGAATGAAATATGAAGTGCAACATCATAATAGCACAACTTATAACTCATAGCCAATAAAATGGTTATGAGTTTTTATTACCTTTCTATATAATGTTTATTTATTTCATAACTTGATTTAAAATCAAACATTTTTCTTGGCATGAAGTTTATCCTATTTTGTAGTCTAACTACATCATCATCTGTTAATAAATCAAAGTCTGTTCCTTTTTTATAAAATCTTCTAATAATACCATTAGCATTTTCATTGCTTCCTCTTTGAAATGAAGCATATGGTTCACAATAATAAATTTTGCAATTTAATCAATAGGCAAGGATTCCTATTTTATTAAACTCAATTCCATTATCTATTGTGATTGTTTTTACTTTTAAATTATTTTGTTCAACTAGTTTTTTAATTGTTGAATTTATTGTAAAAGAATTTTTATTTTTGACTTTAATAATATATGTCATTCTTGTAACTCTTTCTACTAGAGTTAGCAAATTACTATATCCAGCTTTTCTTTTTCCAATAATTAAATCTGCTTCAAAATGTCCATACTCTTCTCTTTTTTCTATTTTAGAAGGTCTAGCTCAAAAAGGAAATACATATTTTTCATCAAATTTAGAAAACATACCTTTATGTCTTTTTCTTCCTTTTACATATCCTTTTCTGAGTCTATCTGATCTTTTTAATTTTCATCTATTGGATTTTATTCAATTAAAAAACCTGTCTAGAACTTGGTGTTTTGACACAAGGATAATTTTTTTTTTAATATAATGACAAGTTGCTTCAACTCCATGATCTATTTTTCTAAATTTATCTACAAATAGATCTGTAAAGCTTTTGTATCTATCAAGATAAAAAGCATGAGAATTTCATTTTCTATTTAAATATTTTTTATGAGCATTATTAGAATTATATATTCCACAAGATTCATTTCTTTTTAATTCTCTTGATATTGTAGATCTATGTCTATTCAATTCTTTTGCAATTGAATTTAAAGATCTTCTTTCTTGGTAGAACATAAATTCAATTAATGCTCTTTCTTTTTCTGATAAATGGTTGTATAACATAGTGGGTGTCTCGTTGTTATGGAAAACTATAAGGGCACCTTTTTTCTTTTGTCTATTTTATGTAAACAAAAAAATGAAGTGCACATATATTTTACAATATGTGTTGCACTTCATATTTCAATCGAGCAAAAATACTAACTACATAAGTTAGTATTTTTTTAATTTTTTATTTTATTATTCTTTGTTTTAGAAAACTCATTATATATTGATTCTCAATCATCTTTTGAAATCTCAAATTTATCTATGACATAAATTAAAGTTTCATCCTTTTTAAGGTAGGACAAAGCTTGATCAATATCTGTTACTATTTGTTCCCCTCTAGCTTCACAAGTATCTTGTACATAATAAAAAATATCATCTAGTTCTTTAAAAACTAAAAATAAATTACAGTAGTTTTTATGATCTAAATAATACATTCCTGAATTAATTACATATTTATTATTTTTAACTTCAAGAGATTTTAAAAATAAATCAAAACCTTTAAATGTCTTATAAAAATTATATGAATCATTTAAATAATTAATCAATTTGTCTCTAGAATCTATTATTGTTTTTGAATTATTAAACTTGTATATATAAATTGATACATTTATCATATCCGCCCCCACTGTTTACATTGAAAAAAAAGAATAATACAATTTATATTGTAAATTGAGTAGCCAATTTTAAACACTAGTTTTTTAAAATAAATTAAACAATCATATTTAATTGACTAAACTTATATTTAATAACAAATTATATTTATGGATGTTTTATGGAAAAATTTAAATTTTGTAAAAAATGAATATTATTAACACCAATAGCAGATGCTATTATTTTAACACTGCCTACAATGGTATCATGTGGTTTGTTTTCTACAAAATTACCTGCGAGTGCTTCAAGTTTACATAAATTTATGAATGCAAGTTCTCAAATTGAGTGAATAAGTAAAAGAAGTATGTCTTTAAAATTTGTATCTGAGACTAATTCTGTTGGTTATGGAACTGGTTGAATTTTTGCAAAGAATCCAACTAAAGATTTTTCTTATTACATTGCAACTAATCTTCATGTTGCTTCTTTTATTCAAAATCAGGAAAAATCATTTTATTCATCTGATGATGGAAAAAACTATTCAAAATCAACTGGTTTAGCTTATCCAAAAATTGAAATTGGTATTGTTGGTAAAAAATCATTAAATAATACATTTGTACAAGGGACTTCAGAATCATTGATGTCATATGATAATGGAGGATTTCATTATGTTGGTTACCTACCAACATCTAGTGCAAGAATTGCATATGCTGGACATCAAGCTTTTCCAAAAAGTGGTCAAAAATATCAAGATCCTTATAAGATTAGAAATAACTATATTAATAATGGAACTGTAGATATTGCTTTGATTGAGTGTGATTTTTCAAGATTTATTTCAAACAGTGGTTATCAACAGGATATTATTTCAAATTTTTTGTCAAATTATGATGCTAATCCAACTGTTTTTGCACAGAGTGCAGGAGAAAATTACAACAAATTATATATAGCAGGGTTTCCATATGCAAATTCTATTTTGAATCCAAATGATCCTATTTTGGGCTCTCCAAAATATCCAATTTGGGTTGGATTATCAGATGTTTCAATTACAGGTAAAACAAGTGGTATAAGTTTAAAAATAGATAAGCCAAATATTAGTGGTGTAGATCCAACATATTCAAATGTTGCTATTACTAATGAAATTCCATTTGTTGATCAAGGCTATTCATCATATAGAAATGTTGCTCTACAAGGACTAGTAGATGGAGTTGATATAGGTGGAGGAAGCAGTGGTTCAATGGTAGTAAATGAAAACAATGAGGTTGTTGGAATTTATTGAGGTACATATACATTGGGTAATGGTAGTGGTGGAACAAAAGTTGTTGGTGGAATTGATTATTTATATTCAGACACACCATATTCTATTTCAATTAATTTAGTTAAATACCCATGTCATAGCTATAATTTGATCCAAGATATTCAAAACTATTTAGGTAAAGAAAATTTACAAAAGCCTATTTGAAAATAAAATAATAGTTTTTATAGATAGAATCTTAGTTAAAAATTAACTAAGATTTTTTATTGAAATTACAATTTGTTTGATATTATTTTTAGAAATAGAAATTTTGGATTTAATTATGAATAACAAAGAAATAGATAAAATGTCTTTTGAAGAAACTACTATTAAAGAAAAATTCAATTTTTTATTATGATTTAAAAAATTTAATGTGCCAAAATGAATAGCTTTTTTTGGTTTGTTTATTTTTGCTATTTCCTATGTTTTTACCATTAGGGATTTTATTAATGCAATAAATGGACCAGATGCTGATGCATCAACTATATGGTTTGGTATTATTGATAGATTTACAAATCAAAGTAATTGACTTTTATTTATATATTGCTTTTTGTATGTCTTTTTTAGTAAGAATTCATTATTAAAAGGTAATGGATTGCTAATATCTATAATGGTTTATATCTTTTTTACATTTATTGGTTATAATGTTGTACTTGTTGGTTTATCAGGTGGAGCATATGGTTATGGTGGATCTAATGTAGTTGATACTGTTTCAAATGTTTGATTGCACATATTATGCCCTATTTATTTTCTTGTATTTGGATATTTTGAAATGTATTACAATCCTAATAAAGAACCTAAAAAATTTTGAAAGTTATTATTACTTGGAATGATTTATCCAACTATATATATGATATATGTAATTACAATACCATACACATATGGTTCACATACTGAAACAATAGATGGTGTAATTGTTCCAGAAACTTATACAGTTTATGGAAATGCAACAAATGTAAAAGATTATCCAACAGCTTGAGCGTATGTAATGGTAATGTATTTAATATTTTTTCCAGGATCTTTTGCAATTTTTTACTTTTCGTGAAAAGGATTTAATAAAATAAATAATAAAAAAATTGAAAATAAAAAAACAAACATTGAAATTTAATTATTTCAATGTTTTTATTTTTCATTAATAATAGTTTTCTGGAAATATTTCAATTCAATATCCATCAGGATCTGCAATAAAATACACACCCATTTCTTTGTTTTCATATACAATCACATTATTATTTTTGTGCTTTTCATAAGTTTTTTGGTAATCATCTGTTGTGAATGCAATGTGAAATTCATTATCTCCAAGATTATATTTACCAATTTTTGATTTTATTCATGTTAATTCAATAGTTACATCTTGCTTTGAATCTGTAAGATATACAATTTTATATTCTCCATTTTTGTCATTGTTTTCTCTTAAAACAGATAAATCAAGATTTTCTTTATAAAATAAAATTGATTTATTTAAATCTGTAACATTTATATTAAAGTGATTAATTTTCAGTTTCATCATCAACATCCTAATTTTTGTATAAAATTATTATAAATGACTAGAAAGGCATTTTATGAAAAGAAAAAAGCACATATTTTTTGATTTGGATGGGACTTTGTTAAATTCTCATCACGAAATTGCAAAAGAAAATTTAGAAATTATTGAAAAATTAAAGGATGATGGGTTTGGTATTTCAATAGCCACTGGAAGAAGTATTAGCATGGCTATTAATTATATTAACCAATTAAAGTTAGTAGATCCTGTTGTTTTATCTAATGGTACTTTTATTTTATATCCTTTAGAAAAAAAGATTAAAGTAGTTGGAAAACAAGTACCATATTTTGTGAAAAAGTATTTTGTTAATTACTTAAGAAATCATGGTGGTACAATGACATGATTTACAGAAAAACAAGATTATGTTTATTCAACAAGTTATAGTGGAGATCTTGTTTTAGAATATTCAACAAATTTAATTGATTTTTCAGGGAAACCTCTTGCTGATTTAGAAGAGTATTTATTAAAAACAAGAATTTATCAATTAACTTTAGTATATAGTGGTGTTGATATTGTAAAAGATAGACCTTTGAGTTTAGTAACAGAAGAATTTAAAGAACTTGAAAATAATAATATTTGTAAAATAACAAATACATCAAATATATTTATAGATGCAAATGATCTTAATACTGATAAAGTAAATGCAATTAAGGTTATTTTACAAGAACTATCAATAGATGAAAATGATGTTTTTGTTTTTGGTGATTCTAATAATGATTTAGGTATGATTAAATATTTTAGCAATTCAGTTGCTATGGCAAATGCATCTGAAGCTGTTAAAGAAAGTGCTAAAGAAGTAATCGGTAATAATAATACAACTACTATTGCTGAATATCTAATTGGTAAATTTTATTAATTTAAATATTAAAAGTGAAAATAAATAGAGTATTAGTATTGTTTATTTTATATAAATAGGCAAATAATTGTAATACTCTATTTATTTAATTTACAGTAATTTAGTTAATTATTTTTTACAAAATTATGGAATAATATCATTGTTGTATATACAACTTATATCAAATTAGATTAAGTTCTTGTATAGATAAATATATTTTATTATGGGATATGATAAATTAGCATATATGAGGGGAGAATGCTCTTCATGGTATGTGTTAGATAGATAGGGGTTATTATGAAAAGAAAATCACTTAATAATGTAAGCATGTCTCAACCTAGTAATCATGCAGTTAAAAAGGATTTAACAAGACTAGCTAAGGTTAGAGGTAATTCATCTTTCATTACAAAGAAGAATGTTTTACTTGGTTTAATGGCTAGTACAATGGTTGCAGTTCCTGTAGCTGTTGGTATTACTCAGATTGAAAGAAATATCGCTTCTTATAAATTTGAAGGAAAGTCATTTAGTTCAGTAGACTCAGCTTTTGATTATGTTCAAAAAAATTCAGAAGTAAAAAATTACCAAAAGGAAGGTATGGGTTCTAAATGAACTGTCACAATGAATGGAGTTAAAAGATCATTTGATACTCCAGAAGCTCTAAGAGAGTACTTATTTAGTAATCAGATAAAATCAGAAAAATATAATACTTCTTTAAATCTTGATAACTATGTTGATAAGTCAACAGGTATTTTAGGTTTAGATGATAGTTTATGAGCAAGTATGAATTCTGGTGCAAGTAGTTCAGCTAGTAAACAAACTGTTTATGAAAAAAGTAATGGTGGGTTTACAACAGATTCAGATGAAGCTATGAAAAGTTATTTTAGTGTACAAGATGCATATTACTTTAATAATATGTACTTTAACTCAAAAGAAACTTTAAGAAATTATCTTATTTCAGATTATTTACCAAATACTAGAGGAACATTTAATTCAATTACTATTGAAGGTCCTAATGGGGTAAAATCTAATCCAATTTCATTGTCTGATACTAGTGAAAACGGTGCAATTAAAGAAATAAAGAAATTTATAGAAGCAAATGCTGAAAAAGTTGTAACATATACTAATTCAAAGACACAAAAAACAGTTAATATAAATAGAAAAAATATTGATGCTGTTATTAGTGAAGTTAATGTTGAAGATTTAGATTATCAACATGTTCAATCAAGTCAAGGTGAAAGTAGATATATTATTGATAATAGTATTGAAGATGAACATAACTTAATAGGTCCTTATTTTTATAAAGGTACTATGGATGTAGGAAGTTTTTCAAATAAAAACATGTGAAAAAAAGTTAATGGTGTTTCAAAACAAGTTTATCAAGAATCTACAATTGATAAATTGGTAAGTAATTTCTTTACATTAATTATTAATGATGATAATCAAGTTAATAAAAAAGAAACTCAAACAAATGAAACAAAACCACACATTTTTAGAACTTTATTAGTTACTACAGATAATCAATCGTTAGATGAATGATATTTAGATCAAATTAAAGCATATAATGTTGATTTATATAATGAAATTGTCACTACATTAAATTCATTAATGAATGGTAAAAAGTCTAATACTTTTTATAAACTTCCTGTAATGTATAGTTTCATTATGCAAAGATTAATTAATATGAATGCTACAAATGAGATTATTGCATTAACAATTGGTTATTTCTCAAAAGTTGCTGATTTCATTCAAGATTCACTTGAACTTTCATTATTAGATGAATCATTGTTGGTAAGAAGTAAAGATAACAAAAAATTTAATGTAAAAGAATTTTTTGGAATTGGAAATAGTGAATTTGATCTTAATACATCAACAGAATATTTCTTAAATGAAATTAAGTCTTATGACTATTTAATAGCAGCAATAAGTGCATATATTGGTGCAACTAATAATATTAATACATTAGCAGGTGTGTTAACTTTTAGTGGATATGAACAAGATTATTTATTTGATTTTGGTATTATTAGCAAAGAGAAATTTTGAAATAATTATAGTAAATTTGAAAATATTTTTGTTACATACTCTAGTATTAATTACCATGAATTGCTTAAACAATATATAAAGCGTTCAACAAATGCAGAAATACATGCTCTTGAAAGTCAACTTGATACAAGTACTAGTAAAGATCTTGATACAAGTCTTGGTAAGCTAAAAACTAAGAATGGAAATAATGTTCAAGAACTTATTAAAGGTGTTGCTGCAAAAAATACTTATTTATTTGCATTAGCAGAAGAAGCACTTATAGCTGAAATTGAAGAATATGTTAAAACTGGAAAATGAGATCCAAATGGAATGTTAGTTCAACTTGGTGATATTGGTGCTAAAGGTATAGTTGAATTATATGAAAATTCAAAACAAGATGAAAATTTTAATATTTACAAATCTTATATCTATATTTTAGCTGACTTTAGAACAGGTTCTGGTGTATTTAACACTCATAGTTCAATATCAAATAGACAATTTTATGAAGCAAATATTGCAAAGTTAACACTTCTATCTTTTGCTACAGCTGGTGGGACAGCATATGTAATGAAGAAAATGTATGAAGTTTCTGGAACTATTCATGGTTTAGTAGATAATTTCTATGGACCAGATGGTATTCCTGCAAAAATACGTTCTGTATATGATTCTGTTAAAGAATCTATTAAAAATAGATGAACTGCTGTTAAGCATAAAATTCCTTTTAGATTTAGAACATGACATCTTTATTATGATGAAGTTCCTACAATATTTAAAAAATGATCAACAGTTGGTATTTTTAAATCAATAGGAAAAGTTGGTGATTTATTTGCTAAAGCAGCTCCTTTCTTAGGACTTGCTGCAGTTGGATTAGAGTTATTTATATTAATTTATGATTTACTTAAAGTAACTTATATTCAAGACTTCTATGTTTATACAACAGCTGATGGTACTGAATTTATTTGAGATGGTGGTTTAACTACTAGTAGATATTTTGGTATGGAAGTTAAACAAGAAGTTGGAATAAATGCAATGAAATTGCTTCCTCCAATTCAAATTACTAAACCTCAAATTAGTGAGTTCTATTACTATAATCAAATTAAGTACTTTGATGTGTCTCAATTAAAGAGAGATCAATTGCTAAAAATTGCTTCTGATGATAACATCCAATTAAATGCAAATTTTACAAGAAATTATACATTTAACAAAGATGTTGGAAGTTCAAGTGGTACTTATGATACAAAAGAAAAACTTATTGATGCTGTTATAGCAGATATGGGTATTACAGTAAATGATAAAACATATAACTTTAGTAATTTAAACAAAAACTCAAGTTATATTGGAAATACTTCATATGTATTGTCAAATGGTATTGCTTCTAATACTGGTGGTGATCAATCAGTAATTGCTGATAATATTGTAAAAAATATTAGACCAACAAAAGTAGCTCAATTACCAAAAATTACAAATGGAAAAATTTCTGGAAAAAGTGATGAAACATTCGTGTTGCCAGGTAAAGTTTGATCTTCAAATGGTGTAGTTGATAACTCAGCAAAATTGCAAAATTATGTTGTAGATAATTCAGCTAATGAATTAGCTAATGGATCAACAAATAATATTCCAGCTGATGGAAATATTACTTCTGATTTATTTAAGACTCAAGATGCTACACAAGCTTCAAATCTTTCAAAAGAAAATTTATTCAACTTATTTAAAACTAAAGCAACTCCTAACTCAAAAGTTGTTTTAAAATCTGATGCTTTACAAAATAATGAATTTGCAAAATTAAGTTCTGAAATTCAAGATAGAGAAATCTTTAAAGCTACATTGCCAGATCATGGAACTGTATATTTTACAGAAAGAGCAAATGCTGAAAATTGAGTTTTAAAAAATGTAAATTTTGAAAAATATACAGATGTAATAACTGATGCATCTTATGTATATAATGGAATGTACTTTGGAAGTACATCTGAATTAAAAAATTGATTACAATCTGTAATCGTGATGGGGTAATCCTTATGAAAAAAAATAATATTAAGAAAATTTTAATCATCTCTACATCAACCTTTGCTGCTATTGGTACTTCTGCTACTATAGGTATTAGTACTATTGCAAATGCAAGTGGTTTAAATATTAATTCTGTTAATTCAAAAGCAGTAGTTAATGCTACTTTTGATCCTAACAAATCATTAATATTTCAAGGGAAAACATACAAAAACATTTATCATGCGATTGAAACATATGCTTCAAATCCTCAAAATGTAACTGAAAAAATGTTTTTAGGTGATGTAATAGATGCTACTTCTATAACTAACAAATATGAAACTGTTAATCTTTCAAAGCTTAGAGAATATGATTTAACAAAAGTTACTAAAGCATATAAAACTTTAACTGATAGTTATGTTAGTTCAATAGATGAAGCTAAAAAAAGTTACTTAAAAGAACCTGTAATTGCTTGAACAGATAATAATGGTTTAATTTTTGATAGTGAAGGTGAAGCTAAAGAACATATTTTAGATAATACTTTTACATCTCCTGTAAATTATTATGAAATAAAAGACTATGCAAATAAAGATTCTAATGGTAATCCAAGAACTGTTAAAATTAATCCTTTAAATAAAACAGACCTTACAGCTCTTAAAAGAATTGCTGCAGAAAATGCTTTAATAAATGATAGTGGATTTACAATATCAAGAATGCAAAGTGATGCTGATGGTGTTTATGCAAGTAATGATTTTAAAGGTAAATCAGATCAAGAAATTGATTCTATAGTAAATCAATGAACTAATGGTATTACTAATTTAGTTAAAAAGAACATTTGATTAAATAACAATGTGGTTGCTATTCCTGATGTTAGTACTATTGTTGGGTGAATTAGAACAGGTTTTGCAAGTGTAAAACAAATGAATTTTGCAGTAAACTATTATGTTAATGCTGATCCAAAAAACTCATCTTTAGGTGTGGATTATGATACTTATATTAAAGATGCAGAATACATGACTGATAAAGATAAATTTACTGAAAAATTTGATGTTTATTATAATAGAAAATGAAATAATAAATCAAAAGTTCCATATAGAAATGCAAAAATAAAAGGTGGTCAATCAATTTTTGGTGGTCAATGATTTGACTTTAAACTTTCAGATAACCAAGAAGATACTATGTATACTTTAGCTCATACTGATAGTTGAATGGGTGAAGATGTTTCTTTCTTAGGTTTTGGTAAACAATCAAATGTTTTCTTTAGCTTTAATCCAAACCAAGAACAATTTACAAAAATTCTTGAAGATCCAACTGTTAAGGCAAATTGAGACAAAAAAGCTAGTGAAGTTTTTGAACAAGTTAAAACATATGTTCAACAAAATTTCAAAACATACTTCAATAACACTGAAATAAATGATATTCTTAATTCAATTCAACAATCAATTCTTGATTCAATTACTAGTAAAATTATTCAAAAAGATAATATTTGAATTAATCATGCTAAAAGCCCAAGTCAAGTTAAAAGTGGTTTAGATAAAATTGATACGATTGTATTAAACAAAATTAATGAAGCTTACAAAGCTAAAAAAGGACAAACTTTTAGTGATATGCTTCGTGAAAAAGTAGTTTCTAAAGAACAATATGTTGAAAATAAAGAAAATAATGAGATTATTTATACAATTGATTACAATGGTGTTCCATTGTTTAAAATGGAAAAAAGTTTACTTGACAGTCTATATACAAATAGTGCTGAATTTAAATATCAACCTTTAGATCAAGTTAAAAAATTATTATCTAATTCATTAAAACAAAACTATCAAAATGCTGTTAAAAATATAACTAATAGTTTAACTAATATTTCAAATAGTTTTAGTAAAACTGCTAGTCCAACTAATGGTTTAGTAATTGATACTAAATTAACTAAAACTGCAGTTGATAACTATTCAGGTTCTTCAAAACAAAATAACTTTGGATTAGTTAAAAAATCAATTACTAATAATTTCGATTCAAATTATTCAAGTAAATTTATTGATGAATCTCAATTTAATGGTTTTGGTTTAAATGCTCAAACATTAGCAAAGAATTTAAATGCAAAAGATGCTGATGATGAAAGTTTACTTTATACAAGAAATGGTACTTTCCAAGCAATTTATAATTACAATAAGAATTTAGAAAGATATTTAAGTCAAAAATCACCTTCACAAATTCAAATTTCTACTTTAACTTCTAATCATTTAAGTGATGCTAATGACATAGTTTGATTATTCAATAAGGATAAAACTCCTCTTCAAATTAAATATTCAGAATATTTTGATAATAAATATAAATTCAATCAAAGTTTAAGTGATGATAGTGTTTCTTTAGTTAAATCTATTGAATCAAAAGAAAGACAAATAGTTGCTAATAAACTTAATAAACCAACAAAAGTTGTTGTTGTTAAAGACTATAATGGAAACATAATAAACTTTGAAAGTGTTAATGGAAATGCTATAACAAATGATGGTTATGCAACTTCTAAAGAACAAGCTTTAGAAAATGCTAAAAATCAAGTTGATGTTAAAGAGTCATTAGATTATGTGTTCTATAATGAAACAGATGGTACTCAAACTTTATTAAAAAATAAAGTAACTAAATTGAATGTATTATCAATTAACAATAATGGAACTAAATCTACTTATGGTTTCTTAAAATATCAAGATTTATATAATTATCTATTTGATTACATTAAATTAAATAGTGAAGGTAATGGTGCATCTTTACCAGATACTCAACCTCCATTTACTGCTAACTCTATTAATGTAAGTTCAATTGCTGATATATTATCTACTGTAACTTCATTAGATCAATTAAATAAAATGACTATTGAAGAAAAGTTTAATCAATTTGGTGGTGCTTTTGGTATAAGTGATTTAAATGCATGAAAAATGTATATTAAAGATTTATCATTTGCTCCAAAACAAGTAAGCAAAAGAGCTGAAAAACAACAAGCTACTATGTCAGTTAAACTTAATGATGGATTTAAATATGCTGATGGTACAGATACATTAAATCTTGATGTTGAATATACTCCAGCAAGTGATTTAAAACCATTGCCAGGTGTTAATGGTCAAAGTCAACAAGCAACAACTGCTCTTATAGCAAGTGTTACTAGTTCAATATTATTAATCTTATTATTAGAAGTTGTGTTAATTTCAGTTATCTTAATTAATAAAAGAAGACAAGAAAATCTTGATGAAAAGAAATTAATGAAACTTGTTAATACTAAAAAATAATAATTTAAAAATATTAAGGGAAACCTTAATATTTTTTATAGGTTAATATATACTTATATTTGAGGGATTTGAATGAAAAAAATTATTTTAAATGATACAGTATATAATTTGTGTTTGGATTATGAATGTTTAAAACCAGTTTTAATTCAATTGGGCTATAGGAATTTAAGAAATTCTATATATTTTAATTTAATTGCAAAAAACATTTTACTTGATCAAGCTCTTTCAAAACAAAATATTACAATTGATAAATTGAATAATGCTTTAAAAAAATATGATTGTGTTGCTATAACACCTAAACCAATTGATATGGATAGAATTCAGTTTTTAAAATCTATTTTAATTAATCTTAACAAAACAAATGATTATAAGAAAGCAAAAGCTGATTTGATGGCACATTTACATTATGTTGAAGCATATGAAATTGGTATTGCATTGAATGAATTGATGAATGATGGAGCTACAGTTGAAGAAATTAAAAAAACTTTTTACTTAAGAACATTAGTTTTTGAAGGAAATTTAAAGGATGATGTAAGTACATTATCTGAAGAATCAAAAGAGTTATTCGATTTTATTCAATTAAATAACAAGAAAATTAAAGCAAAATTAGATAAATTATTAGTTTATTTGCCAATTCAAGAAAGGATTGCTTTATTGCAAACATTATATTTTGATTTAACAAAATACTATGTTTTTAAAGAAAACTATTTATTAAAACCTTTGAAAAATGCTGGTAATAGTGAACCATTTAAAATCATATCTACTATTGATAAAAATGTATTAGACTTGATTCAAAAGCAAATAAAATATCCTCTAAATGATAATAAAGAACTATCATTAAAAATTGAAGAAATTTGTTATAAAGCAAATGATTTAATTTTTAAAGATGAAAATATTTTAATATATTTAATCAATATTTTTGTAAGGAAAAAAATAATTGCAAAAATAAATAAAAAAATTAAATCTAAAAATAAAAATATAGTTTCATAGCTATATTTTTATTTTAAAATAAACATGTATTTTAGGAGAGAAGGGAAATATGAATTATTATAATTTAAAACCTAGATATTATTTTGGAGAAGGTGCTGTATCTTGCTTAGAAGGTGAATTTGCAAGAAGAAAATTTAAAAAGGCTTTAATACTTTATGGTGGAGGATCTATAAAATTAAATGGAGCTTATGATGATGTTGTAAAACAATTACAAAAAGCGAATATTGATTTTGTAGAGTTTAGTGGAATAGAACCAAATCCTCGTGATACTACAATAACTTCAGCAATTGATTTTGTTATAAATAATGGAGTTGACTTAATTTTAGCTGTTGGTGGTGGAAGTGTTGTTGATGCTTCAAAGGTTATTGCAACACTTGCTACAAATCGTTCAAAATATAATACAGTTTGAGATTATGTTACTAATCCTAAACAGTTACAACAATTGCCTATTCCTATTATTTCAGTTATTACTTTAGCTGGAACAGGAAGTGAAAATAATGCTGGTAGTGTTGTTACAAATCTTGATAAAAAATTAAAAAAAGGTGTTCACCAACAATATGCTATTCCATATGTAGCAATTGAAGATCCAACATATACATATACTGTAAATGCATGACAAACAGCTTCTGGTATATTTGATTGTTTTTCACATTTATTAGAGCAATATTTTGGTCAAAACACTTTTGAGTGAACAAAAGAAATAATCTTTGCACAATTAAGAGTACTTTTAAAATATGCAAAATTTGTCATTGACAATCCAACAGATTTTACATCAAGAGCTAATATATTATGAACCACATCAATGGCATTAAATTCAACTACAAGTTTTGCTAGTGATTCTGATTGAAATGTGCATACTTTAGAACATGCTTTTAGTGGTAAGTGAGATATAACTCATGGTGCAGGACTTGCATTAATTACACCTACTTATTTAGAAATCAGAGGAAAAAAAGAAGAATGATTTTACAAAAAAGTTGAACACTTAGGCAAAGAGGTTTTTAAAGTTAGTAATTTTGAAGAAACAATTTTATTTTTAAAAAGTTTCATTAAGGCAATTGGTTTACCTTTAAAATGAAATGAATTTAAAGAAATTACTTCTTTTGATGAAAGTGATGTTAATGAACTTTTAAATCACTCATTACAATTTGGAGATGAAAGTTTAAAAGAAACATATTTAGAAGTGTTAAATACTTTAAAAAATGATATTTAAGATGTTTATTAAAGAAATAAAATAAATTTTATGTCTGTGTTAACAGACATCTTTTTTATTTTATATAGAGTTTAATATTTTGCTTTTTTTCATTATTAATAAATTATAATTTTCTATATGAAATCAAATACATCTTTAAAAAATAAATTAGGGAATTTAATTAATGTTAGTGCTAGAGACACATCTATAATGGTTAATTTAAATGCAACACATTTGGATTTATCAAAATATGTTGATCAAACTAATATTAATAAATTTTTCTTAGGAGAAATTGATAAATTAGAAATAGATATAAATATTAATAGTGATAATATTTTATCAATTTTAAGATCAATAAATAGTGCAGAAGAATTTGTTAATGTTATTAATGAATATAAAATATATATTCCTACAACAAAAATTAAGTTGTTACATCAAGATTTTAAAAATAATAAGGAAAATTGTGTAGAAAAAGCAATTGATTATATAGAGAATTTAAAGCAAAATATTTTATATGTAGAAAGAAAAGCTAAAGAAATAAAAAATGATAAAGGAACTTGAAACTTATTTTTTACAAGATATTTTTTAGTTGGTAAAACACAAACAAAAAAAACAACAATTAAAGCTCCTATTTTATTTTTTAACGTTGAACTTCAATTTATAAAAGAAGAATCAAAAATAATTATTGGCAAGGCAGATGATTTTTTAGTATTAAATGAAAAACTAATAATATATTTGTTAAGAGATTCTAATAAGGAAAATAAACTATTAACTGATTTTGGTACTATTGATTCTATTAATGATTTTAAAGAAAAAGTTAATAGAATTATTGGCATTAATTTAGAATATGGTAGTAAAAATGATATGTCATTCTTGAATAAAAAATCAAAAGAAATTCAGGAACAATATGATAGTTTATTTATAGAAGATGGAACATCTTTTGGAATTTATGAACCAATGGGTGGAAAGCTAAAACAAGATTTAGAAGTAATTATAAATAGTAATACTGCAAATAGTGTTTTTGAAACTTTTAACTTAGTGCCAAATGAAGAAATTCAAAGACAAGAATTAGATGAAGAACCTTTAATTCAAATTGGTAAACTAGACTTATATCAAAAGTTTGCAGTTAGATCATCAATATTACAAAACACAATAATACATGGACCACCAGGAACTGGAAAGTCAGAAGTTATTACTAATATAATTGCAAATGTTTTGATTAAAGGTAAATCTGTAATGATGGTTTCTGAAAAGAAAGCAGCATTAGATGTGCTAGAAAAGAGATTAAATTCACTAAATATATTTATGCTTCAAATGTATGATAATAATGATAAAGAAACTTTTTATAATAGTATTATCAAACTTGAACAATTTTTAGGTAAAAGTTGATTATCTCCATGAAGTAATAATTCAATAGAAAAACTTGAAAATAATAATGTATATCTTACAAATAAAAAATTATCAAATGACTTTATTAATCAAGTTAATTCTTTGTTAGAATTAGAAAATTTTACATATAAAGATTATGACTTTAATAGTTTTAATAAAACAATAGTAAAATTATGAAAAAATAAAGAAATATTTTCTAAAATCATGAGCGAAAAAGTTTTAGAAATATTTGAAGATTATAAAAATAGTTTGAAGATTTCATATGAAGCATTATTTTGTAAAGTTGAGGATTTTTCAAAATTTATAATTGCAAATCATTTATCTTCAGAAGAACTATTTTTTGAATTTAAAAGAGATGTTGATAATTTTATTAAATACAAAAATGAATTTAATTTTGATATAAATAATGTTGATAAAATTATTCAAATAAAGAAATATTCAACCTTCTTATTTAATTACTTAAATAGTAATTTAGTTTATGCTCAAGCATTAAGAAATAATCCATATGAATTTTATAATATTATTAAAGTTGTAAAACATGCTCAAAAAATCACAATGGGATTAGTACATCCTGACTTTTTTAGAGATATAAATAATTTATTTAATAGATTAAAATCATTTATAAATTTAATAAATAACTGTAGTTCAAAAAAAGTAAAATATTTTTTTGATGAATTTGTCTATAGAAATAATTTTGTAAATATTAAACCATTTTCTAAATTGTTTTATAAAACTAAACTAACAAAACAAGATGAAATGATTTTAGAACAATTGAATTTAATTGTTAATTTACAAGCTGATTATTTAACAGATTTAAAGTATATTATGGATAACTGGTACTATTTTGAACCAATTATTATTATGTATCATTTTAACCACAAAATATTTGATGCAAAGTATATTAACTATATAAATAATAAATTTTATTTGTTTGACTATAAATTGTTTATGATTCAAACAAATTATAAATTTAATGAAGAAATATTTACTAAAACTAAAGATTTAGTTAGTGTTTATAATGTTTTTGCTGAAAAATTTCCTGAAATTAAAGATTATAAATTGTTAAATAATTATATAGATGAGCTAAAGAAAATTAATTGATTAGAATTTGACAAGATTATTAAAGATTTTGTTAAATCAATCTTGTTAGACAAATTATCTAAATTATCAAATAGTGATAGAGAATTACTTCAAAGAGCAATTCATGTTGCTAATCTAAAAAGAAGACCTGGAATATATAAATATATTGAAGAATATAAAAATGTATTGCTTTATTTATTTCCTATATGAGTTTCAAGACCAGAACAAATATCATTATACATACCTTTAGAAAAAGGACTTTTTGATTATGGAATATTTGATGAAGCAAGTCAAATGTTTTTAGAAAGAGCATATCCTTTACTTTATAGAAATAAAATTAATATTGTAGCAGGTGATCAAAATCAATTAAAGCCTTCTAGTTTCTTTATGATGAGAGATGATGATGAAAATGAAGAAGAAATTGAATTTGATGATTTAGACACACAAGAGTCATTATTAGATAGAGCACAAGCTACTTCATGAAATAATGTTATGTTAAAGAATCACTATAGATCTGAAAAGAAAGAATTAATTCAGTTTTCTAATCAATACATATATAATAATGAATTAAATTATGCTTCAGTTAATTCAATGAATGGAATCAATGGTATTGAAGTAATAAATGTTAATGGATATTTTAATGAAAAATATAATATACAAGAAGCTAATAAAACAATAGAATTATTGAGCAAATATTGTAGTAGTTTTAAATCTATTTTAGTGATTACAGCAAATGCTAATCAGTCAAAATATTTAACACAATTAATTTTCTCTAAAGAGTTTGCAAATAGTTCTATAACTAAATATTACATTAATAATCAAATTACTATTGTTAATATAGAGAATGTTCAAGGTAATGAAGCAGACCTTGTAATACTATCACTATGTTATGGTAAAAAAGATGAGAATTCAAAAGTTCATGCTAGGTTTGGACCATTAATTAATGATGGTGGTAAGAATAGATTAAATGTAGCTATTACACGTAGCAAAAAGAAAATGATTATTTTAAAATCTTTATATGCAGCAGATATTAATACTGCTTCAACTAAAAATCAAAACCTAATATTGTTTAAAAATTTCATTGAATTTTTGGATAATAATGAAAAAATTAAAAAAGAACTTTATTTAAATCAAATTAATAAATTAAATAATGAATATTATAATTTTGATTCAGATTTTGAACAAGAAGTATTTATGTATATAAAACCAATGATACAAAAGAAAAACTTAATTCTTGATACACAATATGAAGTTGGTAGTAAAAAAATTGACATTGTAATAATTGACCCAAATTCTCAGGAAGTAATTTTAGGTATTGAAGTTGATGGGTGAAAATATCATTCTAAACCAATTAAAATGGTTGAAGACATTTATAGACAACAATTTCTTGAATCAAGAGGTTATAAAATCTTTAGGGTATTAGAATTTGAATGAAAATATAATAGAGATTTAGTATTAAATGAATTATTGATGCAATTAAGAGCATGTGGTTTTTAGTAAAATTATTGCTTTATTTCCATGATTTTTACCTATATTATGTTAAGAAATCTATGATTAGTTGTCTAATTATAGATTTTTTTATATATAAAATTCCATAAAAATATTTTGAAACGTTGCGATTTAAATTTAAACGCGTTAGCATAACACTATAAATAAAAGTGGGGTTTTAAAATATGAAAGTAAATAAGAAATTATTATTTTTAGTTCCTTCAGCAATTGCTTCAATTGCTTTAGTCCCAACAATTGGTGTTATTGGAGCTAGACGTATATCAAGTAGAAACTCCAACACATTAGGCGATGTTTCTAATATTACACAAGATGTTACAAATTCAACTACTCAAGATGTTAAAGAATTGGTACCTTCTACATCAAACTTCATAAATAAAAAGATAGTTACAAATTTTGGACCAATAGTTTTTTGAGAAGACACTATTACAAGTTTGGATTGATTTGGTGCTAAAAGATGAAGTATTGATCTAAAGAATGATCCAGAAGTAGCTAAATTAAAAAATAGTGATAATTCACGTGGATTTCCAGATGGTACAAAAGGGTATGGTACAGATATTAAAAGATCATGATTAAATTATGATTATGATTTTCAAAATAATGTATTATGAATATTAAGTAATGTTAATAATGGGTGAGGTGGTAGTACAAGTCGTCATCCTCAAAAAAATCAATGATTTTTAGGAATAGATGGCATTACAGGTAAAATAAAATATTCTAAGGGTCAAAGTATTAGAATTCATGGTAGAAGTGATGTTTATAATTTTTTATCTATATTAGATGATGGGGACCCAGTTGCATATGGATTAGGATTCTCAATAAATTCATTAAGTGAAACAACAGTAATGATGGAAAGATTTGATAAAGAATCTGGTAATGTGGAATTAAAAGCAGGTAATTGACCTAAAAGTTGAGTGGGTACTGGTAGTGGATTAGGAGATGTTGGAAGAAAACATCCTCAAACTGATTATGCTAGAGTTAATCCTACTCAATCATTATTTTCAGATATTTTTTATAACATTATTCCTATTGGAAATAATTTAAATATAGGATTTACAATAAGAAAGACTAATCCAAGGAGAGATGGTAATATTTTTAAAAATGATGTTCCTTGATTAAAAAGCACTGCAGATGTGAGTGGTGTTTCTCTTGAAATAAAAATGTTATTATTAGATGATCAATTAACATATGCATTGCCAAATGACCCTATATGAGGTCAACCTGTACATTTATTTACTCCTAGTGAAGAAAATTGAAAAAATAAATTTACATATCCATCACGTGACTATCATAAGTTGCTAGATGGAAGAATTGTTACCCTTGTTTATAATAATATTGTTATCATTACACCAGGAGTTGGAAATTCTGCTCCAACATATACTATTAAAGCAATTGAAAATGGTGATAAATGAATAGAATCATGAACATTTGATAATAATGAAGATTTATTTTATAAAGTCTATGGTCAAACAGAAATTAAGAAATTAACATTGGACCCAAATAAAATATCTACAAACCATGTAGGCTCACTATATTATGATTTAGCTAATTCTCCAATTGAAGACATAAAAAATAATGCTACACATTTCTCTTTATATAATGTTTATGGTTATGCTGGTCAAATTATGTTGATTAATTCATACTTTGATGGATATAATGCAAGACAACCAATAGTAAATAATCCTGACAATAAATATGGATTAGCTGCTGCTATTGTAAGTAATAAAAATGCTTCAGGACAAGGTGATACTAAAGGTTTATTAAATGGTGAAAATGCATATTTAAAATCAGCAGATTTTGACATTAGCCAAGATGTTTTAAATAAAAAATTACCTAGTGAAATTACAAGAGAAGATATTACTTTTTTACATGAATCTTTTTTAACTAAAAACACAACTAAGAATGAAGATGGTTCTTTAAAATATGAACCATTTGTTAAAAATGAAATTGATGATTTTAATAAGACATTACAAGTTACTTTAAACTTAGATCAAATTCCTTGATTTGTTTCGGATGGAGTAATGCCTAGTAATATAGTTCCTTTAAAAATCACAAAGTCATTTAGTCTTAATACTGAATTAACAAGTAGATTTAGTTGAAAAAATGTAGATCAAGAAGATTATGACTTTAGAAATACATTACCAAGTAAAATGACAATTGAAGATATTCAAAGAGTAAGTCCTCTAGTTTCAACATTGACTAGTCAAAGACAAGTTATAAATGGTGATTCATATCCAAAAACAGAATACCAAATAACAGAAGCAAATGATACAACTGGTAAGATAAAAATACAGGCAACTTATAAATATCTTCCAATGGAATTATCTGCAAATACAAGCAATATAAAAGAATATATAACAAAAAAAGAATATACTATTTTTAGATCAACTGATGCTAAGAAAATTAGATTTGTTGGTAATAATCTTACGGATGTTTCTCAAATTCCAGAATTGAAAGAAATCAAAGAATCAAATATATTACCAAGTAGTTTTTTAAATGCATCAAAGCAAGATTATTTAAAATTTATAGATATTAATAATAGTGCAGGATATCCATTATCAAAAATGAATATTACTGCAACAGCAGATGATGTTAATGGAACTTTGACTATTAATATAGATCCAAAAGGATATGATTCATCTTTAAGTGTTCAAACAAAAACATATACTGGTTTAAACAAAACTAATACATATTCATTAAGATTCAAAGATGAATCTACTATAAAGCCAAATTATTTGCCAAGTGAAATAAATGAAGAATTATTTTACCAAAACTTTCTTACATTTAGTGGATTTGATTCATCTGATTTTGAACTTCAGTTATATCCAAATGATGTAACAGGAGCTTTAACAGCAAACATTATCTTAGTTAGTAATTATCCTAATGGTCCAACTGCAAATAGTGATTTTAAATTAGAAAACGGTCAATGAATTGCAAGAAGAACATTTACTGGATTTAAAAATATTGATGACTATAATAAAGAATATCAATTGTCTTTTAAAGAAGATGGACATACTTCTTTATATGAAGTTCAAAGACTAACTCCAAATGAGATAAAAAATAAATTAGAATCTACTGCTGGATTAGTTCTTGGTAACAAGACATATACAAGTGCAAAAGATTTGATTGAGTTGTTTATTTCAAGTAAAGGTAGTAAGTTACCTACTATAAGTAACAATAGTAATGTTGATGTTAACATGTATATCAACAATGGTGGTGGTGAAATTACTTGATCAATAACTTTTAAAAATTTAGAAGGATATGCAAATCCAATAACATTTCTACATACTGTAGGAGGATTTGCTAAAGGTAATGATGTTGCAACACCAGATATTCTAACATTCAAAAATTCTAATCAATTAAAACTATCTCATTCTAATTATTTTGATATGTTACCAAGTCAGATTGAATCAATGTTAAAAAATAATAAACAAATAATTAATAATTTCTTTTTAAATACTCCAACAGGTGGATATTTTACATCAATTCAAAGTGGTGATTTTACATTAGAAATTGTTGCAAATGATACAAGAGGAACATTAAATATTAAAATTAAATTTGTGAAAAATAACACTAATAACATTAATTCAAATTCTTTATTAGAATACAATCAAACATTTACTGGTTTTATGTATCATTAATTAAAACATAAAACAAATTTTAATCTAATTATATTTTATAAATCATGTAATTTTTTATTACATGATTTTTTATTACAAATAAATAATTTTTTGTATATTAAAATTTGACTTTAAATATTATTTCGTTTATCGTTTAGTAATGAAATTAAAGTGGGGTTTATATATGAAAATAAATAAAAAATTATTATTTTTAGTACCTTCTGCAATTGCTTCAATTGCATTAGTGCCAACAATTGGTGTCATTGGTGCTAGACGTATATCAAGTAGAAACTCCAATACATTAGGTGATGTTTCTAATGTTACACAAGATGTTACAAATTCAACAACTCAATCTAGCAAGCCACTTGTACCAGCTTATGCAAACATGGCTAATCCAAAATTAAGTTCAAGAAATGGCCCAATAGTTTTTTGATTAAACAAAATTACAAGTTTAGACTGATTTGGTGCTGAACGTTGAACTCTTAGTATGCAAACAGATGTACAATTTAGTGATGGATTTAAACCTTTCCAAAATATAGGAGATGGTAAAACTAATTGAGTAAGATGGTGATTAAATTTCGAACTAGATAAAGTTAATGATATACTGTATGTTCTTTCAAATGCAAAAGGAGGACAAAAACAATATGCTATTGCAATAGATGTTCAAACTGGTAAATTAATTGATTATTATGAAACAGCTGAAGCTATTAGTGGTGGCGTTAATAGCAATGTTCATTCTCAAGCATTTTTTCAAATAAGAGTTTTAAAGAATGGTAATTTAGCGTTTCTAGGTAAAGCTGGACATGTTGCTTCAGGAGATGTTGATGTTATAGATGTTGTTGACATTAAAACAAAACAAGTAACTAGATATAATGGAAATATTGATAATAGCATTGCTCCAAGACCTACTGCTACTACAACAGGACATGATTACAGTAGATCAACAAATATAATGTTTAATTTAATACCTATAGCAGATAATAGAAATTTATTAGCTTACTACAATTTAACAAGTAGATCAGGGACAAGTAATGATGGTGGAGCTACTGGTGGAACTTCTGAAGTTCGTTTTATATTAGTTGATGACCATATGAATACAATTTCTAATGCAACAAATGGTTGAAATAATGAATCTAAATTAGTAACAAATGCTATAACTGGAACTAGAAATAGTACAATTACTCCACAATGTGACTACCATGTTTTATTGGATGGAAGAATTGTTACTGTAATATATGACAAACTTGTAATTATTGACCCAACAGATTCTAACAATCCAAAATTATCAATTTCAGCTTTAGAAGAAGATAAATGAATTGAATCATGATCTTTTGATAGTAATGAAACATTATTTTTCAAAGAGAGAAATGGAACAAATATTAAACAAGTAAAACTTGATCCTGATAAAAATAATATTAATAATCCAAATCATGTAATTTCTCAATATTACAATTTAGCAGATTCTCCTATTCAAGAAATAAAAGATACAGCAAGTAGCCTTATTCTATATAATGTTTATGGTTATATTGGTCAAATAATGCTTATTAATTGTTATTATAGAGAATATATAGATTATAAAAAAGTTCCTACAGAACAGGAAATCACTGACAATAAATATGGATTAGCTGTTGCTATCACAAACAATAAAACAGCTACAGGTCAGGGTGATACAAAAGGTTTATTAAATACAGATAATGCATTTTTAAAATCATCAGATTTTACAATTTCACAAGATATTCTTGATAAAAAATTACCAAGTGAAATTACAAGAGAGGATTTAACATTTTTAAATGGTGCTTTTTTAACTAAAAATACAGCTAAAAATGAAGATGGCAGTTTAAAATATGAACCTTTTGTAAAAAATAAAATTGATGATATTAACAAGACATTACAAGTTACTTTAAACTTAGATCAAATTCCTTGATTTGTTACTGATGGACAAATGCCTAGCAATATAGTTCCCTTGAAAATTACAAAAGAGTTTAATACTGTTACTGAAATATCAAGTAGATTTAGTTGAAAAAATGTTGATCAAGAAGATTATGATTTTAAAAATACATTACCAAGTAAAATGACAGTTGCTGATATTGAAAGAATCAATCCTTTTGTTTCGACTTTAACTAGTCAAAGACAAATAATAAATGGTAGTTCATATCCAAAAACTGAATATGTAATAAAGGAAATAAACGATACAGAAGGTAAAATAAAAATTGAAGCAACTTATAAATATCTTCCTATGGAATTATCTGCATATGAAAATAATTTAAAAGAATATAAGTCAGAAAGAGAATATACTATTTTTAAATCAACTGACAATAAGCAAATTACATTTGTTGGAAATGCTAATACAGATGTTTCTCAAATTCCTGAATTAAAAGAAATTAAAGAATCAAATATATTACCAAGTAGTTTTGTTGGTGCATCTCAGCAAGAATATTTAAAATTTATAGATATAAATAATAGTAAAGGATATCCATTATCAAAAATGAATATTACAGCAGTACCAAATGATGTTGAAGGAACCTTAACTATTAATATAGATCCAAGTAATTATGATTCAAGCTTGCAAAGATACACAAAAACATATACTGGTCTAAATAGAACTGCAACATATTCATTGAGATTTAAAGAAAGTGAAGGTTCTATAAAACAAAACTATTTACCAAGTGAAATAAATGAAGAATTATTCTATCAAAATTTCCTTACATTCAATGGATTTGATTCATCTGATTTTGAACTTCAATTATATCCAAATGATGTAACAGGAGCTTTAACAGCAAATATTATATTGATTGGAAATTATCCAAATGGACCAACTGCAAATAGTGATTTTAAATTTGAAAATAATCAATGAATTGCAAGAAGAACATTTACTGGATTTAAAAACGTTGATGATTACAATAAAGAATATCAATTATCTTTTAAAGAAAATAGTGATTCTTCTTTATATGAATTACAAAGATTAACGCCTAGTGAAATAAAAACTAAATTAGAATCAACAAATGGTTTAACAATTGCTGGTCAAAATTATAAAAATGTAAAAAATCTTGTAGAACTATTTGTATCAAGTAAAGGTATTAAATTGCCAAATATAAGTAGTAGTAATAATGTAAATGTTAATATGTATATAAATAATGGTGGCGGTGAAATCACTTGATCTATAACTTTTAGTAATTTGGATGGTTATCCAAATCCTATAACATTTCTACATACTATGAGTGGATTTGCCAAAGGGAATGATGTTGCAACACCAGATGTTTTAACATTTAAAAATTCTAATCAATTAAAGTTATCACATTCTGACTATTTTAATATGTTACCAAGTCAAATTAAATCAATGTTAGAAAATAATAATCAATTAATTAATGAATTCTTTTTAAATCCCCCAACTGGTGGATACTTTACAGCAATTCAAAAAAATAATTTTAAATTAGATATTGTTGCAAATGATACAAGAGGAACATTAAATATAAAAATTAAATTTACAAAAAATGATACAAACAATATTCATAAAGATTCTTTATTAGAATATAACCAAATGTTTACTGGTTTTGTTTATCATTAATATAAATCACAAATTAAAAAATCATGTAATTTTGTATTACATGATTTTTTATTATTTATTTAATGTGTATTATTTGTATTTTATCCACTAAGTGTCTTTCATCATAAATTATCAAAATAATAAAATTTTACACATTAAAATTTGACTTTACATATTATTTCGTTTATCGTTTAGTCATAAAAAATTAATAAGTGGGGTTTTAAAATATGAAAGTAAATAAAAAATTATTGTTTTTAGTTCCTTCAGCAATTGCTTCAATTGCTTTAGTCCCAACAATTGGTGTTATCGGAGCTAGACGTATATCAAGTAGAAACTCCAATACATTAGGTGATGTTTCTAATATTAATCAAGATGTTACAAATTCTACAACTCAATCAAGTAAGCCACTTGTACCAGCTTATACAAATATGTCTAACCCAAAATTAAGTTCAAGAAATGGTCCAATAGTTTTTTGATTAGACAAGATTACAAGTCTAGATTGATTTGGTGCAGAGCGTTGAACGTTACATATGGTTGATGATGTAGTATTTGAAAATGGGTTTAAACCATTAGCAGTAAATGGAACTTCTAATACAAATTGAGTAAGATCATGATTAAATTTTGAATTGGATAAAGCGAATGATATATTGTATGTTCTTTCAAATGCAAAAGGAGGAAATAAACAATATGCTGTTGCAATAGATGTTCAAACTGGTAACTTAATTGATTATTATGAAACTGCTGAAGTTACTAGTGGTAGTGCTGGTAGTAAAGTGCATTCAAATGCATTTTTCCAAATAAGAGTCTTAAAAAATGGTAATTTAGCATTTTTAGGAAAGGCTGGAGATGTTGCTGCAGGGAATAATGATGTTATTGACGTTGTTGACATTAAAACAAAACAAGTAACTAGATACAATGGAAATATTGATAGTAACATTGCTCCAAAGCCTGTAGCTGATACAACATTAAATCCAGGACATAATTATAGTCGATCTACAAATATAATGTTTAATTTAATACCTATAGCAAATAATAGAAATTTATTAGCTTACTATAATTTAACAAGTAAATCAGGGACACAGAATGATGCTGGAGCTGCTAATGGTACTTCTGAGGTTCGTTTTATATTAGTTGATGACCATATGAATACAATTCCTAATGCAACAAATGGTTGAAATAATACATCTAAATTAGTAACAAATGCTATAACTGGAACTAGAAATAGTACAATTACTCCACAATGTGACTACCATGTTTTATTGGATGGAAGAATCGTTACTGTAATATATGACAAACTTGTAGTTATTGACCCAACAAATCCTAATGATCCAAAATTATCAATTTCAGTTTTAGAAAATGATAAATGAATTGAATCATGATCTTTTGATAGTAATGAAACATTATTTTTTAAAGAAAGAAATGGAACAAATATTAAACAAGTAAAACTTGATCCTGATAAATCTAATATTAATAATCCAAATCATGTAATTTCTCAATATTACAATTTAGCAGATTCACCTATTCAAGAAATAAAAGATACAGCTAGTAGCCTAATTTTATATAATGTTTATGGTTATATTGGTCAAATAATGCTTATTAATTGTTACTATAGACCTTGAATAGATTATAAAGATATTCCTGATCAAACTCAAATTGATGCCAACAAATATGGATTAGCTGTTGCTATTACAAGTAATCCAAATGCTGCTGGTCAAGGTGATACAAAAGGTTTATTAAATACAGATAATGCATTTTTAAAATCATCAGATTTTACAATTTCACAAGATATTCTTAATAAAAAATTACCAAGTGAAATTACAAGAGAAGATTTAACATTTTTAAATGGTGCTTTTTTAACTAAAAATACAACTAAAAATGAAGATGGTACTTTGAAATATGAACCTTTTGTAAAAAATGTAATTGATGACAACCAGAAAAACCTAAAAGTGACATTGAATTTAGATCAAATTCCTTGATTTGTTACTGATGGCCAAATGCCTAGCAATATAGTTCCTTTGAAAATTACAAAAGAGTTTAATACTGTCATAGAATTATCAAGTAGATTTAGTTGAAAAAATGTAGATCAAGATGACTATGATTTTAGAAATACATTACCAAGTAAAATGACAATTGAAGATATTCAAAGAGTAAGCCCTTTAGTTTCAACATTAACTAGTCAAAGACAAATTATAAATGGCGATTCATATCCAAAAACTGAATATAAAATAACAGAAGCAAATGATACAACTGGTAAGATGAAAATACAGGTAACTTATAAATATCTTCCAATGGAATTGCCTGCAAACACAAGCAATATAAAAGAATATATAACAGAAAAAGAATATACTATTTTTAAATCAACTGATGCTAAGAAAATTAGATTTGTCGGTAATAATCTTACAGATGTTTCTCAAATTCCTGAATTAAAAGAAATTAAAGAATCAAATATATTACCTAGTAGTTTTTTAAATGCATCAAAACAAGAATATTTAAAATTTATAGATATTAATAATAGTGCAGGATATCCATTATCAAAAATGAATATTACTGCATCAGCAGATGATGTTAATGGAACTTTAACTATTAATATAGATCCAACAGCATATGATTCATCTTTAAGTGTTCAAACAAAAACATATACTGGTTTAAACAAAACTAATACATATTCATTAAGATTCAAAGATGAATCTACTATAAAGTCAGATTATTTGCCAAGTGAAATAAATGAAGAATTGTTTTACCAAAACTTTCTTGCGTTTAGTGGATTTGATTCATCTGATTTTGAACTTCAGTTATATCCAAATGATGTAACAGGAGCTTTAACAGCAAACATTATCTTAGTTGGTAATTATCCTAATGGTCCAACTGCAAATAGTGATTTTAAATTAGAAAATGGTCAATGAATTGCAAGAAGAACATTTACTGGATTTAAAAATATTGAAGACTACAATAAAGAATATCAATTATCTTTTAAAGAAGATGGACATACTTCTTTATATGAAGTTCAAAGACTAACTCCAAATGAGATAAAAACAAAATTAGAATCTACTACTGGATTAACTCTTAGTGGAAATAAAACATATAGAAATGCAAAAGACTTTATTGAATTATTTATTTCAAGCAAAGGTAGTAAGTTACCTACAATAAGTAACAATAATGATGTTAATGTCAACATGTACATCAACAATGGTGGTGGTGAAATTACTTGATCTATAACTTTTAATAGTTTAGAAGGATATGCAAATCCAATAACATTTTTACATACTGTAGGTGGATTTGCTAAGGGTAATGATGTTGCAACACCAGATATTCTAACATTCAAAAATTCTAATCAATTAAAACTATCTCATTCAAGTTACTTTAATATGTTGCCAAGTCAGATTGAATCAATGTTAAAAAATGATAAACAGTTAATAAATAATTTCTTTTTAAATACTCCAACAGGTGGATACTATACAGCAATTCAAAGTGGTGATTTTACATTAGAAATTGTTGCAAATGATACAAGAGGAACATTAAATATTAAAATTAAATTTGTGAAAAATAACACTAATAACATTAATTCAAATTCATTATTAGAATACAATCAAACATTTACTGGTTTTATGTATCATTAATTTCTAAAATAAAGTATAACTATTAAATTATGGTTATACTTTATTTTTTAATATTTCAATAATGATATATTAAAATGTAAATAATTATGAAAATATATGAGAGTCACAATATGTCAAAAGAAATTAAAATTCGTATAAAAGATGCTGATCAATTAGTCTTTGAAATTTTAGAAGATTCAAAGCAAGGCGATTATTTTTGTTTGAAAAACATAAATAATATTGATTTTACAAACCTTCAAACAAAGATTTTAGAAAAAAAAGATGAATATGTTAATCAATTAATTGCAAAAGAGAAATCTAATTTTATAAATGAATTTAAATTGGGTGATGAGTATAGAAATAAAGAAAGAAGAATAAATGAATTAGAAAAAAATGAAAGTATTTGAAAAGAAAAAATTCAAAATGAATATACTAAAGCTAAAGCTGATGTTGAAAAAGATTTTATTTTAAAAATTGGTAAATTAGAACAAGAAATTGATTCATTAAAAAAACAACATAGTATTGAAATTGATAATGCTAAGCTAAAAGTACAAAATGAATTGCAGACTAAGATTCTAACTTTAGAGAATCAATTTTCACAAATAAGTGAAAAACACAAATTAGATTTAAGAGAAAAAGAAATGGAATATTCTTCTAAAATTGAACAAATTCAAAGAGAAAAAAATTTAAATGTTAAACTGTTAGGTAATGAATTGGAAAATACTTTACTTCAATATTATAATGATGCTTTAAGTATAAATGATGATTGTAGTCTTGAAAGAACAACAAAAGATGTTGATGGTACTAAACCTGATTTTATTTTTAAAGTGATTGATTATGATAAATCAGTTTTAGGTTCAGTTATAATTGAAGCTAAAACACAACTTCCTAATTCTTCAACTAGTAAAAAAAATAAAGATCATTTTAATAAACTTGAAATCGATAGAAAAAAACATAATGCTGAATTTAGTTTGCTTGTAACTGAATTGGAACAAGATGATATTTTTGTAATTAAAAAAGAAAACAGTTATGAGAATATGTTTGTTGTTAGACCAGCATATTTTATTTCATTTCTTTCTATAATGAGATATTTATTTCTTAAAAGAAGAGATATAAAGAAAAGTGAAATCAATTTTAAAAATAAACAAGAGATTATGAATGATTTTAATAAATTGAAAAATGAAATACTAGATAATAGTATAAAAAACATTGATAAAAATATACAGGAAATTATTAAATGTGCTGATAATGTTTCAAAACATGCACAGACAATAACTGAATCTGCTAATGTAATTTTAAATAAGCATTTAGAAACAGTAAAAAATAAAATAGAAAACTTTAAAATACAAGGAATAATCAAACAAATTGACAATTTAGAAAAATAAACTAACAAATTTTTATAATTTCAATATTTTTTAACGTTTTTATATATGAAGGGTTGTTGCACTTCATATATTTTTATTTTCAAGGAGTAAATGTGAAAAATAAAAAAATTGATCTAAATAAAAGTGAAACTCAATCTGGATTTTTTAATAAGAAGCAACTAATAGATTTTATTAAAGCAAGCAATACTTGTATAGGTAAAGATATTTTAATTCAACATGAATATATTGAAATTATTGATGTCAACAATAATATTCAAAAAGAATTGAATAGTAAATCAATCTGTGGGACAATAGAAATAACTCAAGGAAAACAAGAAATGAAAATAGATAAAACAGATTTGATTCTTCAAGAAATCAGAAACATAAAAAATGATTTCAATGAATTTAAAGTTGAAGTAAAAGATGAATTGAAAACAATAAGGAATGACATTAAAGATATAAAAAATTGTCCAACAATTAAATCTGAATTAAATATTTCTAAATAAATTAACAAATTTTTATAATTTCAAAATTTCTTAACGTTTTTATATATGAAGGGTTGTTGCGCTTCATATATTTTTTATTTCCAAGGAGTAAATGTGAAAAATAAAAGAATTGATTTAAATAAAAGTGAAACTCAATCTGGATCTTTTAATAAGAGACAGCTAATAGATTTTATTAAAGCAAGCAATACTTGCATTGGTAAAGATATTTTAATTCAACATGAATATATTGAAATAATTGATGTCAACAATAATATTCAAAAAGAATTGAATAGTAAATCAATCTGTGGGACAATAGAAATAACTCAAGGAAAACAAGAAATGAAAATAGATAAAACAGATTTGATTCTTCAAGAAATTAGAAACATAAAAAATGATTTCAATGAATTTAAAGTTGAAGTAAAAGATGAATTGAAAACAATAAGGAATGACATTAAAGATATAAAAAATTGTCCAACAATTAAATCTGAATTAAATATTTCTAAATAAATTAACAAATTTTTATAATTTCAAAATTTCTTAACGTTTTTATATATGAAGGGTTGTTGCGCTTCATATATTTTTATTTCAAGGAGTAAATGTGAAAAATAAAAGAATTGATCTAAATAAAAATGAAACTCAATCTGGATCTTTTAATAAGAAGCAGCTAATAGATTTTATCAAAACAAGCAACACTTGCATTGGTAAAGATATTTTAGTTCAACATGAATATGTTGAAATTATTGATGATAACAATAATATTCAAAAAGAATTGAATAGTAAATCAATATGTGGGACAATAGAAATAACTCAAGGAAAGCAAGAAATGAAAATAGATAAAACAGATTTAATTCTTCAAGAAATCAGAAACATTAATTTTGAGATTAGTAATATTAAAAATGATTTCAATGAATTCAAAGTTGAAGTAAAAGACGAATTTAAAAAAGTGAACGAAAGATTAGGTAATGTTGAAAATGACATTAAAGATATAAAAAATTGTCCAACAATTAAATCTGAATTAAATATTTCTA
Organism: Malacoplasma muris; assembly: GCF_046774425.1. Taxonomy (NCBI): domain Bacteria; kingdom Bacillati; phylum Mycoplasmatota; order Mycoplasmoidales; family Mycoplasmoidaceae; genus Malacoplasma; species Malacoplasma muris. The sequence goes on from NZ_CP177248.1 coordinate 309,837, forward strand.
AATAAATTATTAAATTTTATAATTTCAAAAATTTTTAACGTTTTTATATATGAAGGGTTATTGCACTTTATATATTTTTATTTCCAAGGAGCAAATGTGAAAAATAAAAGAATTGATCTAAATAAAAATGAAACTCAATCTGGATCTTTTAATAAGAAGCAGCTAATAGATTTTATCAAAACAAGCAACACTTGCATTGGTAAAGATATTTTAGTTCAACATGAATATGTTGAAATTATAAATGATAACAATAATATTCAAAAAGAATTGAATAGTAAATCAATCTGTGGGACAATAGAAATAACTCAAGGAAAGCAAGAAATGAAGATAGATAAAACAGATTTAATTCTTCAGGAAATTAAAAACATGAATGATAGAGTTAACAATATAAACGATGAAATTAAAAATATGAAAAATGATTTCAATGAATTCAAAGTTGAAGTAAAATATGAATTTAAAAAAGTGAATGCAAGATTAGATAATGTTGAAAAAGATTTCAATGAATTTAAAGTTGAGGTAAAGGAGGAATTTAAAAAAGTAAATTCAAGATTAGATATTGTTGAAAATGACATTAAAGATATAAAAAACTGTCCAACAATTAAATCTGAATTAAATATTTCTAAATAAATTCACAAATTTTTATAATTTCAAAATTTCTTAACGTTTTTATATATGAAGGGTTGTTGCGCTTCATATATTTTTTATTTCCAAGGAGTAAATGTGAAAAATAAAAGAATTGATTTAAATAAAAGTGAAACTCAATCTGGATCTTTTAATAAGAGACAGCTAATAGATTTTATTAAAGCAAGCAATACTTGCATTGGTAAAGATATTTTAATTCAACATGAATATATTGAAATAATTGATGTCAACAATAATATTCAAAAAGAATTGAATAGTAAATCAATCTGTGGGACAATAGAAATAACTCAAGGAAAACAAGAAATGAAAATAGATAAAACAGATTTGATTCTTCAAGAAATTAGAAACATAAAAAATGATTTCAATGAATTTAAAGTTGAAGTAAAAGATGAATTGAAAACAATAAGGAATGACATTAAAGATATAAAAAATTGTCCAACAATTAAATCTGAATTAAATATTTCTAAATAAATTAACAAATTTTTATAATTTCAAAATTTCTTAACGTTTTTATATATGAAGGGTTGTTGCGCTTCATATATTTTTATTTCAAGGAGTAAATGTGAAAAATAAAAGAATTGATCTAAATAAAAATGAAACTCAATCTGGATCTTTTAATAAGAAGCAGCTAATAGATTTTATCAAAACAAGCAACACTTGCATTGGTAAAGATATTTTAGTTCAACATGAATATGTTGAAATTATTGATGATAACAATAATATTCAAAAAGAATTGAATAGTAAATCAATATGTGGGACAATAGAAATAACTCAAGGAAAGCAAGAAATGAAAATAGATAAAACAGATTTAATTCTTCAAGAAATCAGAAACATTAATTTTGAGATTAGTAATATTAAAAATGATTTCAATGAATTCAAAGTTGAAGTAAAAGACGAATTTAAAAAAGTGAACGAAAGATTAGGTAATGTTGAAAATGACATTAAAGATATAAAAAATTGTCCAACAATTAAATCTGAATTAAATATTTCTAAATAAATTATTAAATTTTATAATTTCAAAAATTTTTAACGTTTTTATATATGAAGGGTTATTGCACTTTATATATTTTTATTTCCAAGGAGCAAATGTGAAAAATAAAAGAATTGATCTAAATAAAAATGAAACTCAATCTGGATCTTTTAATAAGAAGCAGCTAATAGATTTTATCAAAACAAGCAACACTTGCATTGGTAAAGATATTTTAGTTCAACATGAATATGTTGAAATTATAAATGATAACAATAATATTCAAAAAGAATTGAATAGTAAATCAATCTGTGGGACAATAGAAATAACTCAAGGAAAGCAAGAAATGAAGATAGATAAAACAGATTTAATTCTTCAGGAAATTAAAAACATGAATGATAGAGTTAACAATATAAACGATGAAATTAAAAATATGAAAAATGATTTCAATGAATTCAAAGTTGAAGTAAAATATGAATTTAAAAAAGTGAATGCAAGATTAGATAATGTTGAAAAAGATTTCAATGAATTTAAAGTTGAGGTAAAGGAGGAATTTAAAAAAGTAAATTCAAGATTAGATATTGTTGAAAATGACATTAAAGATATAAAAAACTGTCCAACAATTAAATCTGAATTAAATATTTCTAAATAAATTCACAAATTTTTATAATTTCAAAAGTTTTTAACGTTTTTATATATGAAGGGTTGTTGCGCTTCATATATTTTTTATTTCCAAGGAGTAAATGTGAAAAATAAAAGAATTGATTTAAATAAAAGTGAAACTCAATCTGGATCTTTTAATAAGAGACAGCTAATAGATTTTATTAAAGCAAGCAATACTTGCATTGGTAAAGATATTTTAATTCAACATGAATATATTGAAATAATTGATGCCAATAATAATATGCAAAAAGAATTGAATAGTAAATCAATCTGTGGGACAATAGAAATAACTCAAGGAAAGCAAGAAATGAAAATAGATAAAACAGATTTAATTCTTCAAGAAATTAGAAATATTAAAGATGATTTCAATGAATTCAAAGTTGAAGTAAAAAATGAATTTAAAAAAGTGAATGCAAGATTAGATAATGTTGAAAAAGATTTCAATGAATTCAAAGTTGAAGTAAAAGATGAATTTAAAAAAGTTAATAATGAAATCAAAAAAGTGAATTCAAGATTAGACAGTGTTGAAAAAGATTTTAGTGAATTCAAGATTGAAATCAAAGAAGAGTTGAAAACAATAAAGAATGACATTAAGGATATAAAAAATTGTCCAACAATTAAATCTGAATTAAATATTTCTAAGTAAATTTAATTTATTAATTTTGTATGTAAAAACTAGCAAAACGATATATATATATATATATATATATAAAAGTGATAATAGAATATTTGACTCTTTTTTAATGCTTAAAAATAAAAATAAATAATAATAAAATTATTTTTAGTGTAAAATTCTTTTGTAAAAAATAAAGGAGTTAATAATGCTAGAAAGAAAAAATGTTTTAAAATTATCATTATCCTTCTTAGTTGGTAGTGTTAGTGTAATCACACCACTTTTTGTTTTAACTTCTTGTAAAAATGATGTTATTTCAAAAGATTCAGAGGATGCCATAATAAAACACACAGAATTTTTTTCTTGTAAAATAGATGACAGATTTGTAGTTAGTAATGGTATTAAAATGCATATAAATGTGTCGCAATTTAAAAATTTTCCATCACTAGATAGAAATGAAATTGTTGATAAAAAATTAATTAATTCAAATTTAATATTTGATAATATTGATCTTTTTGTTAAGCCTGGAACACACAATATTACTTCAGCAGATAAAATAATAATGCATGCTTTATACATAGATAGTTTGCAAAATAAACCAACCATTTCTTTTGCTTTTTATTTTGTAAAAGAATCAATATATGCAAATGGAAAATTGAATCAAAGTTATTCACCAATTCAAATAAGTAATAGTGGTATACATCACATTAGTCCACTTTTTTTTACATTAAAAGGTGATTGAATAAATGAAAAATAAGAGTAAATAATATATATATATATATATATACTTTGTAAAATAGACGTATTTTTTCAATGATATTTGGTTAAATATGTCTATTTTTTTATGTAATGTTTTTCAATATATTAATTGCACTATATTCTATTCTATTTATAAAAATGATGTAAATAACTATTTTTACATTATTGTATGCAAAAAAATACTAATTTTTATTAAAGAATTAGTAAAATTAGATTAGCATTTATGCATAAAAGACATTATTAATTATTGTTTTAACTTATTAAGTTGTTTTACTTGTTATTGTTTGTATAAATGTATTAAAATAATTATGTATGCAAAAAATGAAAGAAGGATGAATATGTTGATTAACAAATTTGACCAACAAACTGAAACTTATTCAGTTTTAGACATTAATGGAGAAATAACTCAATTAGGTTATAAAATTCCATTAACAAATGAACAAATTCATAAAGCATTTTATTTAATGAAATTAAGTAGAAGACTTGATGAAAGAATGTTACAAATGCAAAGACAAGGTAGAATGTTGACTTTCCCTCCTAACATGGGTGAAGAAGCTTTACAAGTTGCATCTGTATTTGGTATGGATAAAAATGATTATTATGTACCAGCATTTAGATCAGGAGCTGTTGCATTAGCAATGGGATGTCCTGCATGACAATTAATGTTGTTATGAAATGGTAATGAATGAGGAAATGTTGCTCCTGAAGGTGTAAACTTTTTACCTCCAAATATTACTATAGGTGCACAATATTCTCAAGCAACTGGAATTGGTTTTGCTTTAAATTATAAAAAACTTCCAAATGTTGCTGTTACTGTAATTGGTGATGGTGGAACATCTGAAGGTGAATTCTATGAAGCTATGAACTTTGGTAATGTAAGAGGAGCTCAAACAATTTATTGTGTAAATAACAATATGTGAGCTATTTCTACTCCAACTCATAAAGAAACAGTTCAACTTGATATTGCTGCAAAAGCAATTGCTGCTGGTATGCCATATATTAAAGTTGATGGAAATGATATCTTTGCAAGTTATGAAGCTTTTGTTGAAGCAAGAGAATATGTTGTTACAAATAAAAAACCTATTTTAATTGAGTTTGTAACTTATAGACAAGGTCCACACACTACAAGTGATAATCCAAGAGTGTATAGATCTGAAGAATATGAAGCAGAACATAATAAAAAATGTCCTATTTCAAGACTTGAAAAATACATGTTAGCAAATGGATTGATTACTCCAGTTGAAATTGCTGAGCTTGAAGCTAAAATTGAAGCTGAAATTACTGAAGCTACAAATATAATGGAAAGCAAAAAAGCTGTTACAATTGATGAAGTTTTTGATTATACATATGCTAACAACTATGATGAATTAAAAGAACAAAAACAAGAAGCTAAAAGAATCTTTGGTGGTAAATAATTATGTCTAAAATTACTGTAAACAATATTGAAGCATTGAATAATGCTATTGAATTAAACATGAGAAAAGATCCAAACATTTTACTTTGAGGTGAAGATGCTGGATTTGAAGGTGGTGTTTTTAGAGCCACTCAAGGGTTACAAGAAAAATTTGGTGAAGAAAGAGTGTTTGATGCTCCAATTGCTGAAGCATCAATTGTTGGTGCTGGTGTAGGTGCTGCTCTTGCTGGTTTAAAACCAATCGTAGAAATTCAGTTCTCAGGTTTTTCTTTCCTAATTATGCAACATTTATTCTGTCATGCAGCAAGAATTAGAAATAGATCTAGAGGAAGATGAACTTGTCCTTTAGTTGTTAGAATGCCAATGTCAGGTGGAGTAAAAGCACTTGAACACCACTCTGAAGCCTTAGAAGCAATTTATGCTCATATTCCAGGAATTAAAGTTGTAATGCCTTCAACTCCTTATGATACAAAAGGATTGATGACAGCAGCTATTAATGATCCAGATACTGTTGTATTCTTTGAACCAAAAAGATTATATAGATCATTTAAGCAAGAAATTCCTGAAGAATTATATGAAGTTGAAATTGGTAAAGCTAATGTAATGGTTGAAGGAAATGATGTAACTATTGTATCTTATGGAGCACAAGTTCATGATAGTCTTGAAGCTATTAATCAATTAAAAAAATCTCATCCAAATATTAGTGTGGAATTAATTGATTTAAGAACAATTAAACCTCTTGATGTAAAAACAATTATTAAATCAGTGAAGAAAACAGGTAGATTGTTAGTTGCTCATGAAGCTGTTAAATCACATGGTCTAGCAAGTGAAATTATTACACTTGCAAATGAATTAGCTTTTTATCATTTAAAAGCTGCTCCAGTTAGAGTGACTGGTTGAGATATTACTGTTCCTTGACCACAAGGTGAAAAATATCATATGGTTACTCCTGAAAGAATAGTTGAAAAAGTGGTAGAATTAGTAAATACTAAGGAGTAATAAAATTTTATGTATTCATTTAAATTTGCAGATATAGGTGAAGGAATTCACGAAGGTAAGGTTAGTGAAATTCTTGTTAAAGAAGGTGATGCTGTAGTTGATGGAAAGGATTTAATTGTTGTTGAAACTGATAAAGTTACAACTCCAATTGCTTCTCCAGTAAATGGTGTTATTAGCAAAGTATTAGTAAAAATAGGTGACACTATTCATGTAGGTCAAGAACTATTTTTAATTGATACTGATGGAGGAAGTGGATCAAGTTCTACAAGTTCAGCTAGTACTTCAGCATCAGTTGAAACTAAGAGCGAACCAAAACCTGCACAAGAATCATCAGGTGGTGGTGCAAGTGTAGTTGGTCAAGTTAAAGTTTCTGATGACTTATTACCATCTTTTGGTAGTCAAAATGTTTCATCTTCTACTACTGTAGTTGAAAATAAAGAAATATTAGCAAGTCCTGTAGCTAGAGCAGTTGCTTTAGAAAAAGGAATTTCTTTGTCAACAATCAAAGGTACAGGCCCTTTGGGTAGAATATTAAAAGAAGATGTTTTAAAAGCTAGTGGATCAAGTGGTAGTATTTCTTCAAGTAGTTCAACTACTGTAACTACTCCTACTTCAGTAAAAATTTCTGGTCAAGATGTTGCTATTGAAACTACATCTATGAGAAAAGCTATTGCTAAGGCAATGAAAGATTCTTGAGGAAATGTAGCTTATACAAATTTAGCTGTAGAAATTGATGTAACAGAATTATGACATCAAAGAAATAAATTTAAAGATTTAGTTTTAAAAGAAGAAGGAGTAAAATTGACTCTTCTTCCATTCATTGTAAAAGCTATTTCTAAAGCACTTGAAAAATTCCCAAAATTTAATGCTTTAGTTGATGAAGCTAAACAACAAATTGTTCAAAAAGGTAATATTAATATTGGAATAGCAATTGATACAAAAGATGGATTAATTGTTCCAAATATTAAAGATGCTAATTTTAAATCAATTTTAGAAATTGCTAAAGAAATAAGTGATTTAGCTCAAAAAGCAAGAGATAAAAAAATTCAAATGAATGATTTATCAAATGGTACATTCTCAATTTCAAATTATGGATCATTAGGAGCAAGTTTTGGTGTTCCTGTAATTAAATATCCAGAAGTTGCGATTGCAGGTATTGGTTCTTTAGAAGATAAAATTAAAAAAGATGGTTTACATTTTGTAGAAAGAAAAGTAATGTATTTAACAATTGCTGCAGATCATAGATGAGTTGATGGTGGCGACATTGGAAGATTTGCAAGCAAAATTAAACAATATCTTGAAAACTTCACTTTATTATTTATTTAATTAAAAATGAGTAAATACGATTTAATAGTTATTGGTAGTGGTCCAGGAGGATACATTGCTGCTGAGTATGCAGCTAAACAAGGGTTGCATACTCTTATTATAGAATCAGATAATTTTGGTGGAGTTTGTTTAAATAAAGGTTGTATTCCAACTAAAACATTACTTAAATCATCTAAAGTATTAGAATACTTAGTAGAAGCTAATAAATATGGAATTGAAGGATTATCAAAAGAAGGCATTTCTTTGAATTGACCTAAAATTCAAGAACGTAAAAATAATGTAGTAAAACAATTACAAAACGGAATTGGCGGTTTATTAAAGAGCGCTAAAGTTGAGGTTATTAAAGGTATTGCTACTGTTTTATCAAACAATACAGTATCTGTTAATGACACTATTATTGAATTTGATAAATTAATTGTAGCAACTGGTAGTACTCCAAGAAAATTTACAAATATTCCTGGTTTTGAACAAGGATATGCATCAGGAAAATTGATTACATCAGATGAAGCACTTGTATTAAGTGAAATACCAAAGAAATTAACAGTAATTGGTGGTGGTGTAATTGGTGTAGAGTTTGCTACTTTATATGCAGGATTGGGTTCTCAAGTTACAATTCTTCAAGGTGTTGATAGAATTCTTGAGGTATTAGACAATGATATTTCAAAGGAAATAACTTCATTATTGCAGAAAGAAAATGTTAATATTATAACTAATATTAATTTGGTTGAATTCAAGGATAATAATGTAGTTTATACAATTAATGGAGAAACTAAAGTTGATGATGCTGATGTTGTTTTAGTATCTGTTGGTCGTGTTCCAACTTCAGACTGTGTAAAACAAATTGGTGTAAATTTAGAAAAAAATGGATCAATTATTACTAATGAACACATGCAAACAAACTTTGAAAACATTTATGCTATAGGTGATTGTACTAGTAGAATTATGCTAGCTCATACTGCTCATAAAAATGCTTTAGTAGCAGTAGATCATATTCTAAATAAACCAAATAAATATGAACCATTAAAAGTTCCTTCTTGTATTTATACTCATCCAGAAGTTGCATCTATTGGTTATACTGAAGAACAATTAATTGAAAAAAATATTCCATATTATAAGGGTAAAACTCCAATGACTCATATTGGTAAAGCATTAGCTGATGGTGAATCAAAAGGATTTTTAAAATTATTAGTGGGAAAAGAATATGGTGAAATTTTAGGTTGTCATATTGTTGCATCTACAGCAAGTGATATTATTAGTGAAATAGCATTAGCAATGGAACTTGAAGCTACAATATATGATTTAACAAATACTATTCACCCACACCCTACAATTAGTGAAATAGTTTGAGAAACTGCTAAAAAAATATTAACTGATAACTTTAAAGATAAGAAATGATTTAAAAATTAATGAAAATTATTAAACTTCTAAATGATGAAAATCCATACATTAATTTGGCAAGTGAAGAATTTTTGTTAAAATATGAAAAAGATCTTCTCGATGAAGATCTTTTTATTATATGAAAAAACAAAAATACTATTGTTATAGGTAATACACAAAATGCCTTTAGTGAAATAAATTTAATGTATGTTAATAATCATAATATAAAAGTTGTCAGACGTTTAAGTGGTGGTGGGGCAGTATATCATGATAAAAATAATTTTAATTTCACATTTATTAAAAGAAAAAAAAGAAATAATTTTTCTTTTCAAGAATGTTTAGATGTAATTATAGAATTCTTAGGAACACTTAATATAAATGCTAAATATTCTGGAAGAAATGATATTACTGTTGATGGTAAAAAAATATCAGGGAATGCTGTTACTTTTTATCAAAATGATTATCTATTACATGGAACATTATTATTTGACATTGATATTGAAAAACTTGTTGAGTCATTGCATGTGGATAAAAATAAATTAGTTTCTAAAGGAATAGAATCTGTTAAAAGCAGGGTTATGAATATTAAAGAATTATTACCATATTCAATTGATGTTATTTATTTTGAAAAACTATTCATAGATTTCTTAGAAAAAAAATATAATACAAAAACAATGTTTAATAGTTATAAAAACAATTCTATTGTTAATCAATTAGTTTTAGAAAAATATATGAATTATGAATATATTTTTGGAAGAAATTATAACTTTAATTTTAAAAATAGTGTTAAATTACCCAATGCTTTAATTTCAGTTGAATTATTAATTGATGATGGAACAATTAAAGAAATTCATTTTTATACAGATGCATTATATGAAAATAATATTAAAGAATTAGAAAAATATTTTGTTAATACAAAATACAACATGAATATAATAGAAAAATCGCTTAATTTTATTGATTTAAATAAATATATGTATGAATTAGACAAAAAGCAGTTTATTGAATTGCTTTTTAAAAATAATTAACATAATAACTCATTTTAGTAATTATAAAATGAGTTATTTTTTTATATATAAAATATAATTAGAATTGCTAGAAAGATTTTATTATGAAGGTATATTATGGAAGATAATTTATTGCTAGAAAAGGAAAAAAGAATTAAACAACTAGAATTAGAAGCACATGAACTTGATAAACTAATTAGTAATAAGCAAACAACCTTTGTTATTTTAATTATTCTTGGTTTTTTGATTATTTTTATTTGAATAGTAGCTTATTTAGAATACAGAACAAAAGAAAAACTGGTAGAAGAAAAAAGAAAAATAGACAAAGAATTACAAGCATTAGTTAAAGAAGTAAGAGAAATTAAAATTAATGAATTAAAATCAAAATACACAAAAGAACAATTTGAACAATTTGATATTTTAGATGGACTTTTAAATAAACAAAATAATAAAAATGAAGAATACAGTAATATTTTAAATGACATTATGAATAGTTTTAAAAATCATCCTTCACTTATAACAAGAATTCTTGAAATTAATGAATTAGTCGAAAAGAAAATAATTAATGTTTCTAAAGAAAATTTTGATATTTGAAAAGAAATCAAATTAAAAGAAATCAAATAGTTTATTAAATTTATTCTTAATTAGGACTTATTAAAAATGAAATAACTATTATTTTATTACATTTTTGATAGAGTCTTAATTTTTACACTTTTAATAAAAAATAGTTTTTTATATTTTTATAAGTATAATTAAATCGTGTTATTAATTGGTGGTGTTAAGATGATAAAAATTGATTTTTCAAGTTTTGATACAAAGATATCAAAAGAAATTATGGAATTATATAAAGATAAGGTAAAAGATATTCATAAAATAATAACAAATAAAACTTGTCCAGGTGGTGAAATGCTTGGATGAATGGATTATCCTTTTAATTATGACACTAATGAATTGAATGAAATAATTTCTTTTTCCCAATCATGAAGAAAAAATGATAATATCAAAACACTTGTTGTTCTTGGTATTGGTGGATCATATTTGGGTTTAAAAGCTGCTATTGAAATGTGTTTGCCTGCTTTTGATAGAGATAGAGAAATAATTTATGTTTATAATTTATCTTCAAATTATATTGTATCTTTATTAAAAAAACTAAAAAAAGAAAATTTTTATTTAATATGTATCTCAAAATCAGGCACAACATTAGAAACAGCTGTAGCATTTAGATTATTTTATGAACTTATGTTTAATAAAGTAGGTGGAGAAGTTGCAAAAGAAAGAATGGTTTGTATTACTGATAAAGAAAAAGGTAAATTAAGACAAATTGTTAATAAATACAATTTAAAATCATTTGTTATTCCAAGTGATGTAGGTGGTAGGTTTAGTGCAATAACTCCTGTTGGATTGTTTGCAATGGCTTATATGGGTCTTGATGTCCAACAAATTCTTAAAGGTTGTCAAGCTGCATTAAATGATACTAATGTATCTACATTATCAAAAAATACTGCATATAAATATGCAGTAGCTAGACATTATTGTTATGAAAAACTAAATAAATCACTTGAAGTATTTGGTGTTTATGAACCTAATATGCATTATTTAACAGAACATTGAAAACAATTAATGGCTGAATCTGAAGGCAAAAACCATAAAGGTTTATACCCTACAAATTGTTTATTCACAACAGATTTACATTCTGTTGGCCAATTCTTACAAGAAGGTTCACCAATCTTTTTTGAAACTATATTACATGTAGAAAATCCAAATTTTGATAAGAAAATAGAATCATTTATGAATGATGATGATGGATTAAATTTTGTCAATAATAAAACTATCAACCAGTTAAATAAAATAGCTTGTTTATCTACAATAGATGCACATCATATTGATGGAAATACTCCAATTATTCAATTGTACATTGATAAAATGGATGAATATCATTTTGGATATTTATATTCATGATTGTCAAAAGTTGTTGCTATGAGTGCATTATTGTTGGGAGTAAACCCATTTGATCAACCAGGAGTTGAACAATATAAAAAAAGAATGTTTAAAAAATTAAAAGAAAATATTTAAAAAATTATAAATCCTATATTGTTTGTATTAATATAGGATTTTTTGTTGTCAATTTAATAATTTGATGAAAATAAATTCCTATTTTTTTGCTTCTCCCTCTTGTATTTTGCTAAGTTGCATATATAATCAAATTGGAGAATCTTTTAGGAGATCTTTTACTATGAAAAAAAATAATCATGGTAAAGTAAGTAAACTTTTATTTTCTTTACCAGCAATAATATCTGCAATTGCTTTAGTCCCAGCAATTGGAGTTTTGGGGTACAACAATTCTGCCTCTAAAAAAATTGAGGACTCAAATATAAATGCTGATGCAACAAATCCTTCTGCACAAGAAGTTAAACCACTTGTTCCATCAGTTGCAAATATGTATAATGCTAAACTAAGTTCTAAAAATGGTCCTATTGTATTTTGAAAAGACAAAATTACAAGTTTAGATTGATTTGGAGCTGAACGTTGATCAATAGATGTTACAACCATTGAACTAGATGGAATTAAACCTTTTACAGTTAATGGTAATAATGGTTCATCATGAACTAGATATTGATTAAATTTTGATTTAGACAAAACTAGAGACATTCTATATGTTTTAAGTAATGCTAAAAGAAACAGTCATCAATATGCTGTTTCTATAAATGTTCAAACAGGGCAAGCAATGAAAATGTATAAGACTGCAAATCCTGTAGTTGGAAGTACATTATCAAATGCTTATTTTATGTTAAAAGTATTGAATAATGGTAACTTTGCTTTTTTAGGTAAACCTGGAAATGTTGGTGATGGGACATCAATGGATGTTGTTGATATAAAAACAGGTGTTGTTACAAATTATCAAAGTAATATTGATAATGTTGTTTTACCTAGACCAACAGCTACTGAAGCTGGACATAATTATGCTTCATCAAAAAATGCAACTTTTAACATTATTCCAATTGCAAGTAATAGAAACTTATTAGCAGTTTATAATTTAACAGGTAAAGCTGGTACAACAGCTGATAACGGTGCTAGATGAGGTACATCAGATGTATGATTTGTGTTAGTTGATGATAATTTACAAACAATACCTAATGCTGCTGGTGGATGAGATAAGGCAAAATTGGTTACAAATGCAATTACAAACACTCGTAATAGTAAAACAAGACCTCAATGTGATTATCATGTTTTACTTGATGGAAGAGTTGTTACTGTAATTTATGATAAATTAATTATTATAGATCCTTCTAACATTAATAATCCAACTCTTGCTATTTCAGTTTTAGAACAAGATAAATGAATTGATTCTTGATCTTTTGATAGTAATGAAACATTATTTTTTAAAGCAAGAAATTCATCTAATATTAAACAAGTTACTCTAGACAAAAATAGAAATAACTATGCTAATCCAAACCATGTAATATCACCATATTATAATTTGGCTGAATCTCCAATTCAAGCAATTAAAGATGCTGCAAATTCTTTAGTTTTATATAATGTGTATGGTTATATTGGGCAAATTATGTTAATTAATTCTCAATATCAAGAAGGGGTAGATTACAAACAATATCCAACTGATGCACAAATAGAACAACAAAAATATGGTTTAGCTGTTGCTATTACAAACAATAAAACAGCTACAGGTCAAGGTGACACAAAAGGTTTATTAAATACTGCTGATGCTTTTCAAAAATCAGCTGATTTTGAAATTAATGCAAGTTTATTAAAATCAAAACTTCCTAGTGAAATTACAAGAAGTGATATAACATTTCATAATGATTCATTTTTAACTACAAATACTAATAAGAATCCTGATGGTTCTTTAATGTATGAACCATTTGTTAAAAATCTTGTTGATGATGTAAATAAAAAATTAACTGTAACTCTACACTTAGATCAAATTCCTTGATTTGTTACAAATGGGCAAATGCCTAATAATATTGTTCCATTAAAAATTACAAAAACTTATGATTTTACTTCTAATATTGAAAGTAGATTTAGTTGAAAAAATGTTGATGTAGAAGATTATGACTTTAAAAATACTTTACCTTCTAAATTAACAATTGATGATATTAAAAGAGTTAATCCATTAGTATCTACATTAACTAGTCAAAATGTAACAATTAATGGTGAATCATATCCTAAAGTAACTTATTCTAAAACAAATGTAAATGATTCAACTGGATCAATTACTATTCAGGCTAAATATGATTATCTTCCAATGGAATTAAAAGCAAATACAGGTAATTTAAAAAGTTATACAACAAGTAAAACATATACAATTTTTAGAAGTGGTACAACTAAAAAATTTGAATTTGTTGGTGGTAATGAAACAGAGGTTAGTTTAATTCCTGAATTAAAAGAAATTAAAGAATCAAATATTTTACCAAGTGTATTTGCAAATGCTTCAAAACAAGACTACTTAAAATTTATTGATACTAATAAAACTATAGGATATCCATTAGAAAAAATGAATATTAGTGTTATTCCAAATGACTCTAATGGTACTTTGCAAATTACAATTGATCCAAAACAATATGATCCAACTTTAAATTCAATTTCTAAAACGTTTAAAGGATTAAATAAAACTTCTTCATATTCGTTAAAATTTACTGAAGGAACAGGATTCAATAGATCTCAGTACTTACCAAGTGAAATAAATGAAGAAATATTTTACCAAAACTTTGTAACCTTTAGTGGTTTTGATGCTTCAGATCTTGAGTTAGAATTGTTTTCAAATGATGTTAATGGAAGTTTAGTAGCCAATATAATCTTGACAGGTGATTATCCAGATGGCCCAACTAGCAACACAGATTTTAAAAAAGAAAATAATTTATGAATAGCTAGAAAAACATTAACAGGTTTTAAAAATGTTGAAGACTTCAATCAAGAATATCAAGTTCAATTTAAAAAAGATGATGATACTTCTTTAACTGAATTACAAAGATTAACTCCTTCTGAAATTATGAATAAATTAACTGCTGGTAATTTAACAATGGGATCTACAACTTTCACTTCAAAAGAACAATTAGCTCAATATTTTATTGCAGAAAGTGGAGATAAGATTCCTAAAAATATTGTTAACAATAAAGATGTTAGTGTTGAATTATACATTAATAATGGTGGTGGAGAACTTACTTGAAGAATTACTTATAGTAATCTTGAAGGATATTCAAATTCAATTACTTTCCTTGCAACAATTACTGGATTTGTAAAGGGGAATCAAATTCCTACAAATGATATTCTAACTTTTACAAATAATGCACAACTAAAATCAAAAAATCCTAGTTACTTTACAAAACTTCCAAGTGAAATTAAGAAAATGCTTGATGATAACAAACAAACTATTAGTAACTTTTTCTTAAATGAACCAAGTGGTGGATATAAACCAAGTATAGATAATGGTGATTTTGAATTAACTGTAATAGCTGATGATACTAGAGGTAATTTACATATAAAACTTGTTTTCAATAAAAACGCTAATATTAATGCTTCTTCATTGTTAGAATACAACCAAACATATACTGGTTTTATGTATAATTAATATGAATTAACAAACTTAAAGATTTATATATCTTTAAGTTTTTTTATTTATTTTACTTGTGTATATAAATCTTTTTAAAATAGTTTTATGAATCTATTTTATTGTTTTTCAAATTTTTTTTTCATATATTTTAATAGTAATCTATCTTTATTTAGGAGAGATACTTTTTATGAAAAAAACTAATAAAAGGAATAAAATTCTATTGTTTTTCCCTGCTTTAATTGCTTCTATTTCTTTAATTCCAGCAATTGGAATTTTAGCATCTAAAGGTATTAGCAGAAGTGATATGAACAATTCTAAAATAAATGCTGATGATACAACTCAATCAACATCAAATGTTAAACCTCTTGTTCCATCAGTTTCAAATATGTATAATCCAAAATTAAGCTCTAAAAATGGACCTATTGTTTTTTGGAAAAACAAAATTACAAGTTTAGACTGATTTGGTGCTGAACGTTGATCAATAGATGTTACAACAATTACAATAGATGGTATACAACCATTTGTAGTTAATGGATACAATGGTACATCATGAAAGAGAAATTGATTAAATTTTGATTTGGATAAAACTAATGATATTTTATATATTCTTTCAAATGCGAAATCAAATAGTAAACAGTATGCTGTAGCAATTAATGTTCAAACTGGCACACCTACAAAAAAATATGAAACAGCAGAACCTATTACTGGTGAATTGAATATGAATTCATTCTTTATGTTAAAAGTTTTAACAAATGGTAATTTAGCATTTTTAGGTAGACCTGGTAATATAGGAAATGGCCAAACAGATACAATAGATGTAGTTGATGTTAAAACTGGAGTTACTACTAGACGTAAAGGAAATATTGATAATAATGTTGCTCCTCTTCCACAAAATACAGATGGTAATGATTATTCAAAATCTAACAATGCAGTATTTAATCTTATTCCAATAGGAACTAATAGAAACTTGTTAGCTATTTATAATTTAACAGGTAAACCTAATACTACAGGTGATGATGGTGCCATTAATGGTACATCTGAAGTTTGATTTATTTTAGTTGATGATAATTTACAAACTGTGTCTACAGCAACTGAAAAATGACAAAAAGCTGTATCTGTTACACAAGGGATTACAAATACTCGTAATAGTAAAACAAGACCTCAATGTGATTATCATGTTTTACTTGATGGAAGAGTTGTTACTGTAATTTATGATAAATTAATAGTTATAGATCCAGTTGATTTAAACAATCCAACACTTGCTATATCTACATTAGATGCTGATAAATGAATTGAATCTTGATCTTTTGATAGTAATGAATCTTTATTTTTTAAAGCAAAGAATTCAACGCAAATAAAAAAAGTTACTTTAGATCAAGATAGAGCAAATGTTGAACATCCAAATAATGTAATTTCTCCATATTATGATCTTGCTCAATCTCCAATTGATGAAATCAAAACATGTGCAAATTCTTTAGTTTTATATAATGTGTATGGTTATATTGGGCAAATTATGTTAATTAATGCTCAATATCAAGAAGGTATATTAGATGCTTTATATCCAAATTATGCTGTTGTAGAACAGAAAAAATATGGATTAGCTGTTGCTATTACAAATAATAAAGATGTTGATGGACAAGGTGATACAAAGGGATTGTTAAATACTGAAAAAGCTTACCAAAAATCTGCTGATTATGATATTAATGCAGATTTATTAAAGACAAAATTACCAAGTGAAATTACAAGAAGCGATATAACATTCTTGAACAATTCATTCTTGACTCAAAATACCTCTAAAAATGATGATGGAACTTTAAAGTATGAACCTTTTGTTAAAAATGAAATAGATGATAAAGCAAAAACATTGAAATTAACTTTGCACTTAGATCAAATTCCATGATTTGTAACAGATGGTGTAATGCCTAATAATGTTGTTCCATTGCAAATTACTAAGACTTTCAACTTTACATCAGACATTAATTCTAGATTCAGTTGAAAACCAGTTGATAGAGATGATTATGATTTTAAAAATACATTACCTTCAAAGATTACAAATGAGGATATAGAAAGAGTTAGTCCTTTAGTATCTACACTAACTAGTCAAAAGGTGACAATTAATAATATTAATTATCCTAAAACAACTTATACTATTACAACTGCAAATGATACTACTGGAAAATTAGTTATCAGAGCTGATTATCAATATCTTCCAATGGAATTAAAAGCTGGTGTAGAAAACTTAAAAACTTATAGTAAAATAAAAGAATATACTATTTTCAAGAATTCAGATCCTAAAAAAATTGAATTTGTTGGTGGTGCTGGAACTACAACTACTGATATATCTACAGTTCCTGAATTAAAAGATATAAAAGAATCAGATATATTACCAAGTTCTTTTTCAAATGCACCAAAACAAGAATATTTAAGATTTATTAATACATCTAAAACTACAGGTTATCCATTGGAAAAAATTAATATTACTGTAACACCAAATGATACAACTGGTACTTTAACTATTAATCTTGATCCAACTAAATATGATAATACTTTACCTATGATTTCAAAAACATATACTGGTTTAAACAAATTAACACAATATACTTTTCAATTTACTAATGGTGAAGGTTTTGACAGATCAGCTTATTTACCAAGTGATATTAATGAGGAAATATTTTATAAGAACTTTGTAAGATTTAGTGGATTTGATTCATCTGATTTTGAATTAGAATTATTTCCAAATAATGACACTGGTATATTGATTGTAAATGTTATTTTAATGGGTGATTACCCAAATGGTCCTGAAGCTAATACAGATTTCAAACAAGAAGATGGTAAATGAATTGCTAAAATTACTTTAGATAATTTTAAAAATACTGATGATTATAATAAAGAATATCAAGTTTCATTTAAAGAAGATGGAGATAAAACTTTATCAGACATTCAAAAATTAACACCTGCTGAAATAGAAAATGCAATTAAAAACAAAAATCTGACAATTGGTGGGACTACATATACTTCAGTAGAACAATTATCTGATTTATTTATTGCAACAAGAGGAATTAAAATTCCTAGTACAAATGTAAATAATGCTAATGTAAATGTTGAAATGTTTATTAATAATGGTGGTGGAGAAATAGCTTGAAGAATTACATATAGTAATTTATCAGGTTATCCTAATCCAATTACATTCTTGCAAACAACTACAGGTTTTGTAAAAGGTAATGAAATTCCAACAGCTGATGTTTTAACATTCTGTAATTCTAATCAGTTGAAAACTAAACAACCAACATATTTTAATATGTTGCCTAGCCGAATTAAGGATATGCTTGTGAAAGATAAAAAAGCAATTAATAATTTCTTTTTAAGTTCTCCAACAGGTGGTTATTTAACTGCAGTAAATAATGGAGATTTTACATTAGAAGTTATAGCAGATGATAACACAGGTTCTTTAAATATTAGAATAATTTTTATAAGAAATAATACTAATAATATAGATCCTAAATCTTTATTAGAATATACACAAACATATACTGGTTTATCTTTTAATTAAAATATAAAAACCTATAATTTATGAGTTATAGGTTTTTTTAATGTATGTTTTTTTGATGAAAATAGGATTTTCAAAATTATTAATTATTTGATTATTTAAACTGGTTTCTATGATTAAATTATTTTCATTTAATGTCTTATTAAAAATGATTTCTTTATTTTTTATAAGATATTCAATAATTGAATTTGCTCTTTGCAATTCAATAGTAATTTTATATATATTTATTAGGGATAGGTCGCATATATTTTCTAAATCATTTGTCACTAATGTTGAACTATGATAATAGCTTCTAGACAATAAACCAACTCCAAGTTTTGTTCCATTCATGTATCTAATTACAACAATTAAAATGTTATGTAGTTTATTTATTAATATAGTTTCTAATATTTTTTTACCTGCAGTATTTTGTGGTTCATTATCATCACTAAATTTTTGTTTATCATCAATTTTATAAGCAAAACAAATATGTTTTGCTTTTCTATGATCTGATTTTAATTTACTTAAAATATCATTTATTGTACAAATTTCTTCAACATAAAAACAAATTGAAATAAATTTTGAACCATTAATTTGATAGATATATTCTTTTGTTTTTTTAATTGTTTTCATAAAATTATTTTAAATTGATAATTAAAAAAATGACTAATTTTCATTAATCATTTTTTATAGTTTTTTAACTTATATTCATTTTTATTAATTAAAAAACTTATTAATTATTTGAGCATTATTAGAATCTTGTTTTTTATTTACTGCCTCTTCAATTTCATATGCTATAGCATTTTCAGATTCATCTAATCCTATAATTTTGCCATACTCATTGTTTTGAATGCACTCACATGCTTTATATACCATTTGAGTTGCTCTTACTAAATCCATTGCACTAGGAGAACCACCTCTTTGACCATATCCTAATACATTTATTTTTATTAATTCTCTAGAATTCGATTCAATATACTGTTTGTATTCTTCAAGAGAAGGAATCCCATTTTTGCCTAATAGGTTTTCAGTTACTAAAACAATTAGTCCTGATTTATTTGTTTTTCTTATAAATTGAATTTTTTCTAATAGTTCGCTTGGACTTAATATATTTTCATTTGTAATTAATATATTAGCTTCTGTAGCTAGCCCAGCATAAACAGTTAAGTCTGTGCAATGTCTTCCCATTATTTCAATCATAGCTGTATCTCTATGTGAAGTCATACATGATTTTATTTCATTAATTCTAGTTACAATGTTATTTAATGCTGTATCAAATCCAATTGTATATTTTGTAGAAGTTATATCATTGTCGATAGTGCCTGGTAGTCCAATTACATTAAAACCTGATTGATGTAATCTTAAAGCACCTTTATAACTTCCATCTCCTCCAATTACAATAAGAGTGTCAATACCTAATTGATTTAAATTATCAATTGCTTTATCAACATTTTCTTGTTCAGCAAATTCCATAAATCTTGCTGACAATATTTTAGTTCCTGGTAAATTGTATCAAGTTTTTATTTCTGAATTATTTGCTTTATATATTGCATTTCTTACTAAACCCTTAAATCCTGCATATACCAAGTATATTTCTAAATTAAATTTTTCTGCATAAGTTGCAAATGAACTAATGCATTTATTCATAGTAGAAGCATCTCCACCTGATGTCAATATCGCTATTTTTTTCATACTTACCCCAAAATTATTTACCTAAATATTTTATAATCAATTGATATTAATAACTAATTTTTTGAATTTAAAGGAAAAAAGTATATTTTAAATAATTGATTTTCTTAAAAATATCAATAGTTTAATGATATGTTATGATATTTAAGGATATTTTTATAATAGTTAGTTTTTATTTTATAGTATCATTTTAATGATACTATTTTTTTATTTTCAAACATATATAGATATTTATATATAGTATTTAAAGATTTCTTGGAGGCATTATGGAAAACAATAATACTAAAAATAAATCTAAAACTTATGTTCGTCTAATAGATAAAGAACTTGACTATTTTAGAACAAATATTACAAGGATTAAAGAATTAGAACCAACAAGTTATAGTAATGATGTATTATATGACACAAATTCAAACTTTATAACTAATGATAAAAATTATAATGAACAATCTAATGAATTAAATTCTAACCAGGAAGTAAAAAATAAAAAACCTGTTGTTAAAATTAATTCATTTCCAAAAGTGGATCCTCTTCCTCCAAAAAAGCCAGTTGTTATTATTAAGAAAAACGTTTCAAATTTAGAAAATAAGCAAAAACCAATTGTTGTAAAAAAACCAGTTGTATCTATAATCCCTCAAAAAGAATTACTTAAATCAAAAGAATTGCAAAACAATCCAACTGATTATAAAACTGATATAAGTATAGATTTTGATGCTCCACCAACAAAGGAACAAATAGATCATTCATCAGTTTATATTATTCCAAAAGAAAAGAATAATTCTTTTTGAAACAAACAAGTTGATAATCAAATTGAAAAATTAAATGAAAAACCTTTTTTACTTTTTACAAATGAGAAAGATGATAGAAATGAATCATTTAATGAAAAAGAACATAAAAAAGATTATTTTTCTACAAAACCTATTTCATCAGTTTTTATAAAAGGTCTTGATTCAAAGCAAGATGATAACAATGAAAATGATTACAATAATTATCAATTGCAAGAACCAAATGTTGTTTTTGAAGAGTATGAGTCAGATTATCAACCTGTTATAAAAGAAATAGATCATAATCTAATACCTGATGCTCAAGAGGTTGATTATAATGATGTTGATTTATCTAATAATTTAGATGTTGAAGATTATAGTACCAATATTTTAGATAATCTTGGTAGGTCTACAAAAATTACATTAAATATAAAAGATTATGAATTTGAATCATTAATATTAGATAGTATAGAAAAGCATATATATACATCAGTTTTTAAAGCAAAGATATTAAAAAAATTAAATATGTCAATTTATGCAAATGATGTAGTTTTAGTTTATTGTCCTACAAGTGGGGGTAAAACTACTCTTCTTAATATAATTGCAAGGAAAGAAAATTTTAATAAGGGCGAATATTTAATTCATGATTTTAAACATAAAGAATTAAATGAAGCACAAATAAATGATTTTATTAGTCAGCATTTATTTTACATTCATAGAGCCATAAGTTTAAGTTCTCAAGAAACAGTTTATTGACATCTAAAAAATGCTTATAACAAGTATTGTAAAGAATGTAATTATACATTTGCTTTAGATGACATAATTAATAAATTTAATATTGGAGGATGCGTTAATAGAACTTTCAATATTTTAAATAATGTAGAAAAAACAATTGTTTTAATAGTATATTCAATTATTACTAATAATAAGATTATTTTAATAGATGATCCTTATTTGCCAGATGATATTCAAGAGGATTATTTATTTAAAAATGTTATAAGAACCGCTAATACTATTTATAACAAAACAATAGTTATAACAGCTAAAGATAAAAGACTATATGATGTTGCAACAAAAGTATATTCATTAAATAGAGGAAGTGCAAAATTAATTACTAATAATTAATTGTTCTTTTTATATTTTAATTTTATAAATATCTTTTTTATGTTATATTTTATAATGGTTTGAATGTAGTATTGTATAATTCTTTTCCTTTTTGAATTAATTGCTTTACTAACATTAACAAATAAAATATATAAAAGGAGTCATAACATATATGGCAATATCAAAACAATTAAAAGCTAAATTAGTTAAAGAATTTGGTGGTAATGAAAAAAATACAGGTAAAACTGAAGTTCAAATTGCGATTTTATCAGCTGAAATAAAATCTTTAACACAACATTTAATTAATAATCACAAAGACTATACTTCTAAGCGTGGATTATATACAAAAGTTTCACAAAGAAAATCACTACTTTCATATTTGAAAAATGTAGATATCGAAAGATATCGTGAGATTATTAAAAAACTTGAAATTCGTGGTTAATAATTTAGTATAAAATAATTTTGTTAAATAGACATTTTGATTTAATTTCATTAATGTCTATTTTTTATTTTTGCTTATTTATAATTAAAATTTAAACTTGATTATACAACTTTATTGCAGTTTATATTGAATATAAGATTGTGACTAGTGATATTTGTTAAAATGATAGAATTTTGTGTTTCATAAAAATTAATATAAATTTTGAAAATATTATAAATTTTATTGTACTAAATAGTAAATAAAATTTATAGGGAAAGAAGAAATATTATGAGAAAAATTAGTAAAAAAATATTATTAACAACTTTAGGTATTACAAGTTTTGCTATTGCAACTCCTTTAATATTAACAAGTTGTGGAGATAATACTAATAACACACAAGGTGGAGGTTCAACAAATCCTGATACTCCTAGTGGTCAAAAAATAACACCAACACTTAATGCTAATTTTGAAGTGATTGGTACTATTGAGTCACTGTTTGATGTTCAAGGAAATTTGGTTGATGTAGGTAATTTATTTACTAAAATGGTAAAAGAAAACCCATCATTAAAATCAAAAGTAATTTCAAACTATAGTTCATTTACAAAAGAACAACAAGATAGTTTAGTAGTGCAAATTACAACTAATAAACAAACTGATATTCAGTGAGGTGGAACTACTAGTTATGAATCATGAGGTGCAACTGCAAATGAAGTTGTTTATTATAGTATAGGTTCACAACAATTAGATGTTTCAAGTCCAAAGGATTTAAAAAATCAATTAACAGCTGAAAAACTAAAACAAATTATGACTGAAATTGGTAGTTCTAATGCACCAGAACCAAATGCTACTTATGCATTAGAATCAAATAGTCAAATAGCATTTGATGCTAAAAAAGACTATGTTAATATTCATGTTAAAGAAACTTTTAACAGTACTACAAAAGATATAAATTTAAGAATACCTGTTTCAGATTTAAATTTAGTATTAAAGAACGCAACTGTTAATGTTACAAGTTCAGATTCTAATGTACTACCAACAACTGCAACATTGGCGCTTGATTATAATGTTGGTATTGATCCAACAGTTCATTTAATACCAGAATTTAGTCATGATATACAAGTTGATGCAGATTCACAAATAAATGATGTTAATGCAGTATTAGAAAAATTAGGTTTTATGAAATATAATAGAGTTAATAAAGCAAGTTCTTCTGAAGTATCATTAAAGTCTGCTACTACTCCTTCATTGGATAATGAAAAAATTGGTGAAACAACTCAAGTATTTAATACACAATTTTCTAATCCAAATTTAAAGAAAAACAATGGTAAATATTCTTTGTCATTTGATGCAGTTCCAACAAATGGGCATTATTGAGTTGATGGTACAACTACATCAAGAAAAGTATCTATTAACAATTTAAATATTACTTCTAAAAATTTACCACAAGATGCTACATTTAAATCAACTGTAGATTATGTAGGAACTGGTAGCCCTACTGGTCCAGCTAGTTTAGAAAAATTTAAAGCATGATGGACTAGTGTGCCAACTGGTAATCAACCAGATCAAACTGTTGCTAGTGGATATTTACAAATTCTTATACCTCAATTAGAACAATCTACTGAAGGATTTGCTAATGTTACTTTAACATATGCAGGTGATAATAATATTGGATGAGATTCATCTCGTAATATGCCAACTATAAAATTAACAGTTTCTCCAAAAGAAAATCATGCTTTTAAAGATGATGTACCAGGAGCAAAAGAAGTTGTAGTAACATTAACTGGTCTTAATTGAAAAAATTAAAAAAAATACCCAAGTAATATGGGTGTTTTTTTATTATATGTCAATTCTTACTCTACTTATAAATACTATTATTTTATGTTTAGTTACTATTAATAATTTTGAAACCAAATTTTATTTTTATAATAAAATTAATGTGATGTTTCTAAATTTTATTATTTTTTATTGAAAGGAGGAAATATATGTTTAAACTGTTAAGATTTATCAAGGGCAAAGATGTATGACTAACCTTTCTAGGGTTTTTTTTAATTATGTTACAAACAGTTTGTGATGTTGCTCAACCATTTTTATTAGCTTTATTTTTAAAAGAAGCTGACAAAGGTTATATAAATGGTGATGGCACATCTCCTACTTTTTGAGTTCAGCAAGATAATAATCCAATTGGTGGAATCTGAGGATTAGCAGGCATAATGCTTGCTTTAATTTTTATTGCCCTAACAGTTCAAGCAATTGGGATAGTTATAACAGCAAGAATTGGTGTTAGATTAGGAAGCAATATTAGGTATAATGCTTTCAAAAAGATTCAATCTTTAACTTTTAAAGAAATAGATAATATTACTACTCCATCATTAATAACAAGATTAACCAATGACATTATGTTTTATCAAAATACAGTTATTATTTCATTAAGAATGGTTGTAAGATCAGTCTTTTTAATGATTGGTGGAACTATTGCAACATTTATATTGGGTGCACAAATTGATCTTTGATGAATTGGTGGAGTATTTTTAGGTTTTATGGCAATAGTTTTTGTTTCTATTTTATTGTTACTTAAAAAATCTGTCCCATATTTTAGAAGACAACAAAAAGGACTTGATCAAGTAAATAGTAAAATGAGAGAAAATTTATTGGGTGTTAGAGTTGTAAAAGCATTCAATATGCAAAATAATCAAATTGAAAAATTTGATGAAAAAAGTTTAAATTTTGCAAGAGTTTCAACTGTTGCAAATAGATGATCAGCTTCAATTATTCCTGTGATATTTTTTGTTGTTCAAGTTTCTGTTGTAGTTATTATTATGATAATTGCAGCAAGTGCTAATACTATAAATTTTGAAATAACAATAGTGTTGCAAATTATTCAATTAACTTCTTTAGTTGTATTGGGAATTATATTAATTGTCACAATTTTAATTCAATTAGCATATGTAAAAGCTTCATGTGATAGAATTAATCAAATTTTTGATTCAGAACCTTCAATTCCTAGAAATGTTTCAAATAATTTTATTGAAAATTCAAATGTAAAATTTGATAAAGTTTTTTTTAAATATAATTCAAGTGAAGACTCTGAATATGCTTTAAATAATATTTCTTTTGAAGCAAAAGCTGGAGAAATGATTGGAATTATTGGTCCAACAGGTAGTGGTAAAACAAGTTTAATTAATTTAATTACAAGAATGTATGATCCAGTCAAAGGTGATGTATATATATCTGATATTAATGTAAAAGATATTAATTATGAATCATTAAGAAATTCAATTGGAGTTTCTCCTCAAAAAAGTTTGTTGTTTAGTGGAACAATTGCTTCTAATTTAAAATTTGGTAAAGAAGATGCTACATTAGAAGAAATGGAAGAGGCTGCAACATTATCAAATGCAATTGAATTTATTAATAGTAAAGAAGGAAGATTTGATAGTATTGTTGAACAACGGGGAACAAATCTTTCTGGAGGACAAAAACAACGTGTTTCAATTGCTAGAGCTTTAATTAAAAAGCCTAAAATTTTAATATTGGATGATTCTACAAGTGCATTAGATATGATAACAGAAGCAAATGTACAAAATAATATTAGAAAGTACAAAAATACTACAATATTTTTAATAGGACAACGTGTTAATGCAATTAGTAAAGCAGATAAAATTATTGTTCTTGAATCAGGTAATATGGTTGGATTTGGTACTCATAAACAACTTATGAAAAATTGTGCACTATACAAAGAAATAGCAAATTCACAAGGTTTTAAGGAGGGTAAATAATTATGAAAAAAATGAAAATGAAAGATATATATTATTTACCAACTTATGAACAAAGACTTAAAGAACATAATAGAAAATCAAGTTTTTTAATAACATTAAATCTTTGTTATAGATATGTAAAATATTTTAAATTTTCTTTTTGATTTGCCTTATTTGCTTCTACTTTATCAACTGTGTTCAATATTCTTGTTATTTTAGGTGTAAGTGAAATTACAAAAAAATTAAATGAATATTTAGATTCTAATATTCCAGAAGTTACATTAGAAACTTTATTGATATATGGTACAGTATTGATTGTTTTTTATTTTTTAAATGCTTTGGGAAATTTTTTAATGAATTTTATATTAGTAGATATTTCACAAAAAATTTCATATAGATTAAGAATGGATTTATTTAATAAAATTCAAATGCTGAGACTTCAATATTTTGACACACATGAAAGTGGAGATATCATGAGTGTGTTAACAAATGATATCTTCAACTTGATGATATTTATTTCTCAAAATTTTGGACAATTAATGTTTGGTGTAACTACAATGATTGGTATGTTAATTATTATGTTTTTAGTATCACCATTTTTAACATTAATCACATTGGGTATTGTTATATTACTTACAGTTTATATTGTCTTTATGTCAAGAAAATCAGTTCCAGCATTTTTTAGACAACAAGAAAAATTAGGTAAAATGAATGGTTATATTGAAGAAATATTATCAGGGCAAAACATTGTTAATTTATTTAAAAGAGAAAAATTAACTGAAGATAATTTTCAAAAAATAAATTATGCTTTAAACAAAGAAGCTGAAAAAGCACAAACAATATCAGGTTTGTTTATTCCTTTCATGAACTTTTTAGCTAATTTTTCAGTCTTTATGATGACAGTTATTGCTATTTTATTTATTGTAAATGGTATTAGTTTTGGAAGTAATATATTTGGTAATTATAAAGGCGAAAATGGAAATATAGATGTTGTAAAATCAATTGCATTAATTAATGCTTATATGTTAGCTTTAAGAAATTTTGTTCAACCTATTAATAACATTGTTGGTATGATTGCAAATTTACAACAAGCTTTAGCTGGATCTAAACGTGCTTCTGAAATGTTTATTTTAGATAATGAAGATTTACCTGAAGAAACTCAAGTTGTAGAGAGTCTTAAAGGATCATTAAAAATAAAAAATTTAAATTTTGGATACAATGAAAATAAATTGGTTTTAAAAAATATTAATCTTGATGTAAAACCTGGAGAAACAATTGCAATAGTTGGCCCAACAGGTTCTGGAAAAACAACAATCATAAATTTATTAACAAAGTTTTATGATGTTACAGATGGGGATATATTGTTTGATAATTATGACATTAAAACTATTACAAAAAGTAGTATTAGAAACCAAGTTTCTATAGTGTTACAAGATACATATTTATTTACAGATACTATAAAGAATAATATTAGATATGCAAAACCAAATGCAACTGATGAAGAAATAATGAATGTATGTAAGATTGCAAATTGTGATACATTCATCAATCAACTTGAATTTGGTTATAATACAATGTTAACTGAAAATGCAAGTGAATTATCACAAGGGCAAAAGCAATTGTTAGCAATTGCTAGAGCAATGTTAAGTACATCTTCAATTTTAATTTTAGATGAAGCTACAAGTAATATTGATACAAGAACAGAAAAAGTAATACAAGATGCAATGAATAAATTAATTGCTACAAAAACTTCTTTTGTTATTGCTCATAGATTGTCAACAATTAAAAATGCAGATAAAATCGTTGTTTTAAAAAATGGTGAAATAATTGAAATGGGAAATCATAATCAATTAATGAAATTAAAAGGCTTTTATTATCAATTAAGTAATTCAAAAACAGGTAAAATTGATCAAGAAGATTAATATAACACAATCTACAACAAGTATTTGTTGTAGATTTTTATTTATAATTATTAAATTTCCTATATACCACAAAAATATAAAAAATATCATTTTTTTTGTTTCTAATTTGTATTTGTCATTTTAAATTGATAAAATTATTATTAGATTGTTGAATAATTGATGGAGTAATATTGTGAGTGATTTAAGTAAAAAAGATATAAGTGAACTTCCTAATGCGCAAAAATTAAATAACTATAAAAATATTTTACTTAAAGAAAGAAAGCGTATTCTAGATAGAATAACTTCACTTAACCAAAAATATTCATCTACTAATCTAAGATATGCTAAAAAAGTTATTGGTGAAGAAATAGATGTATTAGAATTTGAACTTGAAAAAGTTGATAGCTATTTAAGAAATTGTTTTTTTGATAAAAGAGTATTATTGGATAATATCAAGAATAAACAAGATGAAATTAATGAAATTGAATTTTTGATTAAGATCAATGAATTACCTGAAAGTATGAAAAGCGAACTACTAAGTAAGAAATTGGATTTAAATTCATTTATTTGTGAATCAATTTTAAGAAATAATTTATCTAATGGAAATAGAAATTTTGCAAGTGCTACAAATGTTGTAGAAGTAGAAAAAATAGTTGAAGTTCCAAAAATTGTAGAAGTTGAAAAAGTAATTGAAGTTCCAACAGTTGTAGAAGTTGAAAAAGTAATTGAAGTTCCAACAATTGTAGAGGTTGAAAAAACTATTGAAGTTGAAAAACCATATGAAGTTGAGAAAATAGTAACAGTGCCTGAAATTGTAGAAGTTGAAAAAGTAGTTGAGAAAATAATAGAAGTTCCAACATTAATTGGTGTTGATAAAGTTGTAGAAGTACCAAAAATTGTAGAAGTAGATACAAATGGTAATACTCCTATAATTAATACTGATGAAATAACAGATTCAATTAATAGATTATCTGAACAAGTATCAAATAATGTTTCATATAATCAAGAACTATTCAACCAATTAAATCAAGCAAATGATAAATTAGAGCACTTAGAAAAATCATTAAGTGATTCTGTAAATGCTCAACCAACTATTCAAAAAGAAGTTGAGCCAATTTATATTGAAACTCCAGTTCTAGTTCAACATCCATATTATGATGAAGAACCTGAATATGAAGAAGAATATATTGAAACTCAAGAAACACCAACAGTTGATGAAATTAAAAATGTAGTTGTTGAAGAATATTATCCAGTTGAAGAAGAAGCACAAACTTCAGAACCAACTGTTACACAAACAGTAACAGAAGAGATTATTCCTCCAGAACCAAAGATTGAAGTTATTGTTGAAAATCCAAATGATGTTCCAGACATTACAATTAACAATGAAAGAGTAACTCCAGTAGTTACAACAAATCCTCCAGTTGAACCACAACTTTCTGCAAAAACTGTTCAACAAGAAGTTTATGAAGAAGTAGATGATGACTACTTTGATGATGATGACGATTTTGATAGTGCATTTGAATAATTTTTAGAAATAAGATATGGAAATAAATAATTTATTTTCATATCTTTTATTTTATTATTCACTAATTCTATAATAATTAGTTTAATAACTTATAAATTTTTAATTTGAGAAATTTATTTTTAATTTTTATTGAAAAAACTATTATATAATTTATTGTTACAACATTTTGGTATGTAATAAAATAACAATGGTGATGATGGAGATGAAAAAAATGGAATTTAATAAAAAGAAAAGAAGATTTATATCTCTTTTAGCGTTAGGTGCTTCTGCATTTGCTATTGGAGTACCAACAATAGCTTTAGTTTCTTGTTCAGAAACTAGCAATAATCCAGGTGGAGATTCAAACAATCCAGGTGGAGATTCAAACAATCCAGGTGGGGATTCAAACAATCCAGGTGGGGATTCAAATAACCCGGGTACACAAAAGAAAAAAGTGCAATCTTTAACAACAGATAACCCTTTTGCTTCAAAAGATGGAAATTATTTATTCCATTCATATGGAAACACATTATTTGGCACTTGATCAAAAACAGATATAAAAAATCATTTTGGAAATATAACTTGAAAAACTGATAATAAAAATAGATTATCTTATACATTTGATGATAAAGATAGTGCAGATGTTAAATCAAAATTAAATATATTGCAACAAAAAGTAACTGCTGATTGTACTCAAGCTAATTCTACTAAAAATCCACAACCTACAATTAAATTTGCTAATTTAAATTTAACAGGTGTAACTCAAGCAACTGGTTCAAATATTAGAATGAGTCTTTCTTTTGATAATTCTGATAAACTTGAAACTCTTGCAATTGCATTCTTTTTAAATGAAGGTTATGAATGAACAAATGGAGCAGTTCAAGATGGAACAAATGGTTGAGATAATATATTTGAAGCATTTGCAAAAGATACTCTTAAAAATGGTAACCCTTCAGGATATTATTTTACTATTAATAAGGATGATCCATTTTCTGCAAATAAATAATATATTTTAATTTTTTAAAGATTTAATTATATTCACAATCTTTTATTGATTGTGAATATTTTTTTTACATAAAAATATTAAAAAATGTTTTAAAGATAATTATTGTTAAATTAAAAAACATGAAGAACTATACATAATATTTTCATCATGTATTTTACTTCATGTATTCATTGATTCTATCACTAAATTTTTGGTTTTATCAACTTTAACTAGCAGTATTACTAAAGTAAAGAGGATATAACTAATGTGTAATCATTATCTTCTATTTAAGTTGGTATTGAATGTTTTTAATTGTCTATTTACATAAATATAATTTACATGAAATAAAAATGAAAAATTACCATTAGCTTTAGTTTAAATAATTTTATCAATAGTGATTATAAGAATTTAATATGTTATGATTAATATTATTGTTCTATAAACCATTTTAAAATCCTTGAAAAGGATTTTTTTATTTAGGAGTTTTATGGGTAAAAAAAGGATAAGAAAACAAAATAAAATTTTATATATAATTTTAATTTTTATTTTATTATGTTTGATAGGTGGAGTAATATATTATTTTATTTTTTATAAAGAAAATGTTAAATCTGAAAATAATAATAAACCATTGATTGATAAACCAATAGGAGATAATTTATATAGTGTTAATCAAGAAAATGGATTTATTATAAAAAATTATTCTTTAGTTGAACATAACATTTTAGAAAATCCTGCAATAGATTTGTATGATAATGATGTTTATAAATATATTAGATATTCAGTTAGTGATCATAATCCTATCGGATTTAATTTAACTATTGATCAAAATGAGTTTTATAAAATTGGTCATTGAAATACACTTAATTTTAATTTATTAAAAAATAATCCTAGTGCAAAAGAAAAAGAACATGCTATGAATATAGCTAAAATAGTGAATTATTTTAAATTTGATTTAATAGGAATGACAGAAATTAATAAAAATGTTATTACTGAAGCCAATGCTATTGAGGCAAATAACCCAGCAAGTAATTTTGTTAATTTAATAAACGATTTAGTACCAGAATCTAGAAAAAATCAGTATCACTATAATATTATTGTTTCAAAGAATACAAATTCTTTATATGCTAAAAGTGGTCAATCAAAACAAGTAGCTATTTTGTATAATACAAAAAAATTTAAACTGAGTGAAGCAAATAATACAAATGATGCATTAATTGGTAGTGGAACTTTTTATTCAAATGCATCTGTTAATGACAATGGCATTGATAGAGATTATGTTAGAGCGCCTTTTGGAAGTAAATTTCAAACGATTAATAATGTCAATAATAAAGAGTTTGTTGTGAGTTTTAGTCATTTTGATAGTCCTGGAAGTAGTCAGGATTCAGTAGATTATGGCCTAATAGATGGTATTGGGAAGCAAGAATATTTTGAGGCACAACAAATAGATAAAGTTATTGAAGAGTTTAGAACATTATATAATACCAATAATGTTATTTTTATGGGTGACACTAATATAAAAACAGGTAAACAAAATTTGGCTTTTAATATTCAAAAATTATCTAGTTTAAATTATAAATTTGCATTTGATGATAATGATTATTACAATACTTCATTAGCTACAGTAGCAACTGTTAATAAGTATCCAAATGATCAGTTAAAATGATATTCTAATGCTTATGATAAAATAATTTATCGATTAGATGAGTTTCAAACAACTATTGGGAAATAGTTAGTATTGAAAATACAATTAAGTTATTAATTTTATATAAAAATGTAAGTAAAATAATAATAAAATTAAATATGTTATTATATTGGAAGAGTAACTTGCTATGAATAAATTTAATTATAATAAAACTTTAACTTTTTATGGTTATAGTAATGTTAAAGTTGTAAAACTATTAGGTTCATTTTATTTTTGTAATAAATTATTTTTATTGTTTTTAGAAGAAAAAGATAATTTACTATTTAATTCTTTATTTGTAATAAAAGATGGGAAAATTATTGATTATATTTGTAATTTTATAGATCAACAATTTAATTTTGAATCATCATCAATTATGGATGGTAGTTTTTTTAGCAAAAACTTAAAACCATATTTATTTTATACTGGATCTATTATGGATGAAAATGGTAATTTTAAATCAGTAATTGTAAGATCAGATTTTAGTCCAATTAATAATTTAATTAGTCATAAGACTGAATTGAGAGTGGATTTTAATAATGTTAAAAAATATAATCGAAATATTTCAAACCCTTTTGTATTTTCTTACAATAATAGATATTATTTATTAGTTGTATCTAATAATTTAGAAACTAATAATGC
This sequence comes from Malacoplasma muris, assembly GCF_046774425.1. Taxonomy (NCBI): domain Bacteria; kingdom Bacillati; phylum Mycoplasmatota; order Mycoplasmoidales; family Mycoplasmoidaceae; genus Malacoplasma; species Malacoplasma muris. The sequence continues at coordinate 343,139 of NZ_CP177248.1, forward strand.
AACATTATTATTGTTTAGTTTAAGCGATTTTTTGAATAATCCAAGATTTATAAAAGAGATTAATATTAAAGATATATATGAAACAATTGATAGTATACATTTAAAAGTGATGGGTGATAGTATATTATTATTTATTACTTCAACTTTTAAAAATAAATCTACTAAAGATCCTTTGAATGGTCAAATATCTTTTTATTCAATAATAGAGGATTTACATAATTTTTTTAATGATAAAGATGAAATTTATTTTATAACAAATTTTAATAAAGTTGATGTTTCAGATAATTTTATTTATCCTTTGATTTATTCAATTAATAATGTAAATTATTTATTGGGTGTTGTATCAGATAGTGTTAATAATAATTTGATTACAAGCCCTAAAGTCTTTTCTTTTGATGGAAATAAAATAAAATTAACTCTTAATGAAGTTAGTAAGAAATTAATCTCTAAAATATTTGATAATAGAGTTTTATTCCGTGAATTATATTTAGAGGATGATCATAAAATTGAATTGTTAGATGATCAAAAATTATTGTTTACTATAAGTTATGATGGTTTTGATCTAAAAATAGAAAATCATACAACATTGAAAATAGATGAATCATACATTTTAGTAAATAAAGATAAATGTAATGTTAAGGTGCTAGTTGATACAAATGTTTTAGAAATATATATTGATAATTTTTGTGTTTATACAGCAATTATACATATAGAGAAAAAGATTTTAATGCATAAAAACTTTATAGTTAAAATTTAAAAGATAGTTTTGAACTATCTTTTTTATTTACAAAAAATATTTAAAAATTAGCACTCAAATATGCAAAGTGCTAAATATGGTGTATAATCTATTAAACTAGCAAATAATGGAGGTATATCATATGGAATTTAATTTTGAACCTAGTGATAATAGAAGTGCATTAGAAAAATACACACGTAATTTGAACCAAGATGTTGAAAACAATAAGTTAAATAATGTTATTGGTCGTGAAGAAGAAATAAGAAGAATTATTGAAATATTATCTAGACGTGAAAAAAATAATCCTATTCTGATTGGAGAACCAGGTGTTGGTAAAACAGCAATTGTAGAAGGTTTTGTAAGAAGAATTATTTCAAAGGATGTTCCAGGTAATTTAAAAAATTGTGTTGTATATGAAGTGAATTTATCATCAATTATAGCTGGTGCATCGTTTCAAGGCGAATTTGAAAAAAGAATAAATAATTTAATTAATGAAGCTAGAAAAAAAGATGCAAATATTATTTTGTTTATTGATGAAATTCATCAGTTAATGGGTATGGGTAAAACAGGTCCCAATTCTGGGATGGATGCAGCAAACATTATTAAACCCTTGATGGCTCGTGGTGAAATTAAAATTATTGGTGCAACTACTTTACAAGAATATAAGCAGTATATTGAAAAAGATGGAGCTCTTGAGAGAAGATTTCAAAAAATATTAGTAGATGAACCAACTCCTAATGAAGCATTAGCTATTATGAGAGGTTTAAAAGAAAAATGAGAAATTTTTCATAATGTAAGAATTACAGATAATGCATTAATAGCTGCTGTTAAATTGTCTGAACGTTATATATCTGATAAATATTTACCAGATAAAGCAATTGATTTAATAGATGAAGCTGCTGCAAAAATTAAAACACAAGCTCATAGTGCTCCTGTAGAACTTGATACAATAAATCGTGAAGTGTTTTTATTAGAAGCTGAAAAAATAGCCTTGAATAAAGAAAAGCATGATTCATCAATTAATAGAATAAATGAAATTGATAAAAGACTACAACAATTAAGGTTATCTCAAGATAAATTAACTAAAGAATGAGAATTACAAAAAGAACAACAAGCAAAACTTGCAAAGGTTAAAAATGATATTGAGCAAAACACTCATTCAGTTGAAATGTATCAAAACCAAGGAGACTATGTTCAAGCTTCAAAAATAATGTATCAAGATTTGCCTAAATTAAAAAAGCAACTAGAAGATATTGAAAAAGAAATTTCTTTAAATAAAAATCTATTGATAAAAGATTATGTTGATGAAACAGATGTTGCAAGTGTTATTAGTAGAATGACTAAAATACCTTTAGAAAAAATATCTGAATCTGAAAATGAAAAACTATTAAAACTAAAAGATAATTTAAAACTTAGAGTTAAAGGACAAGATAATGCAATAAATTTAGTTGTTGATACAGTTTTAAAAAATCGTGTTGGTATTAATAACCCAAATAGACCAATAGGTAGTTTTATGTTTGTTGGTCCAACAGGTGTTGGTAAAACAGAACTTGCAAAATCCTTAGCATACAATTTATTTAATAGTGAAAAAGCTATGGTAAGAATTAATATGAGTGAGTATATGGAAAAACACTCTGTTAGTAGATTAATTGGTGCTCCTCCAGGATATATAGGATATGAACAATCTGGTGAATTGAGTGAAGCTGTTAGAAGAAAACCATATTCGATTGTTTTATTAGATGAAATAGAAAAAGCTCATCCCGATATTTTAAATTTATTGTTGCAAATATTAGATGATGGTCAATTAAAAGATGCACAAGGTAGATTTATTAATTTTAAAAATACAATAATTATTATGACATCAAATGTGGGATCTACATTTGTAATTGATAATAAAATGGATGAATTTAATAAAATATTAAAAGCAACATTTAAACCTGAATTTTTAAATAGAATAGATGAAATTGTTGATTTTAATCCAATATCTATTGAAATTGCCAATGATATATCTGTTAAATTGTTAAAAGAATTATCAAATCGTTTGAAGGAAAATAATTATAATATACATTTTTCAGACAATATTGTAGGTTATATTACAGAAAATGGATATGATAAAGAATATGGTGCAAGACCACTAAACAGATTTATTCAAAAAAATCTTGAAACTTACATAACAAATCAAATAATTAAAAAAATAATAGTTCCAAATCAATCTATTTTAATAGATTATGATAAAAAACTTGGATTACAAGTTAAAAAACAATCTTAATAAAAAAACCTCAAATTGAGGTTTTTTTAGCTCGATTGAAATATGAAGTGCAACACATATTGTAAAATATATGTGCACTTCATTTTTTTTGTTTACAAAAATAGGACAAAAGAAAAAGGTGCCCTTAGTTTTCCACAACAGCGAGACACCCACTATGTTATACAACCATTTATCAGAAAAAGAAAGAGCATTAATTGAATTTATGTTCTACCAAGAAGAAGATCTTTTAAATTCAATTGCAAAAGAATTGAATAGACACAGATCTACAATATCAAGAGAATTAAAAAGAAATGAAACTTGTGGAATATATAATTCTAATAATGCTCACAAAAAATACTTAAATAGAAAATGAAATTCTCATGCTTTTTATCTTGATAGATACAAAAGCTTTACAGATCTATTTTTAGAAAAATTTAGAGAAATAGATTATGGAGTTGAAGCAACTTGTCATTATATTAAAAAAAATTATCCTTGTGTCAAAACACCAAGTTCTAGACAAGTTTTTAATTGAATAAAATCCAATAGATGAAAATTAAAAAGATCAGATAGGCTTAGAAAAGGATATGTAAAAGGAAGAAAAAGACATAAGGGTATGTTTTCTAAATTTGATGAAAAATATGTATTTCCTTTTTGAGCTAGACCTTCCAAAATAGAAAAAAGAGAAGAATATGGACATTTTGAAGCAGATTTAATTATTGGAAAAAGAAAAGCTGGATATAGTAATTTGCTAACTCTAGTAGAAAGAGTTACAAGAATGACATATATTATTAAAGTCAAAAATAAAAATTCTTTTACAATAAATTCAACAATTAAAAAATTGGTTGAAGAAAATAATTTAGAAGTAAAAACAATCACAATAGATAATGGAATTGAATTTAATAAAATAGGAATTCTTGCCTATTGATTAAATTGCAAAATTTATTATTGTGAACCATATGCTTCATTTCAAAGAGGAAGCAATGAAAATGCAAATGGTCTTATTAGAAGAATATATAAAAAAGGAACAGACTTTGATTTATTAACAGATGATGATGTAGTTAGACTACAAAATAGAATAAACTTCATGCCAAGAAAAATGTTTGGTTTTAAATCAAGTTATGAAATAAATAAACATTATATAGAAAGGTAATAAAAACTCATAACCATTTTATTGGCTATGAGTTATAAGTTGTGCTATTATGATGTTGCACTTCATATTTCATTTAGGGTAAAAAAACCTCAAATTGAGGTTTTTTTATTTATCTTTCTGTTATATTTTTTTATTTTTTATCTAAATCAAAATAAAGCTTTAAAATTAAAGTATTTAATAAATATATTAAAATGAGGAATCTATGACAAATAAGTATACAGTAATTTCAAATGTTTTTAAAAACAAATATGAAAATTATATTGGAGGGCATTGAGTTGCTCCAATTGAAGGAAAATACATTGATAATACTTCACCCATTAATGGTAAAGTTTTATGTAAAGTTCCATATTCTACAGATGCAGATATTGAAAAAGCTTTAGATGCAGCACATGCTGCAAAAGAAAAATGAGCTAATACAAGTCCTGCTGAAAGATCTAGAATTTTATTAAGAATTGCAGATAAAATTGAAGCAAATTTAGAACTAATAGCATATGCTGAAACATGAGATAATGGTAAACCTATTAGAGAAACATTAAATGCTGATATTCCATTAGCAATTGATCATTTTAGATATTTTGCAGGATGTATTAGAGCACAAGAAGGTACAGTTGCTGAAATTGATAAAGATACAGTAGCTTATCACTTTCATGAACCTTTAGGAGTGGTTGCACAAATTATTCCTTGAAACTTTCCAATTTTAATGGCAGCTTGAAAAATCGCTCCTGCATTAGCTGCTGGTAATTGTATAGTTTTAAAACCTGCAAGTGCAACACCTGCAAGTATTTTGGTATTGTTAGAAATCATTGGAGATTTGTTACCTCCAGGTGTTTTAAATGTTATTAATGGTAGTGGTGCAAAAATTGGTAAAACTTTAGCTACTAGTCCAAGAATTGCAAAAGTTGCTTTTACAGGAAGTACTGAAGTTGGAAGACAAATTATGCAATATGCAACTGAAAATATTATTCCATCTACTTTAGAACTTGGTGGAAAGTCTCCAAACATTTTCTTTGAAGATGTTATGGATAAAGATGATGACTATTTAGATAAAGCAATTGAAGGCTTGGTATTATTTGCATTTAACCAAGGTGAAGTTTGTACATGTCCAAGTAGGGCTTTAATTCATGAAAAAATATATGACAAATTTATGGAGAGAGTTTTAAAAAGAGTTGCTGCAATAAAAGTTGGAAATCCATTGGAAATGGATACAATGATGGGTGCACAAGTTGATAATAAACAAGTTGAAACAATATTAAATTACATTAATATTGGAAAAGAAGAAGGCGCAACTTGTTTAATTGGTGGAGAAAAAAACAATCTGCCCGGAGAACTTGCAAATGGATGTTATATAAAACCAACTATTTTTAAAGGTAATAACAAAATGAGAATTTTTCAAGAAGAAATTTTTGGTCCAGTGCTTGCTGTAACTACTTTTAAAGATGACAAAGAAGCTTTAGAAATAGCAAATGATACAGTTTATGGTTTAGGTAGTGGTGTTTGAACTAGAGATATAAATAGAGCTTATAGATTTGGAAGAGGAATTAAAGCTGGTAGAGTTTGAACAAATTGTTATCATCAATATCCAGCACATGCTGCTTTTGGTGGATATAAACTTTCAGGTATAGGACGTGAAACTCATAAAATGATTCTTGATCATTACCAACAAACTAAAAATATCTTAGTAAGTTATTCAACAAAGAAATTAGGATTTTTTTAATACAATTTCTTGATTGTATTAATAATGTAAATCTATAACTTTTAGTAGTTATAGATTTTTTATTTTGTTACTATTGCATTAATCATAATAAATATATAAAATTCATATTCTACTTGCACTATTGAATTAGTAATTTTAGAATAATATAATTTTAATAGTATTATTGACTTATTTTTAGGAGTAATTTATGGCTAAAAGGTCTTTAAATATTTTATGCTCTTGTATAACTAGTTTCTTAGTATCAGCACTAACTATAACACCTACAATATACTTTAATCAAACAAGTTTACAATCATCTAATAATATTGATAATAGCATTAATTCATTAACTTCTACATCTGCAACTACTAATAAATCATCACTATTTGTTAGTAATAGGAATAGTGATTATGAAAGTCCAAATGGAATAGTGCAACTAAAAAAGGATGCAAATAATCAAACTGCTCTTGAATTTGTTTCATACTTTAATAGTGTTTATTGAACATACAATATGGTTTCAGCAACAACAGAAACAAATAAATCAATTTTAAGTTTACAGCCTGATTTTAAAAGCTTATATAGTACTAGTGTTAAGTATAATCCTTACTCTAACACATTTTTTGTCTATGGTACATATATAACAACTAACAATGATAATAAGGCTGCATATTTATTTCAATTAGATGCTAATACAGGTAGAGAGATAATTATTAATAATTCTCCTTCTACTTCTCTTTGAGTTGAAAAACAATATATAAAAGAAATTGAAGGCATAGTGATGTATGGGGCAACTAATAGTGTTTTAGTAATACCAAAATATGAGTATTGAGCATCACCTATTACTAATACTGTACTTTATAGAGTTAATTTTAGTGCATACACTTCTGTTTGGCTTAAATTTAAAACATGAGATATTTATCCTGCTGTCTTTGATAATAATCTTAATAAAAATAATAATTTTAAAATAGGTTCAATATTTGAATTGGGAGACAATCTAGGTAGATGAGGTATGACAATATTAGATACTACAGATCCTGACACTTTAAAATATAAATATGCTTTTTTTGATGATCAAATATATTTCTATGGATTTTCAACTAATTGAGAGACAATATCAACTAAAAATCCTAGTAATGCAGCACAAATATGAAGTAAAAACTATGGTGAGATATCAGTAGCAGATCCTGTTTTTTATAGAAATGATGCAACTGATACTTATACAATGATTGATATGAATGTTAACCCTGTAACTGATTCATCTTTTATTAGTGGTGGTAACATCAACGCAACAGGAAGTAGTGAAGTTCGTATATCAACATTTACTTGAACTAAAGGTTTTAACCCCACAAATACTGTTACTAAAACTCAATTAACTAATAATAGCAAGGTTAATTATGTATATCAATTCAAAAAAGATGCAAAACATAATCTTTTATATATGAGTTGTTATCCTTACAATGCAGAAACTACTACAGGAAGATCAATTAATACTTCTTCTACAAATTTGTTTTGTTTTTCTATTACTCCTGGGCAGACAACCCTTACTTCTTTAGGATCAGTTTCCACTTCATACTCATTTACTGGTAAAAGAGCAATTTTAAATTTTTCAGTAATAAATGATTATCATATTGATGGATTAAATCCTGAGAATGCTAGTGAAAAAAGTTCTTTGGTAAAAGAAGTATTAGCATATTCAACAAGCCATACAAGCATTACTATAGATACACCAATTGAAAATATTCATCAAAAAAGAGTAACTAATGCAAAAAATGCTAGTAATACTTGAACAAAGGGCAATGACATAGATTGAGGCCCTTTTGCAAAAGGTGATTATTTAACTACAGCAACTGCAAGTGGTCAAATTAATAAATTGCCAGGTGATGTTGATGAAACAGTAATTCCTAATTGAATAACATATACTAATGGTACTACAGCTGTAGATTATTTAACTAATTCTTTAGAAAATGTGACAGCTCCTAGTGGATATAGTTTATCAGCAAGTGGTAAAATAGCATACAATAATGAAACTGGTGCTTTAAAAGCAAGAGTAAAAAGTGAATTGGCAAAATGATGGTATGAAAAACCAACAACTGGAGCTCTTGAAGGATATGATAAAGTTGTAAACTATACAGATATGGAAATTACTGGATTTGCTACTATAAGTTCATTAATGTTTAAATTAGTAACAAGTTCTGAAGTAGATGCTACTAAATGAGACAAAATTAATGGAGAATATCTTGGAAAAAAATTGCCTAGTCAATTAACTGCACAACAATTTTTGGATGATTTTATTATTCAAGGAAATAAATTAAATGTAACTGTTAGTGATATTTTTCTTAGAACTGCAGATCAAGCAAAAGACAGTTCAAAAGCAATTGATATTGTTTATAATGATGTTAATGGAACATTAACTGTTGAATGAAACATGACAGATAAAAGCTCTCCAGGAATTACTCCAAGTTATTTAGCTGGAACTTATACATATACAGGTTTTTTAAGAACATCAAGTTATGCAGCAATAACTTTAGATAATACAGCTTTTACTGCACTTAAAGCAAGAAAATTAGCTTATGAATTCACTATTGAAGATATGTTAAAAGTTGTTACTTTGTCAGATGGTTATAATACTGATATAGCCAATTGAGAATTGCAATATACAGAAAATCCAGGTACTGAAAATTACAATAATAATTTAATTAGTGGTACAACAGGTTTTACATTCTCTTATAAAAGAACAAATGATATTCCTTCATCAATAGATGATACAATGTTAAAAGTTACAATTGATTCAACAAATGGAACAGGTTGTAAAAAACTTGAAGATTACATAGGTGGAGCAACTGTTTCATCAACATCTAACCCTGACCCAAAATTATCAGGAATTTATTTTGATGAAAAATATGCTAATTCTTTAACTGGTACAGAAACTGCAGAAAATGTTGATTCTAAAATAAATAATTTAATTTCTCAAACAATTAGTGTTGATTTAGATTGATTTAGTGTAAATCAATTTATACCTGTTAAAAACTCAGCTTTATCAGTTGATAATAAAGCTGTATATGATTTAACTTTAAAAGATGATATTACTAGTAATATTCAAATAACAAAAGATGGTATCACTAAACAAAGTTTAGTGATATCAAAATCATTGCAAGAAAAACTAAAACTAACACGTCCTAATATGTTGAAAATTAACTTTCAAGATGATTTAAGAGTTACCTTTAATTATCAGAGTGTTAATTATAATTGAAATTATGATATTGCTCCATCTGAAGGAACAAATTCAACAACTGTGGATTTTCAATCACTAGTAGAAAAAGTCAATCTTGATAGAGAAACAAATAAAATGGAATTACTTCCAACTGATTATCCGTCAGCATCAGCTTTTGTAGACAAATATATTAATAATATTGACTTATTCAAAAAAGACTTTAATCTTATATCAAATGCAGGAGTGAAATTAACGTCTACAGGTACACCAACAGATCCAAGTTATTTTGAAATTACAGAAGTTGATATGATTGCAAATGATCAAAATGGAACAGTTTTAGTTAGATATAAATTGTATTATCCAAATTTAACAAGTTCTATAGAAGTAACTACATCACCTGAAATAACAATTACAGGTTTCCCATCTTCTAGTATTACTATAACAATTTTAATTGTTGTAGTATCATCATTATTAATTTTATTAACTGCATTAGTTATTTGATGAATGTTTTACATAAATGTAAAAAGAAATAAAAAATTATATCAATATAGAGACAAATATAACAAAAAAACATTTGCAAAAATTTATAAAGATAAAGTTGTAAAAAATTAATTAATACAAATATTTAAAAAGGAAAAATATGACTAGATTTAAAGCAAAAAAAATATTTTATTCAATATTTGCTTTACCAATTATTTCATTAATTGGTATTTTTCCTTTTGTACCATTGAATAGTATTAATGATATTAATTTACAAACAATTCAAACTAATCATTTAAGCAGCAATGCTGCAACTTCAATTAATTCTATTAATAACTTTACAGATTATGATTCAATTGTTAATACAACTACTTTTCAATCTATTTCTACTAAAATAGGTTTTTTAGGAAAAACAAAAGATAGTAAAACAGCAATTTTAACAAGTTATAGTGGAGTGATTGTTTGATCAAGTACAATATCACAAATACAATTAGTTAAAGATTTTTATGCAAATAAAGGCATCAATGATATATCAACATATACTATCAATGGTTGAGTTAATGTTACATTAGGTAGCCAAGAATATATTTCAATTTTATTTGGAACACCAACAAATGAAAATCAAATAGTGCTATTTTTAGATGCTGCAACTGGTATTGTTTTTACTCCATATTCAATAGCTAATCCTAATTCTTCAAATACATATGTGGGGAATATGGCATATGTTGGAAATGGGCAAACTACACTTTATAAAACAAGTAGGTCAAAAATCTTAGCAATTGGTGGAACAACTTCAAGTGATATTTCATCTAAAGCACAAATTGTTACATTAACAAATACAAATATTAGTTCTATGCAACCTAATATTTCTTCAATTGGTTTGAACGAAACTGATTCTTTTGTAGGATTTACACCAGGCTTTCTTTCAACATCTTCTACAGTTGATTTTTTTCAATTTAAAAAATCAGATGGAACTATTTATACTGTTGCTGTAGATCAAAATTTAAATAATATTTTAAATTCTAGTAGTCAAAAAGTTAGTCAAGATTTAAGTGTATTTACAGCAACTTCATCTTTTACTGAAAACCAAATAATAAAATATGGTTTTTCTTGTACTACAAATAGTGCTGGTGTTAATACTCCAAAATTTGTTTACTTAGTTCCAGGTAGTTCAACAAAATTACATTTAGTAACTTATAATGTATCGTCTAAATCATTTTCAAAAACTGAATTTGATATTTCAACATCTAAACCAAATGATGTTATATCAAATGCAATTTTTGACTATACAAATAATAAAATATATTTTTCATTATCAGCATCAGATGATTCAATAATTAGTTATATTGATGTATCAGCATCTACAATGACTTATCAAACTTTGAAAGCTAAAGGAAGTATAACTATTAATAAGCCATGATTAATGTCTCCTGTTATTAATAGTGGTACAAGTTCTGCTTTTGTTGCTATTAACAATGAAAATAAAGTGGTTAAAAATTATATAAAAACAGACAACACAACAGCACCAGAAACTGAGCTTGCATTTGCTAAATATCAAGATCCTGTAGCAAATATTAAAGCTGATACAAATATCATGAAGGGAACAATGGCTTCAAGTGTTACTACATCTTCATTAAAAAACCATTTAGTATTTGTGGGTAATTCTTCAGGTTATACAGTTGAAGTATTATCAATGAATTCTGATAATAATAAAGGTACATTGTCATTTAAGTATGTTGTTAAGTATAAAGCTTGATGAAGTGATTCTGTTACCCAATCATTTGATATTCCTATTTTTATCGATGGCATGTATACACTTTCAAATGTTAATGTAGCTTTTGTTGTAAGTGAAAATATAGATCCTACAAAATATGCAGAGATTGAAAAATTAAAAGAGAAAAAATCAGCTAATATAATCACAAAAAGAGAAGTTTTAGATAATTTCATTGTTGCAAATATTACAGATAAAAATGGCAATAAATTACAACTGCAAGAATCTTATATCACATTAGAATCATTAGAAAATGATTATACTTTAAAAGTTACTCTTAAATTACCAGCTGGAAGTTTTCCAACAGGATTCACTAATTTAACTTATACAGCTTCTTTTAAAGGGTTTAGTAAATTAGAAGGATATGATGCAAGAATTTTAAATGACAATGATGCTTCTGTTACATTGCTTAAGTCAAAATTTCCTTCTGAAATTACTTTTGAAAATGTGATGTCAAGTTTTATAGATTTTAAATCATCTGGTTATTCATATTATACATCTAGGGAAAATTGAGATTATGAATATACTTATGATGATTATTTAGGAACATTTAAAATAACTAAATTGTATTACAAAAGAACAGAAGGTGTGCCAACTTCTTTATCTAGTTCAAAAAGAGAAATAATAGGTTTGAATAATCAAAAAACATATAATAATTTTAAAAAAATACTATCAAGTTTTAATGTATCTCCTGTTTTAAAAAATGTTCCAACAAGTGTTGCTGGAACAATGACACCAGTTGATGCTTGAAATGAATGAAATGAAGCCATTACTTCAGGAAATAATAATGAAATTATTAGTACACTTTTATACAATAATGTAGATTTTAGTTTGGTAAAATCTCCAAGTGATTTAGTGTTTACACCTTTAAATTTAAATACAGCTAATCAAGAGAAAAAATTAATTTTTAATATAAGAATTAAAGAAGGTGCAACATTAAATATAAAATATAAAGGTAATGATTTAGTTTTTAGCAAAGATGTTGAAAATAATTTAATAAATAAAAATCCAAATAAAAATTATTATCCTTTTAGAGCAGAATGACAAGTTGATTCTTTAAATGAATATTTTGAATGAAATATTCCAGAAGGTTCTGGATTTAGACATGATATTGAAAATGGAGTTGAAAGATTAACTATAAATTTAGATGAGCAAAATTGACAATTAATTAATAGAACAATGACTGTTGATGAATTCTTGTTAAATCCTGTTCAATATAAAACAGCAATTGTTCAATTGTTTAATTATTCTGATAATTATGAAATACAGTTTTCAGATCCTATTTCAAATTATGAACAGGGGATTGTAACTATAAGAATAGATTTTATAAATAAAACTACAAATCAAGCAAGTGAAATAAATCTTAATAATAGCACAACAAGAAATGTCAGTTCTACTAAAGAAATAATTATTGTAGGTTTTAAATTGCCAACTTCAAAATTTGCAATTATAATTCCTATTCTACTATCATTAATTATTGCATTGGCATTAATTATTAGTATTACATATATTTTTTTAAGAACTAAAAAAATACAAAAAAATAAAAAGAAAAATTTTCAATCACAAAAATTACTTGAACAGAGAAAAGAAAAATATGTAGTGGTTGAATCAGTTGTTAAAGACAACAATAAGGACTCACTTAATAATTTAAATAACAAGAATAGTAATCTTGTTGTTAATAGATTTCAAGGAACAAATAGCAAATATAAGAAAAGGTAAGAGTAATTTATTATGATGAGAAGAAAAATTAGTAGGTTTAAAAGAATATTATCTATAGGATGTCTTACACTTATTCCTATATCTTTGGGATATACATCAGCATTTGCATTAGTTAAGCAAAACAATAGTTTACTTGCTGTTGATAGTGTAAAAAATAATAAATTAAATGATTCAACTGCTACAAATAATGCAAGTAATAACTCAAGGATAATAAGTGGTCTTGATGCTATAAATAGTTATTCAGATTATGATCCAATGTTTTCAAGTCCAATGCATCAAGTAGTAAGTAATTCAGTAGGATTTCTAGGATTATCAAAGGATAAAAAAACAATTATTTTAACAAGTTATAATGGGTTGATTGCTTGATCAAATAAAGTTACAGAAATTGAATTAGTTAAAAGTTTTCTTCAAACAAATCAAGTTACTGATACATCTAACTATACAGTAGAAAGTTGATCAAAAATTGATAATGACTATTTGGCTGTATTATTGCGATCAACAGATACTAATCAACCAGCAATAACATTTGCATTAAATATGAGCAATGGTGAAATATATTGTCCAAGAGTTGATAGTTTTGGTAATCCTATCCCAGCTAGAAATATTATAAAACTTCCTAATGAGGTAAATGCTATAGCTCCAGCTTCTGAGCAAGGAACATATTTTGCTCTTCCTATGGGAGGAGAATCAAGAGATACTTTGAGAAAAGTGACATTAGTTTCAATCAATGCACAAGGAATTAGCGGTTTAGATTTACAAAACACTCAAGCTACAACAAATTTGGATGAAAAAATATTAAGTATTACTCCTGGTGCAAAAGGGACAAATAAAAACTTTTTATTTACATTTATTCCTACTAGTCAAAGATTTGCAATTTATGTCATAAATAATCAATTTAAAAATTGATATGTTGGTCAAGCTATAGCAAAATTTACTATTAACCAAGATCAATTTTATCTAAATGGATGAACTGACCAACAAAAAAATGAGTTATTTAATGCTACATATAAACAAGGATTTTATTTAGGGGATAGAAATACATTGTCTAACAATGCAATGAATATATTGATACCTATGCATGGACATACTCGAGAAACTTCAGGTTTTATTTATGTTGCATATAATAATTCTACAGGAAGATTAACTACAACAAAATTAAATAATTCTTCATCAACTGGAGTAGAACAACCAGCAGTTGTTACAGTAGAAGGAACAAAGGTGTTTTACTCATCTAAACAAACATCTTTAAACACTATTTTTGGTCAAATAGATTTATCTAATTCTGCATCACCAGTATTCACAACTATTAAATCATCAACAACTGAAGCTCAAAAGGCTAAACCTTGATTGTTTGCACCAGTTAGTGGAACAAATGGTGCTGCATATGTTTACATTGATACAACTAGTACTGGTGGGGCTATTAAAAGAGAACACTTAACAGGAACTACATGATCTAATCCTATTGATTTATCATTTAACAAATATACAGACCCTGTTAATGCTATTAAAAGCAATGGAATTTATACATCAAAAATTGTTAATAGTGTAACTGATGCTGAATTAGTTAGTTTACTTGGTTTTAGTAATAGTACTTTAAAGTCAACATATACAATTTCAATAGCAAATAGAACTAATAATCCAGATAACGGTATTTTAGAATTTGATTATAAAGTAGAAACTGTTTCATGATGAAATTCTGCTTCTAGAACAACTTTTTATATACATGTAAAAGTTGAAGGTTTTTATGCACTTAGTAATATTAATTTAGCTTTTGTTAATTCACCATCTGTTGATAATACAAAGTATCAAGCAATTAATCAATTGAAAACTACTAAATATGCAGATCAAGTAACAAAAGCAGAAATATTACAAAATTTTATTAAATATGACATAACAACTAAGAATAATACAAAATTAACATTAACTGACACTCATATAACAACTTCTGTATCAACAGATAAAGATGCATTGACAGTAACTGTTAGATTACCAGCAGATCAATTTCCAACAGGAATTACTTCTTTCTCATCAATAATAACAAGAACATATACATTTACTGGGTTCTTATCTTTATCAGGTTATAATTTTACAGTTAATTCTGCAGCTACTGATAGTTTAAAAACAAAATATCCATCACAAATAACATTTGATGACATTATTAATCAAGTTGTTAATTTAGGTGCAGCATATTCTAAAGCATCAACTGATTGAACTTGTAATTATACTTCAGATGATTTGAATGGAACATTAACTATTAGTGAATTAAAATATACAAAACAATTACATCAACCAGTTCCTGAAGACAAAAAAAATATTATATCAAGTCCTCTTGTAATTTCTGGATTAAAAAATACTGCAAGTTTATTTACTAAAAGACCAACAATTGCAAATATACCAAAATCAAGCAGTGTTGGTAAAACACCATCAGGTATATGAAATGAGTATAAAACAGCAGTTGATAATAATGATGCATTAACACTTTCAAGAAATTTAATTTATAAATCATTATCAAACCCTGTAACTCTTAATAAAGATGATTTGATTTTGAATATAACAAATCTTGCTACAGCAGATACTGATGGAGAGCTACGTTTTGATGTAACAATTAAACAAGGTTCTAAATTAGTAGATAAAGTTGGCAATCAAAATGTTGTTTTTGATGCAACATATGAAAATAAAATAAAACAACTTTATCCTACTGTTTATCCTTTTAAATTAATTCAAAAAGTTGAAATGGAAAAATATGATGTAAATTGAAATTCTTCAACAATAGAAAAATTAGATAATGCAACAATGGACAGCGATAATAACATTGTTATTAATTTGGATGTTAATCAATGAAATGGTGTTACAAATTCAATGACAGCTAATGAATTTACAGACAATTATGAAAATTATAAGGATAATATTTTAGGATTATTTTCATATACTGATAGCTATATACCAAATATTTCAAAACCACTTAGCAATTTAACTGAGGGGACAGTTGTTGTTCAAGTAGAGTTTACTCCAGGAATATCAGTTGATAAAAATAATAAAAATAGTTTGATAAATTTAAAATCAAACGAAGCCCAAAATACTGCTGTAGGTTCTATTCATAAACAAGTAACTATTCAAGGTTTTAAAATTCCTTCATCTCCTATGTTAGAATTTTTACCATTTATAATTATTACTGTTTTAGGTTTATCATTATTAATTTTATTTATTTTTATAGTTATAAGAACAAAGAATGCAAAGAAACTAAATGATAAAAAATTTATAAGACCAATTGTTAATAAGTCAAAAAAATATTTAGGATCTAAAGAAATTGTTGTTGAATCTTCTTCAATTCTAGGATTAGGATCAAAAGAAGTTGTTAAAGAAGAATTAATTAACAACACTAAAAAAGAACCTAAAAAATGAATTTAAATTAAATAAATCTATAACTTAATGTTATAGATGCTCGATTGAAATATGAAGTGCAACACATATTGTAAAATATATGTGCACTTCATTTTTTTGTTTACATAAAATAGGACAAAAGAAAAAGGTGCCCTTATTTTTTCACAACAACGAGACACCCACTATGTTATACAACCATTTATCAGAAAAAGAAAGAGCATTAATTGAATTTATGTTCTACCAAGAAGAAGATCTTTTAAATTCAATTGCAAAAGAATTGAATAGACATAGATCTACAATATCAAGAGAATTAAAAAGAAATGAATCTTGTGGAATATATAATTCTAATAATGCTCATAAAAAATATTTAAATAGAAAATGAAATTCTCATGCTTTTTATCTTGATAGATACAAAAGCTTTACAGATCTATTTTTAGATAAATTTAGAAAAATAGATCATGGAGTTGAAGCAACTTGTCATTATATTAAAAAAAATTATCCTTGTGTCAAAACACCAAGTTCTAGACAGGTTTTTAATTGAATAAAATCCAGTAGATGAAAATTAAAAAGATCAGATAGACTCAGAAAAGGATATGTAAAAGGAAGAAAAAGACATAAAGGTATGTTTTCTAAATTTGATGAAAAATATGTATTTCCTTTTTGAGCTAGACCTTCTAAAATAGAAAAAAGAGAAGAGTATGGACATTTTGAAGCAGATTTAATTATTGGAAAAAGAAAAGCTGGATATAGTAATTTGCTAACTCTAGTAGAAAGAGTTACAAGAATGACATATATTATTAAAGTCAAAAATAAAAATTCTTTTACAATAAATTCAACAATTAAAAAATTGGTTGAAGAAAATAATTTAGAAGTAAAAACAATCACAATAGATAATGGAATTGAGTTTAATAAAATAGGAATCCTTGCCTATTGATTAAATTGCAAAATTTATTATTGTGAACCATATGCTTCATTTCAAAGAGGAAGCAATGAAAATGCTAATGGTATTATTAGAAGATTTTATAAAAAAGGAACAAACTTTGATTTATTAACAGATGATGATGTAGTTAGACTACAAAATAGGATAAACTTCATGCCAAGAAAAATGTTTGGTTTTAAATCAAGTCATGAAATAAATAAACATTATATAGAAAGGTAATAAAAACTCATAACCATTTTATTGGCTATGAGTTATAAGTTGTGCTATTATGATGTTGCACTTCATATTTCATTCAGGGATCTATAACTTAATGTTATAGATTTTTTATTATTTCATTTAATAAAATTGTTAATTATTTTTAAAAATAATTCTGTAGGACTTGACTTTTTTTTTTTTTGATAAGGTGATAGTGTGTTGAAGAAAATTAAATAAGAAACGAGATAATGTATATATGAAAAAAATTAGTAAGAAAATCTTGCTTGCCACTTTGGGTATAGCAGGATTTGCAATTATTACTCCTGTTATCTTAACTAGTTGTTCGACTAGCACTAATTCACCTACTAACCCAGACAATCCTAATAATCCTGAAAACCCTAGTACAACAAAAGTTGTACCAGAAGTTGCTAATAATTTTGAAACAGTTGGATCTGTTGCAGATTTATTTGATAATCAAGGACAATTAGTTAATGTTGGAGAATTATTCAACAACAAGGTTAACAGTAGTGATGAATTGAAAAAACAATTAATTACAAATTATGATAAATTTACTCAAGAACAAAAAGATAACACAGAAATTCAAATTTCAACAGAAACACCATCTGGTGATTTAACATGAGGTGGAACAACTCCAGTTGATACATGAAATACTGCTCAAACTGAAGTTGTTTACTATGACATTAATTCTCCTGAGATTAATGTTTCAAGTGCAAAAGATTTAAAAACAAAATTGGATGCAAATAAATTAAAAGAAATAATGAGTCAAGCTAATAGAACTGATGCTCAAAATATGACATATTCTTTAGTAGAAGCAAGTCAAATAGGACTTGATGCTAATAAAGATTATGTAAATATAAATGTTAGTGAAACACCAGCATCTGGAACTGCTAAGAATCTTAATCTAAAACTTCCAGTTTCTGATCTAAACTTAGTTGTAGATTCATCAAAAGTTAGCATTGTAAGTAAAAACCCACAAATAGTAGAATCAAAAGAAGCTACAATAACTTTAGATTACAATATTGGTATTGATAGCACAGTAGTTTTACCTACAACATTTACTAAAGAAATCACTTTAGATTCTCCTGATATTACTCCTGAAAATGTTGTTGCAAAACTTGGTTTTGTTGAAACTACTGTAACTACAACTTCATCAACAAGTGCAATAAATTTAAATAGTGATTTAATTGGACAAACAACACAAATATTCAACACAATGTTTGCAAATCCTACTTTAAATGAAAATAATACAGCACTTTACTTTGATGCAACTCCAACAACTGGACACTACTGAATTGATGGTACAAACACAACTAAGAAAATTGCTATTGAAGGATTAACTATAACTCCTGGTCAACCTTTACCAAAAGATGCTAAGTTTATTAGTAATACTACTAATACTGGTAGATATACTACTAAACTTCAAGGAAGTTTAGAAAATTTTAAGGCATGATTAAATACCAATGGTAAAGTAGCTATTCAAAATGCTATTAATGACATGAAAAGTGATACAGCTAATTTTGCAAATGTAGATTTCATTTTTAAGGGTATTGAAACAGGTGGAATATCTTGAAATCAAGATATTAAAAGAGGTTCATTGATTTATACAGTAACACCTATGGATCAACATGCTTTTGAAGATGGTGTTCCTGATGTTCATGAAGTTACTGTGCTTTTATCTAATGCAATATTTAACTAATGTGTTAATTAAATTAAATTGAGTTAAAAAATCTATAGTATTTATTTACTATAGATTTTTTTCTATTTTTATAAAAATTATATTAATTTATTTTATTTCTTTTGATTTTAATAGTCTATAATTTATTTACATGTTGTGATAATAAAATTTATATTAATCATAACTTTCATAATATAACTTATTTTTTTAATTTTTTTATAATTTTAGGAGTAATATGAATGATAAAAATAAAATAAATATTTTAAAAAAATATTCTGAATTCATAAATATGATTATCCCATTATTATTATCAGTGCCTTTAATGGTGATTGAAATGGTTACAATGATTAGTGGAATACACCTACCACTTTATTATGATTGATTAGCTTTTGCAATAGCAACAATTGTTATTTTTTACTTTGGTAAAGAATACTATAAATGGTGCATAATTGAAATTTTTAAATATAAGTCTATTGGAATGTCAACATTAATTACATTAAGTACTTCTGTCTCATATGTATATAGTACCTACTTATTAATTTATAAAACAGTAATATTTGCAAGAACAGGAAATTTACCTCATATAATGTCTTTTTATGAGGTTGGTGCAACTATAATTGCTATTGTTAATGCAGGTGAATATATTGCTAAAAAAATTAGAGATAAATCTAATCAAGATATTAATAATTTATCTTTGTTGTTAGTTCCTAAAGCAATTTTATTTAATGAAAGTAAAAATACATATGAAGAAGTAGATTCTTCAGCACTAAAAATAAATGATTTAGTTTATGTAAAAAAGGGAACAAAAATTCCGATTGATGGAATTATTTATGATAAACCAACAGATGTTGATGAAGCATTATTAACAGGTGAAACAAAAAGTGTTTATAAAAATGTAGGTGATAGAGTAATTGGGGGAACAATTAACTTATCAACTGATATTATTATTATAGTAAAATCACTTCAAACAAATTCAATTTTAAGTTCAATAATAAATAATGTTAAAAAAATTGAGAATTCAAAAAACAAAACACAAAGAATGATTGATATTGTAGCAAAATTTTTTACACCAGTAATAATATTGTCAGCAATTCTTGCATTTTTATTACAGATGTTTGTGCCTAATATTTTAGACATTTCAAATAATTCAGGATTATTTGGGAATGTTAATTTAGATTGAATAAATGGAAATACTTGAGAGATTAGAGCTCAAAAAGGACTATATTTTTTTATTGCAACTTTAACTATAAGTTGTCCATGTGCATTAGGAATAGCATCTCCACTTGCAAGTTTAATTGGAATAAGTAAAGGTGCAAAAAATGGAATTATTTTTAATAATTCAGAAGTTTTTGAAAAAATTAAAAGAATTAATAAGGTTGTTTTTGACAAAACAGGAACTTTAACAACTGGAAATCTTAAAGTAAGTAAAATAATTGGTTCTACAAATAATTTAAATAAAATATACGAAATGGAAAAAATATCCTTTCATCCTCTTGCTAAAGCAATAGTTAATTATTGTATAAATAATAATTATGTAAAAAAATCAAATAAAGAATTGAGTTATAACTTTGAAGAAATAGCTGGTGTTGGTGTTTATGACAAAAAAAATAATGAGTATATTTGTTCTTTAAAATATGCTTTTGAAAAGAATTTTAAATTTGAAAATAACATGGAGAAAGATTATAAAAAATATATAGATTCTTTTAGTAATACTCAATTATTACAAGTGATTGTAGTATATGTCAAAAATAAGATGATTAAAAATATTATTTTTCTTGAAGATGAAGTAAGAGAAGATGCTATTTTTGTTATTGAAAAATTTAGAAAAATGAAAATTGATATTGCTATGATTACAGGAGATAGTAAAGAAAATGCTTATAATATTGGTAATAAATTAAATATTAATGAAATTTATTATGAAATATCTCCAAATAAAAAAGCAAATATAATTAAAGAGATGCAAAAAGACAATAAACAAATTGTTTATGTTGGAGATGGAATAAATGATCTTGAAGCCTTAAAGCAATCGGATTTATCTTTTTCTATAACACAAGATAATGAATCAGCAAAATCAGTTGCTGATGTTAATTTAGTTTATTTAAATATCAATAGTATTTATAAAGCTATTGTTATTGCAAAGCAAACAAGAATTGCGATTATTACAAATTTAATTTGAGCATTTGGATATAATTTAATTACAGTTCCTTTAGCTATTTTAGGGTTTATTCCAGCAATTGTTGGTGTGTACATTATGATGTTGAGTGATATAACAGTGAATATCAATTCATTAATTTTTAAGTTTATAAAAGTTCCTGATGCACATCATAATAATAAAAAACATTAATATCTTGCAATAATATGTAAAAAACTGTTTATAACTACTAAAATTTGTTTTTAAAATATTATATAATTTATATGATTGAAGGAATTTGAGGTTTAAAATGAACAACATTATTGCAAACAATTTAAAAAATGGTGGTATCAACATTTTTGAACAATGAAAAAGACTTCATATTAAGTTATTAGAAATTAAAAATGCTAAGTTAGATGAAAAAAAAGAATTAATTCCAGCATTAGAAAAACAATACAATGAAATTATTTCTAATGCCATTAAAGTTAATGGTGGTTCATATGAATTTAATTTATCAAATTTGGTAAAAATTGTTAAGTATTTAAACAATTCAAATGACTTTTTTAATAATCGTGTAAGTTTTGAAATGATGGATGAAATTCTATTATTAGTTTATTTATATGAATGATTATGTTTGGGCAAAGAGAAAAATATTTCTATTTTAGGAAATAAGGAAGAAGTTATTCATAAATTTAAAATTCTAACTTTTAAGACAAATAGTGAATATCGTTTAATATTTGAAGGTATTGATTTAAATAATAAAGATGATTACAACACTTTTACATCTAGAATAAGAAATGCAACATTTAGAGCATATAATTCTTTATTAAACATAATTTCAATTGATAATGAATATTTTGAAAAAGTAAGATGTCAAGAATATGTAAATATAAAATTACTAAATGAAGACTATTTTTTAAAACTATGAAAAGATACATTTTCAATTGAAGATGAAAGAGTTACTTATTCTTATAGTGCAATTAATAGTGATGATGTTTTTATATTTATTAATGTGGAAACAAAAACAGAACAAGTTGCTTTTGTTAAATTTAGAATGTTTGAAACATTTGTTTCTAAAAATGGTAAAGTTGTTTCTAATGGAATATCAAAAGAAATTTTAAGAATAGAATTTTTAAATCCTAAATATGAAAATTTAGGGTCAAGTATATTGGCTAATGTCTTAAAACTTGCTAATAGAGTTGTAAAATACATTTTTTTACCAGATTTAAGATTTAGAAATGAACAATGAGAACTTGAAAATAGAAATTAAATAATTATTTTTGTTATTTTAAATATGTTTTAAAAAAAGGTTTAAGTTTCTTAAATCTTTTTTTTATGTCATATGTAAATAAATTTGATTTTAGCATTTCTTTAAATTTTCTAAAATCAACAAGTTTTATTTCATCAATTTCATTATTATTAAAATTAATTTTAGACAAATCTAATTGATCTAATTTAACAAAATATGTTGTCATAAAATAACAAATTTTATTATCAACATTGAATAATATTTTATTCAATTGATGTGGTTGCAAATCTATGTCTAATTCTTCTTTTACTTCTCTAATTGCAGCCTGTAAAATAGTTTCATCAAGAGTTACAGCACCTGCAACACATTCATATAAATTTGGGAAAAGTGATTTATTTTTACTTCTTTTTTGAATTAAAATTTTTTTCTGTTTTTCTATAATAATTCAGATATTTACAAGATGGAAATAAAAACCTTTTATTGGTAAAAGTCTTCTATCAATATATTCAGAAAACATATTTTGTTCTTTGTCATAAACTCTAACTAATTCTTTTTTCATAATATGTAATTGTAATTCAAATTAATATATATTAGTTAATTGTTAATTTATGAATCATAAAATTTATTAAGATAAGTGTTTATTATTTGTGTTTGATTTTCCTTTTTTGTTTTTTGTATCTCAATTAGTGTAAAATTAATAATGGATTTTTAGGGGGTTAACATGGTAAAAGAAATTAAAAAATTTGTTAATGACCTAAAGGTAAGAACAATATTCCCTTTTTATATTGATAATATTAATGATAATTTTTTTAGTTCAATTAATAAATATAATAATAAATCCTTTAACAGAAAAATAGCATCAAGACTTAATAATTTAAAAATTGAAGAACTTAAAAAACTTAAAGAAATTGAAGATATTTCAAGCCACAATACATTATTACTTTTAATTAATAGAATTATAAAAAAAATAGTTTCTAAAACAGGAACAGATAAATATGATTTATTTGTTGAAAAAGATATAGATAAAAATAATCAACCAATTTATGTTGAAGAGAAAAATGAAATATATGATTTTAATGTAATAGGTAATGTTCAAAAAGATAGAAGATATATTTATGCAATAGATATTGATAAAAGATCATATTTATTTAATTATGTAGAACAAATTCAATTTTCTTTCTATTTAGATGAAAAAAATAAAATGGTATCAGGTGGTGTTTCTTGAAATTGAGGTAATGATAATAAACCTACTAATCAAGAAGATGTCAATGAAAAGGTTTATATAACAAATTTAATTAAATATTATTTAACAAGAGAGATTAAGGATATTAGTTTAAACAACATTATAAGTATTTTTGATAATGATACTAATAATAATCAAAACAAAAAAAGAAAATTTGTTACAAAACAAAATTATGAAAAAAATATAACTCTTGAATCTTTAAGAAACTCATGAAAAGAATTAATTACTAAAAAGATACTTAATAAATCAAACTATAGTGAAAAGTTGGGAAAATATTTATTAAATGAGCTATTTTATTCTTTGATGAATACATTGATGATTTCTTTAGCTGTATTTGAAGAACTTAAAATCTATTTTAGACATAATGAACCTGAAATTTATGGTCCTTTATTAAAAAGAGTATTAACAACAAATGATAATGATAATCAAAACTACACTGAAGATTTTTTTGAATTATTTGCATTTTTAAAAAAGAATTATTTTAACTTTGAAAAAATGAATTTGAAAAAAATTCTTGATGCAGACGATGCAATTCAAGCATTAATAAAATTTGATAAAATAGAAAATTTGTATTTTGGTGAGCCATTATTAAGTTATGAAATTATTAGAAATAGTGATATACCTTTTTTAGATGAAGATGATGATGTATTTATGAATAGTGTTGAATTAAAAACATTATTTTTAATGACAATGGATCCACAAATATTTGGTATACATCACAATAATCATAATTTTATTAATTACAGTGAATTGAATACTATGCTATCAAACATTAATTATAATTTAGAGAATTGAAAAGATGTTTTAAATGAAAAAATTGACCAAACAATTTGTGAATGAAATTATGACTATGTTTCTTTTTTAAATCAAGATTTAACATTTTTAATTGTAAAAAATAATAATCCAATTGATTTTATTTCAACTAAAAAAAATAACTATGATTATGATGCAAATAGAAAATTATTTAATAATTATTTGTGATCACAAATTTATGCACATGCCATTATTTACAAAATGAAAGATTTAGAATTGAAATTTAATACAAATAAAGTTAAATATCCTCAATTATTAAGAGGTTATATTCTTCAAGTTGAGCAACTTCATTTTGATTGATATGACGATTTTTATGGATTACCACAAATAAAAAAAGTCATAAAAAAAATAGATGAATTTAAACAATTAAATAAATCAATTTCATTATTAACTAAAAAAATAAATCGTGAAGACAAAATATATGGAAAATCAAAAGAAAGATTAAATATTTCTTTTGCATTTATTGCAGCATCACTTTTTGGTATAACAGATTTTTTAACAATGGTATTTACAGTTTTAACTGTAAAGGATACAACAAAAGGATTATTATTAGAAAATATAATTACTATAGCTGCAGGATGCTTTATTTCTTTTATAATGCTTTTGATATTATTGTTTTCAATAATTTCTCCTATTATTAAAAAAAGAAAAATGAAAAAGGAGGTTTAGACTATGAAAGACAAAAATATTAATAACAAAATGTTTAATGGATTAAAAATAAAAAATATTTTTTCATTTTATATTGATGATATAAATGATAAGTTTTTTACTAGTTTAAAAAACCATCCTAATAGATATTTTGTAAATAAAGTTTTACCAAAAATTAAAAAAAATTTTGATAAAGATGAATTAGAAAAGTTTACAGAAATAGATAGTTTAACAAAAAATAATAAAATTAAATTAATGTTAAATCTTGCCCTTAGAAAAATTGCTTCTAAAACAGGAACAGATAACTGTGAATTATTTGATTCAGCAGAGAGAGATCAATTTGGAGATCAATTATTTATTAAACAATTGCTTCAAGGAACTGATTCTCAAGTTTTAAGTGATACAAATATTGACAGAAGATATGAGTTTGTTATTGATATTAATAAAAATTCTTATTTGCATAAGTATTTATCCAATATTCAATTATCATTTTTTCTTGAAGATGATACTAAAATGCTTTCTGGTGGTTTTAGTCTTAATAAAAATTTTAATGATAAATTAGGAATAAGTTTTCCAGAAGTTATTTCAGATATATATTTGTATTCATTAATTAAACACTTTATTGGAAAACAATTATATCCAATTTCTTTAAATAATATGTTGGATATGATTGAAAGTTTTGAATCATCTCACAAGAAGAGAAAAGTATGATCAAAAGCTAAATATAATATTGATTTTAAACAAGTTTCAATTGAAAATTTAAAAGATAATTGGGTTGATTTAATTAATAGAAAATATTTAAATTTTTTAAATATTACTAAAGATAAAAAAGAATATTATGAAAATACTATGTTTTATTCAATTTTAATTGTAACAATTATAATGTTGTCTTTGTATGAAGAGTTAAAAAAATATTTTACTAATGAAAAACCTGAAATGATTTTAAGTTTATTGGATAAACCTCAACTTATGAATTCAAATACCAATCAAGATCCTGAAACAGATTTTTATGAAATAGGTCATTTTCTATTTGATAATTACACAGATAAAAATAGAAATGTTAAATTAAATAAAATTAAAAGTTATGAAGATATAATTGACACACTTAATGAACAAAAATCTTATGATTTGAATTCATTTGGTAAACCAATTGTTACTATTGAATTATATAGAAAAGAAAATGAACCATTTATTAATGAATATGAAATATTTTCTAGAAATAATGAATTAAGAATGATTTATTTAACAACAATTTCTCCTGAACTTTTTGGAATGGATGAATCTACAGGATATTTTATTGAATACAAACAATTTGAAGATATTATTAATAAAAATTCATTACAAAAATTTAAAATTAGTGAATCACTTGGTGAGAAAATTGAAAAGTCTAGATGTGAGTTAAACTATGATTACATTACATTTATTAGTAATGAACCTAGTATGTTAATTATTAAAAACAATACAGAAACTATGTATAATGAATTGCATTCTGAAACTATGTATACTGGACTTTATGAAAATTATTTTTGATCACAAATTTATGCACAAGCAAGATTATGAAAAAGAATTCATATTGAGTCAGAATTTAATTATGATGTACAAAATAAAATTGACATATATCACAAAAATAAATTAGTGGCATTAGAGAATTTAATTTTTAATTGATATGATAGTTTTTATGGGATGCCTGGAATTAAAAATATTGTTTATAAAATAAATGAATTAAGTGATTTAAAAAATTCAATTGAAATGTTAATAATTGAAATTAGACAAAAAGATGAATTGTCAAAAAAAGATAAAGAAAGAAAAAGTGTTTTATTTGCATATGTGATAGCATCATTAATTGGATTCATTAATTTTTTTGGAATGGTATTTACAATATTAACTGTAGATAATACAAAGGAGGGATTAACTCCTGTCAATATTGCAGTCATTTCAATTGGAACAGTTCTTGTATCAATTTTGGTTGGTATTCTAATTTATTTTGGAACAAAGGTTTTGAAATCAAAGTTTAAAAAAGGATAAATTTAATTAAAAATTCATGATTCTTTTTATGAATTTTTAATTTTTTATTAATATAAAATGACATTCAATAATATAATTAATAATCATTTATTCAATAATCTTATTTTGGATTATAGTGTTGTATAGGAGAAACTATGGTTGAAGTAGATACATTAAAAAAAGCTTTACTTGTAGAAAAGTTATCATTTATTTTATCAGTTACTTTTTTTGTTATTTTTATAATTATTTCTATTGTTGCTTCTCTTCTTATTTTTGTATTTTCTAATTCACAACAACAATATTTATATAATAGAATTGATTTTACAAGTGATATAAAAATTGGAGTTGGAATTGCATTGTTTGCATTATTAGGAATTTATGGAATTTTTACAATAATTTTATTGATTATTCTTAATATTAGAAGTATTGAAATAACATCAAAATTAGATATATGAAAAAGTAGAATGTTTTATTTAGTCATTTCATTATTATCTTTATTTTTAATAGGTTTCATTGGTAATTTAGTTAAAATTATTTATATGAAAAGTGATATTGAAAGACTTGAAAAATTTGGAACATATAATCCAAATAATAAAAAATTATGAAAAGATGAATAAATATTGAAACAAATTATAATAATAAAAAAAGATGTTTTTTACCAAACATCTTTTTTCCCTAAATGAAATATGAAGTGCAACATCATAATAGCACAACTTATAACTCATAGCCAATAAAATGGTTATGAGTTTTTATTACCTTTCTATATAATGTTTATTTATTTCATAACTTGATTTAAAACCAAACATTTTTCTTGGCATGAGGTTTATCCTATTTTGTAGTCTAACTACATCATCATCTGTTAATAAATCAAAGTCTGTTCCTTTTTTATAAAATCTTCTAATAATACCATTAGCATTTTCATTGCTTCCTCTTTGAAATGAAGCATATGGTTCACAATAATATATTTTGCAATTTAATCAATAGGAAAGGATTCCTATTTTATTAAACTCAATTCCATTATCTATTGTGATTGTTTTTACTTTTAAATTATTTTGTTCAACTAATTTTTTAATTGTTGAATTTATTGTAAAAGAATTTTTATTTTTGACTTTAATAATATATGTCATTCTTGTAACTCTTTCTACTAGAGTTAGCAAATTACTATATCCAGCTTTTCTTTTTCCAATAATTAAATCTGCTTCAAAATGTCCATATTCTTCTCTTTTTTCTATTTTAGAAGGTCTAGCTCAAAAAGGAAATACATATTTTTCATCAAATTTAGAAAACATACCTTTATGTCTTTTTCTTCCTTTTACATATCCTTTTCTAAGCCTATCTGATCTTTTTAATTTTCATCTATTGGATTTTATTCAATTAAAAACTTGTCTAGCAGTTGGTGTTTTGACACAAGGATAATTTGTTTTAATATAATGACAAGTGGCTTCAACTCCATAATCTATTTTTTTAAATTTATCTAAAAATAGATCTGTAAAACTTTTGTATCTATCAAGATAAAAAGCATGAGAATTTCATTTTCTATTTAAATATTTTTTATGAGCATTATTAGAATTATATATTCCACAAGATTCATTTCTTTTTAATTCTCTTGATATTGTAGATCTGTGTCTATTCAATTCTTTTGCAATTGAGTTTAAAGATCTTTTTTCTTGGTAGAACATAAATTCAATTAATGCTCTTTCTTTTTCTGATAAATGGTTGTATAACATAGTGGGTGTCTCGTTGTTGTGAAAAAATAAGGGCACCTTTTTCTTTTGTCCTATTTTATGTAAACAAAAAAATGAAGTGCACATATATTTTACAATATGTGTTGCACTTCATATTTCAATCGAGCAAAAGATGTTTTTTACCAAACATCTTTTTTAATTAAAATTATTTTTTTCTTTAATAATTTTATTAATAACATCTTCTACAAAATATGAGCTTTTGTTTTCGATAATATTTTTTGCAACATTTTTTACAAATGGATATGTATCATGTCTAGAAAAACTGTTGTTGAAATTATAAAGCATAGATATATCATTTCCTCCATCTCCAAAGACAGCAAATTCTTCATTATTTCCCTTATAATATTTTTTGTTAATCATTTGAATTGCAGCATATTTATCAATATTTTTTGGAGTAATTTCAATTGTACTAGTTGTTAAATATCAAAGATCTGGAAATTTAGCTTGTAAATCTGATGTTATATGCAATCTTTTTTCTATAGGCATTTTATAGTCTACAAATGCTATTGTGATTTTATATGCATTTTTTAATAAAGATGTAGAAAAAGAACTTCTAACTAATAAACCAATACCAGTTTCTTTGAATCTATTAAGCATATAATTTGTGCTTTGTAATACATTAATGTTCTCATTTTCTTTTATATAAAAAGTAATATGTGTTAATGTCTTGCCTAATGAATATCCATACATATATAATTGATTAGGATATTTTCTATCTATATATTCAAATGCTTTCATAGCATAGTTGTGTTCTTGTTCTGTAAAAGTTCTTACAAAAATTAATTGATTCAAACTTCTATTGTATATTTGAGCTCCATTGCAACCTATAATATAATCATAGTTATTTATTCCATTTAACTCTAGTATTTTTTTTGCATTTAAATAATCACGTCCTGTTGCAATAGAAAAATTTATTCCATAATTTGGAAGCGAATTAATTGTACGTGCAAATTTTGGATCTATTTTCTTATCATTTTCACTACTTGATTTAAATAGTGTTCCATCTAAATCTGTAAATATATATTTAATGCTATTCATACTTTGAACCCAAAACAATAAAAGCTTTTTATTTATTATATATTTAGTTTTGTAAATTTATTGAATTTGTTTTACTATTAATATAGGTGGATTTGATTGATTAATATTAATTTATTTTTACTTTTAAAGTATTAAAATTTGTTAATTGTTGATTGTTTCTTTCAATTGACTGTTAAATGTTTAATAAGAATTATAAAGAGGTCTTATGTCTGAAGAACTAGAAAAATTAAAAAAACTAAAAAAGATTGAGAAATTTAATCTTACATGACAAATTGTTTTTGTGATTGTATTTATCTTACTTTTAATTTTAAATTCTGTTTTTATTGCAAATTCTGTGGTTAATAACAATAATAATATATATGAAAATTCACCAAATACATCTACAACTGATACACCACTAATATCTTCAACTATAATATTTGCTATTATTGGTTTATATAGTTTGATAACATTTATTATTAATCTTATTTTTAACATTAAAAGTATAGTTTGCTCATCAAGGTTAGTTAAATCAAAAAATAAATCATTGTATTTAATAATGCCTATATTAGCTATTTTCTTTCTTGGTGTTATTTCAAATCTAGTAAATTTTATAGTTTGTAAAACTGAAATAAAAGATATTGAAAATAATCCAAGTGATACTTATGGACAAACTTATGTAGGAGAAAAGCCAACAGCTCCTTCACAATCTATTTATTAGTTTTTAAAACACTCAGTTGATGAGTGTTTTTTTATATATATTTATCAAATTCAATATAAATTCAATTATTTTTATTAATTAGTTTTAAACATATTAGAATAAAAGTATGTATAAATGTTTTTTGTACATTACTAATTTAAACAATAATTTTTATTGCATTTTATTTAAAGGAGGAATTTATGTCAGAATTGGATAAATTAAAGCATGTTCATTTTTGTGAAAAATTTAGTGGCATCTGAAGCATTATATATGTATTTTGTTCTCTTTATCTTTTACCTGTTTATATTGCATTAACTAGTTGATATTTTGATTCTTCATATAAGTTATCTACTCATGATGCAGAATATTATAGAAAAGTAGCTACAATACTTGTTGGAATTTATATAGCATATACTGTTTTAACTTTCATGTTATGTTTATTTTTTAATATTAAAAGTATTTTTTATTCGATTGAACTTGTGTCATCAAAAAACAAATGGATTTATATAACTATGTCAATATTGTCTATTTTTTTATTAGGAGTTATTTGTAATATTGTTAATTGAATACTAGTTAATAAAGAAATTAAAAGTTTCCAAAATGACAATATTAGTGGTCAAATATATGAAAAGGAAATTGGTTTTCCTGAATCATTAAAATAATTTTAATATTTTAGAAATTTATTGATATTTAAATTAAAGAAAATATGTAATTTTATATTAATAATCAAATAAGATTATTAATATTTTTTTATTAATTTATAATTTACTTAGTAGATATTTATTATTTTGAGGAATAAAGTGATAAAGAAAGTAGATTTTAAATCTCTATTTTTAAATCCTATTGATGGTTTTTATAAACATATTATGTCTAATTTAAATGAAATAGTTGATTCATTTTTTGAAGACGAATTTAAGGATACAAAACCTAATTATAATTTAATTCAAAATTGTGATTTAGAAATAAATAAAATTAAAGAAGAAATTAAACAAAGAAAAAATAAAGATAAAATTTCATCTAGATATACAGTTAACTCTGTTATATTTTTTTTATTTTTCTTTCTTATAGGTTTTTTAATGTTTCCTATATATTTAATAAACAATAGAATAATTAATGATTTTTCAAAATATCATTCTGAAAAGAAAAAAAGAATTAATGAATTAGTTAAATTAAAATGCGAACAAATATATTATTCATTTACCACTATTACATTAAGAGATATATATTCATATGTTTTTGAAAAATTAGGGATGAAAGTTTTAAATAATTTTAATCAAAAAGAAATATTAAATTTAATAAATGATAAAGATGTAATAGATATTTATTCAGGGATGACAGGAATTGTTAACAACACACCATTTTATGATGTTATTGCAAGAAAACTTGTTTATAAAAGTAATTCTTTAATTTTTTCTGAAACAGTTGTAAGTGATCATGAAATTAATGAGAAATTAAAATCGACAAATAATAATGGTGAAACAAATATTCAATCATATGTTCCAGTAATAGAGGAAAAAAATTTACTAATTTTTAAAACTAATTTTTTAACTAATTTAACCATTGCTAATAATTCTGCAAAATATGAAAGTAATAATTTCTTTGAAAATAAAGAATTTTCTGAAAAAGTTAAAGTAGTAGATTATACAAATAATAAAGAGGATACATTACAATTTTTTACACTGCGTGCTCAAGATAATTTTGTGAAATGATATAATTTTCAAAATCAAAGAGTATTTGATTTTGTTAAGATCTATGATAAGTTTGTTGTTAAAAATTACACTTATGATTTTAATAATTTAAGAAATATAAATAAAACAATAGATTCTATAGTTGCTATTAGATATGATTCTAGAATTAATATAAATATGATAAAAAATGCTATTAAAAAAAATGTTTTTGATTATTTTGATAGATTTGCTAAAATGTTACAATTACCATTACTAGTCCCTGGTATAGCAAGGGAGTGATATAGAAATGATGGTGATTATTTAATAGCTACTGAATCTGATTTTGCGGTTGAAAATATTGATGACATAACTAACTTAGAACCAATTGATTCAATTGATAAATTCATGGATGAAAAATATTATAATTTTACAAATGGTTCAGTACCTAAAATAAAAATATGATTTACTCAAGAAAAAGTTACTAAAACTAGACATAATTGTTTAGTTGGTAGATTAATGATGCATTCTTTTTCAATGCAGAAAAAAACCGCTAGTCATTATATTGGTGGACATACAAGTCAATATTCTTATAATGTGTTTTCTAAAATTCAAGAAAAAAAGTACTTGATAACATTATATAAAAGATTAATTACAAGAACAATTTTTATTATTGGGAAAACACTTTCTAAACTTATTAGTCAAAACCATTATGTAAATAAAGACTTTTTTGATAATGTTTTGAAAAATAATATTTGAACAAATGATCCATTAGATTTTGAACACTCTCCAAATTCTTCTATATTATTTGATATAGCCAATCAATTTAATGAATTAAATAATAAATATGATCTTAATGCATGTTTAAGATTAGATGATTCTGGATTATATGTTTCAATAGATAATACACAAAAAGTAAGTGATTCAATTATAGATGAAATTATAGAAATGATTTATAAATTTTCTCAACTTAATTATATGATTTTAAAATAAAAACTAATAGTTAATGCAACACTTATATTACTAAGCTATTAGTTTTTATTTTATTGTTTTTTATTTAAAAAAAAGTTTTTAGTATAAAATTTTATATATAAATTGTTAAAACATATTTAATAATAAATTTATAAATAATGTTATTTTTATACTTGGAGGTTAATGTGAATAAAAAAATAGATTTTAAAAATATTTTTGTTAACCCTATAGACAATTTTTCAAAATATATTATGAGTAATTTAGACAAACCTCTAGATTTATTTTTTGAAAAAGAAATGGAAGACACTAAACCAAATTATAATCTTATAAATAAGTGTGATTCTGAAATTCAACTTTTAAAAGAAGAAATAGAACAAAGAAGGATAAGTGACAAAATATCATCATTACAATTTTGAAATGTTATTATTTTTATATTATTTTTTCTTTTAATTGGTTTTTGCTTTTGATCTATATATAAAAAAAATAGAAATATAATTAATAATTTTTGTTCATTTAAAAAAGAAAAAAATGATCATATTAATAAGTTAATTTACATAAAATGTAATCAAGTGTTTGCTTCCTTTTCAACAATAACTTTAAAAGATATTTATTCTTTTATTTTTGAGTATTTTGGAATTAAAGCTATTAATAACTTTAACCAATCATTATTATTTAAAGAAATCAATGATAAGGAATTAATTGACATTTATTCTGGAATCACAGGTATTGTAAAAAATTCACCTTTTTATGATGTAGTTGCAAGAAAATTAGTTTATAGAGAAGTTGAATATTCTGCATCAGAAACTTTTTATTATACTTATTATTCAGATGGTGAATCGCATACTGGTTCAGAAACATTAACTGCTTACCATTATGAAAACACACCTTTTATTGATGAAAAAAATTTATTAATTTATAAAACAAACTATTTAAAAGATCTAACTATTTCTACTAATAATCCTTCATATGATAAAAATATTTTATTGGAAAATAAAGAATTTATTAAACTTGTTAAAGTTGTAGATTATTCTAATAGACAATCAGATTTATCTCAATTTTTTACAATCCAAACACAAGAAAATTTTGTTAAGTGATATCAATTACAAAAATCAAATGTTTTTAATTTTTTAAAAGTTGGAGATAGAGCAGTTGTTCAAAACTCAACATTTGATTTTGATTCATTAAAGAAAATTAATAAGACATTAGATGCTTTACAACTTGTAAACTACAATGAACATATTACATTTGATTTAATTAAGTCAAAAATTAAAAAAATAGTTTTTAGTTATTTTGATAGATTTACAAAAATGCTGCAAATTCCATTATTGGTTCCTGGAATATCAAGAGAGTGATATAGAAAAAATGGTAATTATTTAATTGCTTCAGATTCTAATTTGGAAGTTCAAGAAATTGAAAAAATAGATTTAATTGAACCAATTGATTCTATAGATAAGTTTTTAGATCCAAAGTTTTATTCTTTTAAAAGTAAAGAGATTCCAAAAAGACCAATATGATTTACAACAAATAAAGTTATAAAAGAAAATGATTGTCAAATAGCTATTTTGAATATGCATTCTTTTAGGTCGGAAAAACATTATGAAAATGTTGCTGTTCATGGTTTTAATGTTGGGACAAAAGTTATTACTGTAGAATATGATAAATTTTTCCCAATGGAAGAAAAAAAGATGTTGATTGTCTTTTATAAGTCTTTTAAAACTACAAGCTCATTCATAATAGGTAAAAATTTAAAAAATATTATTTCTGAAAATCATTATGTAAATAAAGAATTTTACAACTTAATTAATCAAGAAGGTATTTGAACAAATGATCCAAGAAAATTCGAAAACTCTCCAAATAATTCTTTATTAATTCAATTTGCTAAGGAGTTTAATAATTTAAATAATCAATTAAATTTAGAAGCATCATTAAGACTTGATGAACATGGTATATACATTTCAGTCAATAATTATGATGTTGTAGATGAAAAAGTTTATAAAACTATTACAAATATAATTCGTAGATTTTCTAATGTAAATTTTTTTTAATTAAAATTTTATATTGAATTGCAAAATAATGTATAATTTATTAATTGGCAAAATCTAATACAAAGGAGTATTTAAGATGTTAGTAGACACTAGAAAACCAGCTAATCCACAAGGAACATCTTTAAATGTTGATAATACAGAAATTGTAGCTAATCCAACAAGTGGACAAAAGACTTTATTTAATGTTTTAATATTCTTTTCTTGATTTCCATTAATTCTGCCAGGAATAATTTGATGAGTAAACAGAATTAAGAAAAGAAATGTTTGGGTAGAAAAACAAATGGAAGTAAATAATGCAGCAGCAGCTATTGATGTTAATTTAACAAAACGTGCTGATACTTTAATTAAGTTGTTAGAACAAACAAAAGGTTATTTAAAGCATGAAAAAGAAACGCTAACAAACATAACAAAAATGAGAAGTAGTGGTGCTCAAGCTACTCCAGCAGACATTCAAGCTAAAGATCAAGCTATTTCTTCATTAGCAAGAAATATTAATATTCAATTAGAAGCATATCCTGATTTGAAGGGTAGTTCAGTAATTGGTGAGTTAATGAGTAGTAGTCAATATATTGAGGGTGAAATTGCTGCATCTAGAAGATTATATAATCAAATAGCACAACGTTTCAATGCTGATATTCTTACATTTCCAAATATCTGTATTGCATATAAAGATAATCTTAGAACATTTCCATTGTTTAGTGCAAGCGAAGAGCAAAAAAAAGATGTGGATATGTCAAAATTAAGTGAAATTTAATTAAATTAAAATCAAATTCCTATAATATTAAAGTTATAGGAATTTTTATTTACTATCTACATATTTTTAAATGTAATTTTTATAATTGTGTTATCATTTAATAATCTTTTTTTAAAAGTGTTTATTATCTTAAAGGAGTTGCTATGTGAAAGTTATTCTCTTTTATAAGTACTAAATATAAAATATTAGCATTACTTGGTGTTACACTTGTTTTTTTAGGTGTTATAACAGATTTATTGGTTCCAAGTATGCTTGGTGGTTTAACGCAAACTTTGAGTGCACACTATGAACAAAAAATTGATCCTGACATAAAGACAGTTGATATAGTTTTTATTTATAAAGATTGAATAATGACTTTACCATTAGAAAAATCTTTATTAGTCTGTTCATTAATGATGGTTGGTTTTTCTGTTGCTGGAATAATTTTTGGATTAGCTTCTGTTTACATTGGAGCAAATGTTGCAGTTGAAGTTGCAAAAGTTACTAGAAATAATTTATTTAAAAAAATTCAAGGATTGTCAGCAAGTAATATTGCAAAGTTTGGTACATCTAGTTTAATTACTAGACTTACTAATGATATTGTACAAGTTCAAACAATATGAATACTTATGTTAGGTATGATGGTTAGAGCGCCATTCTTATTTATTGGTGGATTAATTTTTTCTTTATTAACAAGTCCATCATTATCAATATCTCTTGCTGTTATGATCCCAACAATGCTTGTTGTAATAATTATTTGTTCAATTAAGGTTATTCCTTTATTTACAAGAAATCAACAAATTTTGGATTCTATTAACAAAGTGTCGCGTGAAAATATTTTGGGTGTAAGAGTTGTAAAATCATTTAATTTAGAAGAAATTCAAAATGGTAAATTTAATGTGGTTAATGATGAATGACAAAAAGTTTCAACAAAAGCTTTTACAATATTAAACATTTTGATACCTATAATTACTTTTATTACAAATTTAGCAATGATGTCATTAATAATTATTGCAAAAGAGACTAATAATTTTGGAACAAATCAATCACCAAATATTGATGCTTTTAATATAGCAGCTAATGTTATTACTTTTAGTCAATATTTAGGTTATGTAACTGGTGGATTAATAATGACTGTAATGGTTTTAGTGTTAATGCTAAGATCAAGAATTTCAGCAATTAGAATCAATCAAGTATTAAATGAACAAGAAGATATTAAATTAAATAATTCAAATGTATTTATAGAAAAACCAAGTATTAAATTTGAAAATGTTTCATTTTCTTTTAACAAAGGTGCTGAAAATGCATTAACTAATATAAATTTTGAATTAAAAGAAGGGCAAACCCTTGGAATAATTGGACCAACAGGCAGTGGTAAATCTACAATAATTAATTTGTTATCAAGAATATATGAAACAACAGAAGGTTCAATTTATATTGATGATAAAAATGTTAATGAAATTAATTCACAAAATCTAAATGATTCAATTGGTCAAGTGTTACAAGAATCTATTTTATTTTCTGGAACTATAAAATCAAATTTACTTTTTGGGAAATTAGATGCTACAGATGAAGAAATTGATAAAGCTACAATGATTGCATGTGCTAGACCTTTTATTGAATCATTTGATGATAAATATGATCATGTTGTTGAACAACGTGGAAAAAATTTATCTGGTGGGCAAAAACAAAGATTGCAAATTGCAAGAGCTATTTTAAGACAACCTAAAATACTTGTTCTTGATGATTCAACAAGTGCACTAGATGCATTAACTGATAGAACATTAAGATCAAACATTAAAAAGTATATGAAGGGAACAACAACAATTATTATTGCTCAAAAAATAAATTCAATTAAAGATGCTGATAAAATTCTTGTTTTAGAAGATGGAAATATTGTAGGTCAAGGAAAACACAGTCAATTAATTAAAAGTTGTGCTTTGTATAAAGATATTGCTAATTCACAATTGAGCAAGGAGGAGCAAAAAAATGTCTAAGTTCAATAATAAATTTGTGCTGCAAAAAGCCAAAAATTCAAAGCACACACTTAAAAATATCTTTAAACGAATTGAAGGCAGAAAAGAATTAATTGTTATTTCTATAGTCTTTTCATTTATAGGAATTGGTTTATATTTATTTGCTTCAATTGCTTTTGGACAAATTATTCAATTCTTTTTTGTTCCAAAAATATCTTGAGATGAAAATGGATTAGGAAATACAGCGTTTTTAAGATTTCTTACTGGTGGATATAGTTGAGATGACCCAAGAGCATTCATTATATCAATTTTCATAATATTAGTTTGTTATTTAGTATATTGTTTATCTCAAACTTGTCAAAACATTTTAATGATTAGTATTTCTCAAAAAACGTCAGCAAAATTAAGAAAAGAAGTATTTGAAAAATTACAAAAAATGCCAATATCTTATTTTGATACTCATCAAAGTGGTGATTTAATGAGTAGAATGACAAATGATATTGATAGTTTGAGTCAAGGGTTAACACAAAGTTTAAGTCAATTTATTCAAAGTATTATAACAGTATTTATTTCTTTTGTAATAATGATAGTAATGAGTTCTTTCATTACACTAATTGCTATTGTAATATTGCCACTATTAATGAGTGCTAGTGTTATTTTTATTAAAAAAGCACAACCTTACTTTTTTAAGCAGCAAGAAAAAATTGGTGATTTAAATGGTTATATTGAGGAAATGATTAGTGGTCAAAAAATGGCTAATTTGTTAAATAAACAAGACTTTGTTGCTAATAAATTTTTTAATCTAAATAATGATATTGTTAAAACATCAATTATTTCTCAAACATACTCTGGTTTTATGTTTCCTTGATTTAGTTTTGTAAGTAATATTATTTTACTTGTGGTAAGTTGTATTGCAGTGGCTTTTGCGTTAAACAATATAATAGCAGGTGGTGTTGGTGGATTTGATGGTAGTGGAAAAATTACTATTGCATTTCTTGGCACATTTCCTTTGTTAGTTAGAAATTTAATCAATCCAATTAGTCAATTATTAAGTACAATGAATGTTGTTCAACAAGGTATTGCTGGAGCTGAACGTGTATTTGAAATTATAAATTTAGTAGAACCAAAAGATAAAAAAGATGCAAAAGAATTAACAAATGTTAAAGGACATGTACAATTTAAAAATGTTAATTTTGGTTATACTCCAGAAACACTAAATTTAAAAAATGCTAACATTGATGCTAAACCAGGACAAATTATTGCAATTGTTGGTCCAACAGGAGCTGGAAAAACTACAATAATTAATTTATTAACAAAATTTTATAATTACAATTCTGGTCAAATTTTTATAGATAATAATGAAATTACTGATATAAAAGAAAAATCTTGAAAAGATAATATTTCTATAGTTTTGCAAGATACATATTTATTTACTGAAACAATTAAAGAAAATATTAGATATGGTAATTTAGATGCAACAGATGAAGAAGTTATAGAAGCAGCAAAAATTGCCAATGCTCATCATTTTATTATGCAATTTGAAAATGGATATGATACTGTTTTAACTTCTAATGGTAAAGATTTATCACAGGGGCAAAGACAATTATTAGCTATAGCACGTGCTGTTATTTCTAAATCAAATATTCTAATATTAGATGAAGCAACAAGTTCTGTTGATACAAGAACTGAGGTTAATATTCAGTCAGCAATATTGAGACTTATGAAAGGAAGAACTTCATTTGTAATTGCTCATAGATTATCAACTATAAAAAATGCTGATCAAATTTTAGTTATAAATGATGGTACTATTATTGAAAGAGGTAATCACAAATCATTATTAAAAATTAAGAATGGTTTTTATGCAAAATTGTATAATTCACAATTTAAAAATAATGTAATTGCTGACGAATAAATTATTTTTTACTCAATAGAATTTCTATTGAGTTTTTTATTTTAAATGTTAAATATTTATTTAATAATTATTTTAATTATTATGAGTTAAAATTAAGGTAATGGTAAGATGGTATTTAGCATTTGTTATTTATTCTAAAATATAGTTTTTTAATAAATTATGTCTTACTATGATAAATAATAAATTAGGAGAACTAATAAAAAAGTTTATTAACTTTTTTGAGTTTTAGTGATTTTATTTTATTAATTGATAATTGCTTTTTTGTTAAATGTCTTTATACAAAATTGCATAAAATATTTTATGTTATAAGTAAAAATATTCTATAAGAATAAAATAAGAGATTATTTCTATATTTTATTAAATTGAAATAAATAGTATTTTAATAATTTAAATTTTTATAAAGCAAATCTTAAAAATATTTTATTTCTCCTATAACTAATTAATAAATTGAAATTAATTTAGGAAATTATTATGAACAGAAAAAGAGAAGAAGTCATAAGATCAATTGAAAAAGATATTGATTTTGAAAATGTAAAAAAAGAACCAATTCTTAATAAAGAAAATCAAACAATTAATGATGTTTCTAATAATGATGCAGACAAATATAAAAGTAATGTTGTAACTTTTGGAGATGTTGATAATAAACACAAAAATAAAAATGTTCAAATAATTAGTTTTAAAGATTCTATTAAGAAAAATTTTAATTTACAAAGATATCAAAAAATGGAGACAAATATTGCATGAGTTAAAATACTTGCAATCTTACTTGTTGTGTTAACACACACAATTCAGTCTTCATTAGGTTGAGCAGCTATAAATGGTGGATCAGTTACTGAAATTTATCAATATGCTGGTAATAATGCTTATGCATTGCATTTTTTCCAAATTTTATCAATTCCATGTGTTAATTTGTTTGTTGTTGTTTCTTGTTTTCTTGAGAACAAGTCCATGAAGATTAAGTTTTATAAGCTAATAAAAATGTATTTATTGATTACATTTATATTGCTTATGATGACTGCAATTAAGTGAGCTATTTGGCCACAAAAAATTAGTACTGAGGAATGAGTTAATGCAATTATTTGATTCTATATAGAAGACCCATGATATTTCACTGCTTATTTTGCTTTCCTATTGATTGTTCCTTTTGTAAACTATATGTTTAAAAAATTAACTTTAAATGGAATAAATGTTGCATTCTTTGTTGTGATAATAGTGTTCTTGCTATGAAAATTTTTAGCAATGTTATTTGGCACAGGATTATGAGATGGCTCTTTGGGTATAGTTCTTTCAACAAAAATAAAAGATGCTGTTACAAATCGTGGTTATAATGTAATTAACTTTTTAGTTATCTATGTTGTTGTTCAATGAATTATTGCTCATAATTTCTTTGCTAGATGAAAATGATGAGGATGATTACTAATATATATTGTAAATTTTGGTATTCAATATTTGATGATTGTTTGAACATATTCAAATATGCTGTATGAATATTCAAATCCTTTTGTAATCATATCAGCAATATCATTATTTGGATTGTTTTATAATATCAAAGTAAAAAATAATGCATATGTTAATTACATTTCAACATTAAC
Organism: Malacoplasma muris; assembly: GCF_046774425.1. Taxonomy (NCBI): domain Bacteria; kingdom Bacillati; phylum Mycoplasmatota; order Mycoplasmoidales; family Mycoplasmoidaceae; genus Malacoplasma; species Malacoplasma muris. Next base: position 384,803 of record NZ_CP177248.1, read on the forward strand.
AATGTTTATATTTCTATTCCATTGAAATGCTTTGGGTAAAACTTTTATCTTATACAACCAAGTAAATGCTGATCTTGGAAATATGTGATTATCAAGTATAATGCAAACACTGTTATATCAAAAGACAGTGTTCATGTTTGGGTTATGAGTTGGAACTCCAGAACAATGATCAGCTTATGTATTATTAATTTTTGCTGTATTGTTTTTAGCATTATTAATGATATCAATAACATTTGATATGATTTGTCGTTTTGTTACATCTATCCCTTGATGACAAAAAATGGTGCAATGAAACAAAGATTTACTAAAACTTGATCGTTTTGAAAATTTGTTTGTTGATGACAAGTAGAAAATTATAACTTTAAATAAGGAGTTTTTATGAAATTAAAAAAAAGTTTATTTTTACTTCCATTTGTTTTGCCAGTTATTGCAGTTCCATTAACATCATGTAAAGAATCAAATTTTTCAGATTTATCATTAGGAGCATCAATTCAAAATAATATGAAACAAGCAAGAGTGTTTGCTAATAATTTTGCTTTTTTTGGTGGTGATGATGTTTCATATACTAACTATGATTTATATGATAATAATGGATATAGAAATCAAGTTGAATTATTTGAAGATTATACAAGAGTATCTTCTCCTTACAAATTAGAAAGCGATGTAACTAAATTAAAATATATTTATGGCAAAAGAGTTATGTTTGATGTAACATCTCCAGGATATACAATTAAAAATGCTGTTGATATGTTTGACAATGTTACTAAAAGTTATGATATTTTAACAACTATTTATAATGTTGATACAAAAGATGTAAATGATATTGATGTAAATGATTTTAAAAATTATTTAAAAACATTTATAGATAAGTCTTTATCATTAAGAAATGATACAGGAATGGTTATTATTAAAAATCATTATCAAACTAATAATGATTCTTTTAATAATAAAAACCAATTGATAAGTAATGCTATTCAAGAAACAATTGCAAAAAATTATTGAGATAATCCTAAAAAACTTAACCGTATTAATGTTGTTAATCATGCTGAAATGTCATCTAAAAAAACTATTATTTCACCAACAGAAAAATTTGTTGATTTATGTATAAATGAAAATGGAACATTGAATCAATATGGACAATTAGAATTGTTTAATCAATCTATACAATCATTGTATCCAGATGCTATTGATCCATTAACTAGAAATTTGACAGGTTCTTATATTAATTATTCTCAACCTACACATAATTTATCATCTGGTAATTCATATGTTGTAGTTGATGAAGCACAAAAAGATAAAGTGGCAAATTTTCAATCTTATCTAAAAGGATTAAATAGTGCTAAATGATATTTTTTTGGGGATTCATTGACATGTGCATCATATAATACAAAAGGATATAAAAGTTATGTAGATTATTTAAGATATTTAATAAAAAATGAGCATAATAGAAAAAATGATGTGTTCATAAATGGTGGCGTTTATGGAGGAACATATACTGGTGAGTTTTCATTTATGAATGTTTTATTTACAAAATATAAACTTGATGTTTTCCATGTTATGATGGGTACAAATGATTTAATAAGTTATAAATCTGATTCTACTGGACAAAATGCTGCTACATATATTCAAACTAATATTCAAAAAACATATGAAGAATATAAAAAAATTAATCCAAATGGATGATTTATAATATCTTCTATACCAAATTATTATCTTCAAACATCTAATATTAATAATTTAAAAACATCTGTAACAAAATCTAATGAAGCACTTAAAAATTTTGCTCAAGATAAAGCTGATGTTCTTTATATAGATTCAACATCTTCTATTGATCGTGTTATTCAAAGTGATATTGGTAATACAACAACAAATTCTGCTTTAATGCAACAACTTTTTGCTGCTGATAATGTTCATTACAATACTAATGGATATATAATCATAACAAAACAACTTTTATCTGGTCTTGGTTTTGATTATTCTAAAAGTAAATTTTTAGATTTCTAAATTTATGAAATTAACTAATATAATTGTATCCTTGCAATTTGCTTTTTCTAGTTTATCATTTGCAACATTACATTTAAATAATAATATTGAAAATGTTGTTGAAAACAAAGTATTATCACAAAAAAATAGTGATAATAAATTTGATCAATGAATAAACAGCATTCAAAGTAGTAGTCTTAATAATAATATTCAATTATTTATAACTCGCGATGTTTCTTTAATTTATCAACAAGCATTAATAGCTACAAATTACATGTTAATAAATAATAAAGTAAATGGAAGTCAAAATGTAAATAAATATTATTGATTAGTTAATGAAAAAGATTATGATAGTAATAAATGAAATTTTAATTATTATAGAGAAAATTATAATAATTTAAACATTATTACCAATACATATGATTTAAATCATGCTATTAATCATCCATATGATAATTGACTTGATTCAACAATGATTTTTGAACTAATAAATTATTTTAAAATGATTTTTAATGAATCATTTAAAATTGATTTATGGATATCTGATATTAATATAGAAGAATTATGAAATGGTAGCAATGATAATTCAAACAGTTTAGCATTTTATGAGATGTTAAAATATACTAATAAAATTAATGTTATTTCTGATGGAAATTATCAAACTAAATATTTTGCTTTAAACTTTGTTGAGAGATTAAATAGTCTAAAAAGTCAATTATCAAAAGTTGATGCTAATAAAAAAATTAATGATTATAAAAATGATATTAATAATAGCTTATATAATGAATTTAAATCTACATCAATTTATGATTTTTTATTAGATAATTCTTATATTAATATTTTTAATATAGCAAGTTATTATAATTCGCCATATTATAAATTAACATCAGGATATAATTTTTATCAAGTTTATGAATATCAATATGATTACTATAGCATGGCCAATTTATTATTTAATAAAAATAATGAAGCAAAATATTTTAATGATTTTGTTAGCTTATATGAAAGATTTTTTAATTGATCTAATATTAATTCTTTTGAAGATTTAATTTTGGAAAATAAAGATTTATATGACAAAAATAAGAAAAATGTTATTTATATTGGAGATTCTCTAATAACAGATGAAAGTGAGTTTTATCCTCAAAGAAAAGAAGAACTAAATAAAATAACAGAAGCAATGTTGAAAAAATACAACCCTAAAGAATACAATTGAATTTTTAAAAATCATCCACGTTATACTTTAGAAGTTCAAAAATATTTAAATTCATTTATGTTTAATAAAAATTTTAAACCAATTTATTTAAAGAATTTTCCTTGAGAAATGTTTTTGTCTTGAGATAATAAGAAACAAAAAGAAGATAGTAATTATCAACCTTTTTTTGGAAATTCAGTAAATTTATCAGAGAATACAAAAACTATTTTAACTGGTTTGCAATATTCATCTACTGTTATTGAAACAACATGATTCTTTTTAAAAAATGTATATAATCTTGATGATTTTTCAGCATACAATTCTATAAATGCTAATAATTTTCCAATTGCTGCAACTTTTGATATTATTAGGCCAACAAAAATATATAATTTTAATCCAAATCAAAATTATTTAAAAAATTATCAAGGTATTGTTGATATTCATGAACCTTTTTATCAATTACATAATTTCTATGATTATAAAAATGATTTAATGGATTCAAAAACTTATATTAACAATCAAGGAATAGATTATACCTATCCTACTAAAAATAATTCAACAATTTTATTTGCTATTATTGGCACAATTGTATTTATTGGTATTATAATCATAGTAGTGGTAATCTTTATCAAAATTTATGTTAACAAAAAGAAAAAAAATACTAAAGGATAATTTATGAAATTTAGTTGAAAATATATTTTATTATTACCAATATTTGGACTATTGTTTGTTCTTCCAATTGCATTAACTTCATGTGATGATCCTGCAACGTTTTTTCAAAAATATGGTCAAGGGCAAAGCAACAATGGAAATAATTCTAGTAATACTGATAATGAAGAAGATGATGGTGGTTCTTCTGGGCCAGTTATTCCAAGTTCTCCATATTAGTAAATTTATTTATAAAAAGCAACAAACTATTAGTACATATTTGTAACATATCTAGTTTGTTGCTTTTTGTTTTTTAACAAAGGTGAATTTATGAGAGTTTTTAAAAAAATGCTTTTATCATTATCAATCTTTAGTTTATCATTTCCTATAATTGTCTCAGGATGTTCTATTAAAAAAGAAATTGGATATAAAAATTATGAAGAAATTTCAAAAATTTTTTCATCTTTAAAATTAGGCTCAGAAATTGTTACTAATGCAAAAACAGTTAAAGTTATTTTTAATAATTTTGGATTTTTTGGCGGTTCTGACATTTCAGCAGATATTTATGATTGATTTAAAGATGATGGTTATAAAAATCAGATAGAATTATTTGAAATTTATCAAAAATGAAAAGGGCCATATGATTTACAAGGTGAATATGCTAATGTTAAATACACTTATGGTAAAAGAGGTTTTTTTGATTTCAGTCATTCAAATTACACTATTAAAAATGCTGTAGAAATTTTTGATGGTGTAACAAAAGAAAATGATATTTGAACAACAATTTATAATATTGACACAGATGATGTATTAAATGTTAATGAAAATGATTTCAAAACATATTTAAAATTATTTATTGATAAATCTTTATTGTTAAGAAACAACACTGGAATGGTAATAATTAAAAATCATTATTATACTAATGATAATGAATTTAATAAAAAAAATAGTCTAGTCAATAATTATATAAAAGAAGTAATTGTAGAAAACTATAAAAATGATCAAAGTAAATTAAATAGAATTAATTTTGTAGATCATACTAGTATTACACAAAATAATCCATTTGTTTTAAATCAAGATCAAAAATTTGTTGATTTTTGTTTTATTGAAAATAACAAATTAAATGCATATGGCAATTTAGAAATGGTTTATGATTTAATTAAAACAATTTACCCAGAGTCTGTTGCTCCTCCCATACAAAATATAAGTATAGATTTACTTGAAAACAATAAACCTGATCATAAAATAACTGGTGATAACAAATATGTTATTCAATATTTGCAACAATCAAATAAAATGAATAATTTCCAAAAATATTTGAGCAATTTAAATAAAGCAAATTGATATTTTTTGGGTGATTCAATAACTGCAGGTAGTATGAATACAAAAGGTTATAAAACATATGTAGATTATTTAAAATCGCTAATAAAAACTGATTTTAAAAGACCTAATGATTTGATTGTTAATGGTGCAGTGTATGGCGGAACTATAAAGATGAATATAATTTTAAAGATGTTCTCTTTAATAAATATAAGATAGATGTTATGAGTGTGTTGCTAGGAACAAATGATCTTGCATCACTTGATCAATCAACTATTGATACTGAAGCTGCAAAATATATTACAGAGAAAATAACAATGACACATGATTATTTTAAAAAAAGTAATCCAAATGGATGAATGTTTGTTTTATCTATTCCATGTTATTATAATTCAAGAGCGTCAAATAAAAATCTTCAAGAAGGTGTTAAGAATGCTAATAATGCATTAAAAGAATTTGCAGATAGTAAAGAAGATGTTTTATATATTGATGTAAAAGCATCTATTGATTATGTTGTAAAAAATAACTTTAATAATGAAATTACAAACACCAATCTAATGGTGCAAATTTTTGATCAAGATTTTCTACACTTTAATACAAGTGGACATATTATTTTTGCAAAACAAATTTTGACAAATATTGGTTTTGATTATTCAAAGAGTAAGTTTATGAATTTTTAATTTATAGCAATAATTTTTAAAAATTATTTATTCTATATATGAAGTGTTATTAAACACTTCATTTTTTTATGATTACCATTTTATAAAATATGTAATTTTTTATTTTGCTTTAGAAAGTTTAAAAAATGTGAATTTAAAATATTTTATGTTTTAATTTAATTGGAAAAAAGGATTTAAAAATTTAATTTTGAAAATAGGAAGTAAAAAATATGCTCTATTGTTAAAATATAGCACTTTTTTACTATTATCTATTTCTCAAAAGGGAGAATATTATGAAGAAAAAAGAGTGAGTTTTTTCAACTTTTTTTGCTGTTGTGCCTCTTTGCTTAATTGGTTCAACATTGGCTATACCACCTATTAGTGTTGATAATAGTTTGTCTATAAATAATAGTGATAAAAAAGTGTTTGGAAACAATCTAACAGATCATCAAAAAATAAATAAAATTTATAATGATGCTTATTCTGAACCTATTTCAACAAATGATGGATTTTTAGGAATGTCTGTTGATAAAAAAGTTATTGTTTTTACATCTTATGGTGGGATTGAGATGTGAAAATTTGATTTAACAAGTAATACAGATTTTGCTGGAATATATAAACATCAATATCCAACAGAAGATATAAATAGTGTTACAATAAAATCTTTAAAAATGATAACAGTTAACAATAAGAATATAATTGTTTTATTGGTATCTAATGCTAATTATGAAAAAGGACTAGTTTTTGGATTAGATGCAAGTATTGGAACAATTTTTGATCCAATTAATACTGTAGCCATAAACAAAGATTATTCATTACTTTCTTATAAAACACTTGATGGCGCTAATTTATTATTTGAAAATAGTAGCGGAAATATTTTAGTAACAAGTGATGGTAAGTGACTTGATTCAAATGTAATAGTTGATAATTCAAATACAAGCAAGCAAAAAAAAGGATATTTTAATACTACATCATTAGTTATTCTAGATAATAAGGGAGTAACTGGTTTTAATAATGTTAATAATAAAGGTATTGGGCTTAAATATACAGCTCCTTCAGTTAATAATGGAACTGTTACAGATTCAGCAATTGACCAAAATACAAACTATTTATTGTATGCAATCATTCCTGGGAAAAAGAATTCTGGAATAAATTTAGCTATAATGTATTACCCAAAAAAACTTAATACAAGTTGACAATTACTTACTCATTTAATATTAGTTGATGATTCTATGAACCCAATTATGCAAACTAATGATAATGGTGATTTAGATTTTGTAGAAATTTCTGCAAGTAATAACACTCCATTAGTTTACAACATAACATCTACTAGTGAGTTTACTTCAATTGATATGATTCCTCATTATGGATATCAAGTTAATTCAAATGATGATAAATCAAGATTTTTGGTTGTTTATTCAGGAAAAGAAAATTATGCTGTCCAATATGCTGTTTCAAAAGATAGTAATGGTAAATATACTATTGCAGGTGAAAAAGGTGGAGACATGCAAAATGGTAATAATGATCATGATGTTTTATACTTTAGTTATAATAAAACAACTAATCGTTTATATACTTCTAATAAATGATCTAATAATTCAACAAAAGCATTAATTGGTTATATTGATTTTAATCAAAATGTTACACAACCAACATCATTATTAAATTATAATGCAGTTATAACTTCAGCAAATGGTGGAAATCAAACTTATGTTCCATCAATTGTATCTGTTGTAAGTGAGAATGCTTTAACAAATTATCCATTAGTATATGCTGATCCAAATCCTTCTAATAATGATGCATCAGATACGTATTTTAATACACTATTTGGATATTATGATAATGTTGGTCAACCATTTAGATTAAATCAATTGACATATAAAGATCAGCAAAGTGAATTTGAAAAACAATCTTATTACAAAACAAAATTACCATCTACAATAACAGAAAATGAATTAATTAGTTTATTAGATATAACAGGTCAATCTAATAATAATTTACCATCTGTACCATCTAATTCACAAAGTTATTTAAACAAAGAAGTTAGTATTAATGCTGATGATGTTAATGGTGTTTTAGATGCAACTTATACTGTTACTTATCCAAATTTTTATAATCCATCAACAAGCTCAACTATTAAAATAAATTCTATTTTAACAATGGGAGAAGCAAATAAAACTAATGGTAAATATTTGTATTTAGTAACAAATGGAAATGGTACTGAAGATAATAACCAAAAGTATAAAGAAATAGCTGAATTAAAGGCAAAAAATTTACCAAGTCAAATCACAAAACAAAACATAATTGATAAATTTTTAATGAGTAATGTTTATGATAAACAAGGGAATAAGATAACAATAACTTCTGATGAAATTACACTTATTCAAAATGACTCTTTAGGAGAATTAGAAGTAACAGTTGATGTATCTAATAAAACTATTGAAGGATATAGTAAATATCAATTGGATAGAGTATCAAATAAGTATACAGGTTTTAGAAAAATTGAAGGTTATAACTCTAGAATTAAAACACAAGAAGAAATTGAAAGTTCATATAAAAGTGTTTTTGGAAAAGAACTTTCATCATTATATCCAAGTGAAATAAATGATATTGATGTAATAAATTATTTTGTTGATCTTGGTTCTAGTTTTTCAAGAGATATAGAAAAATGAAATGTTGCATTTACACCAAATAATCTTGATGGAGAATTAACAATTTCATTAACATCAACAGATAATTCAATCCCTTCAAGTATTGATAAAAATATAATTAAAGATGTTAAATTTTTAGGATTTAAAAAAGCTATTGATGAATTAAAAAAACCTATTACACTTGCTAAATCTACTTCATCAAATATAGCAGATGAATTTAAAAAATATGAAACAGCTTATAATGAATTTATAAAATATACATCAAGTGATGATAATTATAGTAATGCAAGATTAGAATTGTTAACAACAGGCTTGATGAAAAGTGTATCATCTACATCATTGTTTGCAAAAACAGATTGAAAAATTTCATTAATTGGTGAGGCTACATCACATGCAGCTAAATTAAAATTTGAGTTAAAAGATAATGCAAAAGCTATTATTAATGTAGGTACTGGTAATGCTGATTTTGTTTTAACTGAAAGTGATAAACAACAGTTAATAAATAATGCTGATATTACATATCCAATTGAGTTAAATTGAGAAACAGTGCTATCAGATCAAAGTTTTGTATGATTAAAACCAAATTTTTCAGATAGCAAAGAAGAAGAAAATTTTAATCCAAATAGTGATGTTTTATCAATTGATTTATCAAAAGCTAGTTTAAATTCAATAAATAGTGATATGTATGCTAATCAAGTTACTAGTGAGAAAATTTTAAATTTATTTTCATTATCATATTTTGATGTAAAGGATTTTTCTTTAATGATAGATAATCAACGTGGAATAGTTAATGCCACAATGGTTATTGTTTCAAATCCAAATTCTTCTAATTCAAAAAAACAAATAAACTTTAAATCTAATGTTAATGTTGGTGTAAATCCTGGTGATCAAATTCTAAAAAAGATAATTATTACTGGTTTTAAAAAACCAATTAATCCTATATATTTTGTTATTCCATCTGTTGCAGCATCTGTAATAATAGTTCTTGTTGTTGTATTGATTGTGTATTTTAAAGTTATCAAAAGAAATTTACGTAAAACATTAACTAACACACATACAAAAAATAAAAGAGTTGATTTTAACTCAATGAAAAATAATAGTAAGGAAGGAAAAATGCCATGAAGAAAATAAAATTATTAAAAGTTATTCCTTTCTTTGCTACTGTGGGATTAATTGCACCAATTCCATTTATTGGTGTTACAAATCAAATAAATACATTAAACATAATGAGTAATAATCTTAGTTCTAATACTAGTAATAGTGAAATTATTAATACAAATAAACAACATATTGGATTTGTTGAAAAAACAACAAAACATGGGATTTTAAATTATGCATTAGATACAACAAATCAAATTGTTAATTCTAATTCATCTATTTCTTCATATAGTCATTTTGGAACATTATTATGACAATATAATTTTAGAGATTCTAATTTTTTTAATCAGATTGGAGCAACACAAGGATCAAAAGTTAATACTGAAGTAATTGAAACATTTAGTATTAGATATAACTCAAGTTTTGATCAAGTGATTGTTTATGGAAAAACTAAAGGATCAACATCTGGATTTTTATTTGCATTAGATGCTAAAACAGGTGCTGAAGTTTTAGTATCACAAGGTGATACAAAATATATTGATTCTTTTTTAGTTCAAAATAGATATAATCAAAATGAAAAAACTAGATTACCTTTCACTCCTGATATTTTAGATTTTGATAAAGATGGAAACATTGTTATTTCTGCAAGACAAACAATTACAAATTTGTTGACTTCTGGAATAATAAAAATTAGTCCAAGAACTTTAACAATTAGTACATGTAAATTAAATAATGACATGTTTAAAATTAATACATCTGGTACAATTGATGACTCTGTTTTATTAAATGATAAAATAGCAATTCAATCTTTAGGACATGTTAAAGATAATTTGCATTACATTTTATTTGTTAATTCAGATTCTACAAACACAACTTATGCTAATGCTATTCAAGAAATGACAATTTTCTTTGTTAATTTAAATTTTCAAAATTATTATTCATATAATGCAACCGGAAATAAAAAACCTATATTTTACAATTTTTCTAGAATGTCAAAGTATTCAAATGATAATACAAGTGCTGATAAAAGAAGAATTACATTTGGTAAAGATTGAACAACTGAGGGTTATCCAAAAAATGAATTAGATTCAATAACAGAAAAAGATAATGCATCAATTCATTATAGTATTAAAATGAATGAAAACACTTTACCTGAAAAAATGACAATCAATTATCAAAATTTAGTTAGTACAGGTTTTGTGACTCATAGTGATACAAATCAATTTTCAACAATTTCATTTTTACATGGATCAACAGTTAATAATTCACTTTCAATGATGTCAAGAATTTCAGTGGATTCAAGTAAATTTACTAATCAACTTGAAATATCTAAAACTGAAGTTGGAAATATATTATCAACTGATGCAAAAGTAAATCTTACAACAAGATTATTTAAAGAAAAAAACAATAGTACTGAAAATTTTTGGTATCTATTTAATTCATTTACTTTTGATACTATCAATAATGCAGCATATGCAACAATAGCTTATAATGCTGAAAATACAGGTATAAAAAGTTCTATTATTAGAATTGATTTAAATACAATGGAATATAATGGTTTAAATACTATTAATATTACTACTGGAATCAAAGAAAGATATTTAGATGGTGGTATTATAAGTTTTTCAGATACAAAAGGAAAAACTAGATTAATGTTACAATCTGTAGAGAATACTACTCCAACACTAATTGGAATGTATTCTGACAATACAAATATTACTAATGTTAGTGATTTTACAATAGGTAATATAGATATTCCAACTTTGAATAATCCTCAAGATTTAGCACAATCAAAACAATTGCTTGCAAAATTGCCTCAAGACCTTACAGATCAAGAAATCTTGAGTTTAATTGAGTATGGAAATGGTTATACAAAAGAAACTACTACTAAAAATAAATCAACAACTTCTACAACACTTGTAAAAAGTTATAGAGTTTCTTTAGAAAAAAAGAATGATCAAAATTTCTTTGCAGATAATGATAAAGGTACATTAAAATTTACAGCTGTTGCAAATTTTAAAAAATGATGAGATCCAAATAGTAATGAATATTATCAAATAAATATACCAACACAAACTATTACAAATTTTTATACTAATAACTCACTTTCTATAAAACAGGTAATTGGTCCTGAAATTGATAGTCAAAAGTATAGAGAAGTTCAAAATTTAATAGAAACAGTTTATCCAAGTAATGTTACTAAAGAACAAATTTATAATAATTTTTTTGTTTTTGGTTCAACAACTAATACGATGATTACAACATCAAATATTGAAATTAAAAAAGCTACATATAATCCAAATGAAACAATGAATAATAATATTTACATTTTAGCTTTTGCTGATGATAATACTGGTATATTAACTATAAAATATAAAAATCCACACACAAGCAATACTTTAGATGCTCAATATAGTTCAGGAGTTAATTCTTACATCTTTAATAGAAAGTTAAACAATTATGATGAAATAAAAATTAATGAACAAAAACTTGCATCATTATCATCATCTAAAACATTATATGAATTGACAAAAACAGATATTTTAAATGCTTTAACAATTTCAAGTGGATATAGTACTAATTTAGATAATTGAAACATTACTGGTGTTGGTTCTAACTCTACTTTAGATGATGCTTGAGAGGGTACACCAAATATAACAATCTCTTATATTAGAAGACCAAATGTAGACCCAGATGAGTCTATAAAACCAACTTTTAATGAGATAACAATTAATTCAACTAATACAAAATTCATACCATTAAAATCAGTATTTTCAAATTATAAAAAAATTGAAAATACTTCAAGCGGTTTATTTTCATTTAATAGTCAAGTTGCAAATAAATTAATACAAAACCGTCAAGCTGAAGAGATTATTAATGAAATATCAAGTGGTAATTTAGATATTTTTAAAAATTCTTTGATTATTAAAAATGATTTAATAGATTACAATAATCTTGAAATAAGACTAATTTCAAATCAAGGGGATAGTTTACAATATGGAATTAAAATTCCAGAAGATGCTCAAACTAATATTACTTTTGGAAATACAAAATTAAAACTAAATAATGATATAGTTAATAAAATAAATTCAAATAATGATACAACATCCCCAACAAATGAAACTTTTACTTTATTTGTAATTACTCTTACTATAACAAGAACTAACTTTCAGTGAAATCATAATTTATCAAGTGATTCATCATCTGTAAAAGCTTCTTCTATTAAAATTAGTAATCCATATCAAAATCTACCTTCTAAATATATGGAAAAATTTACAAAAGATTCATCACAAGGTTATATACAGTTTCAAAATGAAACACAATTATTATCTATTCCTAATGCAGTAAATGATCCATATTCAAATTATGTGATTAAAAATGTTGATTTATCAAGTAATGATTTTAATGGAGTATTACTTGTAAGTTATGATTTATACTACCCAGAATTACAAGCATCAAGAATTGCTACCATGAGTATTAGTGGATTTTTATCAACAACAATAATAATTGCTTTTTGATCAAGTCTTATTATATTGATAGGAATTATTATTGCATCTATTTGAATATCAATACATGTAGCTAAATCAAAAGACAAAAAATATAAAGTATTTAGTTCAAATAATTTTTATAAAAATTTTAAAAAATCTAAAAAAATAAAATAATTTTTATATTTATTTTATTTAAAAAATTATTATTTTTTATAACAATAGGTATATAATAATATTTATAATTAGGATTTTATTATGATTAGTTACACATTTAACAAAAACAAAAAAGGATTTAAAAAAGAAAGTAAATTACAAATTTAACTTTCTACTTTTTTGTTGCATAACTAATTAATAATACTTACAAACAATGTACTAGTTATTGTAGCAAAGCAATAACTAGTATTTTTTTATTGATTCTAATTATAATTATTTTGTTGTATAGGAAGGATAAGTTTTATGAACAAGAATAATAGAGTATTTAATGACCAAGAGAAAATACGACGTGAAAAGTTGTCTCAATTACAAAGTTTAAATATGGATCCATATTCTGTTGAATATGTTAGAAGAACATTAAATTTGGGTGAATTTAGACAAAAATATGCAAGTTTAAAAAATGAAACACATTCAAAAGATAATCATGTTTTAGTTGGTAGAGTTATGAACTTAAGACAAACTTTTGGGGTTATAAAAGATTTTTTTGGACAACTGCAATTTTATTTGAATAAAAAAGAATTAGATGAAAAAGTATTTAATTATTTCAACAAATATGTAGATATAGGAGACATTGTTGAGATTAAAGGAAACCCATTTGTAACCATGAAAGGTGAGTTATCTTTAAATGTAAAGGAAATAAGAATTGTTTCAAAATCATTAAAACCACTTCCAGAAAAATATCATGGTTTACAAGATGAGGAATTAAGAGCAAGACATAGATATGTTGATTTAATTACAAATTCAGAATCTATGGAAACATTTGTTCTTAGAAGTTTAATTGTAAAATATATTAGAAATTTTATGGATGGAAATGGATATTTTGAAGTTGAAACACCTGTTTTACATCCCATTTTAGGTGGTGCAAATGCTAGACCTTTTAAAACTTTCCATAATGCTTTAAAAAGAGATTATTATTTGAGAGTAGCAACTGAATTACCACTTAAAAAGCTTATTGTGGGTGGTTTTGATAGAGTATATGAAATTGGTAGAATTTTTAGAAATGAAGGAATGGATGCTACTCATAATCCTGAATTTACTTCAATGGAAGCATATACTGCTTATCAATCAATGGAAGATACAATGGATTTAGTTGAAAATATTTTTCATTATGTTGCCCAACAATTAAAAGTTAAAGAAATTCAAATACCAGCTAAAGATGAAAATGGACCTTTAGGACCAAAAATTGAAATAGCTAAGAAATTTAAAAGAATTAGAATGACAGACTTTGTTAAAGAAGTAACTGGTGTTGATTTTGATAAAGTAAAAGATGATAAAGAAGCATTAGAAATTGCTAAGAAACATAATGTTCAATTTGAAAAGCACCAAAAAACAAAAGGACATATTTTGAATTTATTTTTTGAACAATTTTGTGAAGAAAAATGTATTCAACCTACTTTTGTTTGGGGGCATCCAACAGAGGTTTCTCCACTTTCTAAAAAAGATTATCAACGTCCAGGATATACAAAAAGATTTGAACTTTTTATAAATACAAAAGAATATGCAAACGCTTTTGCAGAACTTAATGATCCAATAGACCAATATGAAAGATTTGAAGATCAAATTAATGAAAAAGAATTGGGTAATGATGAAGCTGTAGAAATGGATATGGATTTTATAGAAGCTTTAGAATATGGTTTACCACCAACTGGTGGATTAGGAATTGGTATTGATCGTCTTGTAATGTTATTTTCAAATAAATTAACTATTAGAGATGTACTATTATTTCCTCACATGAAAGACAAAATATAAACATAATATTAATATATCATGATAGAAAAAGGTTATGTTCCCAAAGTTTCTTATAGAAAAACTATTGAATATATAAATTCTTTTGAAAAATCTTTAAAAAGTTATTTATCTAAAAAATATAAAGTTATAGATTTTGATTTGCCAATATTAACAAATATAAATAAAAGTGTTGATATTAATTTGGAGCAAAAACGTTATATAAATTTTGATAATAGTAGTAATAACAAAATATACCAATTAATATCAAATTATAGTAATTTGATGAGTTATATTATTTGAAATTTTGAATTACAAGGAAATGAATGTGCTTTTTTTAAATACAAAGTAATAGAAAGAGATTCAATAATTACTAATAATGATTCAATGCAAAAAAATATTTATTCAATAAATTTTGTTATCCATGAAGAGGAAAGAAATATAGATTTTTTAACATTAATGGCAAGCAATATTATTGAAGGTATTAATCAAGCTATTATTGAATCTAAACAATATTACAAAACTAGAACATTTTTTGTTGATAAAAAATCATATGATATTTTAGACATTAAAAAAAAGTATCCATTATTATCTTATAAAAATTCTTTTAATAGATTCGTTACATTAAAGAAATCAGTTTTAATTTATAATGTTATAAATGAATTTACAAATTCAAATGTTACAAATTATAAAGATCCTGATAGTTATGACTGAGAAAATACAATGGGATGATATTTATTTGATGATAATTCTCAAAAACCTTTGGAAATGTTTCTTATATCAATTTCGCCAAATTGAACAATATATACTAAACAAAAATTAATTTATAATAGTCCAATTGAAGATAATGATTATATAAATAAGTTAAAATCGGATAAATTTCCTCCAATTGTTTCTATTAAAATAAATTATGATTTACTTTTATATGTAATTCTTAACAAATTAAATATTAATGAATTACCATGCATAAATAATGAATATAATTTAAATGTGATATATAAATATTTTAAGTAATAGGTGTTATATTATGAAAGAAAAGATTAAACAATTATCAAAAGAATATTTAAGTGAAGTGATTTCATTTAGAAGACATATTCATCAAAATCCTGAATTAGGTTTTGAAGAATACAATACAACAAAATTCATTCAAGAACAACTTAATAATATGGGTTTAACAAATCATAAAGTTGCTTTGAAAAGAACTAAAACAGGTGTTTATGTGGATATTGATTCTAATAAACCAGGTAAGACAGTTTTATTTAGAGCTGATATTGATGCTTTGCCATTAGAAGAAGAATCAAATGTAGAATATAAATCAAATGTTAAAGGTGTTGCACATATGTGTGGACATGATGGACATATAGCAAATCTTTTAGGTGTTGCAAAAATATTACTTCAACTAAAAGATAGTTTTAAAGGGAAAGTAAGATTATTATTTCAACCTGCTGAAGAAGGTCCTGATATGGGAGGTTGTGTTGAAGTTGTAAATGAAAAAGAAGTTTTAAATGGTGTTGATTTTGCATTAGGGTTCCATGTTTATGGAGCTGGAAATTTTGGGAAAGCATATTTTAAATATGGTCCTATGTATGCAAGTTTTATTGATTGAGATATTAAAATAAAATCTAATGGTGGTCACTGTAGTGAGCCACATAAAAGTGCAGATCCAATTATTATAGGATCACAGGCTATTAATTTATTTCAATCAATATTAACAAAAATTAAGAGTCCATTAGATAATGCAGTGCTAGCTGTTGGAACATTTAATGGTGGTTCAAATTCAAATGTTATACCAACAGAAGCAACAATGACTGGAACAATTAGAACATATGATTTAGAATTAGGAAGAACAATTGTATCTAAAATGAAATCGATTATGAATTCTTTATGTGAATTATATAATGGAACATATGAATCAAATTTTTTAGAAGGTTATCCTCCATTGATTAATAATAATCAACTAACAAAATTTGTTATGAATGAAACAATTAGTTTATTAGGAAAAGATAATGTAAAAGAAATTGATCATCCTACATTTGGATGTGAAGACTTTTCTTATATTGCAAATGAAGTTCCATCATGTTATTTCAAAATAGGAATTCATAAAGAAAATGAAATAGAACCATTACATCATTCAGGGTCATTTGAATGAGATGATTCAGTTCTTGAAACATCAATGGCTGTAAGTGCAAATGCAATAATTTCTTTTTTAAATGCAATAACTAAATAATATGTAAAAAAATGAAGTAATTTATGTTACTTCATTTTTTAATTGTTATTTAAATCATATATATATTTAAAACCATATAAAATTGCATTTTCATCTATATCATATTTAAAATCTACACTTAATTTATAAGCTTCTCCACCTGAAACTATACAATGTATATTTTCTTTATTTTCTCTTACATTATTATAAAAGCTCATTACAAATCCAGATCTTGAAATATTAAATCCTGCTTCTAAAGCTTCTATTGTATTTTTGCCATAAATTAAATTAGATTTTTTGCTTATAGTATTAGTGTTAATTAATGATGCATGGTCTAACAATAAATTAAAACTTGTTCCAATTCCTGGTGCTATAGCTGCACCAACTAATTCTCCATTTTTTAAAAAAAGCGCAAATGCTGCTGTTCCAAATGACACACCAATTGATGTTTTGTTTACTTTATAACAATATTCAGCTAAAGCTATAATGTCATCGCCAATTTCTTGTCTTTTAACATTTTTCATTACAAAAGATGTTTTTGTATCATTGTTTATTAAATAAGGTTTAACATTAAAAATATCATTTATACTTCTTATAAAATTATTTGTTTGTTTTGGTACAACACTCCCAATAATGCTAGAAGATATTTTGTATTTTCCAAATTGTTTTAATAATAAAGAGTTTAAATATTTTTTTGTACATTTAATTTCTGTTTTGAAAAGATATTTGTTTAATAATTTGTTTTCTTTACTAAATAAACCAATTTTAATGTATGAATTCCCTATATCTACTACAAGAGTATTATTTTCTACACTCATAATTACTTTCTTCTTCTTGTAAAATACAATATTAAACAAATTATTATGATTAGTCCTAACACACCAGCTGTTATACCAAATTCTAATCAAAATTTGTCTTGAGCTGCCTTTTTTTGTTCTTCAGTTACATTAGGATCATCAATTTGTCCTGAATTTAAATTTGAACTTTTATATTCTGAATTTTTTAATATATTAGTTTGTGCATTTGTAGCTACTACTATAGAACATGGAATAGTGATAATAGAAATTAGATGAAAATACTTGATTAATTTCATAAATTATACTTTTAAAATAATATCTTTAGAACTTGGTGTTCCAAGTTTAAATTGATAAAGATGAACATCATTTCTATTTTCATGAATAGAATAAATTCTATTTCTTAAATATTCTAAGTGATCTATTATTCAGCTTGTATATTGATTATCTTCTAATTTGTTAATTTCAGATAAAACATTAATATAAAAACTTGAATTAGATATATTATTTTCATTTTTAACTACAACATGTTTTAAAACTTTTAATGTTTTATTGTTGATTTCAAAAAATAAATCAACACCATCATTTTTTGCTTTGTCATATTCTGAAAAAGGTTTGTCATAAATTCTAATGTGTTTTTTGTCATTTTCTATAAGTGAATTTAATCCTTGTTTTATTTGATTCATATCCATAATAATTACCTCTCACATATAATAATTTTAAAATAACATTGATAATACTATTAATAAAAGTAAAACAAATTTTAAAGATTATTAATGTTAATATATTATTAATGTAAAAAGGACATGCATAATGATAAGTAACATTGTTTTTCTAAAACCAATATTGATTCATAAGGATTGAGGTAATAATGATTTAGCTCAATATGGTTATAAAGAAGATGGTATAGATGTTGGTGAATTAATTTTATTATCTGATTCAGAAGATGTTTCAAATCAAATAATAAATACTAATTTTGTTTATGATGATCTTAATTTTTTATACAAACACAATAAAAAATTCTTTAACTCAAAAACAGGTAGTATTCCAATAACAATTAAAATTATTAATCCTAAAGTTGATCTTGACTTAATGTTATCTGTTGATTCTAAAAATACAAAATATTATTCTATCAAAGGTAATGAAATAGCTCAGAATAAGTTATGAATATCTTTAAATAAAAATAAGCAAATAGTTGTTTACAACCATAAATGTGGATCTAAAAAAAATGTAGAAGAATTTTTAGAAAATCTAAATGACAAATATTTAAATATAGTTGAATTAGACTATCTTAATGCATTAGTTATAAATCAGAATGTAATAAATCAAATAAAACAAAATGATATTATTTTTGAAATTTCATGTAAAAATGGTATTGAATTAAATTTAAATGATTTATATCAACAAGAGTTGAAAAAGCAAACTTTTGATTATTTATCAAATTCTTTTCATAGTTCATTAACACATCAATATCAATTGTTAGATAAAGAAAATGATGATTATCTTGCAAATAATCAATATTTTGCAACTAAAATCATAAATCATGTTGGTTTAGAATACTATAACTTTAAAATAGGGGTTATTACTCATGTTTTTGTAGTTGAGGGTGAAGGAAAAATTAATTCATTTAGTATATCAACAGGTAGTAATTTTATTATTAAAAACAATGTTGATATTCAAATTGTAGGTGTATTAAAAATGATTGTTACTCATATTTTTGATAAGTAATATGATAACAATCAATTTTTTTTATTTTATATTTTGTTCATTTTCATTCATTTTATACATGCTTTAAGTTCATTAACAAAATCATTTAAAGTTCAAAAACTAAATAATCATTTAGAACTTTCAAAATCTTCATTAAAAACAATTTTTTTAGAAAAAACTACATCAAAACTTTCGCTTTTTTCTTCATTATTTGTGATTATGTGTAATGTTATATAATATGTTATTCATTCTTGTTCTGTTTCGTAATTATGTGTAAAACTAATTTTACTATTATCAATATTGTAAAATACTCTTTTAAGTAATTTTTTATCAAAATATGATCCCTCTATAATTGGGTGAAGTTTTGTGTTCATGTATTTGACAATTTGATTAATTTTTGTTTGCTCAAGATAATATATGTTTCCTTCATTTAACAAATCAAATAATATTTCAATAAGTTTGGGAAAGTTTTTCGTTACAACAAGTCCTTTTGAATCTGTTTTAAATTCAGCTTTATCTAATGATGTTTTTAAACCATCAATTTTTGTTATTAGATTAATTGCATTGTTGAAATTTAAATTAGTTTTATTTGTGTATTGGTATAAATTATTTCCAACATCTTTTATGATTTGAGAAGAAATTTTTTTCTCTTTTAATTTATTAATAAATATTTCTTTTTCCATAATCTATCCTACTATTGATAACAATATATAAAATTATATTAAAAATGATTAGATTAATTATATTAATTAATATTTTATTATTTAAATAATAAAATTTTTTGATTATAAAATTGATTTCTGTTATATCATTTATATGTCAGGTGTAATTGGTTTAACTGACTTTAAAACCATATTTGTAGGTTATGAGACATTTTGAATAAGATGCAAATGTCTCTCAAAAAAAGAAAGCATCTATTTTGTGAAACAAAAACATGCCAGTGGCATGTTTTTTATTTATGTTAATGGATGTATTTATTTTTAAAAAGAAATTAATATTGGCATAAGTGTAGTTTAAGTTTATTAATTAATCCTTATTAATTTTATTATAATGAGTAATTATATAGTGATTGGTGAAATTTATGAGAGAGCTAAATGATAAGACAAGAATTATTTTTACTACTGGTGGTGTATTCTCTGCATTAGGCAAGGGTATAGCATGTTCAAGTATTGGTGCATTGTTAAAGAATTTATCTTTTAAGGTTTTGAACATGAAACTTGATCCATATTTAAATATAGATGCTGGAACTATGTCTCCCTACCAACATGGTGAAGTTTTTGTCACACAGGATGGTAAAGAAACTGATTTAGATATTGGTAATTATGAAAGATTTTTGAATCAAAATTTACCTAAGGAATCAAACATTACTTCTGGTTTAATTTATTCAAATGTTTTAAATGAAGAAAGAAATGGAAAATATTTAGGTAAAACTATTCAAGTTATTCCACATATCACAGATGCAATTAAGAATGAAATTATATTTATGGCTAATAAACATGAACCTGATTTTTTAATAGTAGAAATTGGTGGAACTGTTGGAGACATTGAATCTGTTCCTTTTATTGAATCTGCTCGTCAATTAATTTCTAAATATAAAAATAAAATTTTTTCTGTTCATATTGTTCCAATTATTCAAATGCTTACAAGTAATGAAGAAAAAACAAAACCTTTACAACACTCAGTAAAAGAATTAATGGGTATGGGAATAATTCCTGATGTTTTATTGGTAAGAGGTAAAGGCATTGTTAGTGAAGAAAATAAAGAAAAAATTTCTTTAATTTGTGGGTTGGATAAAAATAATATTATTAGTTTACCAAACCAAACAAGTGTATACTTTCTTCCCGAGTTTTTATTAGAACAAAACTTACATAACATTATTTTTAATAAAATGGATTTAGAAGAAATGAATTCTAAGGATTTGGGTGAGTGATCAATATTTACTTCTAAAATAAAAGAACCAAAAAAATATGTTACTAAAATAGCTATAATTGGAAAATATACTGAAATTACAGATGCTTATTTATCTGTTATTACAAGTTTAGAAATAGCAGCAATTCATAACAATTCTGAAATTAAAATTGACTTAATTAATGCTGAAAAAATTAATGAATCAAATGTAAGAGGATTAAAAAGATATTCAGGAGTTGTTGTTCCAGGTGGTTTTGGTGATAGAGGTATTGAAGGTAAAATTGAAACAATTAAATTTGTGCGTGAAAATAATATTCCTTTTTTAGGAATATGTTTAGGAATGCAACTTGCAGCAATTGAATTTGCTAGAAATGTTTTAGGTATAGTCGATGCTAATAGTACAGAATTTGATGACAATACTATAGAACCTATTATTACCATATTAGATGGCAAGTACAAAGAAAAAGATCTTGGTGGTACATTGCGTCTTGGTAATTATAGCTGTGCAATTAAAAAAGATACAAAAACTTTTGAAGCATATCAAGATTCAATTGTGTTTGAAAGACACAGACATAGATATGAGTTTAATAATGATTATAGAGATATATTTGAATTAAATGGTGTAATTTTTTCAGGTGTTAATGTTGAAAATGATTTAGTAGAAATTATAGAATTACAAGACCACAAATTTTTTATTGCTACACAATTTCATCCAGAATTAACAACAAAAACTTTTACTCCTAATCCACTTTTTAATTCTTTTGTAGAGGTAACAAAAGAATTAAAAAATAAATAATTATGTTTGATAGTCAAAATAAAGAAATTGTTAATTGATATCCTGGTCATATGAAAAAATCTATAGATATTATCAAAGATAAGTTGAATACTATAGATTTTTATATTGAAGTACTTGATGCAAGAGCAATTGTTTGCAGTTCTAATAGTGAATTAAATAGTATTTTTAATAACAAACCTAAAGTAACAATTGCACTAAAATCAGATTTATCTGCAGTTGAACAAGATGATAGCAACATTCTGTTTGGTTCTATTTATGATAAAAAATTTAGATTAAAAATAATTAATAGAATCAAATTAGTGTGTAAATCCAAAATTGATTCTCTGAGAAAAAAAGGTTTAGTTAATATCCAACTTTGTGGAATGGTAGTTGGTTTACCAAATATCGGTAAGTCATCATTAATAAATTTTTTGGCAAACAAAAATTTATTAATTTCTCAAAATCAGCCTGGAATTACAAAAAGAGTTAGTCATATAAAAATTGATAATGATTTAGTTTTATTTGACACACCTGGAATTTTTTTTAAAAAGGTTGATAAATTTGAAATTGGAGCAATCCTTACATTAATAAAATCTGTTAATTTTGAAATTGTAAATAAATATGAAATATTAGAATATGGTTATAACTATATTATTAAATATTATAGTGAAGAAATTTATAAATATTTTGGTTTTAATTCACCATTAAATTTTAATGATTTTCTAAATTATATTTGTGATAAAAAAAGATTTAAGTTACAAAATAATGAGAATGATTTTGAAAGATGTTTTAGTTATTTATATTCTGAATTTTCTGACTCAAAAATATGTAATATAAATTATGAAAAAGATCTTTAAAAATTAATGATTTTTGTAAAAATTTTAACTTTGAATTTCCTATAACAAAACTAATTATTTGTCAATACTTAATTAACCTAAAATGTCTAAAAAAAGCAATTTTTATGCCTAAATATGGATTTTGTAAGTATTTTTGCTATAATTTAATTGTGTTTATCTTTGGAAATATGGGATAAACCAACTATAAACACAAAAATAAAACATAAATAACTACATATAAAAAGTGTAAAAAATTTAACTAATGATATATTGGTTGGGTTTGCTATTTTTAAAACCCAATTTGTGCCAATTTGAGCTTGGATAAATGTGTTGATTCTGATTTAAATTTATTGATAGAATAAACTAAATCACTATAGAATCTATTAGTTAATTATATGGGCCTTTCAATCATAATATTCTCTATCAATATTAGTATTATTAAATTTTCTCAATTGATTGGCTTGCAAAGTAATCAACATAGGTTTGTTATCTTAAATATTTGATTACAACAAGATTAATTTGTTAATTAAGTAAAAAATTTTCTCGAACATATGAAATTGGGGTATTCAGAGTTTGAGAAATAAAAATATGTTTATTTACTTAATATGATTTCTAATAATTTTTAAATTTTGCTTTATAAACTAATCGATAGTTGACTTAAAATGTCATACTATAAAATGTAGTTATCAACAACAACCTTGGACTAAGTAAATATTCAGATTATTAAATGAATTATTACTTAAAATGATTAGTTACCAAACAAATAGGAGGAAAGCCTATTTGTTTTTTTTTTTTTTTTTTAATATATTATTTGTTAATTCATTCAATATTTTTCTGTTGTCACTTTTTTAGTGAATTTTAAAATGATATAATTTATATGATATTTATGAAATTTTAATACATGGAGTTAAAACATGGGCTTATTCAAAAATAATAAAAAAGAAAAAAAACAAGTAGAGCAAAAAAGTGATGTTCAAGTTAATGATGGATGAATGAGAGAAGATTTTATTCTTGTAAGTAACAGAACAAAAGCAAAAGATTTAAAACCTTATCAAAGACTTGTTGTTTTAAGAAAACCAGATGGTGAACAAAAATGTATTATTGATAAGTCATTACCATTTAGAGAAATTGAAAGAATTCAAGAATTAATTAATAAAAAAGGTTTTGTTGATATCAACTCAAAAGAATTTACAAGAATTATTCCAAATGATTTTAAAACTGAAAGTGATATATTTGAAGAATCAAAAGAATCTGTTGAAACTAGTGCTCTAGCAATTAAGAGGGCAGATAATTCTGATTACATTGATTTTTTAGTTGATCCAAACAAAATGCCAAAATCAATTTTGAAATTAGAGGATGATAAACTTAAATATAAACTTGATCCAAAACATACTTTAAAATCAAATAAAGTTGATGATGTTGATTTAATCGATGATATTGAAATTTATATCCCTCATGAAGATAGAAAATTAAGATGAGATACTATTGATGAAAATGATTTTTCTAATAATGTTGACCATGACTTAAAACAAGTTAGTGATTTAAAAGTTGAAGAAGAAATAGTAGAAGATAATAGTTCTTTAGATGATAGTATTCCTCCGAGTGATTATATTGGTAATATAGAAGAAAGTGTTGAAGTGCCTCAAGAAGATAACTATAAATATGTAGATCAACAACAAGAACAAGAAGTAGAAGAAGAGCAACAAGAAGTTTACAATGAAAACATCTATGAACCAAGTGATGAATATGCAAGTGAACAACCAGAATTAGAAATGCAATCAACAGAAGAATTTGTTAGCGATGAACTTACTACAGAAAATTTTGAGCATGAAATTCCAAAAGAAACTGTAACTTCTTTCTTTAAAAATACAGTTGAATATGACTCTAGTATATATGACACTAATCGTCAACCTTCAGGAAATTATTATAAATTTTATGAAGATACAAATAATAATCCTTTAGAAGCTAAAGTTGTAAATAAAAAAGTAAAAATGATTATTAGACGTAAAAAAATTGATGAAAAATTAATTGAAGCAAATGCTTTAAAGCGTCAAGGATTAAGATAATTATATTAATAAACTTTAATTCCTATTTATTTGTTAAATAAATAGGATTTTTATTTGTAAATTTATTGAAAAATATTTCTATAATAAATATAAGTGTAATAGGAGATAGTTGTGAATTATAAAGTTTATATTGCTGGTGGATTATTTAATGAAGCTGAAATAGCTCAAAGAAAAAAAGAAGGCGAATTATTAAGACAACACTTTAATGAAAAATTGATTATCTTTAATCCAATTGAACAACCTTTTAATAAAGACAAATCAAATAATTTGCCTACACCAATTGATATTTTTAATGGAGATACAAAAGCTGTTTTAGAGTCTGATATTTTTATAGCTGACATTACAAATGATGATCCAGGTGTTTTAGTAGAACTTGGAATAGCTATAAGAAATAGAACTAAAATTATTATTTGTGTTAATTCAGATATTAGATTAAAAGGATCTAACAAATATGAAATACCACCATATTCAATGAATCATTATGTTTTGGGTGGTATTTTAAAGTATGGGCATTTAGTTAATAGTTTTGATGAAGCAATTAATAGGTTAAAAGAATTATTAAGTGTTTATTAAAAAGGTAGATATCAAAAAAATTAGTAACAATGAAATATTGTTACTAATTTTTAATTATATGTTTATGTAAATTAAGCATTTTTTTGTTGTTGTAATGCATTATAGTTTATTCTAACTACTTTGTTATACTTCTTTAACATTTTTAATGTTCTAGCTGAAACAGTTACTTGAATTATTTCGCCATTGTTTCCTCAGATTTTTACTTTTTGCAAATTAAGGTTTCATCTTCTTCTAGAACTTTGTAAAGAGTGAGATCTTTTATTTCCAAATAATGCTTTTTTACCTGTTAAGTCATCTCTTCTTGCCATAATTACCTCCTAAAATTAGTCCTTATTATGAATTAAATTTATTTAGTTTTAAGCACATGTTAAAAAAACTAATAAATATTACAAACATAATTATATAATATTTATATGTTTTTAATAAAATATTATTAAATTTGGAGAGATTATGGAAACTATTTCAATAAAAGAAGTGTTTAAAAATTATAAATCGCTTGATGAAGTAAGATTGGTTGGATGAGTTAGGTCTAATAGAGATAGTGGATCAATTGGATTTATTTCTTTTTTTGATGGAACTTGTATTAACTCAGTTCAATTAGTTTATAAAAAAACAGATACTGAAAATTTTGATGAAGCAAGAACTGTAAGAACAGGTTCAGCAATTATGGTTGAAGGTAAAGTTGTACCATCTATTAAAGAAAATCAAAATTTTGAAATCTTATTAAAAGGATTTAAAATTCTTAAACAATCTGATGAAGATTATCCTTTACAAAAAAAAGAACATACTAGTGAATTTTTAAGATCAATTGCACATTTAAGACAAAGAACAAATAAGTTTAACACTGTAATGAAAATAAGAAGTGAAATTGCTTTTGCAATTCATAACTTTTTTCACCAAAATGACTTTGTTTGAGTAAGTACACCTATTATCACATCAAATGATGCTGAAGGTGCTGGTGAAAATTTTTATGTTTCATCTAAAGAAAAAAACTTCTTTGATAAAAATGCAACTCTTACAGTTAGTGGTCAATTGCATGCTGAAGCTTATGCTCAAGCTTATAAAAGAGTATATACTTTTGGTCCAACATTTAGAGCAGAAAAATCAAATACAAATAGACATATTTCAGAATTTTGAATGGTTGAACCAGAAGTTGCTTTTTGTGACATTAATCAATTAATGTTTTTGATTGAAACATTTGTTAAATATTTAATTAGATTTGCATTGAAAAACTGTAAAGAAGAAATTGCTTTTTTAAATAAATCAACAGATAGTGGACTAGCACAAAGATTATTAGATGTAGTAGATGCTGAATTTGTGAAAGTTGAATATAAAGAAGCAATTAGAATTCTAAAAAGCAAAATTTCTGAAGGTCACAGATTTGAAGATAATGACATCTATTTTGGGAAAGATTTAGCTAGTGAACACGAAAAATATTTATGTGAAGTTATCTATAATAAGCCAGTATTTTTATACAATTTCCCACAAGAAATTAAAGCATTCTATATGAAGCAAAATCATGATGGAACAACAGTTGCAGCATGTGACTTGTTAGTTCCAGGAATTGGTGAAATTGTGGGTGGAAGTCAAAGAGAAGACGATTACAAAAAGATTGTAAAAAGATGTCAATCTTTCGGAATCAAAACAGATGAAATTGATTGATATTTGAATTTAAGAAGATATGGTTACTTTAAATCATCTGGTTTTGGTTTAGGATTTGAAAGATTTTTAATGTATATAACAGGTATTAATAATATTAAAGATGTTATTCCTTTTCCAAGATCATATGGTCCAATTAATTTTTAATTTTTTAAAATATGAAATCATTTTTTGCAAAAAACAATATTCCAAATATTTTAACAATATTAAGAATATTGTTTATTCCATTTATAATAACATTTTTAGTCACTAGTTTTGGCCCAACAATAATCAATTTTACTATATTTCAAGAATCAAAATATTGGTCTTTAACCACAAATATTAGATTAAATTGATTGTTGTCTGGAATATTGTTTTTGTTAGCTTCAATTACAGATTTTTTTGATGGTTATCTATCAAGAAAATATAAATGAATAAGTGATTTTGGAAAAATATGAGATCCTATAGCTGATAAAATTCTTATTAATTCTATTCTTATAACATTATCTGCTTTTGGATTTGTCATGTGATATCTTGTAGTTGTTATGATTTCAAGAGATCTTATTGTAGATGGTTATAGAACATTTTTATCATCAAAAAAAATAATTATTCCTGCAAATATTTTAGGTAAATTAAAAACTGTTTTTCAAATGATTGGTGTCTTGATAGTTTTATTTGTATTTAATGATAAAAATATTAATTCAAATTCTTATTATTTATTACAAAATATTTTTTTAATTATTGCAACAATAATTTCAATTATTTCAGGAATAGTTTATGTTTTAATAGCTAATATTAGAATTTTTAATTTGCAAAGTAGTTTGTTTTTACCAAAAAAAGAGATTAATAAATTTTCTAATCATAACTTTGAAGAAGATAAAAAAGAAGATGATATTACAAAATTATCATAAGAAAGGTTTTTAATTATGATTAATAAAAAAATAATAAGAGAAGATATTTCTATTTTAAAAGAAGCATTAAAAAATAGAAATAGCAAATTTGATTTAGATAAAATAATTAATCTTGATTCTAAAACAAAACAATTAACAGCTGAAATTGATAAATTAAATGAAAAAAGAAATATTCTTTCAAAAGAAATCACTATTCATTTAAAAAATAACAATTTACAAGAAGTTGATAAAATTAAAAATGAAGTTACTCAAATTAAAACATCAATTTCAAAATTGGAGAATGAAAGTATAAAATACAATAGTGAATTAGAACTATTATTGCTATCTATTCCAAATATACCAGACAAAAGTGTTCCAATTGGAATAGATGAAAATGATAATGTTGAAATAAAAAAATATTTAACTCCAACAAATTTTAAATTTGAACCATTGCCACATTGAGATTTGGCTATTAAAAATGATTTTGTTGACTTTGAAAGAGCAGCAAAGATTTCAGGAAGTAGATTTTGTATTTATAAAAATGATGGTTCTAGATTAATAAGAGCATTACAGTCATTTACATTAGATTATCATGCTAACAATGGTTATACTGAATTTAGTATGCCTGTTATTGTTAAAGAAGAATCTTTATATGGTACAGGTAATTTACCAAAGTTTAAAGAAGATTTATTTAAATTAGAAAATTTGAATGCTTATTTAGCTCCAACTGGAGAAATTCAAATGACAAATTATTTTAGAGATGAGATTTTAAAAGAAGAAAATTTGCCTTATAAATTCACAACTACAACAATAAATTTTAGAAGTGAAGCAGGAAGTGCTGGAAGAGACACTAGAGGTGTTATTAGACAACATCAATTTTATAAAACTGAAATGGTTAATATTGCTCATCCTGAAACTTCTTTTGATTTATTAGAAAAAATGACAGAAAATGCTGAAGGGATTTTAGAAGCTCTTAAATTACCTTATAGAAGAATACTATTATGTACAGGTGATATGGGATTTAGTTCTTGTAAAACATATGACATAGAAGTTTGACTTCCTTCATACAATAATTATAAAGAAATTTCTTCATGTAGTAATTGTTGAGATTTTCAAGCAAGAAGAAGTATGATACGTTTTAAGAATTCTAAAACTAACAAAAATGAATTAGTGCATACATTAAATGGTAGTGGATTAGCTATAGATAGACTTTGGGCTGCAGTTGTTGAAAATTATCAGAATGAAGATGGAACAATAACAGTACCTGATGTATTAGTAAAATATTTAGGTAAAAACATTCTTAAAAAATAAAATTTTATTTTTTTATAATATTTACAATTTTTTTGGTGATCATAATAAAAACCTATTGCTTGCAAATAGGAAAATATTGTAATAGAACCTATAAATTTAAAGCCAAATTCTTTCAGTATTTTTGTAATTTTATCTGATGTATTGTTTTTTACAATATCATCACTATTAGTTTTTCCAATTTCTGAACTTCACTCTTTGTTGTTTCAAATAAAATTTGATAATCCTTCATATTTGGATTTTAATTTTAAATAAGCTTTTGAATTGTTAATTATTGATAAAAGCTTATTTTTATTTTTTATTAAATTTGAATTCTTCATAATATTATTAATATCTTCTTTTTGTATTTTTAAGTTATTAATAGGATTTTTAAAATCAAAGTATTTATTATATTCATCTTTTTTTGCAAGCACTTGTCAAAAACTTAATCCTACAGATTGACTTTCTAATATTAGTAATTCAAACATTTTTGCTTCATCTTTTAGAATTTTTCCCCAAATGTTATCATGATATTCAATATATATTTTATTCTTTGCTCAACTACATCTACTATTCATATAATTTATACCTAAATTAGATTAAAACCTGTTACTAATCTTGAATATTATATAATAATAACTTACAATAATTTACCTTCAAAGTTGAAATATAATTTTTAACATATTAAAATTATTAAGATATTGTCTAGAGGTTAATTATGAAAATGAAAAAATCTTTTATTTCTAAAATAATAATTGGCACATTAACATCATCACTTGCAATTGCAGCACCTATTACTTCAGTTGCTCTAAAAACTGCAAGTGTTAATTCTACAACTTATGTAAATGAAATTGTTAGTAATACACAGAATTCTACAACAACTTCAAATATTAAGATTAAAAGTATGGATGATGCAAATTTAACTGCTGATCAAAAAGATAGCATAAGAAGATTATTTAAAAATGCTCCTTCTCAAATTACCTCTAATGAATCTATATATGACCCAAATGGTTCTGGTGATTTAGCAGAATTTGCTCCTGCAAGTATTTTTCACTTGCTAGAGTTTGATGAAACTAAAGTTTATGGTTTATCAAATGATACTGTTAATAATCAAAATGCTCCAAGAGTAACAAATTTATCAGACATTCGTAGTGGGACAACTTTTAAATGAACTACAACAGGTACTTCAACAGGTGGATGAGTGGGTGAACCAAATTCACCAGATCCAAATTTAAGTCCTGAATCACCAATACCATATCTTATTAATACTAATGGACAAACAGATGCTGAAAAAATGGTTAGTCAACAAGACTTAGATGCAGCTGGTATACTTTTTTTAAGAGTTGATATGAAGGATAAAGTAACTAATCAACCAATTACAGAGTTTCTTACTATTTCAGGTTTTAATAGTATTCTTTCAAGAAAATTTTTATCATCAAATATAGATTTACCAGGTTCTGAATACAAAAAAAGTGTTACAGAAATTAAAAATTCAGATTTAATTAGTTATCCTCAATTTGTTGGTAATAGACCAAGTCAAGTTACTTTAACATCAAGAACAAATAATCCTAAAGAAGGATTATTAAATTATAGTT
This sequence comes from Malacoplasma muris, assembly GCF_046774425.1. NCBI lineage: Bacteria > Bacillati > Mycoplasmatota > Mycoplasmoidales > Mycoplasmoidaceae > Malacoplasma > Malacoplasma muris. Next base: position 416,055 of record NZ_CP177248.1, read on the forward strand.
TATTATTTAATTTTGAAATTCCAAAAAATATTACTATTGATTCTGAAAACAAAAATAAATTAGATGTATTAAATAGATATACAGATGCATCTAAAACTTTATCTAATACAAGTTATCATCAAGAATTTGTATTAAAAGGTTTTATAAAATCACCAAATATTTCTAATAATGATATTATTATTATTTTAGCTTCTATTATTGCAGGTGGTGTAGTTGTTTGTTTAATTGTTTATTTAGGTTCTTTGGTAACAAGAAAAATCAGATTTATTAAAAAGATGTAATATTAATCCATATACAAATACATGATTCAAAAAAAGAATCATGTATTTTTTATATATAATTATTAATAACATATCAGAGGTTTAATATGCAAAGTGAAAAAATAAATAATAACTATGATTGGGATCTAGAATATTTACTAGACAATAAAACTCTAGAAGAATTATTTGATGAGTGAAAAAGAAAGAAAGAAAAAATTCTATTACTATATCCTGATTTTTATAAAACTGAATCAAATTTTATAAATTGAAAGAAAGAGAATCATGAGTTTGCAAACATTTCTAATAGGCTATTAAATTATATTGATAATAATTTAAATGAAGATGTTATTAATGAAAAATGAATATCGTGATCACAAAGAATGTCTTTTGAATCACAAGAACTATCAAATAAAATGTCAGATAGTACAAATATTATTTTAAAAAATAAAAAATTAATTTTAGAGTATTTAAAAAATCCAGAACTAAAAGAATATGTAAGAGACTATAATCTTTTGTTTAAATCTGCAAAACATATATTATCTGAAAAAGAAGAAAAGCTTTTATCTGTTTTATCAATGAATGATGAAGGATATGAAGAAATATTTTCTACATTAGTAGATGGAACTATTAAATTTGAAGATGTTTGTAACTCAAAAAACAAAATTATTAAAGTCAATAGTTTAGCTGATGTGACTTTACTACTGAAATCTAATGATAGAATTTTAAGAAAAAATGTTTGATATTCTTTTAATAATGCATATTTTAAATATAGAAATGTTCTTTCAAATTTGCTTTATTATAATTATTTAACTCTTAATAATAATTCTATTATTAGAAAATATAATGATTATATTGATGCTGTTTGTGATGATGATGAAATAGAAGAAAATTTAATTCTATCCATTTATAAAAATGTTGAAAGTTTTAAAAATTTATATAAAAAATTTTATGATCAAAGAAATCTTCTTTTAAAAAAAACATACAAATTAGATAAAGTAGAACCATGGGATAAAAGCTTAGATGTAACAAAAGTTTTTAAAAAATATTCTATTGAAGAATCAAAAGAAATAATTTTAAAATCATTATCATGTTTTGGAAATGAATATTTAGATGTTATTAAAAAAGCTTTTGATGAAAGATGAATCTCATGACTTCCAAAGGAAAATAAACATAGTGGTGCTTATTCAATTGGTGGTACAAGAGGACTTGAAAAGTATTATATATCAATGAATTTTGATAAAACACTTTCATCAGTTTACACATTAGCACATGAATTAGGTCATTCTATTCATTCATATTATTTTGGTAAATGTCAAAAAGTACATGCAGACTGTAGAATATTTTTTGCTGAAATAGCATCTATTACAAATGAAGTTATATTAAGTTTATATTTATTAGAAACAAAAACAAATAAAAAAGAAAAATTAAATATCTTGGATGAACTTATAACAGGATTTTTTAGTACTACTACAAGACAAATTATATTTAGTAATTTTGAATATGAAATTGTTCAAAAAATTAAAAATAAAGAACCAATTACATATGATGTTATTAAAGAACTTTATATTAATATGAATGTTAAATATACTTCATATAATAAGTCAAACTATAGTAATAAAAAGTATGAACAAAGTTTATCAACAATATTAAGAATATCTCATTTTTATGTTGGTAATTTTTATGTATATAAATATGCTGTTGGTCAAATTCCAGCTTTAATTGCAGGTTACAAAATATATAATGGAGATAAAGAATTTATAAAGAAATATTTTGATTTCTTAAAATCAGGTAGTTCTTTATCTCCGATTGACACTATCAAACTTCTTGGAATAGATTTATATAAAGAAGATTCTTTTAAAGAATGTTACAAAATTTTAGAAAAATTAATTCAAGAATACAACAAATTATTATAATTAATCATTGGTAATAATATGATTGATAAAAAAATTCCTAGTATAAAAGAATTAAAAAAATATAAATTAAAAGATCTTAAACAATTAAGTAAAGATATTAGAGAAATACTACAAGATTTGTCAAATAATAAATCAATTCATTTTTCTAGTAATTTGGGAATAGTAGAATTGTCTATTGCTTTACTATATGTTTTTGATTCACCTATAGATCAAATAATGTATGATACAGGTCATCAATCTTATGTGCATAAAATTCTTACAGATAGATATAATAGAATATCAACAATTAGAGATTTTAATGGTCTTTCTGGTTTTCAAGAACCAAGTGAATCACAACATGATTTTATATCAACAGGTCATTCTGGAAATATTTTATCAATTACACAAGGTTTAAATGAAACAAAAAATAATGATAGCTATTTTATACCTATAGTAGGTGATGCATCTATATCTAATGGTCTTTCATTTGAAGCTTTAAATAATATTTCTTTTAATTCAACTAAGATGTTAATTGTAATTAATGATAATGAAATGTCTATTTCTAAAAATGTTGGTACTTTACATAAAATGATGTCTAAAATAAAAACATCTAATATAAATTTTTTTGGGGGAAATTTATTTAGACAAATATTAGGTAAGAAAAATTGAACCAGAAAAATTTATTTTTTCTTTTCAAAGATTACAAGTTGATTTGAGCAATTGTTTACAAAAAATAATTTTTTTATATCAATGAATTATAAATACATAGGACCTGTTGATGGTCATAATATTAAAAAATTAATTTATTCATTAAAAAAAGCTAAATTTCATTGTGATAATAAACCTGTTATTTTACATGTAAGAACAAAAAAGGGTTATGGATGTAATTTAGCAGAATTAGATAAATTAGGCAAATATCATGCTTCAAGTATAAAAACATTATCAACTAATTCTAATTTATCTTTTGGAGATGTTGCTGCAAATTATTTATCTAATCTATTAAAAAGTGACAGTAATATATATGTTTTAAATCCTGCTATGACTTATTCAACAGGCTTTTTAGAATTTGCAAAAATTTATCCTAATAACTATGAAGATATTGGAATAGCTGAAGAACATTGTGTTTCAAAAGCTGTTGGAATATGCAAGAATAATAAAAAAGTATTTGTGATAATCTATTCTACTTTTTTACAAAGAACTTATGATCAATTGCATCATGATGTTTCAAGACTAGATTTACCAATAACTTTTTTGATTGATAGAGCAGATGTTGCTTATGGTGATGGAGATACTCATCATGGAATTTATGATTTATCTTTTTTAAAAACAATTCCCAATTCAATTATTACAGCTCCTAGAAATAAATATGAAATGGAAAAATTAATGGAGTTATCATATTTAAATAAAAAGCATCCTTTTTTTATTAGATATCCTAAAACTGATTGTATAAGTGATAATAAAAATGTTAGTTTTAATTTTGGTGATTGAATTTATCTTCAAAAGAAATCTAAATCAAAGAGTTTAATTATTTCATATGGTCCTATAATTAATGATTTATTAAATCATTTTTCAAATAAAAATATTGACATTATTAATTCTATTTTTTTAACAAAATATAATGAAAATAAAGTTGTTAGTATTTTAAAACAATATAAAACAATATATGTTGTTGAAAAGGTTTATTACCAAAACAATTTATTTACTGATTTGGTTTTAATTAAGAATAAATACAATATTTGTTCCACAATAAAGTCAATATGTATTAAGAACAATAAAATTGGACACGGTGATAAAGAAAGTATTGACAAAACAATAAATATGGATCTGAATTCAATTATTAAAGAAATTAAGTTTTAGGTTTTATATTATATATTAAGTTTGTTAAAATTAATATATTATGGATTATTCAAAAAAAATAGAAAACATTTCAAATAAACTAAAATTAAAAATCATTGATAGTCAAAGATTTTTAGTATATTTAAAAATATTTTCATTTGATAGAATTTTGAGTGAGTATTCAGAACCATTTTTTGATGATGAATCAAGCCAATTCTATGATTTTTGTGATTCTAACCAAATTATTAATCTAATTGAATTTGATAGAAATGTGGGAACACATATTATGAAAGGTGTTTTGTTTTTTGAAAATAAATTCAAAAATATATTAATAAATAATTGGGTTGAGTTTTACCAATTGTCAAATACAAAAATTTATAATTTTACAGATCAAGAATTAATGCATTTGATGCCAAATATTAAAAATTGTAATGATCTTAATTTTCAGAAATTTCGTTATTCATTATTTGAATATGCTTCTACATCAGAGTTTTTAATTTCATATTCTAGTTTAAGTGATATTCCTATAAGAGAACTTTCATATTCATGAGCTCTTGCTACAGCAATTAATTTTTATAGAACTCTTGATACTGAAATTCAAAAAAACATATTAAGGGAAATGAACATTCCAGATCAATTTACATCTATTTTTCATAAAATGATGAATGTTATTTTAAAAGTGAGAAATATGATAGCTCATAATAATGTTATCTATAATTTTAATTCAAGACACTATAGAGTTGAATTTAATAAAATATATTCTAGTGTGAGAAGAAGTGATTCTCAATTTGATAAATATATTTCAATTGATAAAGTTTGCTCTTTAATAGATTATGTAAATCAACTTTCAATTTGCATCGATGGTTTGAATTATGAATTGAGAAATTTATCTTTGAATAATTATTCAAAAGAATATGTAATTAAATTAATTTATGGATTATTTTAATTACATATTCTTTTTTTCACCAATTATTTCAAGTAAATGTTTTTCAAGATTTTTTGATCCACTAACAGTTGGGATAGGTTTTCTTCTATTCTTTAAAAGTTTTGGTCTTAAATCTTTGTATGATATTACTGATTTATTAATTAATAGAAATCTATATCTTGTACCTACTGTAAAAAACTTAAAAGGGTCAACTGGATAATCTGAAATCATTTTTAAAGGACAATCATAAAATGTGTTATCAACATTAACTACAATTTTATCTTCAAGCACTTGTGTTACTACACCTGTTACAATTTTTTCTTCTTTCATTATTTACTCCAATGGTAATGATTTTATTATATAATTTTAAGTATGAAACAAAAAATAAAAGATGATATCGTTAAAGAGATTGAAGAGGTAATTGAATCAATAAGATTTTATATTAATCAAGATGGTGGCGATTTAGAATTTATTGATTTTGATTTAGATACTGGAGTCGTTAGCGTTAGAGTATTAGGTGCATGTGTTGGATGTGCATTGATAGATTTAACATATAAAGATGGGGTTGAGACTATTCTTAAAGCTGAGGTTCCAGAGGTTAAAGAGGTAAAAATAATTGAAGAGGTAAAGTATGAGTATGAATACTAAGAAAAATGGAGATGCAAAAATTGTAAAAGATAATTCTAATAAATATACTAGTAGATATACAGAATTAACTGTAGATACTATTAGAGTATTAGGTGTTGAAATGATTTTAAATGCAAACAGTGGTCATCCTGGAATTGTTTTAGGTGCTGCACCAATTATGTATGCTTTATTTAGAAATCATTTTGTAAATACTGGTGATAATCCAAATTTTTTAAATCGTGATAGATTTGTTTTGAGTGCAGGTCATGGGAGTGCACTGTTGTATGCAACATTGCATCTTGCAGGTTATAACTCAATAACTTTAGATGATTTAAAAAACTTTAGACAAATAGGACAGAAAACAGCAGGACATCCTGAAAATATTTTAATTCCAGGTGTTGATTGTACAACAGGCCCTTTAGGTCAAGGTGTAGCATTAGCTGTTGGTATGGCAATTGCTGAAACAAAATTGAATAACTATTTTAAGAAAAGTAGATTAATTAATCATTATACTTATTGTTTATTTGGAGATGGATGTTTGCAAGAAGGTATTAGTTATGAAGCATTCTCAATTGCAGCTAAGTATAAATTAAATAAATTAATATTTTTATATGATTCTAATAACATTCAATTAGATGGGAAAGTTAGTGATTCAACAATTACTGATACAAAAAAATACTTTGAGTCATTAGGATTGAACTACATTAAGGTTGCTAATGGAAATGATGTTGCAAGTATTTCTGTTGCTATTGAAAATGCAAAAAAATCAACAGATAAACCAACTGTTATTGAAATTAAAACAACAATTGGTTATAAATCTATTTATGAAAATTCAAACAAAGCACATGGACAAGCATTAAATAGTGAGCAAATTCAACAATTAAAAGAAAAGTTATCATATCATAATGACCCTTTTGAAATTTCTAAAAATGCTTATGTTGATTTTGAACCATTTGTAAAAAGAGGTGCAAAAGCATTAGAATTATTTAATAAATCACTTGAAAAACTTCATGAAGATAAAGAAAAATATGATTTCTATAACAAATTAATTATTAAAGATTTTTATTTTGATAAAAAATGATTCAAAACATTAAGTTATGAAAAAGAATTATTAGCAACTAGAAATATTTCAGGAGATGTATTAAACATTATTGCTGATAATAATCCATTATTAACTATTGCATCAGCAGATATTGCAGGTTCTACAAAAATATGATCAAAAAATAGTAAATTATATGATTCTGAAAATAGATTAGGAATTAATATTAATGTTGGTGTTAGAGAGTTTGCAATGGCAGCTATAAATTCTGGTATTTGCTTGCACTCTGGATTAAAAGCTATTGGTAGTACCTTCTTATCATTTAGTGACTATAATAGAGCAGCTATTAGATTAGCAGCAATTTCTCATAGTCCATTAATTAGTGTGTTTAGTCATGATTCTATTACTGTTGGTGAAGATGGTCCTACTCATCAACCAATTGAACAAATATGAGCATTAAGATTAATTCCAAATCATATTTTAATTAGACCTTGTAATTTACAAGAAACAATTTCTGCATTTGATATTGCATTAAAATCAGAAACTACTCCAGTAACAATTGTTACTTCGCGTTTAGAATTTCTACAAGCTAAAGGTCATGATAGAACAACTAAAGGTGCATACCTATTATTGAATAATAAAGGTTATCAACTAACATTAGTTGCAAGTGGTAGTGAAGTTGGTGTAGCACTTGAAGTAGCAGGCATTTTAGATAGTGTTCATAAAATTAAAGTAAATGTTGTTTCTATGCCAAGTTATGAATTGTTTTCAAAACAATCACAAGTATACAAAGATTTAATATTAGGTGATAAAAAAGTAATTAGTATTGAGTATGGTGTAACAACACCTTGATATAAAATTGCTCATTATGCAATTGGAATAAACCGTTTTGGTTATTCTGGTAAATCACATGATGTAGTTAAAAAATTAAAATTATCTGCAGAGGATATTGTAAATAAAATTATTGATTACTTACAAAATTAATTTTAAACATATTTATTGTTTTTATACAAAGGCAATAAATATGTTTTTTATTTATATATTTTATTGAATTATCTTTTATAGATATAATCTATATATAGAAGTTATTTGGATAAATATGGATTACAAAGAAAAAATTAATAAACTTGCTGACTTTATAGACTCATCAAAAAAAATTGTTTTTTTTACAGGAGCTGATGTTTCTACTGAAAGTGGAATACCTGATTTTAGAAGCAGCAATGGCATATATAGTAAAAAATTTAAAGGATTAAGTTCAAGTGAAATTGTATCCCATGATTTCTTATTTTCCTACCCTGAATTATTTTATGAATTTTATTTTAAATATTTAGTTTATAAAGATGCAAAGCCAAATTATGCACATGTTTTCTTTAATGAACTTGTAGGTAAAAAAATTTTTATCATTACACAAAACATTGATAATTTACATCAATTAGGTGGTTCAAAGAGAGTTTTAGAGTTGCATGGATCTGTTGAAAACAATTATTGTATTTATTGTAATAAATATTATAGTTTAAATGAGATTTTAGAATTTCAAGAAAAAGTACCAACATGCAAAAAATGCAATGGTATGATTAGACCTGATGTAACTTTGTTTGGAGAACAATTAAATCAAGAAGTAGTTTCTAATGCTATTGAAGCATTAGAACAAGCTGATATGCTTATAGTTGCTGGAACATCATTAGAAGTATATCCTGCTGCAATGTATGTTCATTATTATAAAAAAGATAAATTTGTTTTAATAAATAAAGATTCTACAAAATTTGATAAATTTGCAAATATTGTTTTTAATTGTTCTGTAGTAGATGTTTTTAAAGATGTTAAAGCTAAATTACAAGAAAAAGATAAATATGAGAAAAACTAAATTATTACATAAAACAAAATTTTTATCTCTTTATGAAACAGAGAATGGTTTTTACTTTGCGCAAAGAAGAAATACAGATAGCGTTGCAGGATTATGTTTTAAAAAAGAAGATAATCAATACTATTTTCTTTTAAGATTTCAGCCATTACCTGAAATTAATTCTAAATTATCTTGAGATGAATTATATCCTTGTCCAATCACTGGTTCTTGTGAAGAAAATGAAACTCACTTTGAATCTATGGTGCGTGAGATTTATGAAGAAGGTGGCATAAAAGTTAATAAAAATAATTTAGTTGCATCAAGTTATTGTGTTGCTACAACACAAATGAATGAAACAGTTTATAATTATCTTTTTGATGTAACTAACCTATTACAAATAGATAGTGTAGGTGATGGGTCTATTTTTGAAAAAGTTAGTAAAAATTATTGAGTAGATCAAAAAGAACTTGAAGATATCTTATTTAATAAAAAAGAAAAAACTTATTTATCATCACTTAATGTTTGTTATCTATTATTTTTAAAATATTTAAGTAAAATTTAATATTTTATTTATAGTAATTTTAAAATTAAATTTTTCAATAATATATGGTAGAGACCATATATTATTTTTTGTTGTAAATATTTTTTAATAAAAATCTATGCTTAGATGATATTATTAGGGTATCTAGATTAATTTTTAAGTTGGATTAAATATGGATGATGGAGCTATATCTAATAAAGCAAAAAATAAAAATAGATTTTTAGTAGGTCTTGAAAAACATTATCATCAATTTATAAACAATATTAAGCAATTATATGGACATGATAGTGTTTATGAAGAATATGTAAAAGAAAATAGTCAATCAAAAGAAGTTAATAAAGATGCTGCAATATCTGTAAGAAATCTATTTTTTAAATACAATAAAAAACAGAATCATTTTACAATAAATGATTGTTCTTTTGATGTGTCAAAAGGATCTTTTCATGTCTTTGTTGGAGAGAATGGATCTGGTAAAACTACAATCATTAAAGCAATTTGTGGAGCAAATAAAAATTATATTGGTGATATATTTATTAATAATAAAAACTTTTTGATTGATAAAACAGCTAGATTACCAATTACTTATATTCAAACTAAACCAATTTTTCCTAATGAGTTTAATGTTTATGAATATCTATTGATGATGGGTTTACTTGTTAGGAATGATATCAATAATTTAAAAGAAGAAATTGATTTTAATATTAATAAATTTAAAATATCAGAAATTAAACATAGTAATCCAAATAAATTATCTAGTGGTCAACAACAGAAAGTATTATTGATTAAATCTATAATAGAGAAAGCATCAATTTATATTTTAGATGAACCAACAGCAAATTTAGACCCAATAACTAGAATTGATTTTTTTAGGACATTAAAAGAATTGGCACAAGAAAAAAATATTACTGTATTTATTTCCTCTCACTCATTAGATGAAATAAAAGAGTATGTAAATGAAGCAACATTCATAAAAGCAGGTAAAGTTCTATTTACTGGAAAAGTAAATGGAAAGAATTTGATTAATAAATATGAAGAAATGTTTTTTAACAAACAAACAGGAGCTGCTTAATTATGAATAAAAAGATATTTAATGTAACTTATAAGCAATTAAAGAAGAATTGATTATTATGATTTTTTACTTTGTTATTTATATTAACACCATTTATAGTATTTCCTATATTTGGTAATTTTGGATTGATAAATTCATATAGCTATATTTACTTTATTGTAATATTTAGTTTAGAGTTAATTATCTTATTTATTTTTAATCTAACCATTTTTGGTAAAAATCGACAAAATGGATTAGATATTGGTTTAGAATCAAAATCCTTTTCATTATTTAGAGTGTATTCATTAAGATTGTTTGTAATTTTAATTTACATATTAATTATTAACTTAATAAATTCTATTGCATCAGGAATTATGACAAGCATCTTTTTAAATAATGGTTTATTTTTCTTAATCTATTTTTTAGCAATATTTTTTGGATTAAGCTTAGTAAGTGTGTTTATAGGTTTTATATTATTTTTTATCTTTGCAAAAACACAATATATTACATCAATTATTAGTTCTTTAATTTTGCTTTTTTCAATATTATTTACATCTTTAATTTCACACACTATATTAATTAATACAAATAAAAATAATTATTTGAAATTTGATACATCAAGTGAAAATAGTGCTTCATTATTAACAACAATTAATAATGACTATTCAAATAAAAAGAATTATTTATTTATAAAAGAAAATATTGGAACTAATAAATTTGATTTACCAACACCAAATATTGGTATTAATTTTATGTTTGGTGAATGAATTATGCAACCAATGCAAGCACCATTTGTATGAGTTGATAATAGTTCTTTAGATAGCTATTATAATTTGAATAACAGTTTAGAGTCAAATTATAAATTCAGTATGACTTTAAATAAAGTTAGTAATAGATATAGTGTTAATTACGACAATATCTTTGAATCTGAAAATGTTTTTGTCTATGATCCATCTTTAGATAATCCTTTAAACTATTCTTCATTTGATGCACCTAAAGCAATAGCAAATGTAATTAACAATAAAATAATTTCAGTAAAAGAATTTGGATTATCAGATCCAACTAATATTACTGCATTAAAAGAAAAATTAGATTCATCAAATTCTTATGAAAGTCATTTTAACGAACAAGAAATTCTATTATTACGATTCTTATTTGGAATAAATCAAGATACAAGAATTCTTTATTATTTATATAAAGATTATGATTTTTATAAAAACTATATGATTTCTTTTGAAGAAACATTAAAGAATATTACATCAAAAGAGTTTTCTGATTTTTATGTTTCAATTTTAAATGACACTTTAATTTATAAAAGAATGTTTGAATACCAGAATGATATTATTACTAACACTGAACTTTTAGCTTTAACAAGTGGTAATGAAATATTGTCAGAATCATATAAACCAAAAAATAAAGATATTAATTTTTTTAAAAATAAATTTATTTCTTTTTTAAGCAATAATACAACAATTGGAATTCTTAAAAGTGATAGTAGTTATGCAACAATAAGTGTAGATTCTTTTAATCAACAATTAAATACCACTTCACCAATTCAAAATAAAGAGCAATGAGATACCTATGTAGATCAAAATTCTTTATCACTAAAAAATTTAATGGATGTATACAAAGTGGTATTTGCATTTACTGATAGCACTGGTCAACAAATACCTATTTATAGTTATAAATTTACCCCTAATATTATTGAGCTGAGAAATTTATATACGTATGCAATTGATATTAAAAAATCAACATGAATTCAATATGAATATTTATTTATAATAGCTTTAATTATCTCAATTCTCATAATGACAATATGTTTTTATGTTCAATATAGAAAATACTAATAAATATATAAAAAGGAATATTATGAAAAATAAAGTAAAAATAGCATTAATTTTATGTACATCATTATCAGTAGTTTCTGCTCCTATTTTAATGACATCATGTTCAACTACTATGAATAGTAGATATTATTTTAATGGGCAAAGTTTTAATTCAAGAGATGAACTTGATAATTATCTTGTTGAAAACACTAAAATAAATAATTATACAAAGTCATATGCTGATAGTTGATCACTAAATAATTATTCAGGTGGATCAACTACATATACAAACATAATTGATGCAAAAAAAGAGATAACAAAAAATATTACAAAAATAGATGCACAAATTCCAAAGAGTGTTTATGATAGATTAAGCAATAATTCATATTTTGGTTCATCAAATGAATTATTAGATAATGATTATGCTGAATTTGATACATCAAATAGTGAATTAGTACAAATCTATCAAGGTAATAATGATTCTTATTATTATGATGGAATGCATACAAAGTTTAGTGGTGAAGAGTTAGCTAAACTTTCTTATATGAAAGAAAATTTATTATATTATTTTGATGATACTTATTTTCCAGATAAGCAATCACTTAGATGATATTTAACAAATGATTACTTTTCAACTACTGGTAATTCTGGTGGTAAAGGTTTTATTAATGACAAAATAAATGCAGATAAATCTGTGAGAGCTGGAAATGGTAATTTATCAGTTGGTGTTCAATATCAAAGTGATGGAACTATAAAAAATAGTGATGCAATTAAATCTTTTATTAGATCTAACATTAATGAAGTTTATGAATATACAAAAAAAGATGGTACAAAACAATATTTTAATAAGAACGATTATAATTCTATTAGAAATAAATTATCAACAAGTGACATACCATACTATAAATATAATAAAAATAATGGTAGTTCATATATTGTTGATACAAGATTTGATGATCTAGCTGACTTTTTTGGGCCTTATTTTGTAAATGGAGCAGCTGATATTGAAGGAATTATTAATACAGATAATTGAACAAAAGATAAAAATTATAATTCTAAGAATGCTGCAAAATATTCTATTTATCAAGTTATAGCAGATGAATTTTCATTATTGTTTAATGACAATTCAATTACAGAAACAAGATTAGGCATTAAAACTAAAAATTGATTTAATATATTTGGTTTTGAAACTAAAATTCAACAATATGAAGACAAAATTAAAAATGAAAATAGTAATTTTTATAAATTTTTAACTGATCAATTAACTAATATTGCATTAGGAAAAAGATTTAATATATTTTTTAAAATACCAATTATGTATTCATTAGCAAAAGAATATGTTTTTAAAAATAATCTATCTTATAACCTTTTGAACTTTATTAGAGAATATTTTATATTCATTTGTGATAGATACACTGATGTTATTCATGCATTTTTTCCAGAAAATTTATTAAAAAGAAGATTAGGAAATCAAATTTATAGTGATAAATTTGATTTAAAAAACATTTATGGACTAGATAGTCCAACTTTTGATTATAGTGGTGATATGTATTACTTTATAGATGTATTAATTGAATATTATCCAAGTGTATTGACAGGAATGATAGCTTTTACAGCAGGGTATAATAATATAAATCATATAGCAGGATTGAGTACTTTTAAAAAAAATTCAATAAATGATTTTTTAACACTTTTAAAAAAGCATTTTCCTATGCTTTTAAAAGATTATAGTATTTTAAATTATGATGATTATATGTTGCTTTATAATAGAGCTTCATCAGATTCAATGGATAAACTTTTAACATATTATGATAAAAATCAAGATTTAAATAAAATATATTCAACACTTTTTACTGTATTAGTTAATAATACAAAATTTAAAAATGTAATGGATTATGCAATAAAAAACAAAGATGATAATCTTTTGAATATAGCTGCTAAATATTTTAATGGTTATTTGTATTGCACAATTGTTTCTGGAATTGAAGATAATGTTAGTTATTCATATATTTCAAATGCCAAACACTGGTTGATTAATTCTAGTGATTATGAAGAATTTATAAAAATATTTTTTGGTTTTCAAAATAAAATTTATTCAAATATTGATAAAATTGATACATATGAAAGTAGTGCAAAACAAATTATTCAAAGAGGTAATTCAATAATTAAAAATATTGATTCCTATTCAATAATTGAAAAATCATCAAACAATAATGAGGAAGGAAATAAAATAAGAACATTATTAAATGCTAATGTAAATTTATCAAGTAACAAAGAATATGTTCATTCTTTTTATAATTTAACAGACAAATTTACAAAAACTAATCAATTTCAAATTGATAAAGATAAATATGATTTTGCAAGACATGTTATAGAAGACATAATATTTCCATATTTTGACATTACACTTGCTATATTAGATCTTGCAACAAGTGGTATTGCTGGCCTCTTTTTTGATATTTTTAAATTTGCATATAATATGATTATGCCTGAATTTGTTAATGAATCATATACATTTTCTACAGACGATGGAAAACATGAATATGTGTGAAATGGTGGTCAAGCAAGAAAATGATTGTATGGATTTGTAAATGAAAATATTCAAGATATTTCAGCAATGAAATTAATTCAACCAGTAAAATATTCTGAACCAAGAAAAGATGATTATCTTTATTTTGGAAATAAAACATATGGAGCTGATGATATTAATCTTCTTGCAAATGATTATATTAATTCTTTGGTATATGAATCAAATAATAATGCTATAAAGAAAGTTTACACTTTTGACACTATAAAAATTGGAGATGAAAATAAAAATATTTTAAATACTATGTCTTTAGATAAAGAACAATTAGTTAATGAAATATACAATAGTGTTTTAGCAAAAGAAGAAAGATTTCTTTCAAATGTTGTATTCAACTATGAAGGTGGTTATTATGCAACAAATGATAAAACAGCAATTGAAATGGCAATAGAAGAAATAGATCAAAATATCGAACCAATTAAAGTATCTGTATTACCAAGTACAGATGCTAATGGATATGTTGACACAACTAAAGAAATTAAGTATCAATTACCTGGTAATAGTTTTGATGTAGAATCAAAAAAAATTCTTTCCCCACAAGAAAAAAATATAGTAGGAATAAATTTCCTTGAAACGCATGTAAAAAATTGAGGTGGAGATTATACTGAATTAGATCAACATAGACATGATTTTATAGATAGGGTTAAAGTAAAAAGTAAATTTGCTTTAAAATCATCTTTATTAAAAACTGATAATTATACTGATGTAGATTCTGATGTTATAAAAACATCAATATATGAAGCAAAATCATATAATGGCGATGTTAAATATTTCTTAACAGAACAGCAAGCTTATAATTGACTGTCTAATACAAATAAGTTTGCTGCTGCAATTGTTACAAAAAAAGAAACAGTGTATGAAATTTTTGATAACAAATTTTATTCTTATACAGAATATGAACAATGAGTAAACAATAATATTAAAGTAGGTGTATAGTTATGAAAAAAATAAATGTTATTAAATGATTTAGTGCAACATGTGCTTTAACATTATGTAGTGCTATTCCAGTTTCTTCTATTGCAACAAATTATTATAATGTATCTGTATCAAAGACAAGTTCATATTACATTAATTATCAAAACACAAAATATGATTCAATAGAATATGCTACAAAAAAAGAAATAAGCAATTTACTTAAAAGAGAAAAAGTTATTGGTTCACCAAAAATAAATGCTGGAAGTTATGCATTAAATTTAGATGAAGCAAGAGTATATGATTTAAATAAAATTAAAAAAGCATATAGAACAGTCTCTGGAAATCCAACTCCAGATTTTGAAGTTGCTAAAAAAAGTTATACAAATGCAATCAAAGAAATTAAATATTATGATTATAATGGAAAACTACATGAATCACGCGATAGTGCCAAAAAATCTATATTAAATTCTACATCATCTAGTGGTATGGGAATTGTTGAATTACAAAGTAACAATGATAAGTTTGAATTTAATCCATTAAATAAAACTGATAATTATAGACTATTAGAATATATATTAAATAATCTTGCAGGTAAAAATAAAGGCAAAATAATAAATGATTTTTCATATGATTATTTTTATAAAAAACCAAGTTCTAAAAGTGATTCAACAATTTATAATAAATCACTAGTTGATTCAACTAATGATAATTCTTCATTTATTAATAAGATAGTTAATGAATATAAGCAACATCTTTTAAATATTATAAGCATATTGCCTTTATTTACAATTGAACTTAAATTTGAATCTGGTATGGTTAATCATAATAAATATAGATTTGAATTAGAAAAAAATAAATATGATTATAGAAATAGAGTTGATTTTGAAAAATTTAAAGGATATTTTCCTGCATCAGGAGCGCCAGAAAAAGTTCTTGATGGAAATGGTAGAACTTTTGCTTTTTTAGGTGGTATTGATCAACAATCAATAGTTTCTGATAGCACAAGAAATGATATTTTTAACTTTGTAAGTAAAAATTCACGTCTTGCTAATGATATTTTTTCAAATAAATTAGTTACTAGTGGTGTTTCACTTGATATGCTACGTGTTAAACAAAATCCTTGAATGACATTTGTTTCAAATGGTGGTAAATGAAATTCATTAAGTAAAAAATTATATGACTGTTATTGAGATGTAGCAAAGAATCCTAAATATGGATGAGATGTTGCTGAAAATTTACATTTAAACTGATTTGGACATAAATTATCTGTTGTTTATACTGGTGATTGTGAAGGATTTTTAGGTGGTCTACAAATAGGAATAATGTCTGAACAAGGCGGAGATTATGTAGGGCATTATCATACACAAGTTAATTTTGAACACCAATTAAAAGTAGATAAAAAAACTTTATTATCTAATGATTTTAAAAAAATTAAAAATAATGTTATTAATGAATATGTAAATTACATTTCTCCTTCAAGTAAATTTCATGTTGATGATACATCACAAAAAGACATTATAAAATCATTCTTAAATGATTCAATAGATACTTTGATAAATGGAATTCCTAGTGCTATTGAAAGTAAAAATTATTGATTTTGGACTTGAAAAGGAGCTGAAAGTGATTATTATTCATTAATATTAAATAAAAAATTTAATGAAAAATTTTGACTTATGAGCAATAATGATTCTTATGATAGTGAACTTTTACCTTTAAGGAAATATATAAATAACAATTTAGTAAATATAATAAAAAAATATTTTCAAAATTATTACTACATTGATATTTCTAAAAAGGAAAATAGTGATAAAGTAAAACCCAAATTTTTAATAAATAATAATTCAAATACTATAAATAATCTTTATGTTTTAATTTTATATAAAAATCTACCCTTATATGAATTAGACATAAAAGAATTAATAAATAATATTAATACTTATAATTTAAAATCAAACACTTCAAAAATAGATTTAAACAATGTGTTAACTTCTTTAGAAAATGGTGTTTCTTTTCCAAACATTTTAAATAGTTTTTCTATTGAAAGTTATATGTTGTTAGATTCATTTAGAAATATTTCAAATCATAATATTACATCAATTAACAACAATAATTCTATAGAAATAAATAATCAACCAATATATGTTATAACAGATAATAAGATTACAAACATATCTAATACTAATAAACCTCTACTTAAATACACACCCCAAGATGACACAATTAAATATGACCTAGAAACATATTTCAATATCTACAATAGTGAACTTGAATTAAAAAATAATGCAAAAACAAATTTAATATCAAAACCAGAAGACATTATTCTTTTAAGAGATGATTTTAATCAATTAAAACAAATCACTTATAAAGAATATGTTTCTAGTGTTAATGATATCAATATGGGAGCAACTGAAGTAATTGTTTATGATAATAAACAAGATTTAGATAAAGCTAAAAAAGATAGAACAACACTAGAGCCATTAGAAATTCTTTATCTAAGAGATTTAGATGGAAATATTGTAAATAAAGATATTTTTAATCCTAATGGAACCATTAATATTAAAAATTATAGTATTTACAATCCTAGCGAATTAGTTTTATCTAATATTGCATATACATATGCAGTTAAAAGTGCATTAGATTTGGTTTTCTATGAAAATGAAAATACACCAATTAAAAACCAAATCTACAATCTATATAAATTAGAAATTAAAAATAATGCGTATTATTTTTATCAATATGATGATGCATTTGCATTTCTAGCAGATTACATCAAAAATAATTCAGAAATTATTAATTATTAAAAAAGGAATATATTATGAAATTATTAAATAAATTATTATTTAGCTTGCCTTTGTTATCAATTGCATTACCAACTGTTTTAACTTCATGTTCAAAAGAAGTTAGAGAACCAATCTATTTTATTAAACAAGATCCAGATGGTGGACACCATTACACTCTTTATTTTTATGAAACAAAAGCTCCAGATAGTCAAAATAATGGAGTTGTAAATGTTATTGTTGATATTACTGGAATTAGAGATTGTCATTCATTTTTTATAGATAATAAATATGAGCATAATGGTGCAACATATTTTGTTGAACATGTAATACTTGGAGCTGGTGTTAGAGAAGATAGAGATTTTAGTAGTTGAACAAACATGACTATATCTATGCCAAGATTTTATAATCCAAAAGTAAATTCAATTAATACTTTTGATGATCCAGGTATTAATCAAAAAGTAAGAACTATTTTATCATTTGGTACAATACCTTTTGCATATGATGTGAGTGTTAATAAGAGTTATAGATTTGATCAAATTTACTCAGGTAACGATCTTTTTTATGACATGATACCTTATTGAAAAGAAAAACTTCCTAAATTGTATTATAACAATCTTTATATTTATGATGGAACTTCTCCTTATTTTGTGGATTATTATGATAATAACAATTGGAATGACTTAAAAGATTTTTACTATCGTTTTTATATAGTCAGTGATTCAAATAATTTTTTACAATCTTTTTATGAGATGAATGCTCCAATTTGTCATGTTAATTATAGAGGAAAACCAGATGGAACAAATTATAATATAAATTATAAGGGTATATTTATAGAACATGAAGATAGTGAAACTGATGATTTAGAAATGTTTATGCCTCAACATGAAGTGCATAATTTTGAAATACCAAATCTTAATAATACAGATAAAGATAGTTTGGAGTATAATTTTAGGGAAAAATATATTACCTACATGAATGTCATCAGAAAAGGACAACATATTACTGATGAGACAAGTATTAACAAAAAATGCTTTAATAAATATATATAATAATATTAAAAAAATACCAAATAATTGACTATATTATTACTCTAATTGTTTTGATTATTTTGAAAACAATATTATTTCTTTGCAATTTCCAAATCTTGAATCAATTGAAGCAGATGCTTTGAAAGCAAGATGAGAAAATAATTTGTGATATACTAAAATAAAATTACCTGCAAAATTTAGAGAAGATCCAGCTGTTAAAAATAGAGATCCTAATTTAATTATTGATTATTATTAATAATATACACCTCTACTTAAATACACATCCCAAGATAACACAATTAAATATGACATTAAACATATTTCAATGTCTACAATAGTGAACTTGAATTAAAAAATAATGCAAAAACAAATTTAATATCAAAACCAGAAGACATTATTCTTTTAAGAGATGATTTTAATCAATTAAAACAAATCACTTACAAAGAATATGTGCTAGTGTAAATGATATTAACATGGGAGCAACTGAAGTAATTGTTTATGACAATAAACAAGATTTAGATAAAGCTAAAAAAGATAGAACAACACTAGAACCATTAGAAATTCTTTATCTAAGAGATTTAGATGGAAATATTGTAAATAAAGATATTTTTAATCCTAATGGAACCATTAATATTAAAAATTATAGTATTTACAATCCTAGTGAATTAGTTTTATCTAATATTGCATATACATATGCAGTTAAAAGTGCATTAGATTTGGTTTTCTATGAAAATGAAAATACACCAATTAAAAACCAAATCTACAATCTATATAAATTAGAAATTAAAAATAATGCGTATTATTTTTATCAATATGATGATGCATTTGCATTTCTAGCAGATTACATCAAAAATAATTCAGAAATTATTAATTATTAAAAAAAGGAATATATTATGAAATTATTAAATAAATTATTATTTAGTTTACCTTTATTATCAATTGCGTTACCAACTATTTTAACTTCATGTTCAAAAGAAGTTAGAGAACCAATCTATTTTATTAAACAAGATCCAGATGGTGGGCACCATTACACTCTTTATTTTTATGAAACAAAAGCTCCAGATAGTCAAAATAATGGAGTTGTAAATGTCATTGTTGATATTACTGGAATTGGAGATTGTCATTCATTTTTTATAGATAATAAATATGAGCATAATGGTGCAACATATTTTGTTGAACATGTAATACTTGGAGCTGGTGTTAGAGAAGATAGAGATTTTAGTAGTTGAACAAATATGACTATATCTATGCCAAGATTTTATAATCCAAAAGTAAATTCAATTAATACTTTTGATGATCCAAGTATTAATCAAAAAGTAAAAACTATTTTATCATTTGGTACAATACCTTTTGCATATGATGTGAGTGTTAATAAGAGTTATAGATTTGATCAAATTTACTCAGGTAACGATCTTTTTTATGACATGATACCTTATTGAAAAGAAAAACTTCCTAAATTGTATTATAACAATCTTTATATTTATGATGGAACTTCTCCTTATTTTGTGGATTATTATGATAATAACAATTGGAATGACTTAAAAGATTTTTACTATCGTTTTTATATAGTCAGTGATTCAAATAATTTTTTACAATCTTTTTATGAGATGAATGCTCCAATTTGTCATGTTAATTATAGAGGAAAACCAGATGGAACAAATTATAATATAAATTATAAGGGTATATTTATAGAACATGAAGATAGTGAAACTGATGATTTAGAAATGTTTATGCCTCAACATGAAGTGCATAATTTTGAAATACCAAATCTTAATAATACAGATAAAGATAGTTTGGAGTATAATTTTAGGGAAAAATATATTACCTACATGAATGTCATCAGAAAAGGACAACATATTACTGATGAGACAAGTATTAACAAAAAATGCTTTAATAAATATATATATAATAATATTAAAAAAATACCAAATAATTGACTATATTATTACTCTAATTGTTTTGATTATTTTGAAAACAATATTATTTCTTTGCAATTTCCAAATCTTGAATCAATTGAAGCAGATGCTTTGAAAGCAAGATGAGAAAATAATTTGTGATATACTAAAATAAAATTACCTGCAAAATTTAGAGAAGATCCAGCTGTTAAAAATAGAGATCCTAATTTAATTATTGATTATTATTAATAATATACACCTCTACTTAAATACACATCCCAAGATAACACAATTAAATATGACATTAAACATATTTCAATGTCTATAATAGTGAACTTGAATTGAAAAATAATGTCAAAACAAATTTAATATCAAAACCAGAAGACATTATTCTTTTGAGAGATGATTTTAATCAATTAAAACAAATCACTTATAAAGAATATGTGTCTAGTGTTAATGATATTAATATGGGAGCAACTGAAGTTATTGTTTATGACAATAAACAAGATTTAGATAAAGCTAAAAAAGATAGAACAACACTAGAACCATTAGAAATTATTTATCTAAGAGATTTAGATGGAAATATTGTAAATAAAGATATTTTTAATCCTAATGGAACCATTAATATTAAAAATTATAGTATTTACAATCCTAGTGAATTAGTTTTATCTAATATTGCATATACATATGCAGTTAAAAGTGCATTAGATTTGGTTTTCTATGAAAATGAAGATACGCCAATTAAAAACCAAATCTACAATTTATATAAATTAGAAATTAAAAATAATTCTTATTATTTTTATCAATACAATGATGCATTTGCATTTCTAGCAGATTACATCAAAAATAATTCAGAAATTATTAATTATTAAAAAGGAATATATTATGAAATTATTAAATAAATTATTATTTAGTTTACCTTTATTATCAATTGCATTACCAACTGTTTTAACTTCATGTTCAAAAGAAGTTAGAGAACCAATCTATTTTATTAAACAAGATCCAGATGGTGGGCACCATTACACTCTTTATTTTTATGAAACAAAAAGACCAGATAGTCAAAATAATGGAGTTGTAAATGTTATTGTTGATATTACTGGAACTGGAGATTGTCATTCATTTTTTATAGATAACAAATATGAGCATAATGGTGCAACATATTTTGTTGAACATGTAATACTTGGAGCTGGTGTTAGAGAAGATAGAGATTTTAGTAGTTGAACAAACATGACTTTATCTATGCCAAGATTTTATAATCCAAAAGTAAATTCAATTAATACTTTTGAAGATCCAAGTATTAATCAAAAAGTAAGAACTATTTTATCATTTGGCACAATGCCATATGCATATGATGTAAGTGTTAATAAGAGTTATAATTTTTATGATTATTGAAGCGGTAACTCTGTTGGAGGATTTACATATAATTTAATACCTTATTGAAAAGAAAAATTACCAAGTTTGTACTATAATAATCTTTATATATTTGAGGATTATTTCGCATATTCAGTTGACTATTATGATAATAACAAATGAAATGAAATCAAAGATTTTTTCTATCGTTTTTATATAGCAAGTGATTCTAACAATTTTTTACAATCTTTTTATGAAATGAATGCACCTATTTGTCATGTTAATTATAGAGGAAAACCAGATGGAACAGATAATAATGAAACTAATACAGGTGTATTTATAGAACATGAAGATAGTGAAACTGAATATTTAGAAATGTATATGCCTCAATATAAATTAAATAATTTTGAAATACCAAATTATGGTTTTAATGAAGAACAACAAATTATACAAAGTGGTTTTAGAGATAGTTATATTAGTATGGCAAATACAATAAGAACAGGAACCCACATTAACACAAGTCTTAATAGAAAATGTTTTAATAGATACACATATAATAACATTAAAGAAATACCAAATAATTGATTATATTATTATTCTAGTTGTTTTGAATATTTTGAAAGTAATCCTTTCTCTTTACAATTTCCAAATCTTGAATTAATTGAAGCAGATGCATTTAAGTCAGAAAGAGAAAACACTTTATGAAGCATAAAAATAATGCTACCTGCAAAATTTAAAGATGACCCAGCTGTTAAAAATAAAGATCCTAATTTAACTATTAAGTTTATATAAACCTCTACTTAAATACACACCCCAAGATAACACAATTAAATATGACTTAGAAACATTTTTCAATGTTTACAACAGTGAACTTGAATTGAAAAATAATGCAAAAACAAATTTAATATCAAAACCAGAAGACATTATTCTTTTAAGAGATGATTTTAATCAATTAAAACAAATTACTTATAAAGAATATGTTTCTAGTGTTAATGATATTAATATGGGAGCAACTGAAGTAATAGTTTATGACAATAAACAAGATTTAGATAAAGCTAAAAAAGATAGAACAACACTAGAACCATTAGAAATTCTTTATCTAAGAGATTTAGATAGAAATATTGTAAATAAAGATATTTTTAATCCTAATGGAACCATTAATATTAAAAATTATAGTATTTACAATCCTAGCGAATTAGTTTTATCTAATATTTTTTACACTAATAATATTTCAATTCATAATCACTAAAATGATTATGAATTTTTTATGTTGATTTTAATAAATAAAGTATATAATTACTAGTAGTTATATAAATCATTTAATAAATAATAAATTAATTAATAAAGGCATTAATATGTGAGATGAAGAACTTTTAATACCAATATTAATTGGAGTTATTTGTCTATTACTTATTGTTCTTGGAATTTCACTTATAGTTAAATATGTTAAAAAAATTAGAAAAAACAAAAACAATGAATCAATTCATAATAAAGCAATAATGAATAATAATCCAATTAATTACCATACAAATTCAAATGATAATAATGTTTTACAAGAAAAATTAAAACAAACAATTAGTAAATATGAAAACATGCAAAATGAATTGAATTTAATTTATTCAAAACAAATAGACAAACTTGCTGATATATCTAAAATGAATCCTGATCAAGCAAAAATGTTATTATTAAATAATTTAGAATTAACTTTAAAAAAAGAAAAGTCACAGCTAATAAATCATTATAATGAAATAACAAAAGAAGAAATTAGTTTAAGAGTTCAAAATATGTTAATTAACTGTTTTGAATCTCTAAATGAAGATTTTGTTGTTCCTAAAACATCATTCACTATTAAATTAGAAGATGATGCTGTTAAAGGAAGAATAATAGGAAAAGATGGAAGAAACAAAAAAGCTTTTGAATTAGTTACAGGAACTGAATTAATTATAGAAAAAGACCCTGAAATTACAATTTCATGTTTTAACCCTATTAGAAGAGAGATAGCAAAAAATGTTTTAGTCAAATTAATTGAAAATAAGCATATTGAACCAAGCAGAATTGAAAAATATTTTGAACAAGAATCATTGATAATTGAAAATAAAATTAATGACATTGGTTTTAATGTTGTTGAAAATCAGTTACAAATGTATGACATTAATAAAGAATTATATAATTATGTTGGCAAATTATATTTTAGAACTTCATATGGTCAAAATATTTTGTTACACTCTAAAGAGTGTGCAATGCTTGCTGTAAGTATTGCAAGAGAAATTGGAGTAGATACAGAGAAAGCAAAAAGAGCAGCATTTTTTCATGATATTGGAAAAAGTGTAGATTTTGATATTGATAACGACCATGTAGAATCTGGTGTAAAACTTGCAAGAAAATACAATCTTGATGATTATATTATTAATGCAATTGAATCACATCATGAAAAAGTTCCTATTGATAATATATATTCTGCAATAGTTAAAGTTGTAGATAGAATATCAGCATCAAGACCTGGAGCAAGAATAATATCATTTGAAGAATATATTCAAAGAGTTACAGAAATAGAAACTATTTGTAATTCTTTTGAAGGTGTAAAAACTTCATATGCTCTTAAAGCAGGTAAGCAAGTAAGAGTAATAATTGATCCCAAAATTATAGATGATGATCAAGCAATTATATTGGCACAAGAAATAAAAAATAAATTAGAAGATACACCTATAATAAATAAACAACCAATTGATGTTGTATTAATTAGAGAAAAAAGAATAGAAATAAAATCTGATGGAAGTGCTGCAAGACTTATCAAATAACACATTTTAATACATAAATTGACATTTTATACAATAAATTTCAATTTATATGTTGAATGTGTTTTTTAATTTTTGTATAATTTTAATATATTATGTCTTATTGAGTGGTATTCTATGGGTGTAAAGAGTATTGTATATAAGTTGAATAGTGAGAATTTTAAAGAATTTAAAATAGATAATTCTAATAATTCTGAAACACTATTTATAATAAGAGATTTTGATAATATTGAAGTTAAAGAAATTTTAAGATTATTAAAAAATAATCGTAAAATACTTATTTCTGACCATAGTATTATTGATTGTGAAAAAATATTATTAATTAAAAAATCATTAATAGAAAATCCTCATCTTTTTAAAAATCTTTTTATCTCAAAAGAAGTTTATTTAAAAACATGATTTCATAATGACTACTATGATATTTTAAAAGAACTTGAAATTACAAATCTTTTATCTGTTGATGATATTATTAAATCTGAAGCATTCACTAGAATTGTCATCAAATTAAAGTTTTTTGATTGCCCATCATACCTACTAAAATGTTTAGATAGTTCTTTATTTTTAAAAAAATTAAGTTTAGAAAGTTTTAAAGTATTTAAATTTGATTTAGTAGAAGAGTTTAATAAATTAGTTAATTTTTATAAAGAAGTTGAAGCTAATTTAGTTACTTCAACAAGTATATTTATTGAACAAAACTCTAAAGAATATGACATTGTTTGTAATGTAGTTGATAATTTAGTTTATGAAGATTTAATTAATATTGAATCATCAAAGATTGGTATTGCAAGTGCTTTAGATATTACTGAAAATACAGTTGCTCAAATGACTCCTTTTGAAAAACATCAAGTTAATTTTCCAGCTGAAAGTAGTGTTGGATGAATAGATGTTGTTGATTTAAAATATAAAATTAAAAAAATGAACATTGATACATTGTATGTAAATGGATTAGAATTGTATAATAATTTAGAAGAAATTAAAGTTTGTAGTGAATATGGATTTAATGGAAATAGAACAAAGTCTCCACAAGACATAGATGAATGTGATTCTGTTGTTCCTTTATATTCAAAATTTGATGGATGGCAAAAAGAAATTCTTGATATTCAAGAGCCAAGTGATGTTCCTTGTGAACTACTGTATCTAATATCTGAAATTAAGAAATTAACATCTGTTAATGAAATAGTAGTTTTATTAAATTATTTAGAAATTCGTTTATAAAATAGAGTCTATAACTATAATTTGGTTATAGACTTTTTAATATTATTAATTTATTTTTTATTCATTATGCTATTATTTATTAATGTTTCTCTATAGGATTGATTTTATGGAAGATAAAATTCAACTAATAAATAGATATAAAATTGTTAAAAGAAATGCTTATTTAACAATTGCTTTTTGAACAATTGGAGTTGTTTTTGCTATTATTGGATTAATCCTTGCAATTATTCCAGGGGTTGGTATGAATACTAGTGGTGAAAATGAGACTAAAACCACTTCATTAACAATTGCTGGAATAATTATATTGTCAGTAATGTTTGCTCTTGGAATATTGTGTGCATTATTTGGACAAATTTGTTTTCCTACTATGTCAAAAAAGTATTTGCAAAAAAATAATGATCCAAATTATAGTTTATTAATTAATTATGTTACAAAGTGCTATAGTTCTCCATTTTCTGGATCAATTTCTTTATTAAAACAAATCGATTGAATAATTAATTATAAACAAGAAAGTGATAAGCAGTTTAATGAAATACAAGAGTTTGTTAATACTAACACAACAAGACTGCAAAAAGAAAAAATGGAGCAAGAAAAGCTTGATTCTATATACAAAGATGAATTAAAATCTGAAATTTTAGAAAACAATAATAAAGTAGATGTTAAAAATACAAATTTACAAGAAGATAAAAAACAAGTAAATAAGACTACTTCAAAATTAAATAAAAATAGTAATAGTTCAAAAAAAACTACTAAAAACAAGGCAAAAAATAAAAAATAATAGAAAATTATTATTTTTTATTTTTTTTATAAAATTAAAATATTTTTATAAAAATTCAATAATAAATGTATAATTATGTATTTGTCATATTGAAAATGATTTTATTTATCTTTATAATTATTAGTATAGTGCTAATGAGGTATTTTATATATGAAATATAAAAAATTAATTGTCTCTCAAGACAATAAATTGGTTCTAGAAGATTACAATTTAAATACTAGTAATTCAGAAATTCTAGATCTTAACAAATCATTATATGATGTAGCAAGCGACGAAGAACTTCAACAATTTATAAAAGAAAATGCAATTGATCCTGAAAAAATTTATTTAATTTGTGTTAAAGAAGATTTTGGTACTAATGATCAAAGAATTGAAAATATTCCTGATGTAAAACCTATATATAAATCTATTAAGAAAATTTTCAAAAAATTTGATAATGTATTTTTCTTTGTTTACAACACATTCATGAAAAATGAAGAAGCTATTAATCCAAACATGGATTCACCATCTACTTTGGATGCACAAGAAGTTAGTACACAAGATGAATATGTTGAACCTGTAGATCAAGCAGAAGAAGTTGTTGCTGAAGAATATGTTCCTGAAGGACAAGAAGATATTGAACAAGTTGCTGAAGAATATATAGTAGAAGAAAATGTTCAAGAAGAACCAATTCAATTCAATGAAGAAGAATGACAAAATGATCAAGAAACAAATTATGATGAATTTGTTGTTCAAACTGAAGCTAATGAACAAGTAGAAGAAGAAATTCAAGAACCTGTTTATGAAGAACAAGTTGAAGAAGTAGTTGAAGATATTCTACCAGCTGAAGAAGTTTATGCTGAACAAGAAGAAGTTCAAGATCAACTAATTGAAGAAGAAAATAAAGAAGAAGAAGTTGATTGAAATGCAATTCCAGTAATTGATACTGATGATAATTTTGTTCAAACTCATGTTGAAGTTGAAGCTCAACCAGATGTACAACAAGCAGATGATAAATGAACAGCACTTGAATCAACTAATGAAGTATTTGAAGCTGAAACAATGACATCAGATCAATTAAGTTCACCTTATGATGAAGATGTTAAAAGATTTAATGATATTAGTTTATCAACAGCAAATAGTGATATAGAAAATAATGATATTTTAATTCCAGAATCTTACTATAATGAAGATAATGAAGAACAAATTAGTTATGAAGACTATAATGAATTCCAAAATGATTATGAATTAAATGTTCATGCCTTAAAATCAATTTATGATTTTATTTGAAGAATGTTAGTTCTAAATAACTACAATTTAAAATTAAATGATTTGCTATATTTATCTGTAAATAATCTTGATGCATTTTCTGTTGGACAAAGTGATTTTGTAAGACAAACAGCTAACCGTGCTGAATCTTTATTTGATTTAATTTTACAATTAGATATTAAATTAGAATTTAATAACTCATTATTCTATATTTACCTTGCTGAATTATTTGTAATTAAATCTAATAAAATTGTTGTAAACAAAAATTTCTTAAATACTCTTTCAATTTGAGTTAATAAAACATCAAAGGAAAAATTTGTTTCTCAAGTTGAACAATTTATTAACTATAGTAGTATTTACAATAAGAAAATTGTGTTCTCTTACTTTATTGAGTTAAGTAACTTTATTAAAGGATGTATCCCAACAATTTCTCCTTCTCTTAACTTAGTTGATATTCATAGAATTTTAACTAACCCAAGTAAAGTTGCAAGAAAAGATAATGTATTTGCATTCATGATTTATAAAATGAATGAAGTATTTAGAAATAATGGAATTGTAATTGAAAGTGATTTAGTTGAAACTCCAGATAACATGTTTGTAGACAGCAAAGAAAAATATCTTGATGATGCTGAATTAAATTGAAAAACAAAATTATCGTCTTTATATAAAAGATTAGTTGAAAACATTAGAAATTATGTTTTATCTAAAGGAAATAGCGAAACTGAAATCTTTAACTTATATGTAGATATCAAAGATTTAAGAATGTATAAAGATAATAATCTTGATTCTTCATTATCAACAGATGTTGTTGATGTATTTAACCATGGAAATAGCTACTTAACTATTGGTGATGCTTTTGAAAGAACTCCTTCAATTGTTCCAACTCAAGTTGAACCAGTAAGTTATGAAGATAATACAACTTATGTTTCTCCAGTAAACTATAATTTACCTACAGAAAAACCATATGAAGAAATTGCTAATGGTAATATTGAAAACAGATATGTAGATGATTCATTAGTACAACCAAGCAGACCAACTACAAGATTCAATTCTGCTGAATTAGAAGATTCTATGACAAGAAGAATTGAAGAATATGAAAAGAAGATCAAAGAAAACATTGCTAGAATTGAAGCTGAAAGAAAAAATCTTAGAGAAAAGATGGAAGCTCTTAAGAATTTATAATTATGCGATGTAGTGATAATAGAATAATTAGAAATAAAAAATATGCTAATACTATTGAAATAAATAAACATTATTTAGATAGAAAAGCACAAATATATAAAGAGTTAGAATTACTTAAAAATAAAAAATAAAATCTCATTAATATAAAATTCTTCTTATTAATAGTAAAAATTAATAGGAAGAATTTTTTTATTTACCTACATTTGCAACAGTAAAAAAAGTGTGCTATTATTCATTAACAAATTAAATATAGTATTTGCACTAATTGTTTAATTTTAGAATAAAGGATTGTAATATGAAGCAAAACAAAAAAATACAATGGTTATTATCTATTCCACTTTTACTACCATCTACAATTTTATTAACAAATTGTGCTTATAACGATCAAACTAATAATAACAATAATAATGGAAATAATAATAATTCAGAAAATATAAAACCACCAGTTATATCTGATAAATTATCAAAAATTAAAATTAATACAAAAAATGGTGATTCTAGTTTTGCTACTGAGAGAAAAGATATTTTTGTAGGAGAAAATTATAATACATTTTCCAAACCATCATTTGAATATCAACAATCTACTATTACTTTAGAAGATGAAAATAATAATAAAGTAATTGCAAATTTAGATGCACAAGTTAAAGTTCGAGGTAATACAACAACACTTTATGACAAAAAACCTTTTAGAATTAAATTTAATGAAAAACAAACAATGTTTGGATTAAATAGTAATTATGCTTCAAAAGATTGAGTGCTACTTGCTGATTGATTGGATTGTTCAATGTTAAGAAACAATGTTGGTTTTTATTTAGGGCATTTATTATATAAACCAATTGGTGAATACTCAAGCGATTTTATGAATGTTGAATTATATATTAATGATCAATATTGAGGAATATATTTACTTTGCGAACAAAATGAAGTTTCTAAAGGTCGTGTAAACATCAATAAACCAGAAGAAAATTATACTAGTACAGATATTGGTTATTTAGTAGAATATGATACTTATGCTAATTTTGAAAAAGAATTAGAAAAATTCCAATTGAATTATAATAACAAAGCTGAATTAACAATAAATGCCACAGATGTAAATAAGAAGACAGTAACTTTTAAAGTTGACGAATATGCAATTAAAAGTAAAGTGTATTCTCAAGATCAAAAAAATACAATTCAAAATTATTTAGATAATATTTATAAAATTTGTTATGAAGCTTTAATTAATAAAAAATATTTTGAATTTAATACTGATAGAACAAATATTGTTGAATCAAAAACAATATTAGATGCTTATACTGCAGTTTCAAATGTGGTTGATATTGACTCTACAGTTGCAATGATTATTTTGCAAGAAATAGTATTTGATTATGATGTTGATAATTCTAGTTTTTATATGTATGTTGATTTAAGTCAAAATGGAGACAAAAAACTCCATTTTACAGCTCCTTGAGATTTTGACAATGCATTAGGTAACAGAAATGATTATGGTAAAAAAATATTTGCTGATAAATTATATGCTGTTAATTCAGATAATCCATGAGTTGTATTACTTTATAAGTTAGAAAAAATTCAAAATCAAATAAAACAAAGATGATTAAAATTTAATAGTGATTCAAGTAAAGATAAAATTTTTAATCTTATAGATGAATACATGACAAAATATGTTGAATATTATAAACAAAACTATGATAAATGAGGAAACATTGGTCAAAATATTGTAAAAGAATATGATAAATTATCAGAAGAAGACAAAAAGAATCCAAACATAGATGGCAATTGAGGCACTTTAAGATACAATAATGAACCAGGTGGAACAATTGATGTTGAAACTCAATCAGGGGCTGCAGACTATTTAAAAACATGATTAAAAACAAGGTTTGATGTGCTTGATAAAGCTTGACTATAGATTATTGTTATTTATTAAACATGAATTATACATATGTTTTAATATATATGTTGATTTCATGTTTTTTATATTATTAATGCTATAGAGTATTAAATAAAAAAATATTTTTTCAACTTATCTTTTAATTTTAATATAATAATCTATGCTACTATTTTTTGAAATTTTAGCATTTTTATAGAAAAGAAAGGTAATTAAAAAATGATTAAGAAAAATATTTTAACTAATCCTGCTGGATTAAAACTTGAAAATGATATGTCTTCAATAACACTTGAAGGCAAAGGAAAAACATTTACTTTTTTAGAAGATAAATATCTTGTAGAAAAGTTAGCACATTTTGTTAGAGAAAGAATTCCTGAACGTGTAGTTCATGCAAAAGGTGCTGGAGCTTATGGATATTTTGAATGTACAAAAAATATGTCTAAATTTACAAAGGCTAAAATTTTTACAGAACTTGGCAAAAAAACAGATTTGTTTATAAGATTTAGTACAGTTGGAGGAGAAAAAGGATCAGCTGATTCAGCACGTGATCCAAGAGGATTTGCAATTAAATTTTATACAGAAGATGGTAATTATGATTTAGTTGGTAATAATACTCCTATATTTTTTATAAGAGATGGTATTAAGTTTCCAGATTTTATTCACACTCAAAAAAGAGATCCAAAAACTAATTTAAAAGATCCAAATATGTTTTGAGATTTTCTATCTTTAACACCAGAAACATTACACCAAGTAACAATTTTGATGTCAGATCGTGGTACTCCTATGACATATAGACACATGCATGGTTTTAGTAGTCATGCATTTATGTGATATACAGATGAAAAAAATTACTATTGAGTTAAGTATCATATTAAATCAAATCAAGGAATTAAAAACTGAGTTCTTGAATCTTCTATTAGAATGGCTGGTGAAAATCCTGATTTTGCTACTCAAGATTTATTTGAATCAATTGAAAGAAAAGAATTTCCATCATGAACAGTTTATGTTCAAATTATGCATCCAAACGATGTGGATAAATTTGAATATGATCCATTTGATGTTACAAAAGTTTGATTTCATGATGAATATCCATTATATGAAATTGGAAAAATTGTGCTTAATAGAAATCCTGTTGATTATTTTGCAGAAGTTGAACAAGCAGCATTTAGTCCTGCAAGATTTATTCCAGGTATTAATTCATCTCCAGATAAAATGTTACAAGCAAGATTGTTTAGTTATGAGGATGCACATAGATATAGACTTGGAACAAATTATCAACAAATCCCTGTTAATAGTCCAAAGGCTACATGCCCATTTAGTAATCAAAGAGATGGAAGTATGACAGTAAATGGTAATTACAATGGAGCTCCAAATTATTATCCATCTACACTTAAAGGTCATGCAATTGTAGATGATTCAAATAAAATTCCTGAAATTATTTTAAACAATAGTAAAAAAGGAAGATTTACACAAGCGGTTACAGATTATGATTTTGTACAACCTGGATTACTTTTTGATAAAGTTTTAGATAATCCTAAAAAGGAAAGATTAATTCATAATACTGCATCAACTTTAAAAGATGCTGATATTAATATTCAATATCGTTGAACTTCTTTATGTTATAAAGCAAGTAAACTTTATGGAAC
Source organism: Malacoplasma muris (assembly GCF_046774425.1). Taxonomy (NCBI): domain Bacteria; kingdom Bacillati; phylum Mycoplasmatota; order Mycoplasmoidales; family Mycoplasmoidaceae; genus Malacoplasma; species Malacoplasma muris. The sequence continues at coordinate 449,193 of NZ_CP177248.1, forward strand.
TATGTTAAGTGATAAACTTGGCTTAGATTTAAGTAGAGTTGTTGAATTATCTAACATGTCTCAAGAAGAAAGGGTTAAGAATACATTACCTGTTAATGCTTAATAATTAAAAAATAATATTGATTGAAAAAAGAAATAGTAATTATTTCTTTTTTTTAATCTATAATACATTAGAAGTTTCTATAACAAATTCATTTATTTATTATGATACAAATCAAACAATAACACATTCATTTTCAAAAGAATTTAATGTTATTGTTGCAGATGATGATGGTGGTACAACACCACCTGTAGATCCAAATCCACCAATAGTTCCAAATCCACCAACAGAACCAGATAAACCAACAGAGTCAGATACTCCTAATAAACCTACAGATAATAAAGATATGATGCTGTCAATTGATACTATTAAGAGTATTAGTTCTATTAATGAAAATAACTACAAAACAATTTTAGATATTAATGAAAAATTTAAAAATTGATCTAAAGAAGAACAAAATTATTTTTTAAATGAGTTACAAAAAAATAATATTGATTTTAATAATCTTGTTATTCAGTCTAATAATTATGCTAATAAAGAAAACTCTTCTTCGACATCAAATTATAATTTAGTACTATACATAACTATTCCAATAGCTATTGTTTTAATAGCAGTTATTATTGTTGCTGTTGTTTTAATTAGAAAAAGAAATAAAAAGTCAAATATTATAAGAAAAAAATAACACTTTTAAAAGTGTTATTTTTGCTCGATTGAAATATGAAGTGCAACACATATTGTAAAATATATGTGCACTTCATTTTTTTGTTTACAAAAATAGACAAAAGAAAAAAGGTGCCCTTATAGTTTTTCATAACAACGAGACACCCACTATGTTATACAACCATTTATCAGAAAAAGAAAGAGCATTAATTGAATTTATGTTCTACCAAGAAAGAAGATCTTTAAATTCAATTGCAAAAGAATTGAATAGACATAGATCTACAATATCAAGAGAATTAAAAAGAAATGAATCTTGTGGAATATATAATTCTAATAATGCTCATAAAAAATATTTAAATAGAAAATGAAATTCTCATGTTTTTTATCTTGATAGATACAAAAGCTTTACAGATCTATTTTTAGATAAATTTAGAAAAATAGATCATGGAGTTGAAGCAACTTGTCATTATATTAAAAAAAATTATCCTTGTGTAAAAACACCAAGTTCTAGACAGGTTTTTAATTGAATAAATTCCAATAGATGAAAATTAAAAAGATCAGATAGACTTAGAAAAGGATATGTAAAAGGAAGAAAAAGACATAAAGGTATGTTTTCTAAATTTGATGAAAAATATGTATTTCCTTTTTGAGCTAGACCTTCTAAAATAGAAAAAAGAGAAGAGTATGGACATTTTGAAGCAGATTTAATTATTGGAAAAAGAAAAGCTGGATATAGTAATTTGCTAACTCTAGTAGAAAGAGTTACAAGAATGACATATATTATTAAAGTCAAAAATAAAAATTCTTTTACAATAAATTCAACAATTAAAAAATTAGTTGAACAAAATAATTTAAAAGTAAAAACAATCACAATAGATAACGGAATTGAGTTTAATAAAATAGGAATCCTTGCCTATTGATTAAATTGCAAAATTTATTATTGTGAACCATATGCTTCATTTCAAAGAGGAAGCAATGAAAATGCTAATGGTATTATTAGAAGATTTTATAAAAAAGGAACAGACTTTGATTTATTAACAGATGATGATGTAGTTAGACTACAAAATAGGATAAACTTCATGCCAAGAAAAATGTTTGGTTTTAAATCAAGTTATGAAATAAATAAACATTATATAGAAAGGTAATAAAAACTCATAACCATTTTATTGGCTATGAGTTATAAGTTGTGCTATTATGATGTTGCACTTCATATTTCATTCAGGGAAAAATAACACTTTTAAAAGTGTTATTTTTTTTATATTTCTCAATTACCATTTTTGAATATAGTTATTTTTTGATTATCAAAAGTTGTACCAATTATTTCAAGATCACTACTACCAATCATGAAGTCTACATGGTTTGCAGAATCATTATAATTTACTTTTTCAAAATCCTCTTTTGTCATATTTTGATAATTTTTAATTGTTGATTTATAAGCCATTCCAAGTGCTAAATGACAACTTGCATTTTCATCATATAAAGTGTTATAGAATAATACATTTGTTTTATTTATTGGCGAATCATATGGTACTAATGCAACTTCACCCAAATAACATGATCCAGCATCTGTGTTAATCATAGATTCAAGTGCTTCTTGCCCTTTTGCTGCTTTTACTGTAGTTGCTTTTCCATTCACAAATTCAATTGAAAAGTCCTCAATTAGATTTCCCTTATAACTTAAAGGTTTTGTTGAATATACTATTCCATTTGCTCCGTATTTTGCAGGCATTGTAAATATTTCTTCTGTAGGCATATTAGGAACATAATTTATTCCACTCATAGTAGGTTTTGATCCGCTTAATCAAACATGATCTTTTTGTAGTTCTAGTTTCAAATCAGTTCCATTACTTGATTTATATTCAAGATAATCAAAATTATAATTATTTAATATATCTCTTTTGTTGTGCAAGTTTTTAACATGTTCTTGTCAATGAGCAATTGGGTCTCTATGATTTAATCTTGTTACTTTAATGATTAATTTTCATAATTCTTTAAATGCTTCTTTATCATCTAAATTAGGAAATATTTTTTTAGCTCATTTAATTGAAGGAATACCAACAATTGTTCATTGATATTTTCCATCTCTTTGGTCTATAAATGGTTTAATTTTTGGATAAATACTCATTTGCATTTCTGATAGTTTTTTAATATCAATTCCTTCTAAAAAATCTGGTGATTCATCAATAATATGTATTAAACATGGTAATTTTTCTACATTATATTCTCACTTTTTTATTTGTCATTCAGGAAATTCTTTTAAGTCTTCAACGTCCATATTTAAATAGTTTAATCTAGACTGCTCTTCATTGTTTCATTCCACTGATACTTTTCTAGCACCATTTTCATATGCTGTTTTTGTTACCTGATTAACAAATTTTGGACTATTTGTAGATGCATAAATAATTACATCTTGATTTGGTTGTAAGTTAATTCCAACTTTTATGATTAACTCTGCATATTTTTTATATAGTTCTTTCATATCTATATGTTCTCCTTATTATACATATAAAGTATTTTAATATAAACAATATGGTTTTATAGATAAGAAATCATTTTACAAATCACTAATTGTCTTATAACAATTTAATATTATTTGCTATTTTTATTGTAGAATAAGTTATATTGTTTTATGATAGTGAGCGTAAATAATATTATGATTACTAAAGAATTAAAAAATCAAATTTTACTAAACAATATATATATATATATATAACAGTTTAGTCTTTAATAATATATATATATATATATATATAGACATATTAATTTAATATTAACTTTATTGTTATTTATATGTTTTTATATCAATAAAAACAGAAATATTGTTTTGAAAAAAGAGGTTATTTAAAATGAAAAATAACCATTTTTTTAGTTCAAGAAAAAAATATAATGATATAAAGTACATTGTTTTTTATGTATTTTTAACAATTTGTTGAATTGTAATAATTGCTTTGTGTTCTTACTTTTTTCTTGTAAGGCAATTTTACAAAGCTGATTTATCATTGTCACCAGTTATTGTAAAAATAATAATGATTTTAAATTTTTTATTTTTATCTCTATTATATTGTGATGGATTTAAGAATTTTTGTTTTGTTGTTATGTATTATATATCATATGCAAAAAAACAAATATTGCCAAAAAATGATTATATAAATGAGATATATAAAACCAATAAAATAATTTCTAAGAAAGCAGATATTCCTAAAGTTTTGCTTCTGTATACAACAAGAAATGATTTTGATGAAAATTCTTTATTATGCTCTATGAATCAGGAATATGAAAACTATAGTGTATACATACTTGATGATTCAAATGATAAAAGTTATATTGAAAAAATCAATAATTTTGTTAAAAAATTTGAATCTGGTGTTTATTTAATAAGAAGAAATAATAATAAAGGATTTAAAGCTGGAAATATAAATAATTTTTTAAAAAATTATAAAAATTATGATTATTTTGTTTTATTAGATTCTGATGAAATCATTCCAAAAGATTTTATTAGTAAATCATTAATGTATTTTAAAGGCAATAAAAATATAGGAATAGTTCAAGCAAATCATACATCAAATAGATATACAAATAGTTTTGAAAAATCAGGAGCAATAGGTGTTTTTTCTGGTGCTTCTACTTCATTAACAATGAGAGAAATTTTTGGTATACCTACTTTATATGGACATGGAGCAATAATATCAAAAGAATGTTATGAAGATGTTGGAGGGTTTCCTGAAATAGTATCAGAAGATATAGGGTTTTTAATAGATGCACTTTATATAGGATATGAAATTGCATTCGCAAAAAATATAATATGTGATGAAAAATTCCCAATAGATTATTTATCATTCAAAAAAAGAAGCATAAAGTGAACCCAAGGAAATTGTGAATTATTTAAGAAAAAGTGAAAAAAAATAATTAAACTTCCACAACCATTTTGAAAAAAATTGGATTTGTGGATGAACATCACATCTGTTTCTTTTTCTGTAATGTCCTTTTTTGTCATAACATTAAACTTTACAATATTGTATCCTTTAAATTTTTCCTATGATTTTTTTCCTATATGAATTGTATTTATTGTAATTTTTATGATAGTTCCCTTTTTAAATCAAATTTTGTACTTTATATTAATAGACAAAAAAAGATGATGATTATTTATTAGAGTGATAATCTTTAACTATTTTTTATTTCCTTCTTTGTTGATAACATCATGTGCTACTGTTATATTTTCAATTTTTGGAAAAAAAGCAAAATTTATTGTTACTCCTAAAAACTCTAAAAAGTATTCGTTAAAGGATGCTATTAAATATAGTTGACTAGAATTGATTTTTGCTGTTGCTTTAATTATATTTTTCATTTTTACATATATTTATATTCCTAACATTAAAAATATTAATTTTATTTGACTATTTCTTGTGATACTACCAATGATTTCATCACCTTTATTGATTCTTATGAGCAATAAAAAAATTTATAAAATAATAAGAAAAGAGAAAAAATATGAAAGTTAGAAAGGCTATAATACCAGCTGCTGGATTAGGAACAAGATTTTTGCCTATAACAAAATCTGTTCCTAAAGAAATGTTACCAATAATAGATAAACCTACAATTCAATTTATAGTAGAAGATGCTGTAAAGTCTGGAATTGAAGATATATTAATAATTATTTCTTCATCTAAGAGTTCAATTTTAAATTACTTTGACTACAGTTTCCAACTAGAAGAAAATTTAAAGAACAAAAGTAAATTTAAAGATATTTATAAGATTAAAGAAATAGCAGATATTGCTAATGTTCAATTTATCATTCAAAAAAAGCCATTAGGTTTAGGTGATGCTATAATGATGGGTAAAAATTTTGTTAATAATGAACCATTTGCTATTTTATTAGGAGATGATATTTTGATTAATGATCATAACCCAACTTTAAAACAATGTATTGATATTTATAATCGGACTAAAAGTAGTGTATTAGGAGTTCAATATGTAAATGATTCTGATGTAAATAAATATGGAATAATAGGAATTAAAAAGAATATTTTAAATTCTGTTTTTGAAGTTAGCTCTGTTATTGAAAAACCATCAATTAAAGATAAACCATCAAATTATGCAATTATAGGTAGATATGTATTTAATCCTGAAATTTTTGATGAAATTAGTAAAGTAAATGTAGATAGTACAGGAGAAATACAATTAACTCCTGCTATTAATTCATTATTATCTAAACAAAAAGTATATTCTAAAAATATAGAAGGCAAAAGATATGATATAGGATCTAAATTGGGATTTATTAAAGCTGTTATTGACTTTGGAATGGATCATGATGAAATAAAGCATGAGTTAAAAGAATATTTAAAATCTATCAATGATATTTAATTATATTGACTATATTTTAAAATGTTTAATACAATTTGTTTTTTATTAACTAAATCTCTTTGATAGGATTTATAATTAATTTATTGTTAAAAAGAAATAAAATCATAGGAGAATATATGAATCTTAATAAAACAACAGATTATGTATTATTAAAAGCTGTAGACAAGTCAGAAGAATGTGTTGCAGACAAAAAATTATATGAAACTAAAACTTCAAAATGTGGAAAGGAAATCTACTTTGTTTTAGATAGAAATTCTAAAAGATTAGATTTTCCAAGAATTGCTGATTATTTAAAAAGATTTTCAGAAACTTCAAAGAAAAATTTAAATGTTTGTCTTGATAGTTTTGTAAGTTTTATTAAAGAAGCAGGTCAAACATTTGATATGATTTTGACTGTAGTATCATCAATTTCATTTTATGAAAAACCAACTTTTAGCTTAAAAACAAAAAAAGAACCAGTTTATGATATAAATTATTTAATTAATGAAGATCATATTGATTTATTTAATGAGGTTGTTGTAATCAAAGAAGCACAACATTTTTGTAGAACATTACAAGATATGCCAAGTAATTTTTTATATCCAACTGAATTTACTAAACGTGTAAAAGAATTGTTTAGTGATGTTAAAGATAAAGTTAATATTGTTGAGTTTGATAAGGCAAGAATTAAACAAGAAAAAATGAATTTATTATTAGCTGTTAATGCAGGTAGTATTCGTGAACCAAGATTTATGTATATTGAATACAAAAACAATCCAGAATCTGATGAATATTATGGTTATGTTGGTAAAGGTATAACATTTGATGCTGGTGGAATGAATATAAAAACTGCAAATCATATGAGATGAATGAAGTTTGATATGTCAGGAGCAGCAACAGTTGTTTCTACTCTTTATGCATTAGCAAAAAATAATGTTAAAACAAATGTAGTTGCTGTTGTTTGTTTAACAGAAAATTTAGTTAGTCCAACTTCTGTAAGACCAGATGATGTTATCATATCTCACAGTGGTAAAACTGTTGAAATAGATAATACAGATGCTGAAGGAAGATTAGTGTTAGCTGATGGACTGTCATTTGCGGCAAGAAATTTAAAAGTTACAAAGCTTGTTGATGTTGCAACATTAACTGGTGCTATGTTATATGCTTTAGGAGATACTTATACAGGTGTATGAAGTACATGTACTTGCCAATGAAAAACTTTTGAAGAAATAGCATATAAATCTGGTGAATATGTGTGAAGATTACCACTTCATGAAGACTTTTTAAAACCTTTAGAATCAAATATTGCAGATATTGCAAACTCAGTTAGTGATCCACGTGCTGGTAGTTCTCGTGCTGCATGTTTCTTGAAAGAATTTACTAATGATTTACCATACATTCACCTAGATATTGCAATTACAGCAGATGTAAAGCATATTGGACATGGTACAATGGTAAGAACATTATATAATTATGCAAAAAATCAAAACTTCAACTAATGATTCTAATGTTATAGATTCTAAGAATAAAAAAAATGTATCATCTAATAACCCTTTCTCAAAACTTATTAAATTCAATAAAGAAAGTTATTTTAATGGAAAAACAAAAGTTGATAAAAATGTTTTTATAAAAAAAATAATAGTTATAGTTTTTGTCTTTTTAATAATGGTTGGTTCTATTATTGGTGCTGCTTTTGCTATTATTGAAGCAAAAAAATCACAAGAAAATAATAATCAACCAGCAATAACTAATTCAATTGATAGTTTTGTTGAAAACAAAATGAAATAAGCATTTTAATACAATACATATTTTGTGTATTGTATTTTTTATTCTAATAATCAAATTTATTTAATATTGTATGGATTTTATAATAATATAATGTTATTGGTTTTATTTTATAGGACGAATATGAAAATAAATAAATTAACAACAACTTTTTTAATAAGTGTATTCACAATTCCAGTGATAGTTTCTACACAATCTTCAACTTTTATGAATGCTAATAATTTAATTAATAGCAATCAAAAAAGTATTAATAATGAAACTAATGATACATTAAATAATACTAATGTTTGAGAACAAACAATAAAAGATTCATCTAATAATACAAATGTAAAAGTATTTTTTTCAAACACTGCTACAGCTGTTTTTCAAGAGTTTTTAGTTACTATAAATTATATGTTGCAGTCTAATCAAAAAAGAACAGGAAGTGATGAAATTGTTTGATTTTTAGATGCTCAAATTTATGACCCAAAAAAATATAATTTTGATTATTATATATCTAATTATGGTCCAAGTAGTAATGGACAAGCAAGTGATTATAATTTTGCCTTATGATCAAGAATTGCAGGGGGGGGGGGTTCTAATGAACCAACTGGAAATAAAGATGATGATTATATTTTTGGACCCACTAGTTATCAAATAGATAATTTTTTAAAATATTATACTGATAAACATGGTGAGAATGTAAAATTTGATCTTTGAGTTTCAGATATTGTTTTAGAGTGATTATGAAGAGAAGGGATAGCACCAACAGAACCATCAAGTTTTTATAAATTGTTTAAGCATATAAATAAAATAAATGTTGTTACAGATGGTAATTGACAAACCTTAAATTTGGCTAGATTGATGATAGAAAGATTAAATCAGCCAAATTATATCCAACTTACTGATACTGAAATAGAAAATCAGTTTAAATTATTTCAAACAGATGTTGATAATTCTCATTATAATACATTTAAATCTCACACTCTTTTTGACTATATTCAATATGAAAAAATGTTTACAATATTTCATACAAAAAGTTATACTAATTCACCATATTATAAATATCCTCAAGGTATGAAAATGTATTTTGCACATACTATTGATTATGATTATGTATCAATGGCTAATAAGTTTTTTGCAAATGATAAAACAAAACATGATAAATTTATATTAGATTTTGAAACATTTTTTAATATGCAAAATAATAAATCCATTTCTGATTTTGTATGAAAAAATATAGAAAAATATGATCCAAAGAAAAAGAATATTATTTGAATGGGTGATTCATTAATATCTGAAGATAGATATAAATATAAAGAAAAAGAAGATGAAATAAATAAAATTGTTGAAATTTATACTAAAAAATTTCCACAAAGTGAATATAACTATTTTATAAAACATCATCCATCTCTTACAAGAGAATATCAACAAAATTTAACAAAATACATGTTTAAAGATTATGTTGATCCAATATATATGGATGTATTTCCTTGAGAATTATTTTTATCTTGAGATCATAAAATGCAAAGTAATGCAAAATCTACAAATATTGAATATCAGCCATTTTTTAGTAGTACATCTAATAATAATGAAAATCCACAAACAAAATTAGTTGGAATACAGTATACTACAACTACAATTCAAACAACAGCTTTTTATCTATCAACAACTTATGGTATGAGTATTGATAATATTAATAAATCTGTTGGTGTTGGTGATTGACCAATACCAATGACATTTGATATTGTAGAAAGAACAACACAACCACCTACTGATTTAAATCAACAATTACAAATAAATATATCCAAAATTAAAAATATATATGATCCATTTGTTGAATTAAATGCTTTTCCAAATTTGGATAACAACATCATATCAACAGATGAATATGTAAAAAAATATGGCAATATAAATAATGATTCTACCAATTCTAATAATTCTTCTCAAACATCAAATACTCACATAATTATAATTGTTGTAACTACTTTGATTGCTGTTTCTATTGCTGTTGCAACTGCAATTATTATTTTAAAAAAGAAAAAAATAAAGCAATAAATATTTGCATAAATTTCTAATAAAAAATTCATAGTAATTTAATAACTATGAATTTTTTATATTAATATTAATTTATTTTTTTTAATAGTTTTGCTGGTACTCCAGCATATACTGAATTACTAGGTACATTTTTTGTAACAACAGCTCCAGCTGCTATTATTGAATTTTCTTCAATTGTTACACCTTGTAATATAGTAACATTAGCTCCAATTCATACATTATCTTTTATGATAATTGGTTTTGGGATAATAGTTCCTCTTTTTGTTGGATCAAAACTATGATTTAGTGTTTCAAAATTACATCTTGGACCTATATAGCAATTTCTACCAATTGTTATTCCTCCATGGTCTTGAAAATGACAGCAATGATTAATAAATGTATTTTCTCCTATTGATATATTAATAGCACAATCAAAATAGATTGGCGGGAACACTCTCACTGTTTTTGCAATACTATTTGAAGTTAGTTCATTTAATAAATTATTAATTTCATCATCACTAATACATGTGCTCATTTTATTTTCATAATATCTTGCTCTAATTGCAAGTTTATTTATGAGCTCACTAAAATGAGTGTTTATATCAACTGGCAATTGTTTATTTAAATGTTCTTTTAATTCTTGAACATCTTTAGTATTAATTATCTCATTTATATTTTTATTCATATATTCCTCTGTTAATTTAATGGTTTTCTATTTAATATAAATCTTTTTCCAGTTCCAAATTCTAATGAATACTCACTTCCATTTCCATTTGTTATGTCTAATATTAATTGCAAATGAGAATAATATTCATTTTGTGAACTGTGAGCATAGAATTCTATATCATTTGATTTTGCTATTGATATATCATTTGTTCCTAATTTAAAATCATTTTTACTTAAAAATAATGGAATACTACCATCACAACATCCAGAACCTTGATATATAATTATCTTTCCATTTTCTTTTTCAAGTTTGCTTATTAAATCTATAGCATTTTTTGTAATGATAAATTTCTCTTTTACAAATACCTCATTATATGATAATAAAATACCACCTAATAAATTTTACTATTATTTAATTGTGAACTTAAAATTATTATTATTTTTTTTTGGCTTTATTCATAAATGTATTTAAACAATTGTTGCATTGTTTTTTTTTTTTTTTTTTAATTATAATTAAATGAAACAATTGTAGAAATGAGATTTTAATTATGAGAAAGATGTTTCAAAAAAATATTTTTTATTCATTATTAACAATAACACCTTTAGTTACAACATCTTTTATATTTTGCTCTAATTTTAATTATGATTCAAAATTTAATTTTAATAATAGTTTGAATTTTAGTGAACAAACATTTAATGGAGAAGTTATAAAAGAAGATTTTTCTATAAATCAAACTTTACCATCAAAACTTGACCCAAGAGAAAGTTTACCATACAAAGCTAAAGTTAAACATCAAGGTAATAGTCCTTTATGTGGTGCATATTCTATGTCAAGTGCTATGGAATGAAATCTTATTAAAAATAATATTGATGCTCAAAATGTTGCAACAAATCTTGATTATTCAATTAATCCAAAACATCTTTGATTTACATATGCTAACAGAACAAGCGAATATGATAAATTAAATTTAACTTATAATGATATTAATAATGATGTAAAAGTAAATCTTACTGGAATTTTTCCAGAAAGATTAAGCACAAAACTTTCTCAATGGGTTGGTCCTGTTTATAATAAGTATTTATCTAAAGGTGGTTTAGAAAATATTTTTAATCCTGTTGCTGTGCATTTTGATAAACAACTTTCTGTTAATAGTAATGAAATTGATAGCATAAAAGAGTTAATACAAAAATATGGTTCTGTTGTTTTCTCATATAATGTACACAAATTAAATACAAACACTAAATATATATCTTTATCTAAAGGAACAATAAATCATGCATCAATTATAATTGGATGAGATGACAGCATTCCAAAAGAAAGATTTGCTTCTTCAACAGTAACTAGAGATGGTGCTTGAATAGTTCAAAACAGTTGAGGTGATTCAGCACATAACAATGGCTGTTATTATGCATCATATGATTCATATTTGAAAAATGTTTTTGCTATTGACCTTTCTAGTAAAGCTAATAAAAATGATGAATATAATAATAATTATTTTTATGATAGTAAAATGATTTCAAATACTAATTTAGTAAATGCTAATAGTAATGAATATGCTGCAATATTTCCTTCTTTAAAAACATCTTATAATAAAAAAGAAATATTAAAACAAATAGGTTTTGAAATTTCAGGAAACAATGTTGAAGTAGAAGTTGATATATATAAAAATTTACAAGGTATTAAATTTGGTCTTCCTAATTCAACTGATAATATCCCAACAAATGGCGAATTAGTGAGTAGACAAATTGCAAAATATGAATATCCTGGATACTATGCTTTAAATTTACCTACTCCAATAGAATTAGAACCAAATCAAAATTTTAGTGTTGTAGTTAAAATTTTAAAAGGTGAAGGAACTAAAGTTGTTAAAAGTACATATGAACCAAATTCATATAATGATATGACTTTTTATAAAGATGCTTCTGGAAATTGAATTAATGCTATAAATTGTGGAAAAAATGTAGCAATGATTAAAGCTATGACAATTAATGAAGATATAAAAAATTATGATGCAAACAATGCTTTGGATTTATCATATGGGCAAATAAAATTTAATAAACATGAATATGAATATTCACAAGATTTTAGTAATGAATTAAATTTTGATATTTATATGGATAAAACAAAGTTAACAAAAGATGTAGATTATTCTATTAAATCTATAACTCATGAAATGGGTGCAAAAGGCACAGAGTTTATTTTTAAAGAAAATATACCTATGTCAAATGGTGTGTTAACAGTTGAGGGTAAAGGAAAGTATAAGGGAATTTTAAGTAAAGATTATATAATAACTCCATCTCCAATTCCAGATTTATTAGGTAATGGTGTATATAATGAAACTACTAGAAAAGTAGACATTTCTATCAATTCTGGCACTACAAATTATTCTCAATTGAAATTAAACGGCAATTGAAAATGAACATTTCCAGATAAAGAAATAAGTTTGGATACTCCAGATGATAATTACATTGAATATATTGGAAATGATAAAGATTATTTTCTTAGAACGCAAATACCAGTTTCTATTTCTGTTTCTACAGATGGTTCTGGAGGAATTAAACCAGTTGATCCACCAAATCCCCCAACTACTGTTCAAAAAGATATTAGTGTTAATTCAACAATAACTATTGATTCAAATACTAAATATTATTATTCAGGAAATTCAATTGAACCAAATATTTCTGTAAGTTTTGAAAATAACACTTTAGTAGCAAATCAAGACTATAAATTAACTTATGAAAATAATGTTAACCCAGGTGTAGCTACAATTACAATTAATGGTATTGGTAATTATACAGGTCAAAAAACTATTAATTTCACAATTGAAAAAGCAGAAAATGAAATTACAAAATTTGAATTTGATCAAAATAATAATCCAATTGGTGAATCTAAATTTGGTCAAGTTAAATTTAGATATTCAAAAGATAAAACATTTTCAAATGGTGTTATTTATGATAAATGTCCACAAGAAGAAGGAATTTATTATATTCAAGCTTATGTAGAAGGAACAAGTAATTATAATGAGATTGTTTCAAAAAATGTTTTGTCAGTTAAAGTTGATAATAATGGTTTTATAAATAACAACCAAAATGATGAAAACTCTAGTTCACAAAATAAAACCAATAATAAATTATCATCATTAGAAATAATTATTATCAGTGCTTCTATTATTATAGCTATTTCTATTATAAGTGTTAGTAGTTTTGTGATTTGAAAAAAATTATCTAAAAAAAATAAATTGGGTAAATAATTTAAATTAAAGATATTAATAATCAATAATTGATTATTAATATTTTTTATTGTGCTATTAATTAAACATAATCTTTTTTACATTATGAATTTTTTATTAAATCAGTGATAATCCATATTATGATATATTTGTTATGAATGCAAAAGATTACTTTTTAATAAATGAATTTACAAAAATAAAATTTCCATTATTTGCAAAACTAACTCTTATCTATTTTAATTTTATTTTTTTAAACATTTTTAAAGCTTGATTCAAACCATTTTCAGATAGAGAATATATTTTTAAATATTTTAGAAAATTAATGATTGTTTCTTCAGTTGTGTGAGTACTATCACTATTTTTATTTATTGCAATTTCTAATACAATGCTATTAATAACTTTAATTCATCAAGAACTGAATTTAGGAGTGCTAGGTATACTTTTAGGTTATACAATACCATTAGCAATTGTTTTAATTTTTAATTTTATTTACCAACCTATAATTTTGATGAGTTATCAAAAGAAAATAAAAAACCATTATATTAATTATCTAAAGAATGACTTTAATCATAATATTATCGATACATTAGAATATCAAGAACTATTTATTGATAATAAAAAAATATTATCAAATATTAAAAATAATTTATTTAATAGTTCTAAATGGAGTTTGTTTTATAGTGAATCATTTGATTATAAAAAAAATAGTAAAGATGAATTAAAAGCGATTTCATGTGATAACAGTTTTATTGGATCAATGGCTTTAAAAAACATTTTTTTATTTACATCACCAATTTGATATATTTCTTTAATTTACAATTTTATGGATAACAATAACAAAAAGAAATTGAATATAATTGGTTGAATTTGATATCTTATTAGTTGTATTCTAATTATTATTGCAACATCAATATTTATTTTATTTTTAATAGCAATTTTTAATAATTATTTTTTTATTTCTTTAGAAAATATAAAAACTCTAATTCCTATAGTAGTTTGATTTGTGCCTATTATATATGTTTTTGTTGTGCATTTATTAGGATTTGTTGTTAGTACAATTATCAAGAATAATTTTTTACAAAATATAAATAATCAAAGTACAAATTGTTAGAATATTTTATAAAGTAAAAATTACATAATGTTATACTATAAGTAGTATTTATAATCATTTGCTGGTTATAGGTATTATTTAAAATCAAGTTTGATTAAAAATTAAAAGTTATACAATTTTATAAAATATAAATTTTAATAGTGCAATATTTGATAATCATAGTTTTGTTTATTTATATAAAAATAATTTATTAGTGTTTTGACAAATATAAATTTTCTTTAATATTTTGATATCAAATATAGTTAATTTAAAAAAATTTAGTATGGAGAATAAAAATGAAAATTAATAAATTATTTTTAAGTTGCATCGGAATTGCTAGTATTGGAACTTTATCAACAATAATTTTAACAAATTGTTCTGATAAAGATGCTTCTTCAAAAAATACTATTTTGAATAATAAAGAAAAATACTCTTATCAAGAAATGAATGGGAATAAAGTATATACATTTCAATCAATAAAATTTCCAGACCAATATGCAAATAAAACAGCTGATGAAATAAAAAGTGAATTTGGATATCAAGAAATAAGTACTCCAGCTAAAAATTTTACAAATTTGAGTTTGATTGAAACATGAATAAGATCAACTCAATTAACAAATATGGGTGTAAAAGATAATAACCCAGTAATTGTTAATTTTGATGCTAATGATTTTAATTATAGTTACTTACCTCAAGTATCTTATGCAAGTCTTACTGTTGCTGAGACTATGGTTATGATAGCTTTTCAAGAACAAGCAAGTGATAGTAATGGTTATATTCTTTATGGGTTTGTTTGAATGAAGGGCATTTCTCAATAAGGGAATGATTCTATATAGGATGTAAAATCAAATCAATTAATTTAAAACAATAAATTCAAACTAATATATTTTTATTGTGAATAAAATAGGTTTTTTATAGTTAATTTAAAAAAATAATTAGGAGAAAAAATGAAAATTAATAAATTATTTTTAAATTGTCTTGGAATTGCAAGTATTGGAATTTTATCAACAGTAATTTTAACAAATTGTTCTTCTAGTAACAAAACTTCTTCAAGTGGAACTTTACTAAATAACAAAGAAAAATATTATTTTAATAATGTAAATGATGTTAAATCATATAATTTTTTATCATGAAATTATCCAAGTCAATATGCAAATAAAACAGTTGATGAAATAAAAATTGAATTTGGATATTAAGAAGGAATTACAGATAAAAATTTTACAAACTTTGCCCTATTTGGAACTTGAGTGGCAACATCTGAATTAACAAATAGTGATCCAAATAACACAACAGTTTCTGTAAATTTAAACTCAAGTGATCTTAATTATGATTATTTAAATACAATAAGTAGTGCAAAATTTGTTATAGATGATAGAAGTGTTACAATACTTTTTACAGAAAAATCAAATGGAGTAATTGTATATTTGTATACTTTTCAGTGATTATTGCAAAAACAAAATTAATTATTTTATAGAGCAACTAAAATTTAATTAATTAGAAAACTATAAATAATTAAAACATCTATCTATTTTTACAAAAGTAAAAGTAGATTTTTTTATTAAATTTATAAGAATAAATAAAAAATTTACAGAATAGGACTTGTCTTTTTTTTTTTTTTTTTTGATATTATGAGTTTGGTAATTTAAAAAAAGAGAGGAAAAAAAGTGAAACTAACTAAAAAAATATTTTTAAATTCTTTTTTAATTACTAGCATAGGAATAACAACTATAACTTTAGTAAGTTGTTCTAGTTCAAATCAAAATTCACATCAATCATTTTTAGTTATTAAAAATAAATATTCATATTCAGGAACAAAAAATAACAAAACTTATTCATTTGGGGGCACAATGCCTGGTGGATATGAATCTGCAACAAATGAAAAAATATTAAATTTATTTGGTTATAAACCAGAAGGATATCCTAATTATGGAAGTAATGTTGTAAAAAATTTTTCAAATTTTGATTTGTTTAGATTGTGAACAAAACAATCTTCATTATTAGATTTGAATAATACAGATATTATATTTGATTCAAATGATTTTAATTATTCTTATTTAAATAAAATGGTTCAAGCTATAATAGTTTCTGCTTCTAGTGGTACTAGTGGTATTGGTATACGTTTTACAGAAGAACAACCAGATTCTGTTATAAATTATGTTTTTGCTTGAGCTAGATAATAATTAAATGTTATTTCCTATTATAAATAGTAATTTTAAAATAATTTATACTTAAACTAAAAGATGTAATTCATATATTTGAATTGCATTTTTTTATTTAAATACAAATATTTATTATTAATATTTCATTAAAATTCTTTATATGTTTTATAATAGTGTTTTGGACTATAATACTGTCTTTGGAGATATAATGCTATGTCAATAATTACTGTTAAAAATTTATCTCACTCTTTTGGAGAAAAAGAGATATTTAAAAATGCTGAATTTAAATTAACTAAAGGTGAACATATTGGTTTAATTGGTCAAAATGGTAGAGGAAAATCAACTTTTATGAAAATATTAGCAAATGAATTTTCTCCTGATGAAATTGATATTTATAGACACCCTAAAGTAAGAATTGGATATATGGATCAACATACAAAATTAGAAGAAGGAAAAACTGTTTTTGAAACACTAAAAAGTGCTTTTAATTGAATGATTGAATTAGAACAAGAAATGATTGATTTGTATGAACAAATGACAACAGCAGATGATAGTGAACAAGAAAAATTAATGACAAAAGCTGGCGATATTCAAAATACTCTTTCATATAATGGTTATTATGAAATTGAAGAAAAAATTAAACAAGTTTCAAGTGGATTAGGTGTTGATAGTTTTGGGTATGATACTGATGTTTCAAAGTTATCTGGAGGACAAAGAACAAAAATACTTTTATGTAAATTATTATTAGAAGCTCCAGATGTATTGTTACTTGATGAACCTACAAACTTTTTAGATGAAAAGCACATTGAATGATTAAGAAATTATTTAATAAATTATGAAAATGCTTTTGTAATAATTTCTCATGATGTTCCTTTTATTAATAGTTTAATAAATGTTGTTTATCACTTTGAAAGTTATAAGATGGTAAGGTATAAAGGAAATTATGATAACTTTATAAAAGTATATGAATTAGAACATCAAAAAACTATTAATGCATATAATAGACAACAAGATGTTATTCAAAAAATGGAAACTTTTATTGCTAAAAATAAAGCTAGAGCTTCAACTACAGGTAGAGCAAAATCAAGACAAAAAATGCTTGATAAAATTGAAAGAATTGAATTACCTCCAACAAATAAACCAGCAAATTTTAATTTCACTGAATCAAAAGCACCATCTAAAATTGTTTTGAATGTAAATGATGTAATAACTGGTTATAACCAACCATTATCAAATAAAATAAATTTTCAGCAATTAAGAAATGAGAAAATAGTTATTATTGGTGCTAATGGTATTGGTAAAACAACATTACTTAAAACATTGATTAGTGAAATTAAACCATTAGATGGAACTATAGTTTTAGGAGATTATGTTAACTTTGGTTATTTTAAACAAGAAGATAAATATGATGATACTTATACTTGTTTTGAGTATGCTTGAAACAATTTTCCATTTGAATTAAGAACTCAACAATATATTCGTAAAGAACTTGCAAAAGTTGGTTTATCAAGAGAACATATTGAATCAAAAGTTAAAAATTTAAGTGGTGGAGAGCAAGCAAAATTGAGATTATCAATTTTAATTAATAATCCATCAAATGTCTTGGTTTTAGATGAACCAACAAATCATTTAGATAAAGAATCTAAAAATAATTTAAAAAAAGCTTTAATAGATTATAATGGTACTTTAATATTTGTTTGTCATGAACCTGAATTTTATAAAGGTCTTGCAACAAAAGTGTTTGATGCATCAGAATGATCATTAATAAAAAAATAAATATGATATAGGAAGTTTTATGAAAAAGAATATTTTAGGAATTATTGGTTCTCAATATGGAGATGAAGGAAAAGGAAAATTTATTGATTTGCTATCTGAAGATTATGATGTAATTGTAAGATATCAGGGTGGAGACAATGCTGGTCATACAATAGTGATAGATGGGAAAAAACATAAATTAAGATTAATCCCTTCAGGTATTTTTGCCAACAATAAAGATATAGTTATAGGAAATGGTGTTGTTATAAATTTAACTACATTATTTAGTGAAATAGATTATTTAATTGAAAATAATATCTCAACATCAAATTTATATATTTCAAATAAGGCACATATAATATTTGATTTTCACATTGAATTAGATAAATTAAATGAAGAAAATAAGGGATCAAATAAAATAGGTACAACGTGTAGAGGAATTGGTCCATGTTATACAGATAAAGCTGCAAGAATTGGAATTAGAGTTGCTGATTTATTTGATTTGGATAGTTTAAAAGAAAAAGTGAATTTAATTTTATCTGAAAAAAATCAATTATTTGCAAAATACAATAAACCAATTTTTGATGCTGAAAAAGTTGCAAATCAATATTATTTATTGGGTCAAAAAATTAAAGATAAAGTTATTGACTGTAGTGTATTTTTAAATAATGCTATAAACAATGGTAAAAAGATTTTACTTGAAGGTGCTCAAGGTGTATTGCTAGATATAGATCATGGTACTTATCCATTTGTGACTTCATCAAATGTTACTAGTGCAATAGCTGGTGGATCAGGAATTGGAATAACTAAAATAAATAATTTATTAGGCATAGTAAAAGCATACACATCAAGAGTTGGATCTGGTCCTTTTGTAAGTGAAATTCATAATGAATTAAGTACTTATATTAGAGAACGTGGTAATGAATATGGCACTGTTACAAAAAGACCTAGAAGAATTGGATGAATTGATATTGTTGCTTTAAAATATGCTATTAATGTTTCTGGAATTAATGAACTTGCTATTACATTAATTGATGTATTAAGTGGAATAGATAAAATTAAGTTATGTGTTGGCTATATGTATGAAGGAAAGGAAATAAACTATATCCCTCCAAGTAATAATGAATATAGCAAATGTGATCCAATTTATATAACAATTGATGGTTGAAAAGAAGATATTTCAGATTGTAAAGATGTACATTCTTTACCTGAAAATTGTAAAAAATATTTGTTATTAATTCAAAAATTATTAGCAACAAAAATTTCATATATTTCAGTTGGACCAGATAGAAATCAAACAATTAAAGTTGGTAAATAATAATGATTCAAAGATATGAGATAAAAGAGATTTCAGAAATATTTAGCAATAAATCTAAATTAGAAAATTGATTAAAAATAGAACTTTTAGTTTTAGAATATTATTCTAAAATTAATAAAATATCAGAATCAGATTTTTTATTTTTAAAAAATAATTTAAAAATAAATGAAGATAAAATTAATGAATTGGAGCAAATTACAAAGCATGATGTTATAGCTTTTATTGAATCTTTAAATCTATGTGTTGATAGTGATATAAAAAAATGAATTCATTTTGGTTTAACATCAACAGATGTTGTAGATACTGCTAATGCTTTAGCTTTTAAAGAGGCAAATAAAATAATTCTTAACTCAATTAATAGTTTGTTAAAGACAATTAAAAAATTGGCTTATAAATATAAAATGACTTATCAAATGGGAAGAACTCATGGAATACATGCAGAAGTAACAACTTTTGGTTTAAAAATGGCATTATGATATGATGAATTAAATAGACATAAAAAAAGATTTATAAATGCTGCAAATGAAATTCAAGTTGGAAAAATTAGTGGTGCTGTTGGTACATTTGCAAATACAGGAATTAAACTTCAAGAATATGTTTGTAAAAAATTAAAAATTAATTCTGCAAATATTTCTACACAAATTATTCAAAGAGATATTCATGCAAATTATTTTAGTGTTTTAAATATAATAGGATTATCTATCAATAAATTTGCAACAGAATTAAGACATTATTCAAGAACAGAAATTAATGAAGTGAATGAGTTTTTTTATAAAAATCAAAAAGGTTCTTCTGCAATGCCACATAAGAAAAACCCTATTACTCTTGAAAATATTTGTGGTTTATCAAGATTATTATCAGGATATAGCTTAACCATTAATGAAAATGTTAACTTATGAAATGAAAGAGATATTTCTCATTCATCAAATGAAAGAGTAATTTTTTTAGATGCTATTACAATTATTGTTAATATTTTAAATAAATTTGAAAATGTTTTATCAAATATAATTGTTAATAAAAATAATATGTTGAAGAATATTAATTTAACTTACAGAACATGTTTTAGTCAAACATTATTATTAAAACTTATTGAAAAAAATAATTTTGATTCACGTCAAAAAATTTATGAGCTAGTACAAAAAATAGCTTTTGATTCTTATAACAATAAAATAGATTTTGAAAAAATGTTATTAAATTCTGAAATTAGAAATTATTTAGATGAATTTGAAATCAAGAATATTTTTAGTAAAGAATATCATACAAAATATATTAATGAAATTTATAAAAGAGTGTTTGAAAATGGAAAATAATTTTGAAAAAATTTTAGTTACTAATGATCAAATAAATAAACGAATAATTGAATTAGCACATGATATAAATGAATATTATAAAAATACTAACAATATTTTAATGGTGCCTATTTTAGATGGATCAATAGTTTTTGCTGGTCAATTAATACCTCATCTTAATATCGATATGACTTTAAAATCAACTAGAGTTTCTTTATATAATAACAATACTTCAATTGATAGAAGTAAGATTAATGATGTAAAAATTGATTTTGATTTAAATTTGATTAGAAATAAAGATATATTAATAATTGAAGATTTAATTGATACAGGTAATACATTAAATATATTAAAAAATTTTTTTATTAAAAATGGAGCAAAATCAGTAAAAATATGTATTTTATTTAAAAAAGAAATTAATCCAAGAGATGTTGAAGTTGATATTGACTGATTTGGTTTTTTAGTGCCAAATCAATGAATTGCTGGTTTTGGAGTTGATAGCAAAGCAAAATATAGAAATTTTAAACACTTAGGTATAGTTAAAAAGGAATTTCAATAGTATAATGAAAATTAATTAATTGTTTATTAATTTTCTTTAACATCAATAGAATAGAAAAAATATAGTTGTTAAAGTAATAATTATAAATTTATAAAGGGGTTTATAAATTATGAAGGGTATTAACAAAAATAGATTTTCTATCTATTTTTCTTTTAATATGTTTTTTGCAATTTCATTTGTAACTTCAATTGCTGTTCCAAATTTTAATTGCAATTCAATAACAAATACAAATGCAAAGTCATCATCTGTTGATAATAACACTAATACAAATGCTACTCAAGAAACTAGTGTATGACAAAAAACAATAGAAGAATCATCTGGAAACACAAATGTAAAAGTATTTTTTACACGTAATGCTACAATTGCTTTTCAACAAGCATTAATTGCAACAAATTATATGTTACAAAGCAAAGATCAAAGAACTGGTTCTGATGAAATTGTATGATTTGTAGATTATGACTTATATGATTCTAAAAAGTATAATTTTGATTATTATAATTTAACATATGGACCTAATTTAAATGGTTCTAGTAATTTTAATTTTAGTTTATGATCAAGATTAGGTAAAACACCATCAAATGAAAGCAATAATACAAGTGATAATTATCGAGTTATGCCTAGTGATTATCAAATAGGAAATTTTTTAAATTACTATATTGATAAATATGGTCAAGATGTTAAATTTGATGTATGGATTCCAGATATTTCATTAAAAGATGTGTGGAACTCTAGTATATCACAAAATTCTCCAACTAGCTTCTATAGATTTTTTAAACATGTTAATAAATTTAATATAATTTCTGATGGGAATTGACAAACTTTAAATTTAGCAACAAATATGGTTGATAGATTAAACAAAAAAAATTATGTTCAATTATCTGAAACTGATTTAGATCAAATGGTATCATCATTTCAAAATGATGCTAATGATCAAATGTATAGTACTTTTAAACAATATGATTTATATGATTATTTACACTATAGTAAAATGTTTACAATTTTTCATACAAAAAGTTATACAAGTTCTCCATATTATAAATATCCAAAAGATAAAATATTTTACACTGCACATTCAATAGACTATGATTATGTTTCAATGTCTAATAAATTTTTTGCAAATGATAATATAAAAAAAGAAAAATATGTATATGATTTTGAATCATTTTTTAATATTCAAAATAATACTTCTATTAGTGATTTTGTTTGAAAAAATATTGAAAACTATGACCCTAAAAAGAAAAATATTGTCTGAATGGGAGATTCTTTAATTAGACCAGATTCTAATGGAAATGAAATTTATAGATATCCAGAAAAACAAGAAGAAATAAATAGTATTGTTGAAGCTTATATTCAAAAGTTTCCAGTTAGTGAATACAACTATTTTGTAAAACATCATCCATCATTTAGTCATGAGTATCAAGAAAATTTAAATCAATATTTATTTAAGGATTTAATTGATCCAATTTGTATGAACCCTTTTCCTTGAGAATTGTTTTTATCTTGAGATCATAAAATGCAAACCTTAAATAATCCAACAAATGTTTATTCTCCTTTCTTTAGTGAAACATCAAATAATGACAAAACACCATTTACTAAATTAGTTGGTATTCAATATACAACTACAACTATTCAAACAACAGCTTTTTATTTATCAACAACTTATGGAATGAATCTTGAAAAGATAAATAAAACTGTTGGATTAAATGATTGACCTATTCCAATGACATTTGATATTGTAGAAAGAACTACAGGATATTTTGTGAATCCATTTGACCAATATCAGATAAATTATAAAAAAATTGAAAAAATTTATGCTCCATTTTATGAGTTACAAATTTTCCCAGATTATAGAAATAAAGTGCTTTCATCTTATGATTATATTAATGAATTTGGTAGCCATAGCTTTATACTTAAAGTGGCTTATACACCACAATATTTTGCTACTATTGCTTTAATTTCTATTTTTGCATTATCTTTATTTATTACAGTTTCTGTATGTTTAGTTAAAAAACACAACAGAAATAAAGCAACAAATAAATAAAATATATTTCATTAAATTTTAATAAATATTTAAATTCACAACTATAAGGTTGTGAATTTTTTATTTAATGTTAACAATATGTGTAAATAAAATAATGATTTAGAAATTTGTAATCTTATCATAAAAATTGGTGATAGTGCTTTTATAAAAAAACTAATTGCTTTTTAAAAGATTTAATGCTAAATCTATTAATATATTTGTTTTATCAACTAAAAATATTGGTATGTTTAAAACATCTCCATCAAGACATATATTTTGCATAGAAAATCTTATTCTAAGAATAGTTGTAGTTTTATATTTTTCTTTATAAACATTTAAACTTTTACTTTTAATATTTTCATTGGATTTCACTTCAATAGGAATAATGTTATTTTTATATTCTATTAAAAAATCAACTTCATGAGATGGATTTAGAATTGATCAATAATATGGTTTTTGATCAAATAAATTAATTAATGATTGTAGTATGAAATTATCTGTAATACTGCCTTTAAAGTAAGCTATTTTTTCATTATTTTCTTTACTTAATGTATCTATAGATACATTAAACATATTATTTAATAATCCAATATCACACATATATAATTTGAAAGAATTATTATCTTGATAATTTTTGATAGGCAATCCTGCTGCGTTATTTTTATATATTTTATATATTAAATGAATATCTGTTAATCATTGTATTGAATCAATATATTCTCTAGCTCTAGCATTTTCTTTCATTACTTTAAAAGAGAATTTTTTATTTTTTTTTGATAGTTGTGTAGGTAGCGATTCAAAAACAGTGTTTATTCTATTTATATCTTTACCATCCAAATATTTAATAAAATCACGTTTATAAAATAATATTAATGTAGATAAAACTTTTTGTACTTTTTCTAAATCTTTTGTTTCTAAATAAGTTTTTATAGATTCAGGCATTCCACCTGTAATATAATATATTTCTAAATAAGATTTCAATTTATTGAAAGATAACTCTGGTATTTTTTCTATGGAATTTATAGTGTTTAAGTAATTTAATAATTTTTCCTCATTATTAGCTAATAAAAATTCACTAAAAGTCATAGGATATAAATGCAATAATTCTATTTTGCCAACTGGAAATGAACTACCTTTATTTGATGCAATTCTTAATAATGAACCTGATGCTATAAGTCTATATTTAATATTATGTTCACAAAAGTATTTTAATGATGTTAAAGCTCTTGAACATTCTTGAATTTCATCAAGGATTATAATTGTTTTATTTGGATCAATTTCTTTATTGTAATGTATTGAAAGTTGTTCTATTATTTTATCTATTTTTAAATCATCATTAAATATTGATTTGACCAATGAATCGCTTTCAAAATTTATGTATATGTAATCATCAAAATGTTTTTTAGAAAACTCTAATATTAACCAAGTTTTACCAACTTGTCTAGCACCTTCTAATATAAGTGGCTTAAAATTGTTGTTATTTTTTCATTCTATTAGTTTATTAATCAGTACTCTTTGCATATATCAAAACCTATTTTATGCTTTTATTAATTATTATTCTATATAAAAATGTGTAAAAACAACACATAATTATATATAACAATGTGTAAAACTAACACATTATTATATATCAAGTGATGTGAAATAATTAAGTTCAATAAATATTTTGATAATAATTTTTATAATCTGCGATAATAATTCAGAAGAATTTTAAAGGTATTTCTCTATGAATTGAGTTACTAATTTTGATGACTGTATTAAAGATGTTTTTATAAAAGAAAACATATATGATTCTAATAATGAAAAAATTAACAAAGTGTTTAAAGATTTAAAAAATTTGAAAAAAAGTGGAGATAAATATAAATTTATTGAAAATGCTAAAAGAGATGATAGTAAAAATTCAATAAAAGATATATACAAAATAATTTATGATTATGCATCCAAAAACAAAGATTTATTACTTGATAATTCTACAAAAGTTGATAATTTAGTTCCAGGAGCTTACTACACAAAAAAAGAAATTTCAGCTGTTTCAAATTTCTGAAACCAACAAACTGGAATTTTGTTTGATAAAGAATTAAATAATGTATTTATTACTGTTAATACAAAAGACAATTATGAATATATGGTTAATAGTATTAAAGAGGAAGTTAAAAATATTATTGATAAGAATTTTAATATTAAATATTATGCCCAATCTAATGGGCATAGTAGTTCATCAATATATAATTCAACAGCAAATAATGAATTGAGAAATAAAATTGGTGATATGTCAAAAGATGGTAATAGTGGTTTTATATTTGCATTTGAGGCAATAGATGTAAATAAATATAAATATCTTGGCAAATATATTACAAAAAAAGAAGTAATTGAAAAAGGTGAAAAAACTAAATTGCCAATATTATATTTTGAATTGGTGAGATATGAAAAATTAACTGACATTGAGAAAAATGATATTTTAAAATATAGCGAGTTTAATAATATTAAAAATTTTGAATCAATTATTAATGATGAAATACCAGATGATGAGATAGAAACAAAAAAAGCTTTAGTTAAAGTTAGATGACAGCAAGGTAAATGGAGAAAAGAATTGATGAATAAATATAAAGATGGTTGTGTACTTACAAGAATAAAAAATAATGATTTATTAATAGCAAGTCATATAAAGCCTTATAGTAAGTGTAACAGAGATGAAGCATCTGATGTAGAAAATGGATTATTATTAAGTGCTTTAGCTGATAAATTATTTGATAAAGGATTAATGTCATTTGATGAAGAAGGAAAAATAATTTTTTCTAAAGAATTAAAAGATAGTGGTGATTTATTTAAAATACAAAAACATATAGATAAAAATTTTGTTTTAATAATGACTGAAAAAATGCGTTCATATATGAGATACCATTATAAAAAACAATTTATAGATAATAAAAAGTAGATAAAACTGTTGTTTTATCTACTTTTTCTATTTGATTTAACTTCTTTTTACTACCAACCATATCCATTTTATATTATCAAAAAATTGTATTTTTTATGTTTTTTCTTAAAAATATGTTTTATTACTATAAAAATGATAAAAATTTTATAAAACTATAAAATTAATTAACAAAATAACCTCAATTGATTGGGGAAGTAGATAAAACAACAGTTTTATCTACTTTTTCTGACAACAAAATTAACATAATTGACTTATTTGCAGGAATAGGCGGTTTTCATTATGCCTTTAAAAATACTATAAAAGATACTAATATAGAGTATAACTGTTCATTAGTTTCTGAAATAGATACAAGTGCTATACATGTTTATAGAAATAATTTTAATTATGAGAATGACATAATTGATGTAAATAAAATTAATGATCATTTATCAAAAGATGAAAATGTAAAAGAAAATGTAGATATTGTTTTTTGTGGTTTTCCATGCCAATCATTTTCAAATGCTGGAATGAGAAAAGGGTTCCAAGATGAAAATAGAGGTAAATTAATATTTAAAGTTATAGGTTTTGTTAAACAATATAAACCTAAAATTATTCTATTAGAAAATGTAAAACATATTGTTAAACATGATAATGGAAGAACATTCAAAATTATAATTGATGAATTTAAAAAACTAGAATATATAACAACAAAGGATGTATTAAAAGATCCCTTGATATTAAATCCTATAAATTTTAATTTGTACCAATCAAGAGAACGTGTTTTTATTCCTTTTGTTAAAAAAGATATAGCAAAAAATGTGAATGATTTAGGTGAACCAAAGCAAATTAATAATACTTTTGAAAAAATTAAGTGGGATAAAAAAATTATTTTTGATGATAAAGTTGATAATAAATATTATCTAAAATCTAAAAAAAATTGTAGCGAAACATATAGAGCATTAAAAGCATGAGAGGAGTTTGTTAAATACTTTATTTCAAAAAAGAAAAAAATACCTGTAATTTGATTAGATGAAATGATTAATAAAAAATATAAATCTAAATCAATAGCAATTAATAGTGACTGATATAAAAATTATATGAATGCTATGAACAAATTTTATAAAGAAAACAAAACATTTATTGATAAATGAGCTAAGAAACATAAAGTTTTGGATTTCAAATTAAGAAGAAATAAAAAATTGGAATGACAAGCTGGAATGGATACAAAATTTGAAGAAACATATTTGCAATTAAGACAATCAGGATTTAGATTTAGAAAACCGATTTGTTTTCCAACGCTTGTAGCTACTGTTCAAGTTCCTATAATACATGATAAAAAAGGGTGAAGATATTTAACACCTAAAGAAAATGCAAAATTGCAAAGTTTTCCAGAAGAGCACATTATTGATAAAAATGATCATCAAGCATATAAGCAATATGGTAATTCTATAAATGTTAATGTTGCAAGGTTGGTTATAGAAACATTTTTATTGAAATATATAAAGGAGATTTATGAAAGAAAAAGAAATGCTTAAACATTTAGAATATATCAATAATGAATTAGTATTGAAAAGTCAAATGCAATTAGACAATTTTAGGTTATTAAATACTATACCAAATATTTATGGTAAGTATTTTGATCATGACAATAATTTATTTCAAATAACATTAAATAATGGCAAAAAAATATTAATGAGTTATTACCAAGTTAAAGCATCTGGAGTTGTAACTAATTTAAGCAAAAGAATACAAATACCTCCAAATAAGAGTTATCCTGAAGAAACTTTTGTTTTTGCTGTTTATCCTGCAGGAAATAAAAATTGCTACATATTATTTTCTTCAAATAAAGCAGTGTCTAACAAAAATAATACAAGTAAATCAGTTTGACTTCGTTTTTATAATATATATTATTGTTTAAATTGTAATAAAGATATTTATGATATAGCATTGGATAAAACAAATAATGAAAAATATAAGGTGTTTTTTTCAACAGATATTAATAATTTATTTAATCTTAAAGAATCAAAATTTTGAAAACTAGATAATAGTCACATTAAGTGTATAGAAAAAATATTTGAATCATCTAAAAGATTAATTGAATTGAGAGAAGAGAAGATTATTGAATTAAATCAAAATACGAATATTGGTATTACAAAAACAAATTCTTTTTCAAATAATGTTATTGAAAATATTGAGATAGAGAATAAAAAAGAATGTATAAATGATTTAGAAAATAATTCTATTTTAAAAGAGGAAATAGAAAGTAGAACAGAAGAACAGGAATTTAATAAAAATTATTCTATGACTAATACAGAATTAGAGGAATTACTTGGTATGGATACATCTTTATATATAAGAGATTCTGAAAATGAAAAAATAATTGATTCTTATAATCGAACTAGATTAAATGCAAATAAAGAAATAGGTATATTAGCAGAGAAAAAATTCTATGAATTAATTAATACTGATATTAATTTTATAAAAGAAAATTTAAATATAAGAAGCATTGAATCTATTGAATGAATAAATCAAATAAAAGAGGAATTTAGACCATTTGATTTTGTAATCAATAAGAATATTTATATTGATGTAAAAGGAACTTGTGGAGAAAGACCTTATTTTGAAATAAGTAATAATGAGTATGATTTCAGAAAAGAAACAATAGATAAAGGTAATAGATATTTTATAGTCTCTTTATTTAAATTATCACTTAATGAATCTAAAGAACCAATAGATAAAAAATATATTCAATTTTTTGATGAAAAAAAATTAGAGGAAATAGATTTTGAACAAAAAACAAAATACATATATAACGGAGATCAATAATGGAAAATAAAAAAGATTTTGTAGAAACAATAGATATAACACCTTCTACATCAATATATAATATTTTTGCAAAACTGCCTTACAATCATTCAACAGCATTATCAGAATTCATTGATAATTCTACTCAAAGTTTTGAAGATAATAATATTTTTAATGAAAATATTAGAAAGCAAATTTATATTTTTTATTATGCAGATAAAGGTGATGAAAAATTAGTGATTATAGATAATGCTTTTGGAATCCCAAACAACAATATAGAAAGAGTTTTGAAATTAAATATTCCAGCTCAAAAGAAAAATAGTAGAAATGAGTTTGGAATGGGTTTAAAAACAGCTGCTTTTTGATATGGTAAAAAAATTGTTATTAATACTAAATTTGTAGGCGAAAATAGTGCTACTAATATAAAAATGAATTTAGATGATTTGCAAAACTATAAAAATAATAATATACAACCTAAATATTTTGATAAAGAAATTTTTCAAAAACATTTTTATAATTTTCTTTATGGTACAGTGATTCAAATAAGTGATTTATATAAAAAAATAACTGATAAAACATTAATAAAAATAACAAAAATATTAAGTTCTAAATTTAGAAAAGATATAAGTGAAAAAAATGTAGAAATAAGAATAATAAAAGTTAAAAATAAAGAATTATATGATGCTACAAGAATGGAAAATGATTCAAAAGAATTTGCAAAAATCAATAAAGAATATGAAGCACAAACATTAATATATCAAGAACCAAAAATAAGAATAAATGAATACACTGGCAAAGAATATAAAATTTACATAGATGATTATGTGTTGTTTGATGATTTTAGATATAGAGTCTATGGATGGATAGGATTGTTAGAAAAAGGTGGTAGAGATATTGGTGGACTTGTATTACTTAGAAGAGGAAGAACAATTTTAGGTGATGAAGATAACAACAAATATAAACCAAGAAGCATTTTTAAAGATGCTGGTTCTTTTGAATATCAAAGAATATATGGAACTTTAAATTTAGATGAGTTTCCTGTAACTCAACAAAAAGATAATTTTGATTGAGGAAATGGACTTGATGAAGAGTTTGAACAATTTCTTTTAGAAAAAATAAAAAACATGAAATTTGAAGGTAAAGATTTATTTGTATTAGCAAGACAAAAAATAAATCCTGAATCTAAGATTGAAAAAAAAGATATTATAAATAAAAAAACTGCACAAGAATTACAAGAAAGCATTAATGTAACAGAAGCAATTAATGGATTTGAGATGAATTTAACACAAACAAATGATATGTTTGTTGCTCAGTTTGAAGATGATGTTGGTGATAAAGTAAAAATGTTAATAGACGTTGTTAAAGAAAATGAACAAGTTAAAAAATGATTAGAAATAGACAAATCAAATAATCCTGATTATGAGTATAAAATAACTTTAAATTTAAATACACCATTCTTTGCGCCATTTAATAATGATGTTAATCATGTTAAAAATCAAATGATTAAATTTTGCATATATTATGTATATGCTGAAATTCAACACACACCTATTTGTTCTTCGTCACAACATATTAGACATCTATTAAATGAAATGTTTTCAAAAAAGGTTAAATAATTATGAATACATACAATATAAATAAAATATGACAAGAACATGTTGATAGTGTTCATGAAAGTTTTAATGAATATCTTAATAAAAAAATAATTAAAAATGGTAATCCTGATGAGAAAAATATAGAAAAAATTTTAAATAAGGGTAATTACATAATACAGGAAATGGATAAGCAAAATAAAGAAGATAAGAAAGCACTAATTGTTGGACATGTTCAGTCTGGTAAAACAATGAATTTTTTATCTGTTATTAATAGTTCATTGGATTATGAATATAAAATTGTTGTTATTTTGACATCATTTGAAAATGAACTTCATTATCAAACACTTGAAAGATTAAAAGAGGCATTTAATATCAATGAAAATAAAAATTATTTAAAAATTTTTGATTGATCAAAAGAAAAATTAGAACCTCATGAGTTAAAAACAAATGTTGAAAATGATTGTATAAACATTATTGCATTATTAAAAAGTAAAACTAATGAAATTAAAGATTTATTAAGTGTTGAATATTTTCAAAATAAAAAAGTTCTTATCATTGATGATGAAGGTGATTTAGGTTCTATGACTCATACCAAAAATGATTATAGTAGGACATATAAAGCAATTAAAAGTTTACTTAAAGTATCAAATTCATTATATATAAGTGTTACAGCAACGCCACAAGTTCATATAGTTACAAGTAAAATGGAAGCATTATTCCCAAAAAGAGTTTTTTGTATTGATCCAGGAGAAGGTTATGTTGGTTTAGATTATTTTATGGAACCAACAAAATTTGAAAAAACATTTGTTTATACTGACAATTTGATGTCAACAAAAAATGATTGAGTAAGAGAAGAAATATTTAAGGATTCTATTTTATATTTTTTAATAGTAGCAGCATATCTTGTACAAGACAATATTATGAATAAAAAATCACATATGAATATGCTTGTTCATACAAATATCAAAGTGTCTCAACATGAGATTTATGAAAAAGAAATAACAAAATTTATTAATTTATATAAACAAAACTTTTCAGATGATTCATCGTCTTTTGATAAAGAAACTTCAATAGAACGCTTCCAAAATGTGATAAAAAAATATGATTTAAATATCAAAATTGATGAGAATTTAATAGAAAAATTAAAATATATTATTTCTCGTACTTTTTGTAGTGAAATTAATCAAAAAAATAAATCTAATAAAATTAATGATAACTTATCTTCAATTTTAGTTGGAAGCAAAAAATTAGAACGTGGTATAACATTAGATAACTTGATTGTTACCTTTTTTACCAATAGAGCGAAATCAAAAACTAGCATAGATACACTATTGCAAAGAGCTAGATGATTTGGATATAGAACAAAAGTTTTAGAGTATATTAAAATCTTTACAACAAAACAGATTGCAGAAGATTTTAAAAATATTGCTATTCATAATAGGCAACTATGAGATTTATTAAAAAATGCTGATGAAAAATCTTTATCTTTTGATTTAATAGATACTGCTATACCCATGCTTGTTGAAGAAAGATCTGGAAATAAATTAAAATTAACTAATAAAGCACCTTATAAAAGACTTGGTTTATCTCAAAGAACTGTTATGAATGATGTTAATTTTCTTAGCAAAAATATACATTTATTTGATAACTTAGTTAATAATGTTTTGTCATCGAATGATAAATTAAATGTTCATAATTTATATAATTTTAAAAATAAATGATTGAATAATGTTTATGAATTATTCAATTATATAAGTAAGGAAGAATTTATAAGATTATTAGGAATTGATGATAGAATGACAAAATTATTGATTGATAAAATAATTGAAAAAAAATACAGAATTAATATTTCTGTATTGGATATAGATGATGGTAAAAAAAGTAGAATAAGAAGTTGTAGAGTTTCAAATATAGAAAAAAATGTTTACTATATTGACCAAGTTTTCCAAGGTAAGAATGAGAATTATATTGGAGATGGTTATTGAAATAATATAGATGAATATAGAGATGTTGTATTTTTACAAATACATAAAGTAAAGCCTGAATATGAAAAACAAAATATATTAAAAGATGAAGAATGAATATATGTGCCAGCTTTAATATTACCCGATGATTTATCTATAAGTAGTTTCAATACCATTGATGAAAATTATTAAACAATATTTATTTTTAATAAATTGATATTGTAATAAATTGATTTAAATTTAATAATTATTTTTTAAAATGTTTTAGATATTAGACATATAATTATTCCATATTAAATAGTTGCAAATCATGCAAAATAATTCTATTTATATTTAGAAAATATGAAGAAATTTTTAGGAAAAATAATAATTGTTGAACATGAAAATAATTTATGACATCCATTTATTATACTTTGAGAAAGTAAATCAAAAACAATTGGATTGCAATGTTCTAGTGTTCAGTATGATTGTGATATGAATCAATATTCATATTTTTTTTCTAAGCATTATATTGATAAAATTAAATGTGAACCAGATATTATTGAATTAGATATTGATGATGGTTTAAAGTTTCATTCTCAAGTTGATTTAAATAATATTTATATATTTGAAAAAAGAGCTCTAAAGTTAAATAATGTCAAAAACGAATTAAATTTTGATACATATGTTTTATTACTAGAAAAACTAAAAAATAAAACTTTTAATAAAAAAGAAGTTAATGAAATGATAGAGGCTGCATATAACAATTCTATTAATTATATTAAGACTTGTTAATTTATTTTTTGTTTAGATATTGAAAACACTATATAATAGTATATTTATTTTATAATTTTAAAATTGTTATAAATTATAACCAATATTTTGATAAACATTTCATTCAATAAGTGCAATTATTCCATGATTGCATTTATATTTTTTATTATGCCTAGAGTTTTATGTTGTGTTTCTGTTACAGTGAAAGTTTCAACATCTTTATCTTTTTTGAAGAAAAAAATTTAATTGTATCTACTTTTATGTACATTTAAAGTTTTTGGTAATTATTAATATTTTGTATTAACTTATTAATTAAAACTTTATTTTATTGTTAGAATTTATATAGCATTTTATAAAAGCAGGATATATGAGTTACTACAATTCTTTATTACAAATTAAAACAAAGATTCTACAAAAACAAATATGTGTCTTAACAGGAAATGTTGATGATTTTATTTTGCCTTCATCTGTTGAAATTAGAGACACATTTGAATCAAATAATTTAATTACTCTTCCTCAATATCTTTGCTATGTTTTAAATAAATTAAAATATAAAAATATTAAATATTTTAACCCATCAATTGGTTCTATAACAGCAACTAAAAATAGATTAATTGTAACTGATAAAAATAATGATGAAGAATATGAAGATAAAATTGATAATACTTCATTTCATATGTTTATTACAGGAATTAATAGTGAAATAAGTTATTTAAAAAAACAAGATAAAACATCAATTTCTAATGCTTATATAGTGGATTTTGGTGAAATACTATTATCAAATAACAACATGGATTTAGCAACGTCAAAAATTGCAGAATTAATATCTTGTTTTACTTCAATTTATACAAACACAATATCTGAATATTTAGATAACAATTGTAAATTGATTTTAATTTGTCGTAATAATAGAATCAACCAATTTATTTCAAATAAAAATTATGAAATTTGTTTTCACTCTATTTTAAAGCCAGATGCTATAGAAAGAAAAAAATTTATTAATAAGTTTTCTAGCATGTTTTCATTTTCAACAGATTATTCATTTATAGATGAAAATGAATTGGAAAATGCTTCTACTTTAACAAATGGTTTTAGCTTAAGAGAAATTGTTCAAATGATAAAAGTAAATCAAAATATAAAAGTTGATAATTTTAAATCTCTTTATAATCTTATAACTTTTGATAAAAAAGAAAGTGAATGAGAAAAACTTGATGAAAACAAAATCAAGTCTTTAACAATGCATTTGACTGAAAGAGTTAAAGGTCAAAAAGAAGCAATTGAGCAAATCAAACAAACAATTATAAGATCATATGTTGGATTAAGTGGTATTGCTCAATCAACAAAAAATTACAAACCAAAAGGTATTTTATTCTTTGCAGGACCAACAGGTGTTGGTAAAACTGAACTTGCAAAAGCTTTAACTGAATTTATTTTTGGAGATGAAAATAAATTTATTAGATTTGATATGAGTGAATATAACTTAGAACATAGTGATCAAAAATTAATTGGTGCTCCTCCAGGATATGTTGGTCATGAAGCTGGTGGTCAATTAACAAATGCTGTAAAAGAAAAACCTTTTTCTATTTTGTTATTTGATGAAATAGAAAAAGCGCATACTAAAATACTTGATAAATTTTTACAAATTCTTGAAGATGGTAGGTTAACATCATCAAAAGGTGAACTAATTGATTTTAGTGAAACTTTTATTATATTTACATCAAATATTGGGAGTGAATTGATTACAAGTGTAAATTCTAATCAAGAAAATAATAGACAAATATATGTTGATGCTATTAAAGAATTTTTTATTCACAGAATCCAAAGACCTGAAATATTAAATAGAATAGGAATAAAAAATATTGTCCCTTTTAATTACATTCTTGATGAAAATATTATTAAAGAAATAATTCAATATAAATTTAATGTTTTGAAAGAAAAATTATTATTAGAAAAAAATATTAATTTAAATTTAAAAAGACATACTGACTTTGATGGTTTAATTAAATTAATTAGACAAGACTATCAAGTAAGACTTGGTGGTAGAGGATTAGTAGTTAGTTTTGAATCGATTTTTATTGATGAACTTGTAAATTTTATTTACACAAAAATTCCAAACCACATTTTAAATAAGTCAAATACAATTTATTCAATAGATTATTATGTTGAAAACAATAAATTATATTTTGAATTCAAAAATCAATATTAATACCTTAAAATTATTAAGATTGGTATTTTGTGTAAAAAAGGATGCTTTATGAATAGTATAAATTCAATAACTAACACTAAAATTGGTTTTGGGACTTATAAAATAATAGATGAAAATCAAATGTTAACTGCAATTATTGCAGCATCAAAAAACAAATATGATTTTATTGATACAGCAGTTGTTTATGAAAATGAACATTTGGTTGGTAATGCTATAGAACATTTAAGAAAAAATAATATGTTTATTCCAATAATACAATCAAAGTTATGAGTAACTCAATATGAATTAGATATTATTGAAGAAGTTAAAAAATCAATAGAAAAACTTAAAGTAAAAGCAATTGATTGTTATTTATTGCATAGACCACATGTTGATATGACAGTTAATGTTAAAGCATGAAAAGGACTTATTAAAGCTCAAAAAATGGGTTTAATTAAAGAAATTGGAGTAAGTAATTTTGATAGAGATCAAATTGAACTTTTATACAATGAAACTAATGTATATCCAATTTGTAATCAGATTGAATGTTCAGTAACTTATTATCGTCCAGATAGAATGTTTTACAATAAGCAAAAAAATATATCTATTCAAGGTTGAAGACCAATGGGGGATTTAAACCAAACATTAAATTCTTCTTTAATAAATAAAATGGCAAAAAAATATAAAGTTACAAAAAGTCAACTTTTAGTTAGTTTTACAAAAACAAGTGGAGCAATTCCTATTATTAAATCTGTTAATCCAGATAGAATAAAAGAAAATAAAAAAATGATTAAAATTAGTAATAGTGATTTTGAAATATTAGAGAAAAAACTAAATACTCACACACCTACAACTACTTATCACAATGATTCTTTTGCAAACCTTTCATTAAATAATAATTGATATAAAACACATTAGGACTTTTTATGTTTAATAATATTAAATATGTATATGTTGATTTAGATGGAACAACAACAAATTCTACTTCAAGATTTTCACAAAGAACTCTTGAAGCTTTTAGACATCTTAAAAATAAAGGTATAAGAATTGGTATAATCACAGGAAGATCAATTCATACTATGCAATATGAAATGGATGAATTATGTCCAGAATTACCATCTATAACTATAAATGGTGCAGCAATTTACTCAAAAAATAAAACTTTAATAGACGAAACTCCTTTATTGTTTGAATCTAATAAAGTAATAGATTTATTTAATAAATTTGGTTTTAGTTTTATGCTTTATACAAAAAATGGTTTATATTCAAATAATGATAATAATTATTTTTTTAGAAAACTTTTTGACAAGATAAATAATTATCCTGACAAATATAAAAATTTTGAACTTGAATCGATTCCAAGTGAAACATGATTGAAAAAAAGAAGAGCATATAAATTGCTTGCATGATATGATAGTGAATCAGAAAAAGAATTATTAATTAATAATCTACAATCAATTAATAATATTAATTTCTATAGTTCTGGTGAAGGACTAATGGATGTATGCCATAAAAATGTTAGTAAGGGAAGAGCTCTTAAAACAATTGTAAATGCACTTCAAATTGATTTAAATGAATTAATTGTATTTGGCGATAATGAAAATGATATATCTATGTTTGAAGTTGCAAAGCATTCAGTTGCTATGTCAAATGCAAATGATAATGTTAAATCATATGCAAAATATGTTACAGAACTTGATTGTGAAAATGATGGTTTTGCAGATTATGTTTTTAAAAACTTTTAACCATTTAAGGTTGAAAGTTTTTTTTATTCTTACTATATATCAAAAAAATATATTAGAATAGTTAGAATATTAAAAAATGAGGATGTATGTATGAAAATAAAAAAATATTTTAAAAGTACTATAGTTATATTTGGATCCATATTATCTTTACCTTTATTGGTAACAAGTTGTGGGACAAAAGAAAATAATATTAATAGTAACCAAAATGAAACAAGTGTGTTTTTAAAAAATAAAACTAATTATTATGAATCAACTTTTAGAATTGATGAAATGGGAATTTTTGGTAATGTTGGTGGATACATATTTGAATCTGCTGGTTTGCCCAAAGGTTATGAAAATAAAACATTGCAAGAAATAAAAGATAGTTTTGGTGTTGATCCAAATTCATCAGTTGATGTTGATAAACCACAACTTATTAAGAATTTTTCAAATTATTCATTTTTTGAAACTTGAATTAGAAGTACAGAAAAATTAACTAATACTCTTTTTAAAGAAAATGCTAGTCCTGACGATACAACTGCTCCCCCACCAAAAGATGTTAATTATGATGATTTTGATTTTAGTTATTTAAAAAATTTTGATGGAACTGTTTTATATTTATCAGATAATACACAAAATTCTAATAATAGATTGTCTGTAACAATTTATTTGGTTAAACAAACAGGACCAGCAAATTATGAGGGCTACTTTTTTAATTGATAATTTATTGAAACCACTTTTAGTGGTTTTTTTAAATGCTGATTTAACAATAATGAATTAATATTTTATATTATTAATTCTTTGTTGATGATAGTAAAAATATGTTATATTTAACTCAATAATTAGATAATTAAAATATAGGTTATTTTTTATGAATATTAAAAAAATTAAAAAAACTACAATAGATAAAGAATTGGATAAATTTGCTAAAAAAGATACAAAACATATGTCTTTAAAAAATAAATCTATTTTTAAAGAGCCAAAATTATTTTCAAAAAAAATAAAAAATTCAACAATTAATAATGAAATAAAATTATTTTCTTTAAAGAATAAACAAAGTAAATCACCTATAAGCGAAAATAAATCAATTCAAAATAACACATTATCTATAGAAAAAAAATCTAATTTAGTTGATAAAAATAAATATTTTTTAATTAATAAGAAAAATGAAATTTATTCTAACACTGATATCAGAACAGATAAAAACTATAATAATAAAAATCTAGGTACTGTTTTAAATACAATGAAAGATCAAAATGATAATAAAAAAAATATTTTAAACACTAAATCTAATATTTCTTTACCACCATCACAACCTTTAGATAAAACAAGAGAAATAAGTAATAACAATAATATAAACTATAGAACTAAAAGGAAATTAAGTGGTAGAAGTATCATAAGTTGTAATTCTATTATTAAAGAAATTAAAACTGCATCCTTTCATGCACGAATTCTTGAAAACATTAATGTTACTATCAATGAGGGTGAAATTGTTATAATTTTAGGACCTAGTGGTTCTGGAAAAACAACACTATTAAATATAATAGCTGGAATAGATTTTCCAACTAGAGGAAATGTTATAGTTTCTGATTTTAAAAAAATAGATAAAAAAGATCAAAATTCACCAATGAATAATAATCAAGTTCTTGAACACATAAACATTCATAGATTAAGTGATAATAAATTAACTCAATTTAGAAGAGAAAAAATAGCATACATATATCAAAGATATGGTCTTATACCAATATCTACAGTTTTTGATAACATTAAACTTGGACAAAACCTTGTACCAGTTGATGAAAGAAGAATTGATTTTGATTCAATTATAGAAAAAACAGGTTTAAAACAGTATTTATCAAAATTTCCTCATGAATTATCTGGTGGTCAAAAACAACGTGTAGCAATTGCAAGAGCTATATTAAAACAACCTAGATTAATGCTTTGTGATGAACCTACAGGTGCATTAGATGAAGAAACATCTGCTAAAATTATTGATTTATTTTTAATGGTTAATAGAGAATTTAATACAACTATTGTTATGGTTACACATAATAATAGTTTAGTAGAAATTGCAGATAAAGTTATTTACATTAAAGATGGTAAAGTAGACAAAATTGATATAAATAATAGATATGTACAATAAAATAATTTTTGTTTAAATTATTAAATTCATTGCTAGTTAAGAATTTAATTATTTATTATGGTAATAAAATTAAGAGGAAATAAATATGATAAAAAGGAATAATAAACTGAAAATTTGTTCTTATTTTAAAATTTTATTAAACTTTAGTACTTTAAATAAAAATTTGCAAATACATAAAAAAGTAATTTTATATAAGCATGTATATTTTACAAATTCATATTATAATCTTATATATTATATAAAGGGAGGGAATTATGATTGATTTAAAAAATATTAAAGTTCAACACTTAACAGATGATGAAGTAAAAAATCTTTTTGATAAAACAATTAAAGCCCCTCTTGATAAGGAACTTATTGAAATTATCAAAGCTTTAGCAGATAAATAGGATTTTATCACTGTATCAAAATACAGTGATTTTTTATTGTTTAGGAAAACTATGGAATTAATGAAAAGTATTTTTATATTGAATGAAAAATCAAAAAAAGTTATATTGAATATTATTATAGATACTCCTAATAAATGTAAACTTTATGAAATTAATTCAAATGGTTACTATCAACTTAGTAAATCCCAAACAAATAAACAAAAAATTATTTTTAAATTCTGGGGATTTAAAAATAATGAAATAGAAAAATTTTATAAATATGTTGTTGATTATATTTATAATGCTTTTAATATAATTCCAAATATAAAAACATCAAATCAAGAAGAAGATAATTCATATTTCATAAGGCATGTTGGTAAAATTGAACAAGTTGTTTATGCATTAATAGATAAATATTGAGATTATGGAGATCAATTAAAATTTGTATCAGAATTATTAATTAATATAACACATGCACATGCTTTTTCTAATGGAAATAAAAGAACTGCATTATTGTCCGCTTGGAAAGTATTAGATTTTTTTGGACTATATTTAAAATTTTCTGGCAATAAAGAGACATATATATCAAATTGGGAAGAATTTATGATTAATATATCATCTTGAAATGAAAGAAAGGAAAGAGAAACAAAGTATTCAAAATTAAATAGGGAAGAATTAATAGAAGAAGTGTACAATGTAATAATAAAAAATATTTGGTTAAAATTATAAAAATCAAAAGGTAGAGATAATTTCAGTTTTATCTACTTTTTGTTTTTATATAAGACAAATTATTTCTTTTATTTGATTATGTTAAAACCTACATTTTGAAGTTTGTTATTTAAAGAAAATAGTATTTTTTATATATAACATTATTACTTTTTTACTATTACATAATATTGATTTTTTTTTTTTTTTTTTGATGTAAATTATGATATAAATTATTTTAGATAGCAATAATTAAAAAGTTAATCTTCTAAAAGAATATATAAAATAAACAAAATTAATGAATTAAATAATTTGAAACATATTTTTTTAATTATAAAAATTATTTAATTATTAGTGGTAATAACAATTTAAAGGAAAACAATAGTGGAATTAATTATTATTATAATAATTTTAGGAGCGCTTGCACTCATTGGATTTATAGCCTTTGTAATAATTAGAGAAAATAAAATTAATGAAAAAATACAACAATTAGTTTCAAATGAAATACAAGTAACTCCTGATGAATTTTTTAAATTGAGAAACTCAAAGAAAAATTGTATCATAGAAGGAGTTTATATAATCTATAATGAAACAAAAAATATGTATTATATTGGACAATCTACAAACTTATTCAAAAGAGTTGCTTCTCATTTCTATGGTAGAGGCAACGGAGATGTGTATGCAGATTATAAATATGGAGATTTGTTTAAAATCACCATGATTGAGTTATTGAATAGCGGCTTTTCATCTTTAAATGATTTAGAAAGAAAATGTATAAGAAAATATAATGCTTATAGCAAAGGATACAATAAAACCAGAGGAAATAGATAGTAAAGCAAAAAACCAAATAAGTTTACATATTTTGTTAAATTTTTATTTTCACAAATTTGATCATATTTTTCTTTTGCAATTTTAACTTCTTTATCATCAAAAATAAAATTTGCTTATCTATAGACTCTTTTCTGCCTTTAGATTTCATTTGTTGAGTTTGTTTAAATGTTAACCATCTGCTTTCATTAAAATCAGTTGATGCATACATTAGATGTATTCTATTTAATCCTTTATATTGCATTTTTACTCAAAATTAAAAGGAATCGGAACAAAAGCATTTGGTTCTCACAATCATGATTTTTTTATAATGCAGAAATTACACTTTTAACAATATTTCTTTGCTTAAAAAAGCATTAGAATGTTATCTACAGACATAAAAAATCATAGATAACCTTTCTAAGTTGCACAAATACAATAACTAAATTGTAAAAAAATAACAGTTACTATTAAATTTTTATTTTATTGAAAATTAATTATTATATTATACAATTCATTATAGTAAGACCTAGGCATATAACCAGATTTATTCTAAGCGTATAGTAAGTACGTTGGCATGTAAGGCATAAAATTGTGCTATAAGCACAATTTTTTATTTGTTGTAATTAAAAATCATAAATGATAATATTTGTTTTTTAATTTGAATTATTAATTATTTTTCATTAATCAATTTGATTTATTAATTTTATAGGTTTAAAATAGTGCAAAACAAATTAATAGAGGTTTATTATATGAAAAAGAATTTTTCTATTATATTTTCTACTTTGACACTTGTAGCAATACCTATTATTGCAAGTTCTTGTTCTTCTTCAAACAATATGAATCAAGAAAATAATTCTAAACCAGTTACACCTGATAATACTAATCCTCCAACAAATGGTGGAGATTTATCAGATGGTGAACAAAATAAACCTCCTGTTAATACAGAACCAATTCAACCAAATCCTAATCCAAAACCACCAGTTGAACAACCTGATAAACCTGTAGTTCCTCCTATTAATCCTGATGCTCTTCCGCCAATTCAAACACCACCAGTTGATCCAACACCACCAGATAATGAAAACTTACCTATAGATCAACAAATATATAATGCAATGACATTGTTACCTGTGAATGATAGTGGTTATGATTATAGAAATATTTATACAAAAGACTTTGTTAAATTTGGTCCATTTAACGCACCGGAAACAAATTATAAAAGCTATTTAAGAATTAATGAAGAAGAATTAAGACAAAAATTTGGTAATGAAATGAAAGATTATACAAATTTTAATTTTACATTTTTAAAATATGAAAATGATCGTTTTGATTTTAATTACCCTTCAACTATTAAATTTCAAATACTTTTTGATATAAACAATGTCACAC
This sequence comes from Malacoplasma muris, assembly GCF_046774425.1. Taxonomy (NCBI): domain Bacteria; kingdom Bacillati; phylum Mycoplasmatota; order Mycoplasmoidales; family Mycoplasmoidaceae; genus Malacoplasma; species Malacoplasma muris. The sequence continues at coordinate 492,469 of NZ_CP177248.1, forward strand.
ATAACAAAACAATTAATATTAATGGGTTTAAAGTTAACCCTGATTGATGAGGGCTTTTAGATAGACAACCAATAACTAATTTGGTTACACCTGATGGTTGCACTAGTTATAAAGGAAAATTAGAAAAGTTTAAAATTAGTGAACTAATGGAAATAAGTGAAAATAAATATAAAGAATTATTAGATAAAACGACTAAAGAGGATATTAGATTAAATTATATGTATCAAGTGCGTTTTGGTATGTATCAAATGTTTAGTGATAATTTTTCTGAAATTAATTACTATATTAAAAATGAAACACAAGAAGGTTTTATTGCTGTTGCAGAGGGAATTATTAAAGAAGATAAAACTAATTTTAAATGAGCAATACAACCTCATACTGCTACAATGAGTGGTAGAACAAGTGTAAAAGCTGGTGATAAAGTTATTTATGAAATAGAATCATATAACAACTTTAATAAACCCACTTTTATTTCAAATGATGATAATTGAGGTGATTTTACTAAAAGTTGATATTGGGATTTTAGTGATAATTGTGAAGATCTAAAAAATACCAATAATCCTCTTTATGTTAGAGATGTATTGTTTAGAGACAATTGAACTTTATCTAATAAAGTACATGTAAGACTTTTTATAAATAATGTAAATATTTATAATTCTGGTGGTGGAATTAGTCAATGAAACTTTTATAATTTTGTTTTAAAAAAACGTTTAAGATTATAGAATAAATACTGAAATATTAATTTATTATATTGTTGTAGTTCAATGCTTTATTGAATGAGAATATCTAATTTATAGAAAACTTTTACTGAATTTGAATCTTTCTGTATTGCAATTAAAAAAACGTACATATGTACGTTTTTTTAATGCCTTACACACCAACGTACTTACTATACGCTTAGATAAACGATCTGGTTATTGTGATATAGGACTTACTATATTCATTTTACACTATAATTTAGTGAAAATTCATAAATTACTTTATGATGTTTTAATAGTTTTTACCACAGAATAATTTATACTTGACATTACAAAATTTAAATAATAATTGATAAATGGAATTACAATATGAACATATTGATATAATAAGGTATTAATTATTATGAATAAAAAGAAAGTAAACATTGGATTTGATATTGGTATCACTTCAGTTGGTTGAGCAATTGTTGATGAAGATAACAATATCATTGATAGAGGTGTAAGACTTTTTAATGAATTAAAAGATCCAAAAGATGGTTCTTTAGAAAATGAGAACAGAAGATCTAAAAGAGCTTTGAGAAGACTTATACGTAGAAAAAGAAATAGAAAAGATGATTTTATAAAATTAGTTACTAATAAATATATTAGTATTTTTAAAGTTAATAAATATGATGAATTTGAAGAAACCAAAGCAAATTTTATCAAAAATATATTATTATCTGATGATAATAATGTTATGGATTTAATTCTTAAAGGATTAAATCAAGAGATTTTACCTAATAAGTTGTTAAGAGTTTTATATTACTATTTATCTCATAGAGGGTATTCTTATAAAACAATGGAAATGTTAGAAAAAGAAGATCATACATTTTCAATAATTCAAAATAATTCTGAATATTTAAAATTTGCAGATTGATTATTAAAAAATTCAAAGGTATCAAAAGATAATCTTGAACAAGAAGCAAGTAAATATAATTTTAAAAATGATTTTCAAAGAGTTGCAAGTTTTATAAAATCAGTAAAAAATTATAATAATGAAAAAGATTATTATGGATTGTTGCCAACACAAGTCCAAAAAAAATTATTTGAAAAGCATGAATATTTTAGAGGGAATGAAAAAAATACATCTTTTTCTACTCATGAATGATGAAAAGAAATAAACCAATTATTGTTAAAGCAATCATATATTAACAATGAATTTATAAAGGATTACGAAGAATTATTTTTTAGAAAAAGAAAATTTTCAGATGGTCCTGGAAGTGAAAAATCTCCAAGTGATTATGGTTTATTTAGAGTTAATAAAGATACTGGGAATATAGAAAAAGTTGCAAACAGATTATGAGATTTAACAATTGGGAAATGTTCTGTTTATCCTGATGAACCTAGAGCTGATAAAAAATCAGTATCTGCAGAATTATCAAATATCATTTCTCAATTAAACACACTTATTATCAAAGACAATAAGAGAACAATAGAAAAACTAACAGAAACTGAAAAAAAAGAAATTATTTTTTGAATAATTTCTAAAAACAAAAGTTTAGACTTAAAAATAATTTCAAACATTGTAAAATGTTTGCCTGAAAATATTTTTCATTATCCTACAAAAGCTAAAAAATCAAGCAATAAAGAAAATGATGATTGTAATTTTGATGAGATGTCAAATTCTAAAATATTATTTAAAGAACTTGGAAATTATTATAAATTAAATAGTTATGATGACTTTATAGAAAATTTAGAAAAATTAAATTCTATAGTACATGTTTTTGCATGTTATCCAGACCAACCAGATGAAATAAAAAACAATTTATTGGATAAAAAACTTGTTTCAGAAGAAATAGTTGATAATGTTGTAAGATCAAAAATTGATTCTCAGCAAACATCTTCAATGTCTTTAAAGGCTTTAAATGAATTTATCAAAGAAGAAATAGTTGATAAAGGTAAAACAGTAAATCAAAAATATAAATCTATTATTGATAAAAATGAGGCAGATAAATTTAATTTTGAAAAGTCTAATTCTAAGTATATTGATATAAATTGTATGAATAATGAAATTTTATCACCTACTACTAAATGTTCATTTAGAGAAACCTTAAAAGTATTTAATAAGATTATTAAAAAATACATTTATAATGGTCAATATTATTTAAAAAATATAGTTATGGAAATGCCAACTGAATGAAATACTGTAGACCAGAAAAAAAGAATTACAGATATTAAAAATGCTAATGAATCATTAATAAATAAGATTAAAGAAAATTATGGTTATGAAGCAAAAAATTCTAGTGATAAAATATTTAGAAAATTATCTTTGTTATTGAAACAAAATGGTAAAGACATATATACAAATGAATTTATTGATCCAAATAAAGTTATCCATGATGATAGATATTGTGATATTGACCATATAGTTCCTTATTCTATTTGTTATGACGATTCATGACATAATAAAGTTTTAACATTGACAGTAAATAATGCAGAAAAAGGTCAAAGAACTCCAAAACAATATTTGGGTAGTAAATTTCATATTATGGAAAAACACTGAAGAGATCTTTATTTAGATGGAGAATATAAAGATAAAAGAAAGTATGAAATGCTAACTATGGACTTAAGTTTAGATGAAAATTCTTTAGCTAGAAGGTCTATTGGTTTTATAGGTAGAAATTTAGCTGATACAAGATATGCTTGTAGATTAGTAAATCAAGCTTTTAGAGCATGATTAACTAACATTGATAATAAAGTTAAAAATTTAGGATATGCTAGTTTATGTCCAATAGGCGATGAAATCCATCTAATTAATATTAATGGTTCAACTAGCCAAAAATATAGGGGACATAAGTATTTAGATTTTAAAAAAGATAGAGAAATTGATCATTCTCACCATGCAATTGATGCTACTATTTGTGCAATTTTAGGTAATAGTAATACTGAAGTTGGCAAACTTGTTTGATACCAATATGTAAATCCTGAAACTCTAGAAGTATCAGCTAAAAGCAAATATTATAATGATAATGATTATAAAAAAATGTTTAAGTATGATAATGATATTGATTGAAATGATAAATTAAAAAATGATGTTAAAAATCATAAAGTTAAATTCTCTTTCAAATTACAAAAGAAAACTAATATGCAACTATGAGGAGATTCATTAATATCAGTTAGAAAAGATACTAATAGTGATAAATATATAGAATATAGTAAAGTTGAATTTCTAAAATTTGATAATATGAGTGATGTTCAAAAAGAGATGAACAATCTTATTGAATTATATGGAGATATTAATAACTCTAAATATCATGATAAAAAAATGTGAGAAGATATTTTAAAAGCATATTATGAAGGATTAAAATTAGCTGAAAGTAGTAAAGAATCTAGTAAACTAAATCCGTTCAGAGTATATATGGATAAATATTATGAGATACATGATATTGAAAAACCAAGTACATATACACATCTAATTTTAGAAAGAAATAATTATAAATATAAAGTTAAATCTATTAAAAAATATGGTGGCCTAACTAGTTTTTATCCTGTTAATAGTTTTCAATTAAATAGAATGAATAATAATTTATCATTTGGTGCAAAAACTAAATTAGAATGAAAAGAAATTAGATTATATAAGGATAAAAAAGGAAAATATAAAATTATTCCAATTCGTATTGATGTATTAGAAAATGATATAAAAAATATAAATTGTAGTAAATTAAATTTTTTATTAAGACTCAATAACATTGATATTGATTCAAGTTATTTTATAATTCATTATGGAACATTAATGCTAAATAAAACTGATAACAATGATTTAAGAAAAATAGTTGGTGGTAGTTTCAGTCAACATAAACTCGATATACAAGAAGTTTATAAAAAAGGTAAACAAAATAATGTTGCAATTTCAACAATTATGGCAAATTATAATTTCTGTACAGTAGATATTTTAGGAAATGTTTCAGTTATCAAAGAGAAAGATATATTTAAAAAAGAAGGATTGTAATTCCTTCTTTTTGTTTTAATAAATATACAATAAAAAAACTCACATTAAATGTGAGCAAGTACGGGATAAACCCTTGTTTTAAATGGTAGTAAACCTTAGTTATCTCTCTAATTATTTCAAATTAGTATTTCAACCATTTATTTTTCTTAGCAATTAAGGATTAATCACTTCCTCACTACTAAGTATTAATATCATAACACAGTATTAAGGAAAAAATAAAAAATATGGGCTGAAGAATAATTGAAATTAACAAAAATTGTTTTGTTAAATTATTTTTAAATAATTTAATAATTACAGGTGATACAAATATATCTATTCCTATTAATGATATTGATGTGCTTTTATTTTCAAACAATAGAATTAATGTTTCTATTAATTTATTAAATGAATTAGCATCTCAAAATATATGTGTATTTTTTTGTGATGAAAAATATTTACCTAATTCAATGTTATTTCCAATATTTGGAAATTTAAAAACTTTATCTATATTTGATAAACAATTAAATTGATCAAATGATTATAAAGGGCTAGTATGACAAAAAATTGTCTATCTTAAATGTAACAATCAATTTGAATATTTAAAGTATTTAAAACTTTTAGATGATAATCAAGAAATTGAAATTCAAAATTATATAAATCAAATACAACCATTTGATTCAACAAATAGAGAAGGGCATATAGCAAAAATATATTGGCACACTCTATTTGGAGTAGGTTTTAATAGACAAGATGATAATATTCAAATAAATAAATTACTAAATTATGGATACACAATATTAAATGGAATGGTAGCAAGAAGTATTATAAAAAAAGGTTTGGACACTAGAATTAGTTTATTCCATAAGTCAGTTTATAATCAATTTGCTTTATCAAGCGATCTAATTGAACCGTTTAGAAATGTTGTAGATATATTAGTGATTGAATTGTACAAAAGAGAAATAGTTAGCAAAAATAATGCACCTTTATCTATTGATATAAAAGAAATTTGTTTGGATTTTATAGCTAATTTTAAGTTAATGATTAATGGTTATTATCAACAATTAAATAATGCAATAGATGAATTTGTTGATTGTTTGGTAAATGAATCATTTGATAATTTAACAATAGAATATAGTTTTGAAGTTGATACTAATGCAGAATTTGATTATTTTAAAGATCAAGATAACATAGATTTAGATTAATATGTCAATTTATAAATATATGAGAATAATTGTTATGTATGATCTTCCAAATAATAATTATGAAGAAAGCAAAGAGTATCAACGTTTTAGAAAACTATTAATTAAAAATGGTTATATTATGATGCAGTTTAGTGTCTATAGCAAATGTTTAAACATTAAAAATAAATTTGAATCAGAAGTTAAAAAAATATCAAAATTTATTCCTACACAAGGAAATATTAGAGTATTGGCTGTAACTGAAAAACAATATCAAAATATTATTTATCTAAATGGAGAAAGTAACATTAATGAAAAAGTGAATGGAGAAGAAAGGTTTATAAAACTAAAGGATTAAAAATGAAAAATATATTGAGACTTAATCCCTTAATTATAAAAAAGGATGATGAATATAAAGATAAAACAACTAATACAAAATTAATATTAGAGAATATAAATAAATTAAATGCTGCAAAAAAACTAAATCTTAAATTTAATTTAGATTATTTAAGTTCTAGTTTTGAGTTTCATGGATTAAAAATAATAGTTTGTGATTATCCAGATTTATTTGTTAGAGATATATTAAATAACAATGAATCATATAGCAAAATATCTATTAATGATTCATTGGTAAGAAATAAGAATATATTCCATATACATTCATTTAGTAAAATAAATGATTTTATTAATAATAAAAGCAATGGAATATTGCACGAATATCTTAAGAGTAAAGATATAGAAAATAATAATAAAATGTTTGAAGAATTTATAGGTCAAAAATATTATGAATTAAAAGATGAATTTCTTGAAAATGTTACTGATATTAATTTAGAAAAAGCTAGTATATTGGATTACATAGATATTAATAAAGAATATGTAGATAATAAAACAATAATTAGTTTATTAAACATTATTAGAGGTTATGACAAAAATAAACAGCTAGTAATTGTTAATGATTACAATATAATTGATATTGATAATATCATTTGTAATTTCATTGATAACTTTAATTTTATTATAGTAACAAATGATCTTAATAAATGAATTAATGATTTTAAATACATAGAATGTATTGTTGTAATTAATAAATTTATAAATGATGAATTTAATATTGATTCATTAGAAATTTTAGATAAAAAAACTTTAATAAAATATTTAGAAAAAAGATTTAAATATAATAAAAATATAAATAAAAGTTTTTTAGAGAAACAAATAGAGTAAAATTATTTATGTAGATTTATTATTTGAATCTATATAAAAGATTAATCAACTTTTATTTAATAAGTAAAAATTGTTTTTTATACATTTTTACTAAAAAAATGTATATTATTTAAAGTTTTGATAGTTATAACTATGATTTATGCTCAAAAAATGCCAATTTGACACTTTAAATGAGTAGTAAATCTTAGTTATCTCTACCGAAACTTTTTCATTGATCACAAACACTAATACTTTAAATGAGTAGTAAATCTTAGTTATCTCTACCAACTTCTAATATTTGATCAAATGGATTGGTACTTTAAATGAGTAGTAAATCTTAGTTATCTCTACCAGTTTAAAAGATGGAGGTATTGGATGAAATACTTTAAATGAGTAGTAAATCTTAGTTATCTCTACCATAATTCTTTTCAATTAAAATATGACTTCAACTTTAAATGAGTAGTAAATCTTAGTTATCTCTACCTAGAGTGACATATTAATTAGAAGTAGAGACACTTTAAATGAGTAGTAAATCTTAGTTATCTCTACCAATTTCTTAATTCAATATTTAGGAATATTAACTTTAAATGAGTAGTAAATCTTAGTTATCTCTACCAATATAACTATGAAGTAGTTTATTTGCTACACTTTAAATGAGTAGTAAATCTTAGTTATCTCTACCCTTAAATCTGAATATGAACATCAGTCTAGAACTTTAAATGAGTAGTAAATCTTAGTTATCTCTACCTGCTTCATTGATGATTTTCTGGTTTCTCTTACTTTAAATGAGTAGTAAATCTTAGTTATCTCTACCTATTATTGAAATCACTTTCTACATTATCAAACTTTAAATGAGTAGTAAATCTTAGTTATCTCTACCTATTTTTCAAAATGAACAAGTTCATTATTTACTTTAAATGAGTAGTAAATCTTAGTTATCTCTACCGCTTTTTGTATCATATCCACAGGAGACTTTACTTTAAATGAGTAGTAAATCTTAGTTATCTCTACCTCCCACCGTGGGTCCCACAAGTTGATTATTACAAAAATCAAATTTTTTTAGCTGTTTTTACACGACATTATAAGGGAGTAAGTATAGCATTAAATAATCTTTTATTAAGATTAAAGAAAGAGATAAGTGAACTGCAACTGGAAATCAATAATTTTCCAGGTCCTAAAGTAGAATCATAATTTATAAAATTAATTGAATATTAAAAATAATAAAATTATCTAAATTAATAAGAATAATTTTATTATTTTTTATTTAATAAATTTGCTTAATTTTTGAATTGCTAAACACAACATCATAATTTGGTGACTATAATTTTCTTTATGTAAGGGAATCATAGATAAAAACAATAGAGATTCTATTAAATAGATTTTTTGCAATATATTTTTATTAATTAATTTTTCAAATAATTCTAGAAATAATTGTTTATTTATTTCCTGATCAAAAGAATAATTTATATTATTATCCTTTATTTCTACTTGATAATAATTATTAATAATTGAATCATATCCACTGATTGAATGTGATAATTTAGCTAATTCATATCATTGGTCACCATACAATCCTGGTTTACCAAAAGATCCTCTTGGATCTATAACATACATTTGATTGTTGTTGAATATAATATTGTTAAAACACAAATCTCCATGAATGATTCAAAATTTTCTATTAGATGAAATTACATTATAATCTATTAATGTTTTTTCTAATTTTGATAAATAATATTTAACAGATTTATATTTTACATTATTTATAGTTATTTCATAATTATAAAAATTGCTAAATTTTAAATCATCTTTAATTGTATCTCATCTATCAATTGTTTTTTTATAGTAAATATCATACAAATATTCTTTTATCTTATCTTTTTCAAGGTTGTCATTGTATTGTCTAGCTTTTGATAAAAAAGCAAATACTTGTTTGAAAAAATTTAGTGCATCTTTAGTTGTTAATTTATTTTTTAAATAAATTTGGTCAAAAGATTTTTGATTAATATATTCCATTGTAATAAAAGATAAATCATCATCTTTATTCTTGTCACTTATATATCATTTATCTATTTTTGGAATATAAGATTTCAAATCATCTGGTAAATTTACCATTCATTGTATTTCATCATGAAATTTACTGGTATAAGAAGATCTTTTTATTAACTTGTCTCCATGAATTTCTATTGTGTTAAAGTTTCTTGTAATAATGTTATTATTTTTATTAAATATTTGATATTCTCCATTTTTTGGAGTAACTGCAATTGTTTTAGAATCTATTTCACCATCAAGAAAATATTTTGATAATCTTACAACTCAAGAATGACTAACAATTAATACTTTTGAGAAATTTTTTTCAAATAATTCTGTATAAAATGGAATTATTCTTTTTTGATACATATCTTTGATTTTTTCTACTCCACTATTTAAATCAGTATTTAAATGCAAATCAGCAAGTTTTAATTTATCATTATCATCACAAGGTTTTCCTTCAAGTTCTCCAAAATCTCTTTCTATTAACCTATTGTCAATAATTAATTTGCTACCAGTTATTTCAGATATTTGTTTTGCTGTAATTAAACATCTTTTTAATGGTGAACTATATATTACATCAAATTTTATTTGTGATAATTCTTGCACAAGCTCTTTATTTCTATTTAGTCCTTCTAAAGATAATTCATTATCAGTTTTACAACCACATCATGAATTATTAATATTATTTTTAGTTTTACAGTGTCTTAAAATAAATATTTGCATAAATATTCTCTTTTCTAAAATATTTCTTTTATGTCAATTCAATCTTCCCTTTTAAATGTAGAGTTATAAGGTATAAAATTTATGTATCATAAAGTTAGATATGATAAACATCCCATTCATATACTTCCCGCATAAACATTAAAAATAATAATTAATCATTTTATATTTCATCATTCAGACAACAAAAATATTGGTAAATTAAAAGATAAAAGTATAACTGTTAAACCAAAAAGTGATATTCATCACTGTATTGGAACATTTTTAACTTTAAAAAATCTAGATTTACCAGATCCACCAAATTCAGAATATTTTCCTAAAAATAGTGATTTAAATCAATGTTGGGTAACTTTTATATTTGATGCAAAACCTCATAATATGAATATAAAAGGATAAAGAAAATAGTCTCAAAAATTGAAAATTTTTGATTTAAATATTATGAAATTTAGAATTGAATTTATAAATCATGTGATAATTCCAAATGACAATAGCACAATTAATGCTATTCAAAACAAAAGATTATTTTTAAAAGCATAATCTCAATAATTTGCTAACAACCAAACAACAAAACAAAAAGATGCTAAACTAGAAAATATAATTAAAGGTGTTATTAGTTGTGTAAAATATGTTCGATATCAACTAGAATATTTTTCATTATAGTTTTTTATTATTTTTTTTGTTCTAGTTTTTCATCATCTAACAATTCAATCATTTACTCTCATGATACGGTTAAAGTGTGCTTTTATATTAGTGTCAGCTTCAAAATAACAAGGTGTATTTGGTAACATCATACCAAACTTTGCATTTTCAACCATTTCAGCTTCAAGATATCAATCTTCTAAATTTCCTTTATCAAACATTTCTCCGTTGTTGCATTCTATTAAACTTTGTTTTGAAATAATACAAGATTGGCCAGCTAGTGGCGGAATATTTGTATTAACAAAACACCTTGGTAAAAGGGTTCACCAATATACAAATGTTTCAAGTAACCTTGTTGTGTTTGGATAAATTCCTTTAGACCTATAATTTATATTTAAAGGGGTTATGTAACTTATATTTTTTAATTGCTTAGAACAAAATAATTTAACTGAGTATTCAACAAAGTTTTTGTGAAACACTTCATCAGCATCTCCAATAACTAAATAATCATAATCTCCCTTATAATTTTTTAAAAAACTATTAATGTTATCTGCTTTGTTTTTAGAACCTTCTGGTCCTAACTGATATAAATTAATTTTATTTTTAGAACAAAAGTTTTTTATTTTTTTTCTTCATTCAGTATTATCTGATCCATCAGACACTCACATCTCAAAATTAGAATAAGTTTGTTGTTTATTTTGTAGTACTCTAGCTTCAATTAAATCATTATGACTAGTATATACATATAAAACTTTTGGTAATGTTTTAGGAAATTTTGTAGTATCTATTATTTCCTTGCACTCTTTTGCATACAAACGCATACATTTAATTTTGATAATCATTCCAATTATTAAATACACAAATCCTATAAATGTGCCTATTATTCCAAAAAATAATGTGTTTGTTAACAATTTCATTCAATGATTATTAATATCTAAATATCATTTGTCTGGTATTAATTTTATGATTTCAAATACATTTAGAATAAATATTATAGATAAAACTATAGATATTAATGTAGCACTAACTTTAGAAAAAATACTAAATGAATTATATATATACCTGGCCTTTGAATTAAACATTTTTATTCTCCATAATAAAATTTTGGTCAATGTTTATTATTTCATCAGGAGTGCCTAGTGGTATGAAATTACACAAAGGAATGTCTTTAATAATAATGTTTTGCTTATCATTAATAAGATATTGATAAATAGGCATGATATAAAGTTCTTTATATTTTTTTATAATTTCATTATTATATTTTTTTAAAACACTAAAGAAATCTTTAAATTTTTTAAAATAATATAAACCTATACTTGCATGATTGCTAATTCTTATTTTTTCACTCACTTCAATTACTACATTAGAATTTGGTAATGTTTTGGCAAAACTTCAATGATCACCTTCTGCTTTAGTTGTATAAATTATTCCATCTACAAATTGATTTATGTCTTCTTCTTTTATAAGTTTTGAAGCATCAAGAATACATGTGTCTATATTAAAAATTAATATTGAGTCATTATCATTTAAAAAACTTTTAGCACATAAAACAGTTTCTGCTTGTCCTCTAGTAATATTTTCTATATTGATAATTTTGTAATTATTAATTTTTTCATTTTTATTGTTTTTACAGTTTTGTATAATTTTTTCAATTTCTTTTTCATTCTTTAAATTTCTGAATATAAATATGAATTCATTGTTATAAAAATTTGTTAGTGTTAAAAGGCTATGTTCAAGAAGAGTTTTACCATTTACATTAATTAAATATTTTGGGATTTTTATTCCTTCTTTAACAAATCTTTTGCCTTGACCTGCAGCTGTTATTATTATTTTCATATACAACTCACTAAAAAAACACAACATTTTTATTAATTGTATAAGAAAAAGCTTTTTTTTTTTTTTTTTCGAACAAAAGTGATGTTTTTTTGCCTAAAATTGGCAAAAAATTACTGTTTTTTGTCATTTTTGATAAAAAATGATTCAAATTTATTTCTAATATTGCTCTATAAATTCATTATTTTATCTATTGTTTTTTATTGAAAAATTCATTCTTATTATTAAAAAATATCTTTTGTTTTAATTCAGTCTTCTCTTTTAAATGAAGAGTTATAAGGTATAAAATTTATGTATCATAATATCAAGTATGAAAAGACACCTAGTCATAGTGATCCTATGTAAACATTAAAAATAATAATCAGTAATCTAAATTTTTCTCAATCAGTTAATAAGAACATAGGCAGGTTAAATGAAAGTAAAATTAAAGAAAAAATAAAGAGTGAAATTCATCATTTATGTATTCCACTTTTTCCTTTGAAAAATCTTGATTTACCAGACCCACCAAATTGAGAGTACTTTCCTAAAAATAGTGAATTAAATCAATGAATACAAACTTTAATATTTGATGCAAATGATCATAATATAAATATTAAGGGGAATAATAGATTATCTCAAAAGTTAAATATTAGTTTTTTTGTTATAACAAAGTTTAGTGTAAGGTTTATTGTTAATAATATCAGACCTAACCCAACATTAGTACCAACTGATATTCAAAACAATGTATTGTTTTTAAAAGCATAGTCTCAATAATTGCTTATTAATCAAACAGTTATAGAAAATATGAATAGACTTAAAAATATAATAATAGGTGTTGTCAAATGTGTTAAATATGTTTGGTATCAATTTGAATACTTTTCACTATAATTTTTTATTATGCTTTTAGGTCTTATTTTTCACCATCTAATTCTTCAATCATTTATTCTCATTATTCTATTAAAGTGAGCTTTAACATTTACATCTGGTTCAAAATAACAAGGAGCATTTGGCAGCATTATACCATAGTTAATTTTTTCAACCATTTCTGATTCAAGATATCAGTCTTCTAAATTGCCATCATCAAATTTTTCTTCATGATTGCATTCTATTAAACTTTGTTTAGATATTAAACATGATTGTCCAGAAAGTGGAGGAATACTTGATTGAGTAAAACATCTAGCAAATAGAATTCAATAAAATATAAATGTTTCCAACAATCTAGTAGTGTTTGGATAAATTCCTTTTGATCTGTAATTTATATTTAAAGGAGCTATATAACTTAAGTTTTTTATCTTGTTTGATAAAAATATTTTTATTGAATACTCAACAAAATTTTCATGAAAAACTTCATCAGCATCTCCAATAAGTAAGTAATCATAATCACCTTTGTAGTTTTTTAAAAATTGGTTAATGTTATCAGATTTGTTCTTTGAAGCCTCTGATTCTAGTTGATATAGATTAATTTTGTTTTTAGTGCAAAAATCTTTTATTTTTTTTCTTCATTCTTTGTTACTTGATCCATCAGAAACTCATACTTCAAAATTTTTGTATGTTTGTTTCATATTTTGAAGGACTCTACTTTCTATTAAATCATTATGTGTTGTATAAATGTACAATACCTTTGGTAGATTTTTGGGCAGAACTGTACTGTCAATAATTTCTTTGCACTCATTTGCATATAATTTCATGCACTTTTTCTTTAAAATAATTTCAGATATTAAATATAGAAAACCTAATACTGATCAAATTGTTCCAAAAAATAATGTATTTGTTAATAATCTCATTCATGGATTATTAATATCCAAATATAAGCTTGAAGGTATTATTCTTGAAATTTCAAATATATTTAAGAAAAATAAAATAAGCCATGGCAATGATATTAATAAAGTGATTACTCTAAATATTATTTTAAAAAGATTATATAAATATCTTGCTTGTGAATTAAACATTTTGATCCTCCAATATGAAGATTTTGTTAAAATCTAAAATTCCATTTGGAGTTTTTAAAAGTAAAAAATGCCTAGTTGCAATTTCTTTTAAAAATATTTTTCACTGATATTTAGTATTTATAATTGCCTTCATGCTATACTCACCTAAAATTTTCAAAAATTTAATTTAATTCTATATGAAAAAGCTTTTTTTTTTTTTTGAAAAAAAGTGCCATTTTTTTGCCAAAAAATAGCAAAAAATTATCATTTTTGATAAAAAATACAGTAAAAATATTTTTTATTTTTACTCGTTTAAATAAAAATTTCTAAAATTTTTTATTCTTAATTTTCATAAATAAAATACAAATAATATTATTTGAATTAATTTATTAATATATGATGTTAAAATTCTATGATTTGATATTTTTTCATTAATAATCATAAAAAAAATTATAATATATACATGTATTTTAATAAGGAAATATAAATTAATAGGTGAATTGTTATGTTTGATAAATATTTTGATACATTTCTTTTTACAGAAGAAACAATTAAGAATCCTCAAATTTTAAATACAAATGAAGTATTATCTCAATTTAGTTATATTGATTTTGATAATATTTATATTGATGTTAATACAATATTAAATACTGATTTGTTAATTACTTGAGAAGAATTTTATGATAATATTCAATCATCAATAATGTTTGATTTTTTTAGATTTATAGATCAATTTAATATTCAATTTATATACAATGGTTATATTTTAAAAAGTGTTTTATTTTACATATTTAAAAATTTTAGTAAAAAAGGTATTCCTTTTAAAACTATGAGAAAACTTAGAGAATGAAAGTCAAATCAATTGGATTTAAACTTAGATTTTAGCAATGAGTTTGTAAAACATCATTTCAATACAATTGACATTGATGATTTAACTAATATATATCAAGACTTAAAAAGTGTTTATTCAAATTACAGTTATGATTATTCAATTGATGTTTTTTTTAGATATTTTCATCATTATTTTCAAACTGTTTTATCTAATAGAGATTTCTTATATATAACACGTCCAAATGATTTTGTTATTAGATATAATCTAACAAAAAAAATTAATAGAACTGTTAATATAAATGTTTCTATTTTATCTACAATAACTACAATGCTTACAACTGAATATTTAAATTATGCTTTTAATGAAAAAATAAAAGATAAAAAAGATACAGTATATTTAAGAAGAATTGATAGCATTTTAAGAAGACTTGAACTTGAAAATGATAGTTTTTATAAATGAACAAAATTTAGCAAAGAAGAAAAACTTGAACTTGCAATTAAAGCATATGATCAAAAGCGTAGAGACAATGAAATTGCAAAAATTAAGCGTCAAGAAAAATTTACTTCAAATAATACAAATAAATATCCAAAAGCAAGTTATGAATTAGAGTATGAATATGATTATGTTGAATTAGACTATGCTCAATTCAAACCCGATTATTCATTCAATAGACAAAGTAGTGAATTTTTTCCTTCTCTACTTGATTCTATTGAAACAACAAATAAAGAACATAAAGAGTTTAGATTTGATAGTGATGAATATGAACAATTTTTAAGAGGAAAAATATAATTTTAACTAGATAAATAATAAAGAAAAATAATTTTATTGTTAATATCTTATAATGTATCTAGTATATTAGGTTAGGAAACTGTTATGAACTATAAAAATATAATAATAAATGAACTTAAGAAAATGAATATGAAACTTGGTATTGCAGAATCTGTAACTGGTGGAATGATTACATCTGCTTTAGTTGATGTTCCAGGTGCATCAAATGTTTTAAAAGGCGGAGTTGTAAGTTATACTGGTGAAACAAAAAATAAACTTTTAGGTGTTGGATTGGACACTATTGATAAATATGGTGAAGTTAGTTCTCAAGTGGCAAAAGAAATGGCAATGGGAATTAGAAATAAGTTAAAAACTGACTTTTCTATTGCAGTCACAGGTGAAGCTGGACCTTTTGAAGATGGAAGAATAAAAACATGTTTAGTATATTTTTGTATTATTGTAGTTGATAAAGCTTACGAATATGAAATGACTACTCCAGATGAAGGAAGAATGTCAAATAGAATTACAATTGCATCAAAAGTTATTGAAGAATTATTTAAATTAATTTATAAATTAAAATCAGAAAACAAAGTTAAAAATACAGAATTTTAAAATCGAGTTTTAAAGATATTTTTATAATTTCAAGATTTTTTAACGTTTTTATATATGAAGGGTTGTTGCACTTCATATATTTTTATTTTCAAGGGTGAATGTGAAAAATAAAAAAATTGATTTAAATAAAAGTGAAACTCAATCTGGATCTTTTAATAAGAAGCAGCTAATAGATTTTATCAAATCAAGCAACACTTGCATTGGTAAAGATATTTTAGTTCAACATGAATATGTTGAAATTATTGATAGCAACAATAATATTCAAAAAGAATTGAATAGTAAATCAATATGTGGGACAATAGAAATAACTCAAGGAAAGCAAGAAATGAAAATAGATAAAACAGATTTAATTCTTCAAGAAATTAGAAACATTAATTTTGAAATTAGTAATATGAAAAATGATTTCAATGAATTCAAAGTTGAAGTAAAAGATGAATTGAAAACAATAAGGAATGACATTAAAGATATAAAAAACTGTCCAACAATTAAATCTGAATTAAATATTTCTAAATAAACTAACAAATTTTTATAATTTAAATATTTTTTAACGTTTTTATATATGAAGGGTTGTTGCACTTCATATATTTTTATTTTCAAGGAGTAAATGTGAAAAATAAAAAAATTGATCTAAATAAAAGTGAAACTCAATCTGGATTTTTTAATAAGAAGCAACTAATAGATTTTATTAAAGCAAGCAACACTTGCATTGGTAAAGATATTTTAGTTCAACACGAATATGTTGAAATTATTGATGGCAACAATAATATTCAAAAAGAATTGAATAGTAAATCAATCTGTGGGACAATAGAAATAACTCAAGGAAAGCAAAAAATGAAAATAGATAAAACAGATTTAATTCTTCAAGAAATTAGAAACATAAAAAATGATTTCAATGAATTTAAAGTTGAAGTAAAAGATGAATTGAAAACAATTAATAATGATTTTGATGAATTCAAAGTTGAAGTAAGAGAAGAATTCAAAAAAGTAAATTCAAGATTAGACAATGTTGAAAATGACATTAAAGATATAAAAAATTGTCCAACAATTAAATCTGAATTAAATATTTCTAAATAAACTAACAAATTTTTATAATTTCAAAAATTTTTAACGTTTTTATATATGAAGGGGTTGTTGCACTTCATATATTTTTTATTTTCAAGGAGTAAATGTGAAAAATAAAAGAATTGATCTAAATAAAAATGAAACTCAATCTGGATCTTTTAATAAAAAACAGCTAATAGATTTTATTAAAGCAAGCAACACTTGCATTGGCAAAGATATTTTAGTTAAACATGAATATGTTGAAATTATTGACAACAATAATAATATTCAAAAAGAATTGAATAGTAAATCAATCTGTGGGACAATAGAAATAACTCAAGGAAAGCAAAAAATGAAAATAGATAAAACAGATTTAATTCTTCAAGAAATTAGAAACATAAAAAATGATTTCAATGAATTTAAAGTTGAAGTGAAAGATGAATTGAAAACAATTAATAATGATTTTAATGAATTCAAAGTTGAAGTAAGAGAAGAATTCAAAAAAGTAAATTCAAGATTAGACAATGTTGAATGAGAAGTTAAACAAATTAATTTGAGATTGGATACTGTTGAAAATGACATTAAAGATATAAAAAATTGTCCAACAATTAAATCTGAATTAAATATTTCTAAATAAACTAACAAATTTTTATAATTTCAAAAATTTTTAACGTTTTTATATATGAAGGGGTTGTTGCACTTCATATATTTTTTATTTTCAAGGAGTAAATGTGAAAAATAAAAGAATTGATCTAAATAAAAATGAAACTCAATCTGGATCTTTTAATAAAAAACAGCTAATAGATTTTATTAAAGCAAGCAACACTTGCATTGGCAAAGATATTTTAGTTAAACATGAATATGTTGAAATTATTGACAACAATAATAATATTCAAAAAGAATTGAATAGTAAATCAATCTGTGGGACAATAAAAATAACTCAAGGAAAACAAGAAATGAAAATAGAGAAAACAGATTTAATTCTTCAGGAAATTAAAAACATAAAAAATGATTTCAATGAATTTAAAGTTGAAGTAAAAGATGAATTGAAAACAATTAATAATGATTTTAATGAATTCAAAGTTGAAATCAAAGAAGAGTTGAAAACAATAAAGAATGATATTAAAGATATAAAAAATTGTCCAACAATTAAATCTGAATTAAATATTTCTAAATAAAATTGCAAATTTTTTATATTTTTTAATTTTTTTTACGTTTTTATATATGGAGGGTATTTGAAATTATGGAAACAATAGAAACAAAACTTTTTAATGAAACTGTAAAAGATATTGAAAAAAAATATGGAAAAGGTTCAATAACTACAGCTAATATAGATCAAGTTGATGTTTTATCAACGGGAAGCATTTCTTTAGATGCTGCATTAGGTATTAAAGGGTTCCCAAGAGGTAGAATTATTGAGATATATGGAAATGAATCTAGTGGTAAAACAACTATAGCACTACAAGCTGTAGCAAAATGTTTAGAGGAAAATAAAAAGGCAGCATATATAGATGCTGAAAATTCACTAGATATTAATTATTTGATTTCAATGGGCATTGATCCTGAAAAATTGTTATTAGCACGTCCAGAATCTGGAGAACAAGCATTTAATATTATAGATGCTTTAATAAAAACAAAACTTATAGATTTAATTGTGGTTGATAGTGTAGCTGCTTTAATTCCCGAATCAGAACTAAATGGTGATGTTTCAGATCAAAATATAGGGGCTCATGCTAGATTAATGTCAAAAGGTTTAAGAATGATACAAAGTTCAATTAGTAAATCAAATGTTTGTATTATTTTTATTAATCAGTTAAGAGAAAAAGTGGGGATTATGTTTGGTAATCCTGAAGTCACAACAGGAGGTAGAGCATTAAAATTTTTTAGTTCAATAAGACTTGATGTTAGAAAAAGTGAATTATTAAAAAATGGCAATGATGCTATTGGTATAAAAACAAAAGTAACAGTAGTTAAAAATAAATTAGCTCCTCCTTTAAAGCATTGTTTCATTGACATATTTTTTGGCAAAGGATATGATTTCAAAAATGAAATAATAAATTTTGCTATAGATTATGAAATTATTAAAAAATCAGGAAGTTGATTTTATTTTGATGATAAAAAAATATGTCAAGGAAGGAATGCTTTGGATGCTGAAATAGCAAATAATGAGGAGTTATATCAAAAAATAAAAGATTTAGTTTTAGAAAAAATTAATTAAAAATAAACCCTTAAATAAAAAGGGTTTATTTTTATTTGTAAAAATATTAATTATTTTTAAGATAAATTTATCTATTGTAATATACTCAAATATGTGAATATTTTTTAAGAAGGAGAAAGAGTATGAATAATAAATTACATGGTTTAGCCTATATAAATAATAAATTTATTGATACTGACAAAAAAATTTCTATAAATTCAGCAATTGATGGAACAGAAATTGGAAGTATTAGTGCTTTAAACAAAGAGCAAATAGATTTTGCTTTTGAAAGTGCTCATAAGGCATTTTATAAGTGATCATTTTTAAATTTTGATCAAAGAATAGAATATATTTTAAAATTTGCAGAATTTTTTTTAGAAGATAAAGAAGTCATTGCAAATTTAATTACAAAAGAAATTGGTAAATCTTATCCAGATGCTTTAACTGAAGTCATTAGATCATATGAATATATTATTGCTACAGTTGAAATGTATAAAAAAGAATTGGTAAATCCAATAATTTATGATGATTCAATTCATGGAATTAAAAATAAGATAGGTAAGTTTTATCATGTTCCAATTGGAGTTGTTTTAGCTATATCGCCCTTTAATTATCCAATAAATCTATCAATAGCTAAAATTATTCCAACATTATTAGTTGGTAATACTATTGTATTTAAACCAGCAACATATGGTTCATTGGTTTGTAGTTTAATAGCCAAATATTTTGATAAAGCCAATTTTCCAGAAGGTGTATTTAATTTAGTTATGGGAAAAGGTAGTGAAATTGGTGATTATATTTTGACTAATAGAAGAATCGAAGGAGTTACTTTTACTGGAAGCACAGATATTGGTAAAAAAATAGCTAAAGCATTACCTGCTAAAAATATTGTTCTAGAGCTTGGTGGTAAAGATGCTGCAATTGTTTTAGATGATATTGATATTAAAAAAGTTGCAAAAGAAATTGTTAAAGGTGCATTCAATTTTTCAGGTCAAAGATGTACAGCTATTAAAAGAGTTATAGTGTTAGATTCAATAGCTGATAATTTAGTTGAAGAATTAAAAAATAATGTACTTGATTTAAAAATTGGAAATCCATTTGATGGAGTAGATATCATTCCTTTAATTGATAACAAATCATTAAATTATGTTTTAGATTTAATTAATGATGCAATTGCTCACAATGCAAATGTTATAACAGGTAATAAAGTTGTTGGTTATAACTTATTAGAACCAACTTTAGTTGATAATGTTTCAACTAAATCAAGATTGGCTTGAGAAGAACCTTTTGGACCTGTGCTGCCTGTCATTAGAGTAAAAACTATCCAAGAAGCAATAAGTATAACTAATGCATCAAATTTTGGATTGCAAGCAAGTATATTTACAAATAATATAGAGAAAGCAAAACTAATTGCAAGATATTTGAATGTTGGGACAATTAATATAAATAAATCTCCATCTAGAGGGCCAGATATTTTCCCATTTATTGGTGTTAAAGATTCAGGTTTTGGTGTTCAAGGAATAGTTGATTCTCTTAAGGCAATGACCAGAATTAAAGGAATTGTTGAAAATAATTAGAAATTATAATTAAAAATCTATAACAATATTGGTTATAGATTTTTTTAACTTGGTAATTAAACTAATGCATTTTAACTTATTATTAATATGTAATAAAAATAAATTTTGAATTTTTTCAAAGATAAAAGAGGATTTTATGAAGCAATTAAAAGGTATTGGTGCAAGTTCTGGAATAAATTATGCAAAAGCATTCATAATAGAACCGCCTATATTTCAGATTTTAGAAGACAAAATAAAAGATATAGATTTTGAAATAAAAAAAGTTAATGAATCAATAAAAAGTACAATCTCGCAACTGGAAGTTATAAAAAATATTGCATTTGAAAGATTGGGAGAGGATAAAGCATCTATTTTTGATGCTCACATTCAAATTGCACAAGATCCTGAAATTAAATCACAAATAGAAGAATTAATTAAAATAGAGAACTATAATTCAGCATCAGCAACTAATTTAGTTTTTAATAATATGTCAGAAATGTTTTCTAGTATGGACGATGCATATTTTAAAGAAAGAGCAAGTGATGTAATAGATGTAAAAAATAGAATGCTTTCTAATTTGTTAAATATTAAATTACCAGATATTATGTCAATTAATTCTGATGTTATTATTGTAGCTCATGATTTATCTCCATCAGAAACTGCAATGTTGAATAAAAAATTTGTTAAAGGATTTGTTACAAATATTGGAGGAAGAACAAGTCATGCAGCAATTATGGCAAGAACTATGGAAATACCTGCTGTTCTTGGTTTGAACAACATAACTGATATCGTAAAAAATGATCAAATTGTTGCAATAGATGGAAGTGCTGGAATAGTAGAAATTAATCCAAACAATATTAAAGAATGAGAAGATAGAAAAAGAATTTTTGAAAAAGAAAAAATTGAACTAAAAAAGTATGTAGATAAAAAAGCTACTACTTTAGATAATCATACAGTATTAGTAGAAGCTAACATTGGAAAACCAAGTGATTCAGATAATTTGAATCAATATGGAGCAGATGGTGTTGGTTTATATAGAAGTGAATTTTTATATATGGAAGCATCTAATTGACCCGATATAGATAATCAATTCAATGCATATAAATATGTCTTAGAAAAACAACCAAATAATTTAGTTATTGTAAGAACTTTGGATATTGGAGGAGATAAAAAATTACCATATTATACTTTTGAACATGAAGATAACCCATTTTTAGGATATAGAGCAATAAGATTAACATTAGATAAGGTTGATATTTTCAAAACTCAATTAAAAGCATTATTGAAAGCTAGTAAATATGGTAAGCTTGGTATTATGTTTCCAATGATTTGTACAATTGATGAATTATTAAAAGCAAAAGAAATTTTAGAAAAATGTAAGAATGAATTAGAAACTGAAAAAATAGAATTTTCTAAAGATATTAAAGTTGGAATGATGATAGAAATTCCATCAGCTGCTTTAATTGCTGATAAATTTGCAAAATATGTAGATTTTTTTTCAATTGGAACAAATGATTTAATTCAATATACTTTTGCTGTTGACAGAATGTCGCCAAAAATTTCTCATCTTTATCAACCAAATAATCCATCATTATTAAAAGCTATTGAATTAACAATTTTAGGAGCAAAAAAACACAATGTTAGTGTTGCAATGTGTGGTGAAATGGCTGGAGATATTATGTCTATTCCAATTTTATTAGGTCTTGGAGAAAAAGGACTTGATGCATTTAGTATGAGTTCATCATCTATTTTAAGAGCAAAAAAATTAATTTGTAATTTAAAACATAAAGAATGTATTGAGCTTGCAAAAAAGGCATTGGAATTAGAAACAGCACAGCAAGTTAATGATTTAGTGTCAAATTTTTTAAAATCAAAAAAATTAATTTAAATTTCACAAAATATTGAATTATTTATTATTCAATATTTTTTATTTTTGTATATAAAAATAAATTTCAACAAAACAGATAAAGTAGTATTATTGTTCATTTAAAATAAAAACTCTTTGCATTAGTCTTTATATTGTTTTTTTGAAATATTTTTTTGATCTTATTGACTTTCTTTAATTAAAAAAATAATTTTTTTAAATTTTTTTGATGAAAAAAATCGACTTAGAAAATAAAACTATTATTACGCAATTATTGTCTATTTTTTAGTCTTATTTTTTACCTAATTTCATATATAATTATTAAAGATTTGACACTAGTTTTGTTATAGGATTCATTTTGTTATAAATAATAATTAAGGAGCATTTATGGCAAGTTATAAAGAGAGTGATATTAAAGTTTTAGAAGGACTTGAACCTGTTAGGAAAAGACCTGGAATGTATATTGGTTCAACAGATCAAAGAGGTTTACATCATTTAATATGAGAATTATTTGATAATTCTGTTGATGAAGTTTTAGCAGGGTATGCTTCAACAATCAAATTAACACTTCATAAAGATGGTTCATTCACTGTTGAAGATAATGGTAGAGGTATACCTATTGGGATACATCCTAAAACTAAAATGTCAACTGTTGATACTGTTTTTACAAGCCTTCATTCTGGTGGTAAATTTGATGAAAATGCATATGGTGTTTCTGGTGGTTTACATGGTGTTGGTAGTTCAGTTGTTAATGCTTTAAGTTCTTGAATGATTGTTGAAGTTAAAAGAGAAGGCAAAGTTTTTCAATCCAAGTATAATGATGGAGGAAAGATTAAACAAAAATCAACAGTAATTGGAACAACAAATAAAACAGGTACAAAAGTTACTTTTTATCCTGATAAATCTATTTTTAAAAATATTAATTTTAATGCAAGTCTGATAATTGAAAGAGTAAAAGAAACTTCATTTTTATTTAAAGGAATAAAAATTATTTTTGAAAATGAAGTAACAAAAACAGCAGAAGAATTTCATGCTGAAAATGGTCTTATTGAATTTGTAAATTTTATTAATTCTAATGCAACACCTATATCACAAGTTGTTTATATTGAGGGCAAAGATGCAGGTATAGAAGTTGAGGTTGCTTTTCAATATAATGATACTAACTCTGAAACTTTTGTTTCCTTTGCAAATTCTGTAAAAACTAAAGAAGGTGGATCACATGAAACTGGATTCAAAACTGCTCTTACAGAAACATTAAATGATTATGCTAGAAAATGAAAATTATTAAAAGAAAAAGAAAAGAATTTTGAAGGTAGTGATTTTAGAGAAGGTTTAGTTTGTGTTATTTCAGTTAAAGTTCCAGAAAGATTAATTTCATATGAAGGACAAACTAAAAATAAATTATTTACTCAAGAAGCTTATACTGTTGTTAGAACAATTGTTAAAACAAAATTTACTTATTGGCTTGAAGAAAATAAAAAAGATGCAAAAGATATTATAGAGAAAGCCTACTTATCAAGAGAAGCAAGAGAAGCAGCTAGAAAAGCACGTGAAGAAGTCAAACAATTAAAGGGGCAAAAAAAAGAGAGAATCCTTTCTGGAAAATTAACTCCTTGTCAGTCAAAAGATAATATTAATACTGAATTATTTTTAGTTGAGGGTGATTCAGCAGGTGGTTCTGCAAAACTTGGTAGAGATAGAAAATATCAAGCTATTCTTCCTTTAAAAGGTAAGGTTATTAATGTTGAAAAAGCACAACTAAAAGATTTATTAAAAAATGAAGAAATTGGAACCATTATTTCATGTATTGGCGCAAGCATAGGAAGTGATTTTGATATTAATAAATCAAATTATGGAAAAATAATTATTATGACAGATGCTGATACAGATGGAGCTCACATAAGAATTTTGTTATTAACTTTTTTTTACAGATATATGAGACCTTTAATTGAAAATGGAAAAGTTTATATAGCATTGCCTCCTTTATATAAATTTACTAACACTAAAAGTAAAAAATTCTATTATGTTTGAGAAGATTATGAGTTAGAAGAATTAAAAAAAGAAAATTCATCATATGAAATTCAAAGATATAAAGGATTGGGTGAAATGAATGCAGAACAATTATGAGAAACTACAATGGATCCTGAAAATAGACAGTTGATACAAGTGTCTATTGAAGATGCTGCTCTTACTGAACGTAGAGTTTCAATTTTGATGGGTGAAGATTCAAGCAAAAGAAAAGAATGAATTACAGATAATGTAGATTTTGAATTAGAAAATTAAATGGAAGGAAAAAATATGTCAAACATTTTTGATAATAGCAAAGTTTGAAATAGGGCACTTGATGACATTATGTCTGAAAGTTTTGGTAAATATGCAAAATACATAATTCAAGATCGTGCCTTACCAGATATTAGAGATGGTTTAAAACCTGTCCAAAGAAGAATTTTATTTGCTATGTATGATTTGAATATAAATCATGATAAACCATATAAAAAATCTGCTAGAACTGTAGGTGAAGTTATTGGTAAGTATCACCCTCATGGTGATAGTTCAATTTATGAGGCAATGGTAAGAATGTCTCAAGAGTGAAAAAATAATATCCCATTACTTGATATGCAAGGAAACAAAGGTTCTATTGATGGTGATAGTGCAGCTGCTATGAGATATACAGAATGTAGACTATCAAAATTTGGTGAATTGTTGTTAACAAATATTGAAAAAGAAACAGTTAAATTTATTCCAAATTTTGATGATAGTGAAAATGAGCCATCAGTTTTACCATCATTATTACCAAATATTTTGGTTAATGGAGCTACAGGAATTGCTGCAGGTTATGCAACAAATGTTCCACCATTTAATTTGTCTGAAGTTATTACAGGTACAATTTATAGAATCAATCATCCAAATTGTAATTTAAAAGAAATATCATCAATAATTAAAGGACCAGATTTCCCAACAGGTGGTATTATCCAAGGAAAAGATGGAATTTTGGAAATGTTTGCTACAGGACGTGGTAAATTCAATATTAGAGCAAAAATTGAAGAAAATACAAGATTAACTAAGGGGAATAAAAAACAATTAATTGTTACTGAAATCCCATATGAATCAAATAAAGCATCTATTGTAAAAGCTATTGATGAATTAAGAGTTAATAATGAATTGCCAGGTTTAAAAGAAGTGAGAGATGATTCTGATAAAGATGGTATTTCAATAGTGTTAGAATTTGATACTGAAAAAAGTTTAGATATATTAAAAAACTTTTTATATAAAAAAACACAGTTACAAATATCTTACTCAGCAAATATTATTTTAATTAAAGATAGAAAACCATATCAGTGTAATTTAATGGATATAATTGATGCATATATTGAACATGCAAATGATATAGTTGTAAAATCATCAACTTTTGAACTAAAGAAAGCATTAAATAGAAAAGAAATACTTGAAGGTTTAATTAAGGCAATTAATGATATTGATAATTTAGTAAGATTGATTAAATCATCTACTAGCAAAGAAGAAGCAAAAAATAAATTAATTGATTTTTTTGAATTAACTGAAAAACAAGCAGAAGCTGTTGTTCAATTGCGTTTGTATGTATTAACATCATATGATACACAAAAATTAATAGATGAATATAAAGAATTATTAGAGTTTATTGATATAAAGAAAAAACTTATTAATGATCAGCAATATAGAAATCAACACTTAATTACAACTTTTGAAGGTTTTAATAAGACATTAGGGTTTAAAAGAAGAACTGTTATTGAAGATGAAATTGAAGAAATAGTTGTATCAGAAACTGACATTATAGAAGAAAACCATGGTGTTTGTGTTGTTACGCGTGATTGCTACATAAAATTTATGCCTGATACTACTTTAACTGATGTTGATGTAAATAAATTAAAAATAAAAGATGGTGATTTACCTATTGATATGTTTGACATGAGTACATTAGATACTTTGGTTGTGTTAACAAATAAAGGCAAATGCATTACTATTCCATCACACAAAATTAAATTAACTAAAATAAAAGAAATTGGAATACATGTAAATGAATTAGTTACAATTGATTCGTCAGAAAAAGCAATTTCAGCATTTACTGTTAATAAAGAATCATATATTAATACAGAAGTTTTAGTTGCAACAAAGCAATCTCAAATTAAAAGATTTTTAATACAAGATATAGCTCCAGCAAAAAATGCTAAAACTACTACATACATTAATTTAAAGAATGATGATGAAGTTGTAAGTTCTTTTGTAGTTCAAGACAAATATAAAGAGTTAATTAGTATAACTTCTTCAGGTTATGCAATTAGATTTAATATTGAAGAAGTTCCAGTTGTTGGTAGAACAGCTGCTGGTGTTAAGAATATTAATTTAAAAAATGATGATATTGTTTCATCTGTAATTCCTGTAGAACCAGAAGAAAGTTTTATTTTATTAGTTTCAAATCGTGGTGGAAAAAGAATACATTTTGAAGACATTGCTTTAAGTAGTAGAGCAACAATAGGAAAGCGTATTTTAGCTCAAGTAGAATCTAATCCATATTTTATTCATTCTGCTTTTATGATTGGTGGAAGACAATATATTATGCTGTTAAACGATATGGGTAAATTAAAAGATCAAAAGGTAGCTGAAATTCCTATAACAGATAACCAAACAAGAATGAATTCATTTCCTGATTTTGAAGGAGGCATTGTTAAAGCTTCCTTCATAAAAAAAAATAAAAATTTTATAATTTCTGATGAAAATGATAACTTTTTATCATTAGAACAACAAAAAAATGAAGAAAAATTAAGCGAAGCAACTTATAAACCTGAAAAAAATAGTAGTGCTTTAAAGAAATTGCTTAATCAACCAATTAAACAAAAAGAAATGGAATTTGAGTCTGAAGATATTAAAGTGGACACAAGCAATAATATTTTAGAAATCATTGATGATAAAAAAATAACTACATCTATTTCTGATGATGAGATTTCAAATGAAATAGATAAAAATGACACTAATTTTGATAATTCAAACAATTTAGAAGAAAATAATCAAATTTCTAATGATGATTTAAAAGAAGATAATAATATAGGAGTGACAATCAAAGAAAAGCAAGAAGATTTAGATGATGATACTTCAAATATAGAAAAAGAGAACAAAGAATCTTTTGCTCTAGAACAACAATTAGATAATATTTTAGATGAAAATGAAGTAGAAGAAAATAAAGAAGAAAATATAACTATAGAAGAAAATAGTGAAATAAAAAAATCTGAAGATGAAGAAGAATATTCGCAAGATGATAACTCAAGTTTAGAAAATAATAGTGAAGAAATTTCTAATCAAGAAGACCAATTAGATAATAATTTAAATGAAGATGGAATAGAAAATAAATCAGAAAAATCAATAGAAAACAATGATACAAATGATAAAGTTTCTGATTTGCCATCAAATTCATTAGAGAATAAACAAGAAAAACATTCATCAAAAAAGAAAACTAACCCTTGATTTGATAAGATTTTTGCTTTTGCTGATGAAGAAGATAATTTATCTAAAGAAGAAAATTCAGATAGTTCAATAAATGAAATTAATAATAATTCTATTTCAGAAGATACTATTCTTGATAAATTAAATGATGATAATCTTGAAAATAATGACAGTACTTTAGAGCCATCAAATAATATTAATGAAACTGAAATTAGTGCAATATCAGATGATTTATCTGATGTAGATGATAAAAATATTGATAATTTAGATGATATATCTGAAGATCATGAAGAAATAGAACTAACTAAAAATATAGATGATGATATGTCTGAAGAAGAAAATGACAAGCATCAAAATGTGAGTGATGATTTAAACGATGATGAAAATATAATAAGTGAAAATCCATCATCAACAACCCCAATTATTGATGCTTTATTAGAAAATGACAATGATTTAGCACTGCAATTAATTCATTATGGAAGCGATGTTAATGAAATTGATGAAGATGGACAAACTCCTTTAATGATTGCAGCAAATTCTGGTAATGTTAAAATTGTTAGTAAGTTAATTGAACATAATGCTAATTTGGACATTCAAGATACAACATATGAGTATACAGCACTTATGTATGCTGTTCAGAATAATGAATATGAAGTTGTAAAATTATTGATAGATGCTGGTGCTGATTTGGATTTAAGAACTCAAGATTATGTTAGTGCTTTAACAATAGCAATGGAACAAAACGAAAATGAAGATATGGGTAAATTACTTGTAGAGAATGGTGCAAGTGATCCAAATGAATATTTTGAGATCGTAGATGAAGATGAAAACAAATAAATAATAAAAAAATGTATATGCCTCTTTACAAGGGCATATATTTTTTGTTATATTATAGAATGTAAAATAATGATATTATGGGTAGCATTAAACAAAATTTTGATTTAAATAAATCAAATCATAAAAAAAATAATAAATTTTGAGAAAATATTTTTGGTGATAAGGCTTTCATCATTTTAATGTTTTCTTTATTTTTGCCTTCTGCTATACAACAATTAGTAACAACATCTGTAACTTATATTGATACTTTTTTTATTGCTGGTTTTGCACCTAAAAATGTTGAAGGAGTTGATTTAACAAGCATTGGACTAAGTAGTGGAGAAATAGCTAAAACATCAGTTGGTATTGCAACTTCCATAATCAATTTTCCAATGATGGTTGTTTTAGGGGTTTCATCAGGAATAGGAATAGTAACAGCGCAATATTTTGGTGCTAAAGATAGAGAAAAATTGCAACAAACAATAATTTATAAATTAATAGTTGGAAGCATATTAATGTTACCTTTTTTAATATTGATGGCTGTTATTCCAACAGAACTTGTTAATGTAACAAGAAATGTGTTTAATTTTTCTAACAATTCTAAAGATTATTACATTTCTAAAGTTGCAAGTGAATATTTACAATGATCATCTATATCATTTGTATTTATTTTGTTAGCATATACTTTAAGTTATTCATATAGGGAAATAGGAAAACCAAAATTTGCTTTAATAGCTGCTGTTATTTCGGTTTGTTCAAATGTAATTATGGACCCTTTAATTATTATTTTTGAAAAAGATTTAATTAATGCTGCTAGAAATGTAGCATTGTCTACAGTGGTATCAAGATTGATAGAATGTATTGTAATGATTATATTTATATATTCTAAAAAAGAATACTATTTAATGATTAAAAAAATTAAGCTTGAAATGAGTGTTTTTAAAAATACTATAAAAAATTCATGACAAGCAATTGCAAATGATTTTTTATATGGTTTTGCAACTTTATTTTTAGTTATATGTTTATTAGTTTATAGTTCCAAGACTCATGATGCTTTTACAACAGTTTCTATTATTATTCAGTTTGCTGGTGTTATATTTCCTGGAATGGCTGCAAGTTGTGCTGTTTTAGTCGGAAGTGAATTAGGTAAAAATAATATTAAACAAGCAAAGAAAAATAGTGTTTATTTAATTGTTTGAGGTTCAATAATAACATTATTCTTTGCGCTAATATTATTTGCTCTATCTTTATTTATAAATCCATTATTATCCCCTGCTCCTCCAAAAGATGTCAATTTAGATGATTATAATCTTTGATTGCTAAATCAAGAATTAGCTAAAAAAGCTGAATGAATTATGATGCCAGTTATTTTTAGTCAAGGTGTGTTCTCTATTTTATATTTTTCTATAAAAGCTGGAGGATCAAAATATATATTTTTTACAGATGGATTTATAATGTCAATATGATGTATTATATTTGGAAGTTTAATTTACACTGGAACAATTAATGAAGAAAATACATCACCTGAATTAATGTTTTTTTTAATAGAATTTAATCAAATAGCAAAAGCAATGTTATCTTATTGTTTTTATCAATGATCAAATTGAGCAATTAATATTACAATGAATGACAACAAAAATAATGATTTACATCAAAAAAATATGAAATAAAAACATGGCATCTATGTCATGTTTTTTATAATTTAAATATTTTGTATTGTCTTATTAATTCTCATAAATAATTTTTATTTAAAATATAATATACATATGTTAATCTTGAGGAAGTATAAATATGCCATTAATTAATTCATGATTACTAGATGATGATGGAAATGATTTAATTCAATATAAATTAGAAAATTGAGATTCAAAAGTGTATAAATTGCCTAGAACAAAAGTTAAATCTTGGATTAATAGAGTTGAAGATGATATTAATTTGCATTCTAGTGGTATTTATTTTTTGATTTATGAATTTGAAGGTAAAATTGATGAAATTTATGTTGGAGAGTCTAGAGATATTATAAAAAGACTTAATGAACATATTAAAAAAAGTAGTTTAAACAATAAAGATGAACTGCTTTATTGAAATTATGCATTTTTTATAATTAATGATTCTGGTTCATTAGATAAAGATAAATTACATTATCTAGAAGATTATTTTGTTTGAGAATTAAAAAATAATAAAAATATTAAAGTCGTAACAAAGATGTCTAATAAAATAAAAATTTCTAAAAAATATGAATCATTTATTAATGTTTTTGTAAAAAATATTAAATTGTTGTTTAAATTTATTGGAGCTGATTTATTTGTAAATGACGAAGCACCAGTAACAAAAAAATATTTTATTAAAAAAGATTTTTGTAATGTATCAGGTTACTATAGTAACAATGGTTTTGTTATGTTAAAAGGTTCTGTTATAAGAGATGGTTTTAGAGAGTCATTTAAAACATATTGTAAAAGTGAATATAAATTGAGAGAAGAGTTAATAAATAAAAAAATTATTGTAGATAATGTATTAACACAAAATTATGAATTCAGTTCTCCATGAGTAGCAGGCACTATTGCAGTTGGTGGAAAATTAAATAACATTAATGAATGAAAGACAAATAATGATATAAAAGAAGTTAATGATGAAAATAGTATAATGACAAAAAATAATAATTATATTAATGAAAACAATAAAAAGATACAAAAAGAAATTACAAATGAATATTATTTTATAAAAAATAATTATTGTGATGTAGTAGGTTATCATAGTAAAAATGGTTTTACTATTTTAAAAGGTTCAACAATAAGGAATGATTTTGTTTCTTCTTTTAAACACAATTGTAAAGCAGCTTACATAATAAGAGAAGAATTAATAAATAAGGAAATTATTAAAAATAATGTGTTTACTCAAGACTATGAATTTAAATCTTTTTGAATAGCAGGAGCTGTTGCTTTAGGTAGAATATTGTCAAGTGCTAGTGAATGAAAAAGAAAATAATTTTACAAAAATTAGTTATTATTAACATTATTTTGTAAAATTATTTCCATTAGAATTTGTTATCAATCTATATCTATTTTTTCAACTAAATCTTGATGATTTGATTATTACTCTATTATACGTAAATAAATCTCAACTATATTTTTTGCCATATGCATGACTTCCAGTTGTTCTAATACCACCTTGAGGAACATTATAGAACATTTGAGTCATGACATCATTAAATATTAAAATTCTTGTTTCAATATTTTGTTGAACTTCATATCAGAAATTTTTATTCTTACTAAATACATAAATTGCTAGTGGACTAGGATTGTGATCTATTACTCCAAAAACATCACTTACATTGTTGTATTTAATTATTGGTAATATTGGGCCAAAATTCTCATTATTCATCATTTCACTTTTTAAATCTACAACATTCATTAAAGTAAATTCAATTGATTTACTATTTTTGTCGTAATTACCACCAAAAACAATTTCTTTTTTATTTTTATCAATTATGTTTATCATTCTATTTAAATTTTCATCAGTAATTATTTTACAAAATCTTGTTTTGTAATCAACCTTATAAAATAATTCATTATAATTTCGTCTTATTGCTTGAACAAAATCATTATATACAGTTTCATGAATTAAAATATAATCAGGTGATGATGATAATTGACCTGAATTTATCGCTTTTGATCAAATTATTCTTTTGCTTGCTAAGTCAATATTTGCTGTTTCATCAATAACAATTGGACATTTACTTCCTATTTGAAATACAACCTCTATAAAACGTGAAGTATAATTTTTAACAATATTTTTTGCATTTTTTGTTTTTCCAAAAAAGAAAACCATGTCAAAATCTAATTGAAATAATTCTTTTGTGTCATTTTCATCTAATTCATTATCAATAAAAAATATATGATGATCATCAAATACAGATCCTAAAATTTTTTTAGATATTTTATTTGTGTTTTTAGCGTGTTCTGGAAATTTTATAAATACAGTATTACCAGCAGCAATTGCACCAATTATAGGGATAAATGCTATATTAAAAGGTAAGTCATTTGAAACAAATAATAATATAGAACCATAACATTGTGGTTTTATATAAGATTTTGAATTAAAAAGATCTTTAAATCCTTTATAAAGTTTTTTGTTTTTGCTTAACTTATAAATATTTTTGATAAAATAATTTAATTCATTAATCACAGGATTAAGTTCTACTAAATCAATTTCTTTTTTAGATTTATTAAAGTCTTTATATAATGCATCATATATATTTTCTTTATTTTCTAAAATTTTATTTTTTAATTCATTTAATAACTTCAATCTTTCTTTTATTGTGAAAAAGCCTTTTTTGATAAAAATCTTTTGTTTATCCAGCTTATTTAAAAACATTCCCATATTAATTGTTCCTTAAAATTTCATATAGATAATAGTTATAATAGCATTTTTTTGATTTTAATTAACTTATTTATTATTTGCTGAAAATAATATAGTAGTTAGTTAAAATTATATAATATTAACACTTTTTTCAGAATTATTTAATTATTTTTTGTCTTTTGATTATAAATAATTTGTTTTAGAATTAATTAAAAATATTTTAAATATTATTGAATAATTTTTTAAATTAAATGTTAGTATTTATATGACAAATGTTTTGTTTGTCAGTTAATTCTTATATTTCGATTTAGAAATATATTCTAATTAATTATTTATCAATGTATAATGGTCGAGCATTATTATTGGTAAAGAAAAGATTAAAGTAAAATATGAGATAATTGTTGCTGACAATTACGTATTATGATTTATAAATGCTAATGAATATTATCAAACAGCTTGTTGTTGACTCTCTTTTAATTGTTGTATATTTCCTCCTTAATTGAACTCACTGTGTTGAATCATAATAAATTATGAAAAATAAACAATATGACTATCCACCATATTGTTTATTTTTTTTATTGCCACAATAATGTACAATATATTATGTGTATTAGTTTTACAAGGTGTATTTATGAAAGTAAGAAAAGTAGAGAAAAAAGACTATAACCAATTAGTTTTACATGCTAAAAATGTAATTAATTATTATGATTTTTTTGATAACTATAATGATGAATTAAATACAGGATTAGCTACATTTCTTTTAAATAATATGATTAGAAATGTTAACTATGGTTATGTCATTGAATATAATGGACTAATTGTTGGTGTTTTATTAGCAAGTATTCCAGATTATAAACATCAAAATATTTTTTCAGATCAAGATTTAATTGATTTAAATGTAGAAGAAGCTGATAATATTAACTTCTTTAAAACATTAGATGACAATCAGGAAGAAATTAAAAATCTTGAAATTTATACTAATCAAGTTTATTATGAAATGTTTCAAAAATATAGTGATATTGTAAGTAATAGATCTGAAATTCTAATGTTTTCAATTTTACCAAAACATAGAGGTAGAGGACTAAGTGATATTTTATATAACAAATTTAAATTTGATATCATTGAATATGGTTATCCTGACTTTTGTTTGTTCACAACAACTAATTGTGATTATGGATATTATGAACATAAAAAACTACAATTTGTTAAAGAAATAATGTACGATTCTTCAAATGTAAATGAAGAATTAGCAAAATTTTTATCTATTCCAATGTTTGGAATAATATATTATGGAAATGCAAATGCACCCAAAGAATACGATGGTGTTGCTGAAGAAATAATTGAAGAAAATAATCAATAGTTTTTGTTTGCTTTATTTATAGAAAATAATCAATAAATAAGAGGTTAATACTTATTAGTTATTGGTTATTTTTTTAATTTTTTATTCATTTATAAATATATAATTTATTATTATGTCATTTTTGCTTTGAGGATAATATGAATAATAATTTTACAAGAAAAAGGGATTTGTCAAAATATTTTTTGCCAAACATTAATCGAGCTAGAAAAAGACTTGAAGATGCTAAAACACTTAAAGATAATTTTGAAATACCAACAAATTTAATAGGATATGGAATCAATAAAAAATTTCATATCAAAACATTTGGATGTCAATCAAATGTAAGAGATACTGAAACTATGATGGGTATATTAGAAATGATTGGTTATAAACATACAGATGATATCAAAGAAGCTGATTTAGTATTATTAAATACATGTGCAATTAGAGATCATGCAGAGCAAAAAGTATTTGCAGATATTGGTGTTCTAGATAAAATCAAAAAAACAAATCCTAATTTCATTTTTGGGATGTGTGGATGTATGGCTCAAGAAGAAGCTGTTGTAAATAGAATATTAAAAAGTAATTTTAATATTGACTTTATTTTTGGTACTCATAATATTCATAGATTATTAAATATATTAGAACAAGTTTTATTTGAAAAAAATTTAGTTGTTGAAGTCTGATCAAAAGAAGGTGACATTATAGAAAATTTGCCTACAACTAGAAATAATAATATAAAAGCTTTTGTTAATGTTATGTATGGATGTGATAAATTTTGTACTTATTGTATTGTTCCGTTTACAAGAGGAAAAATCAGAAGTAGATCAAAACAAGATATTTTAGATGAAATTAATGAACTTATTAGAAAAGGTTATAAAGAAGTAACTTTAATAGGGCAGAATGTTAATTCATATGGAATAGATCTTAAAGGTGAAAATTATGTATTTTCAAACCTTTTAGAAGATGTTGCTAAAACAAATATTGAAAGAGTTAGATTTACAACAAGTAATCCGTGAAATTTTACAAAAGAAATTGTTGATATAATGAAAAAATACAAGAACATTATGCCACATATTCATTTGCCAATTCAAAGTGGAGATGAATTAATTTTAAAAAAAATGAATCGTCCTATGAAGATTCAAGATTATTTAGATCTTATAAATTACATAAAAGAAAACATTCCTTATTGTTCAATTACAACAGATTTAATTGTTGGATTTCCAAATGAAACAAGAGAACAATTTGAAAGAACATTAGATTTATATAAC
Organism: Malacoplasma muris; assembly: GCF_046774425.1. NCBI lineage: Bacteria > Bacillati > Mycoplasmatota > Mycoplasmoidales > Mycoplasmoidaceae > Malacoplasma > Malacoplasma muris. The sequence goes on from NZ_CP177248.1 coordinate 528,772, forward strand.
AAAATTCAATTTGATAATGCTTTTACTTTTATTTATTCAAAACGTGATGGAACTATAGCAGCAAATTTACCTGACTCTACTAGTATGTCAGATAAAAAAGAATGATTATTAGAATTAAATGAATTAGTTAAAAAATATGCTAAATCACAAAATCAAAAATTTGTTGGTTTAACGCTTGATGTATTGGTCGAAGGCCCTTCTAAAAAAGATCAAAGTATTATGTCGGGTTATTCTCCTCAATGGAAAGTTGTAAATTTCAAAGGAGAAGCAAATCCTGGAGACATTGTTAAAGTTAAAATAATTACAGCATCAAGATTTACATTAAATGGGGAGATTGTAAAATAAGTCATTATGTCAGAAAGTAAATTAATTGGTAAAGAATTTTTAGGAAAATATAAAATTATTAAATTAATTGGTAAGGGTGGAATGGAATCTGAAGTATATTTAGCTGAAACAATTCACAGTAAATCAAATAATCATTTCTCAAATAAATTTAAATATACTGCTATTAAATTTATTAAGAAAACAAGTACTACAACTTCAGATCATTGAAACAGAATATTAGATGAGGGAGTTACAAATGCAAGACTTGCAACAAGTGAATATATTGTAAAATTGTATGAAATGCATCCTTTAGATAAAGATACAATTGTTTTAATAATGGAATATATAGATGGGCCAAGTTTAAAAGAATTAATTAGAAATAGAGGATGTTTATCAATTCCTGAAACACTATCTATTTTTAAAAAAATTTTACATGGTGTTTCTGATATGCATACTAAAGAAAGAGTTATAATTCATAGAGATTTAAAACCTGAAAATATAATGTTATCAAAAGATTTATTGGATGTAAAAATAGCTGATTTTGGAATATCATCAGTTTTGGTGCAAGACAATGATATAGTAAAAGATGTTTTAACAAATGAAACATCTTTCTTTGGGACAATTCCTTATGTTACTCCTGATGCAACATCATTACAAAGTTTTGATAATAAAAAAATGCCAATGCTTTCAAAACAATATGATTTTCATGCTTTGGGAATAATCTTTTATGAAATGCTTATAGGTGAAAAACCATTCGAAATAGTTGATGAAAATGATCCATCAATAATTTTATATTGAAAAAAATATGATATTTTGCCAATGAAAAAAATAAACAAGAATATTAGAAATGAGATTGAAAATGTTTTTCTAAAATTGACAGCATCTAGACCAAATATTATGAAATATAGATATAATGATGTTTCAGAAATCATGAATGACATTGAAGAAATTGAGTCAAGGATTTCAAAAAAACAAGAAGAGTTACCAACAATACTTTCTTATAACCAAAGAGAATACCAACAATCACTGTGTTTGAGACTTAATAGTTACTCAAGAAATAAATTTTGCAAATTTATAAAATCTAATAAGTGATTAACAATAAATCTATTTTTATTTTTGTTATTAGTCATATTATTAATCATTTTTATTTCTTTAGGATTACTATCATGAACGGAAAAGTAATAAAGAAAAGTGCTTCCTTTTTTAATGTTATTTGTAACAATTTAAATTACATATGTTTTTCAAGAAAAAAAGTTAAAAATGATGCAAGCATTTTAGTTGGAGATAATGTTGAATTTATAAAAGAAGATTCTACATACATAATAGAAAAAATATTACCTAGAAAAAATAAACTAATTAGACCAAGTGTGGCAAATATTGATATCATAATAATTGTAATTTCAGTTGTTGAACCAAAATTAAATACATTTCAACTCAATAAATATTTAGCTTATTATGAATATCAAAATATTGATAATGTAATAATTTATTTTAGCAAAATGGATTTATTAAAAGAAAAAGACGAAATTTTAAATAAAATAAATGAATACAAAAAAGATGGATATAAATGTTTATTTTCAGATAAAACAGAAAGTATAGATACTATTAACACTTTGTTTGACAAGAATAATGTAATTTGCTTAGCAGGAGAATCAGGAGTTGGAAAATCTACACTCATTAATAAATTAATTCCTGATTCAAACATAACAACAAATATAATTTCTAAATCACTTAATAGAGGAAAACACACTACAACTACTAGTAATTTGATAAGTTATAAGAATGGTTTTATTGTTGATACACCAGGGTTTGGTTCTATAGAATTAAATATTCCTAATGATGAAATTGCTAAAAGCTATAATGATTTTAGAAGTTATGGTAAATATTGTAAATTTAGAAACTGCTTACATAAAAATGAAAATGGTTGTAAAGTCAAAGAAATGGTTGAAAAAAATAAAATTTCTAAAGAAAGATATAATGATTATTTAAAAATTATAAATTCTAATAAATATAAAGTTAAGTATTAATATAGAATTTATAATAACTTATTGTTGGGTAACAAATATGAAAAAAAATAAAAAACAATCAAGTTATTTTAATATTGAAAATAAAATAAACTTTGACAACACAATTATTGAAGCATCTTTAAAAGCAAAAAAAGCAATTGAATCAGGGGTTCAAAATGTTTACAATGCCACTATAGGATCATTGATGGACGAGAAAAATAATTTTTTTGTTTTTAAAAGTGTTTTTGATTTGTATAACAAAAAAATATCAGATCAAATAAAAGCATCATATTGCCCAAACATAGATGGTGGAATAGACTTTTCTAATGTTACAAAGAAATGATTATTTAAAGATAATATTTTTTTAATAGAAAATAGTTTAGTTTGTGCATCGCCTGGCGGTAGTGGATCACTATCAAGTGTTATAAAAAAAGTTCTTGATGAAAATACAGTTGTTTTAATTCCAGATTACACATGAGAACCAATTGAATTAATGTGTAATCAATCAAAAGTGAAAATAATTAATTTTAAAATGTTTAATGATAACAATATGTTTTATTTAGATGATTTGTTAAATAAAATTGATTATTTAACTCAAAAATATAAAAAAATAGCTTTATATTTAAATGATCCTATTCATAATCCAACATCTTTTTCAATGAGTAATTATCATTGAAAACAAATAGTTTTAAAACTAAACTCTTATTTAAATAATGAATTTGTAATTATTAATGATGTAGCATATATTGAATTTAGTTTGGATTCTGATAATACTTATTTAAAAGAATTTAAAAATATTAAAAACAATTCATTAATAGTTTTTTGTATAAGTTATTCAAAATCTTTAACATTTTATGGATTAAGACTAGGTGCAACAGTTGTTTATCATAATGATAAAAATGTTGTAAAAAACATTCATGATTTATTGGTTGTCCATGCACGAGCAAATTGATCAAATTCAAATCATGGTGCAATTGAAACAGTTGTTGAACTAGATAAAAAAAATGATACTTATTTAATTGAAAAACAAAATATGATTTCAACTTTAAAAAAACGTTTTGATAATTTTAAAAATGAATCAAAAAAAATAGGATTAGATTTTTTAGAAACTTCAATTGGTTTTTTTATAACAATTCCATTAAATGAAAATATTATAAATAAATATATTGAAATTCTAAATAATAAAAATGTATTTGTTGTTCCATTAAAAAATGGTATTAGAGTTGGTGTTTGTAGCCTGAATATTCAACAATGTAAAAAATTACCTAATATTTTAAAAACAGCACTTATGGAGGTAAAAGAAAATGAAAGATAAGTTTTTTATAAATAATGATTTGGTTTTAATCAATTACACTAAATTATTCCCTCAAAATGAAATATCTGTATTAAATTCAAAATATTTTTTAAATATATTACAGGAGTTTTATAAATATTTAAAAAATAACAATTTGTATTTATTTAAACAGTTTGATGTATATAATTCTAAAAATAAAACAGTTAAAAAATATCAAGAATTTTTGATCGAAGTTTTTGTAAAAGATATTAATTATATTAATTCTATTTTTTTAAAGAAAATAGAAACATCAAGTCATATTTTTGAATTGTTATATGACTTTTATAGAAGCAAGTTACGTTTAGGTATTTATTACTCTGTAAAAGACGCTGTTATAAGAAGTAATTTTATAGATGTAGATACAAAGTTTAATGATATTGTTTTGTCATTGTATAGAACAATAGGACAAAAATTACAGGAACATAATAATCTTGTTTATAGACAATTAAATGCAGGTACAAATGGATGTTTACAAGTTAGTAAGGTAAAATGAAATACTAAGCATATAGATTTTTTTAAAAACATTAATTTTATTACTTCATTAATGTTGAGAACTCCTTTATTTTTAAAAACTAAATCAAATAAAAGAACAGGTAAGTTTAAAGAAACTCAGGATAATTTATTAGAACTATTTAAAAATAATGAAAATTCTAATGATTGAATATGTTATCCATGTTTTGTTGGAAATAATCTAGCATTCATATATTTTCATAAAGAATTTATTATAGATGGAATAGGATTGGCTAATTTATTTGAATTAGCAAAAGTTGATGATTATGAAGATAGAAAACCAAACTTAATTGTATTTTATGGTGTTCAAGATTCTAACCATGATGGCAATTTTTATTATGACTTAGAAAATGATATTTATATTGGTCAAGTATCAAACAAACCAAATAATGATTATTTTGGATACATTAAAAAAATGACTTTAACATTACATAATTTATCAAATATAAAACAAAAAAAACTACCAGTACATGGATCAATGGTTAACATTATATTAAAAAATGGAAAGCAAAAAAATGTTGTATTTGTTGGAGACAGTGGAACAGGAAAAAGTGAAACAATAGAAATGTTAACTTATGTTGGTAAAAAATATATTCAATCAATAAATGTTATATTTGATGATATGGGAAGTTTTGAAGTTGTAGGAAACAACATTAAAGCAAGTGGTACAGAAATTGGAGCTTTTTTAAGATTGGATGATCTTGAAAAAGAATCAATTTATAAAGATGTTGATAGAAACATTTTTTTTAATGCTGAACAATCTTTAAATGCAAGACTTGTCAATCCTGTTAATACTTATAAAGAAATTAAAAAATTACATAAAATTGATATGGTATTATATGCTAATAATTATGAAAAAAATAAAGTTGGTATAAGAAGATTAAAAGAGAAAGAACAAGTCTTAGATTTATTTATAAATGCAAAGAGAATGGCAATTGGTACTACTAATGAAATTGGTATATCTACGACTTTTTTTGCAAATCCTTTTGGATGTGTTCAAAAAGAAGATGAATGTAGAAAATTATTAGACTATCAATTTGGTTTATTGTTGGAAAACAATATTTATATTGGTGAGATATATACTTTATTAGCATTAGACAAATCTAATACTACATTGAAAAAATCATCAATAGAATTATTGAAATTATTGTGTAAATAAAAATATTATTTAAAGTAATATTTTTATTTTTTTATATTTATGTTGTTATTTTAAATAAATGGTGTAATATTAATCAATAATTTAAAGAATGGAGAACACATATGAATGATAATAATTCATCTTTGTTTAATGAAGATAATAGTCAAGAAAATAATAGTTCTTCAAATGTTGTAAATAATCAATATAATCAAGATGCATATTCAGGAACATATGGAGGATTAAAGAAAGTTAATAAATATTCTTTTGGCCAAATGTCTATGATGTCAATAGCAATGTTAGTAGCAGGATTAGGATTTTTATTAACTGGTTTAATTGGTTTTGGTTTTATGGAATTAATTAAACAATCTATGATGGGAAATGACACATCTTCAAATATATTTTATGGATTTGTATCAATAACATCAATTGCTGGTATAGTTTCATTAGTGATGTATTTCATTTGAATATTTAGAATTGAGAGAGCATCTCTTGGTTTCCAAATTTCTATAATTATAATTTATTGTTTATCTAATGGAATTACTTTTGGTGGTATATTTTATTTTGTAAATGTTCCTGAAATAATTTTAGCTTTTGGAGTTGTTGGATTAACTTTACTTATTACTTTTATAATTTCAAAAATAATAAGTCATAAAGTTGCTATGGCAATGGGAAAGATGATAATGATTATTTCATTAATATATTTAGTATTTTTGTTAGTTTCAATTATTTTAAGTGCTTTTAGTATATTGCCATCAGTTTATGCATATGAAAATAATTCGGTTGGACAATGAATATATGCAATTGTCATTGGTGTTTCTGGATTCTTAAGTATTTTATTCTTAACATATAATTTATATGCTATTCAAAATATGGATAAATTTAGAGATCAAATGGATCCAATTGTTGCAAGAAATTATGCTATTTATTTTGGATTTATTATTTTAATTAATTTGATAAGAATTTTTTATATAGTAATTCAAATCATAGGTAGAATAAGAAATTAAAATACAAGTAAAAAATACTTCATCAATATAAATGAAGTATTTTCCCTGAATGAAATATGAAGTGCAACATCATAATAGCACAACTTATAACTCATAGCCAATAAATGGTTATGAGTTTTTATTGCCTTTCTATATAATGTTTATTTATTTCATAACTTGATTTAAAACCAAACATTTTTATTGACATGAAGTTTATCCTATTTTGTAGTCTAACTACATCCTCATCTGTTAATAAATTAAAGTCTGTTCCTTTTTTATATATTCTTCTAATAAGACTATTTGCATTTTCATTACTTCCTCTTTGAAATGAACCATATGGGTCACAGTAATATATTTTACAATTTAATCAATAGGCAAGAATTCCTATTTTATTAAATTCAATTCCATTATCTATTGTGATTGTTTTACTTTTAAATTATTTTTTTTCAACTATTTTTTTAATTGTTGAATTTATTGTAAAAGAATTTTTATTTTTGACTTTAATAATATATGTCATTCTTGCAACTCTTTCTACTAGAGTTATATTTTAATGTAAAGTAAGATATGTTTATTTTTTGGTTTAAATGATTTATTATATTGAGATTAATAGTAATAAAAAATGCACACATTAATTTTTATAATATATGCATTTTTTTAATTATTACATTAATTTAAATTTACCTTTAATTTAAAAACTAAAACATCAATATATTTTCATGATTCTTTACCAACTAAGCTATAAGTTGATTTATTAAAAGAAAGATCTTTGTTGAATTCAATATCATTTAATTGTTTCTTTATTCCAAAATATAAATATCCATTTGAATCTATTAAATTATCAATAATACCATTTGATGGTCAATCATATTTAGTATTATTTAATCTGTCAAATTCACTAGTATTGCCTTCTAAGAAGATGTTACTATTTTTTAACAATAATCAATCTGCATATCTATTTACACCATATTGATTGTCATATAATCAGAAATTGCTATTATCAATACCACCTGTTATTTTTAATGAATTATAAATAATAGTGCCTATATCATTAACATTATTTTTGATATGGTCTATTATTTTATTACTTCATTCTTTATCATTTTTATTTAGTGTTATAGGGGTCGTTGTTAAATCAATATGATTATCACTATACTGTTTTAAGTTAATTGTTATTGTTGCAGTATTTTTATAATAAAAAGAATCAGCATTTGAAATAATGTCAATAGTATAACCATTTTCTTGTTTTTTAAAATTTTTAAAGTTTACTTGATGTCACATTATTCTAGGATAAGTTTCTTTTATTAAATCAATAATTTGTTTTTCGTTAAATTCAATATCATTATTGTTACTATAGTAATTAATTTCATTACTATATTTCCCTGAATAATTTTGATATAGTTCTTTGCTTATATCAATTTTATAAAAATTATTTTGATCTACATATAAAAGAGTATTATTACCTATATATGTGTTGATAGCAGAATAATCATCAGATACAGGATTTATAGTATCAATAGATAATTGATTATCAAATTTTATTTGTATATCACTATCATTTTTAATTCTATTAAAATTTTTTAATACTCTACCAATTGGTAAAAGAATTCCATTTTCATCAAATAGACCTTGATTTGATCAACTAAATCCATCTTTTTGATTTTTCAAACTTTCATAATTATCATTATAAGCATATTTAATTCCTTCAGGTGTTGCTCATGATGAATTTCCAACATTTAATCATCCTGGTTCTCAATAATAAAAACCTGTTTCAACATTAGGGAAAACTCTTGAAATTGCTTCTAAGAAACTATTAAGAAGTATTACTTGTCCATTTGAAGTGACAGGGATTCTACCTTTAAAATCCTTTGTATTTATATCTCCAATATAACCTGTTGGATTAACATGATATGGAACAGAAAATTCTTCAATAATAACTTTTTTATCATACATTCCATAAACATTTGACAAAACATTATAAAAATAATCAATATTTGAATTTCAAAATGGATAATATGTTAGTCCTATTACATCAACATTATCAAATAATTCTTTGTTACTCATAAACTGTCTAAATATACCTCTTCTTTTTATGCTTTGAGGTCCTTCAATATGCAATACAGTTTCTATTTTATTTCCCAATTTATTATCTTCTATATATTGATTAACTTTTTTAATACCTTTTGCTCCAGCATTAAAATAATCTATTGTGTTACTTATATTTTTGTGTCCATCAGCAAATTTTTGATCTTCATTTGTTTTTCACAACATTCCATCAGTTATTTCATTTCCAACTTGAACACTTGCTGGAAATAAGTTTGTTTTGTTATATATTTCCATAATAGAAGAGTATGTATAATCTTCTAATTTGGTTTTCATTTCAGTTGTATTTAGATTAGATCATGATTTAGGAACATATTGTCTTCCAGGATCTGCTCAAAAATCTGAATAGTGAAAATCAATTTGAAAATGACTTATTCCATTTTCTTTGGCTTTATTTATTGTTCAAATTGTTGATTCTAGTGTTGAATTTATTCCACTAGTATATCAATTGTTGTTTTCATCTTTGGGATCTACTCAAACTCTTAATCTAATTGAATTTACACCTGCTTGTTCTTTTAGTATTTTGAAAATGTTATCATATGTTCTATTTCCATTTTCATCTATATATGAATACAAATTTTTGTTTGTATATTCATATAGAGACATTTCACTATTTTTTACTTTCAAATTATCCATTTGATCAAAATTATATTTTGTAACTAATGTTGAATTATCTAATATTGTAGAATCTTGTATTTTCTTTTCATATAAAAAATTTGTTAAAACTGATGTATAACTTGATACATCAACCCCTTTTATCATGGAACTGTTTGTTACTTTTTTATTTCTAAAATCTTCTACTACGTTAAATTCTTTTGGTAAATCACTATAATCTAATGTTTCAGAACTCGCATTACAAGATGTAAGCGAAATTGATAAAATGGGAAACATAAAAAGTAATGATGCACAAAAAATATGTCTAAATTTATTTCTCATTTTATCTCCTTATTTAAAAAGTAAAATACCCAAAAATTAATATATTTTTGGATATTACTAAGAATTATTTTAATTAACTTTTTTTATTTTCTCCGTTATTAGAGTTATTATTGTCATCTTTCTTTTTTGGACTTGATGAAGCAATATTTTTAAATAAATCTTCAAAACTCAAATTGTCAATGTCAATATTTTCCATAAGGGCTTTCATTGAATCGCTTAATTGATCAAATTGTTTTGAACTGTTTGCAAAATTTTCTATTACATAATTTACAAACTCATCAACATTGTTAATTCCAAGTTTTTCATAAGACATTCTTCCTTCTTCAAACATCTTTTTAACTTTTGTTCATGTCTCTAATGAGATTTCAATTTTAATTTTAGTATTTGACATAATTTGTTTCCTAATTATTTATATTTAATTTTTTATTATATTATAAAAAGTAATTACTTTGTATATTTATTTGGATGTTCAATTTGCATTTTTTTTACAAATTCATCTTTATCCATTTTGCCATATTTATTCATAAGTTCTACACATTCTTTATATTCTTGCTCAGCTCATTGAACATCTTTAAAACCTTTTATTAATACTTTCTTATTTTGTAAATTTTTATATGTTTCAAAAAAATCTTTAACTTCTAAAAGAAGGTGTTCATTTACATCTTTTAAATTATTAATATGCTTATATCTTGGATCACAATCAATAACAGTAATTAATTTAGTGTCAGTCTCATTTCCATCAATCATTTCCATTGCTCCAATTACTCTTACAGGAACAACAGAACCTGGAATAAATTCTTGATCTGATATGATTAATGCATCAAGTTCATCACCATCTCAATCCAAAGCTTCTTTTATAAAACCATAGTTCATAGGGTATGCACTTGGTCCATATAATATTCTGTCAACTAATATTTGTCCTGTTTTTCTATCGTACTCATATTTAATTTTTGAATTCTTAGGAATTTCAATTGTTACATTTAATTTCATTTTCATCACCTATTTGTATATAACCATAAATCTATTATATAAAAAAATTAGAATAATTTAATGACTATATTTCCAAAATAAAATTATAATTAATTTATTACTACTAAAAAATATTGATAATAATCTGAAGAGGTGTATATTATGAACAAAAATAACAATAAAGCATGTATCATTGTTGATTCATCTAGCGGAATTAAAAATGGGGAAATTAAAAATGTTTACATGACGCCACTTCATATTATAAAAAATGAAAATGGAGTAGAAACTCAATACAAAGATTTAATTGAAATAACAACAGAAGAGGTTGTTAAAATTCAACAGTCAAAAAAAGCATCATTTAAATCATCACAATCATCACTTGGTGAAATGATTAATTTATTAGAGGAACTTAGACCAAAATACCAAACAATTTATATTTGACCTATATCAAAAGGTTTATCAAGTAGCTATAATACTTGAAACATGGCAAAAGAAGAATTTCAAGATAATAATATAATTGTTATCGATTCTGGACATATCAATATCAGTATAAAAAATCATGTTATTCAAATGGCAAAAATGATAGAAGAAAACAAAACACAAGAAGAAATTTTAAAATATGTAAAGGACAACGAAAACAATTGAGCTGGTGTTTTAGTTGTGAATGATTTAACTGAATTAAAAAATGGTGGAAGAATTAGTAGTTTTAAAGCATTTTTTGCAAAAACTTTAAAACTAAACATCTTAATTTCATATGATGGTAAATTAGAATTTTTAGATAAAGAAAAAGATATAGATAAAGCAGTAGATAAAGTTATCAATTACATTAATGAAAAAACAAATTTCAAACAAAATGGAATTAAAGATTCTTATATTTATACAACATATGTAGATGATGAAAAAAATAATCAATTAATGAAAATGCTATCAGAAAAAATTAATTATCCAATTAAAAAATGACATTATTTTCCAGCTGTAATTGCATTACATACTGGTGGCGGAACATTTGCATTATTTATTGAATCAAATTAACTGTATTAAAAAAAATCACAAATCTATCATTGTGATTTATTCCCTAAATGAAATATGAAGTGCAACATCATAATAGCACAACTTATAACTCATAGCCAATAAAATGGTTATGAGTTTTTATTACCTTTCTATATAATGTTTATTTATTTCATAACTTGATTTAAAACCAAACATTTTTCTTGGCATGAAGTTTATCCTATTTTGTAGTCTAACTACATCATCATCTGTTAATAAATCAAAGTCTGTTCCTTTTTTATAAAATCTTCTAATAAGATCATTTGCATTTTCATTGCTTCCTCTTTGAAATGAAGCATATGGTTCACAATAATAAATTTTGCAATTTAATCAATAGGCAAGAATTCCTGTTTTATTAAACTCAATTCCATTATCTATTGTGATTGTTTTTACTTTTAAATTATTTTGTTCAACTAATTTTTTAATTGTTGAATTTATTGTAAAAGAATTTTTATTTTTGACTTTAATAATATATGTCATTCTTGTAACTCTTTCTACTAGAGTTAGCAAATTACTATATCCAGCTTTTCTTTTTCCAATAATTAAATCTGCTTCAAAATGTCCATACTCTTCTCTTTTTTCTATTTTAGAAGGTCTAGCTCAAAAAGGAAATACATATTTTTCATCAAATTTAGAAAACATACCTTTATGTCTTTTTCTTCCTTTTACATATCCTTTTCTAAGTCTATCTGATCTTTTTAATTTTCATCTATTGGATTTTATTCAATTAAAAACTTGTCTAGAACTTGGTGTTTTTACACAAGGATAATTTTTTTTAATATAATTACAAGTTGCTTCAACTCCATGATCTATTTTTCTAAATTTATCTAAAAATAGATCTGTAAAGCTTTTGTATCTATCAAGATAAAAAGCATGAGAATTTCATTTTCTATTTAAATATTTTTTATGAGCATTATTAGAATTATATATTCCACAAGATTCATTTCTTTTTAATTCTCTTGATATTGTAGATCTATGTCTATTCAATTCTTTTGCAATTGAATTTAAAGATCTTCTTTCTTGGTAGAACATAAATTCAATTAATGCTCTTTCTTTTTCTGATAAATGGTTGTATAACATAGTGGGTGTCTCGTTGTTATGGAAAACTATAAGGGTACCTTTTTCTTTTGTCCTATTTTTGTAAAAAAAAAAAAAAATGAAGTGCACATATATTTTACAATATGTGTTGCACTTCATATTTCAATCGAGCAAAAAAATCACAAAGCTATCCTTGTGATTTTTTTAATTATCCATAATATATAAATGATTATTTAACTAATAATATTATGTATCCAGAACCATTGCCATCTTTTAGCATTTCTGGAACTAAAGATTGAAAAACATTATTTCATCCACTTTCTGGTTTTTTTTGAACTTCTCCGTTTGATCATGAATACCCTTCTTTTAAAAATATTCCTAATTGAACCCATGAACAATTATTGTTGGAATCAAATTGAGCTGACATTACAACAGTTGCACCATCGTTATTAATGACATCTGAAAAATTAAATGTTTTAAAGTCATAAATAGCATTAGGAATTAATGAATTATTGTGACTGCATGAACTTGTAATTTTTTCTTTTAATGTGTTAAGTCCAACTTTTGTATATTGATCTAAATTGTAGTAAAGAACTCCACCATATTCATCCCCTAAACCAAAAATATTTTGAAAATCAGATTTTGTTCATGTTCCTAAAACATTATTCCCATATGATGTTAATGTAAAATTGCCATCAGATGATTTTAATGGAGTTTGTGTTATAGAGTATAATTTATTTTTTTCCCCTAATTTTGTATTGTCAGCATTTGCCAAAAATATATATCCAGAACCATTACCATTATTTAACATTTCTGGTGATCATTCTTCAAAAGTCTTGTCTCATCCACTTTCTGGTTTATTTTGAATCTCACCATTTGATCAAGTAAAACCTTCTTTAAGAAATAAACCCACTTTAACTCATTCACAATTATTAGCATTATTAAATCCAAATGAAAGTTTTATTATTGATCCACTGTTTTTTATAAAATCATCTAAATTTAAATCGCTAAATTTTACAATAGGTATATTATCTACATTTAGTGAATTTGTTTGTGAAAATGATGAAGTAAATTTTTCTTTTAATATATTAATTGCTTCTTTGTTAGACTGTAGTTGAATATTTAATGTTGTTCCATCTCCATTAGGATTGTTGTTTTCAGAACCATGACCAAAAATTTCTTTAACTTCATTTTTACTTCAAATTTTTAATTTATTATTAATGTCAGAACTAAAAGAAAAATTGCCATCATTTGACTTTAAAGTAGTATTCAAAATTGAATCTATATTTTTATTGAAAATTGAATCGTCATTTAAAGAATTATTATTTTTTGAATAAGGTAATGATAATGAAACTGGCAATATAATTACTAAAGCAAAAGATAAAAAAGCTGTTATTGAAAAAGTAATTATTTTAGGTAATTTTTTATTTTTTCTTTTTAACTTAATTTTCATACCAAATCCCTTTAAATCTTTAAATGTAAAAATACATTTTTATTTTAAATGAAACTACATTCAGTATACATATTATAGTTGGATAATTTAAATATTAAATTTATATAACATAAATTTAAAAAAAAGATGTTATAAAAACATCAAATTTTTCTTTCAATTATTTTTTAGCTTGAATAGCTGTTATATAGCTTAATGATACAACTTCATATAAACCAGCACCACGACTTAAATCGTTTATTGGTTTATCTAATCCTATTATAATTGGACCTGTAACTTCATATCCTGCACATCTTTGCATCATTTTATAAGAAATATTACCAGAATCAATATTTGGAAAAATAAATACATTTGCACCATGTTTTCAAGTTAAACTTGGAGCTTTTTTAGTTCTAATAGCATCAACATATGCTGCATCAAATTGAATTTCACCAAACACGTTTGCTTTTGGATATTTGTTTCTTTCTTTGAAGATCTTAAATCCCTCTTTAACTTTATCAACTGATTCTCCAGCACCACTACCATTTGTAGAATAACTTAATAAAGCATAATAATTATTTGTTAAATTAAGTTTATTTTCTAAAAAATCAATTGCATTTTCTGTTAAGTAAGCAATTTCATTAGGAGTTGGGTTAATTACAAGACTTACATCAGAAAAGAATAATGTTTCATTATTTCTTTCTAAAATTAGAATACTACTTACAAGATCAGAAGACTTTGAAGTTTTTACAATTTGTAAAGCTGGTCTTAAAGTGTCTTTTGTAGTATATTCTATTCCACAAATAGCACCTTGTGCTTCGTCCATTTTTACAATCAAAGAACATAGATAGTTTGGTTCTGTGACTAGTTTATTTGCTTCTTCTTGTGTTAAACCTTTTTCTTTTCTTAATTCAAATAATTTTGATGCATATTTTTTTAAATCCATTTTATCAATTATGATTTTGTTAATTGAAGACAAATTTGGATTTGATAAAAATTCAGATTCATTTCTAAATATTAATAAAGGTTCAATAATTCCTTCTTTTTGTAAATTAAGTGCTGCTTCTTGAATTACTTTATTTCATCCTTCAGCAAAAACTATAGTTGTTTTACCTCCAGAAGCACTTAATCCTTTTTTAATTGTGTTAATTAATGACATATTAAATCTCCTATAATTTGTTATCACTAGAATAATTTTATAATATAAAAATAGTAATTATTAATTGTTTTTTATTTAATAAATTAATATTTTTATATTGAAATAAATATTTTTATACTTAATATTTATTATATGAATATTTTGGTAAAGTTGGTTTTATATGACAGCATCAATTAAAAAAAATAATATATGATTAACAGTTGCATTGGTGATTGCTTCTTTGGTTGTAATAGGCGGGATAATATTTATGGTTGTTTATTTTACATCATCGAAAAGCAACAAATATAGTTCTGAGAATGCAACAGGTGTTAAATACATTTCTGAAAGAAGTTTTTCATTGAAATTTGATGGAGCAACAAATGGAAACAATTTAATTGGAACAGGATGATTAATGGCTCAAGATAAAACAGATACAAATCAGTATTATTTTGGAACAAATCTTCATGTAGCATCAGCACTTAATAACATCAACAAAAGAGAAACATATGATTATATTAATAATGGTATAAATAATGGATATTTACCTATGACTCAATCAGATTATAAATACTTATCTTTTGGTCAAATAACCTCAATATTTGATAACAATTATGAAGTAGGAATTCTTCCTGATGCAAAAAAATATGAACAAAATTATTATTCAAGAATAGATATCAAATATGCTAATGTAACATGAACAACATTTGATATATTTAATAGCATGAATTTTTCAGATCCATTTAAAGTTTATAATCAGAATACAATTCAAAATGGAACAATGGATTTTGCAGTTATTAAAGTTGATTTTAGCCATCTTGAAGAGTTATCAAATGTAACACCTCCTGGCAATTTACCAAACATAAATGAAAAACCTATGCAAAAAGCATTAAATCAGTTTCATAAAGAACCTACAAAATTTGCAAATGAATTTGTTGACAACGAAGCAATTACAGTTGGAGGTTTTCCTGTAAAAAGCGGAAGTGCACAATGAGAATCTACAAACAATGTGTATAGCAATAAAAAATATTATGGATTAGTTTTAGATAGAACAAATTGAAGACATAATATTGATGCTAATATAAGTGATGAAACAATTAAGAAAGATTATTCATTAGAAACAGATATTAAATACATTACAGATCAATATGCTAGTCAAAGAAATGTTGCTAATCAAGTGTTATTTGAAAATTTAAATCTTGTTGCAGGAGCAAGTGGTAGTATGGCAATAAATAGCAAAAATGAGATAGTTGGTATTTATTGAGGAACTTATGGAACTTCTGACGGAAGAGAAATAGGAGCTATTGATTTATTTAAATCGTTTTCAAATTCTACTGTAAAAACGAAAATTAAAGATTATACAAATCAACAAAATGAATATATAATATCAAATCCATATAATATTATTAGTAAATTTAATGAACAATTTAATACAAATTTAAAATAATTTTCAAAACTATTATCAATTGATAATAGTTTTTTAATTTTAGGATATTAATTAATATAAAACAATGACTTAAAATTAAAATAAAAATACATTTTAACAATTATAATATTATAAATTTTTGAGGTATTTACACTATGTTAAAAGCAATTGATGTAGCAAATTTTTTTATTTATTTAAACAAGAAAGAATTTGAATTAACTCTAACAAATAATTTAATAAATCATTTAACATATCTTGCATATGGATGATTTTATGCTAAAAATGATTGTGAATTATTTTCTGAAAAAATATACTCTATTGATAACCATATAGAAATAGAAAATGTATATAACAAATTTAATAAATATAAAAATAATATTATTGAAGATTATATTGGAGAATTTAATATAAGTATCTTTGTTTCAAAAGAAATAGAATTATTAATAGCAGTATATGATTATTATTCACAGTTTAGTAGTAACTATATACAAAAAATAATTTGTCATTCATCGTCTCCATGAAGTTCAAAATGTTATGAGACAAAAATAATAGACAATCAAAAAATATACAATTTTTTTAAATCAAGAAAATATTTTGATGATATTCATCAATAAAAAAATTAATTTTTTATTCAATTAGAATTATTTTTTTGGTAGAATACAATTACTAGAGATAATTCTAGTACAGGTTATATATATTGGCAAACTTATAAAATGAACTTTTATAAGTTTTTATATACAAATAAAATTATAAAAAAAAGGAATTAAAATAACTATGAAATTCAAAAATATTTTAAAATATGTTTTTCCATTTGTAATAGCAGCAATAGCTATTCCTGTTGCACTAACATCATGTTCAACAAATAATACAACAAATAAAGCTAAAACAGTAACTCAAAAAAAATTTAAAAGTGAAGTTACTACAACAAATAAAACAACAAATTTAAAATCTTCAGATAATACTTCAAGTGATACAACACTTATTTTAGATCCTAATGCAAACCCTAACGCTATGAATGAAGCTCAAGCTACTTTCAAAACATTGGATCAAAATGAATTACAAACTGATTTCAATAATGTTTTAACTAAATTCTTTAAAACATATGAATATGAAGCTGAATTTGATTCAGGAAATGTTGAAATTGAAATAGAATCTGACTTAGAAAAAATAGAAGTAAAAAATTATAATCCTGAAACTTTAACTGCAACTCTTAGTGTTACTTATGAAGTAGAAAAAGAAGTTGATAGTGATAAAAAGGATGAAGAATCAAAAACAAAAGTTTTAGAAACTCAAGAAAAAACTTTACAACTAAAGCCACAATTTGCTACATATGCTGAAATTAAATCTATTGAAAAAATGTTAATTGATGCAGATAAGAAAGATAGTGAAACTAGTTCAAATTTTAGCACTGATATAGACGATTTAATTGAACTATACATTGGTGATAAAGAAGATAATGAAAAAAGTATTTTTGAACAAGTAGAAGCATTTAGTTTACAAAATCAAAATAAACTTGGTGGATTATTAGGATATGAAATTAAATTATCAGATTTAAGTTATACTCCATCATCTAATAACACTAATCCTAAATCAAGTACAAACAATACAAACGAAATGACAATTTTTGCTCCTAGTAGTATCATTACAGAATTCTATGTTCCAGATCAAGTGATTAATGGAATTGATTTAACTTTTGATTATTCAAAATTATCACAAAAAACAATTGATGATGTTAAAAAAATAAATTCAAAAGAAACTCTTAATGAGATTTTAATGGTAGCAATTCCAAGTTCAACTGCTGTTCAAAGTGTTGCTGTAACAGAAACAGTAGTTAATAATGAACCTTCAACTGTAGATACAACAGGGGGAACTTCAACACCATCTACTACTGTTGAAACTCTTGATGTAATAATTAAATTTGGTTCTTCTAATACTCCTAATGAAAATGTAGAAACAAAAGAATCAAATAATAATGAGACTAATCAAGAAATTACTGAAGTTAAGTTATTAATCAAAACTTCATGATTAAAACAAACAACTAACAACACTCCAACTAAATAAAAACATATTTTGAAAAACTCCTTTTTAATAAGGAGTTTTTTTAATGTTTCATTACATTCTATAGATGTAAAAAAATCTTAATTAACAAATTATTTTAATATAATTTATAGAAGCATTGAGGTTATATTATGTATAATGTTAAAAATGTTTTGAGATTACAACAACACAGTTTTAGTAACGAAAAAATAAATTTAAAAAAAATAATTAATAAATTAAAAAAATTTAAATTAGCTTTAAAAAGATTTGATAATGAAATATATGACAGTTTAAAAAAAGATTTTAATAGAACACCTTTTGAATCTTATTATAGTGAAATTATTCATGTTCAAAAAGAATTAAATTATTTTATTAAAAATATAAAAAAATTATATAAACCTAAAAAGATAAAAAATTCTTTTAAAACACATGGATATACAAAGAACTATATTGTAAAAAGACCACATGGTTGTATCCTAATTATGACTCCTTTTAGTCATCCTATTTTATTTTCATTAATTAGTATAATAGGAGCATTTTCATCTGGAAATAAAGTAATATTAAAATTGTCACCATATGCTGGAAATACAAACATTGTTATTAGAAAATTAATAAATGTTGTTTTTTCTGTTGAAGAAGTATTTGTTATAAATGATGCTCAAGATAATCTAACAGGTTTATTTGATTTTAATTTTGATTTTGTTTTATTCATAGGAAGTCAAAAAATAGGGAAACTTGTTAGTGAAAAATTTGCTTCTAGATTAATACCAACTGCAATTTTATTAGGTGGAAAATGTCCAGCAATTATAGATAAAACATGTGATATTAAAAAATCTGCTAACACTTTAACATGAGCAAAATTAATAAATGCAGGTCAATCGTCCATAGCACCTGATTATTTTTTAATTCATGAAAGTATATATGATGCTTTTTTAAAAGAAACAATAAAAAGCATCGAAAATCAATTTCCAGAAAATACTATTGATATAAATTTACCATGTATCGTCAATGAAAATGCATTTAATAGATTAGTACAATTAACCAAAGATCAAAATATTATTTATCAAAAAACACATAAACCAAAATTAAGAAAATTCTTTCCAACAATTATAGAAGTAACAAACACTAAAAATGAACTAATGAAAGAAGAAATGTATGGTCCAATATTTTTGTTTATTAAATATTCAAAATTTGAAGACATTGAAAAGTGAGTCAAATTAAATAGATGTTCAAACTCTATATATTGTTTTAGCAAAGACAAAACTTTCTATAAAAAAATTGAAAATAATTTTGAATCAAATTCATTTTTATTAAATGATGCTGCTGTTCAAATATACAAACAAGTGCAATTTGGAGGTGTAAAAAATTCAGGTCATGGTTCTTTTAGGTTTGAACATAGCTACAACATGTTTACTTACAATAAAACAATTATTAAAGCTAAAAAAAATATGAAATTTTTATTTGCTCCATATAAAGATTTGAATAGTTTAAAAAAGAAAATTTAATAAATTTAAAGTTTTATAATTTAAAAAATAATTTTCAATTAATAATTTTAATTCCATATTTAAAATCTTAACATATAATAATGAATTTATATTCATGATCAAAAAGCTGTCATGAATATTTTTTATTATGATTCAAAAATTATATTTATAACCTATATTTATAGTTTTATATGATCATTAATAAATTTTGATTTAACAAATAATAGTGAAAAAATTGTTCAATTATACAATTTTTTAGGAATAACTAATGAAGATTCTTAAAAAGATCTTGGTTCTAGAACATCTACTGTTATTAAAATAACAGATACTCATGTAACTGTAATTGGTAAAAAGGGTGATTTTTTACAACCTCATAAAGACAATAGAAATGTTGAATTATATGATGCTACAACTGGTAGATTCATTACAAGTAGAGTTTTAGAAAAAAATTCATTAAAGCATCAATATGATACAAATTGATATTTATTAAATAATTTGACTGGTATAAATAATATTAAAGTTGTTGCATTTGGAGGAACCGCAAAAGATGGGGAAATCTATTTAAATAATAGTACATCAAAATTTGTTGTTTCTAAAAATTCTATGATGGGAGTAACAACATCAAGAAAATATGATATTGAAGAAAAAACTGTTTCAATTTATAAATTAAATTCATCAACAAACAAAGTTGAAAAATTTAGTGTAAAAATCCCTATGTTCTTTATTCAAAATGATAATGATAATACATAAGGCTATTCAGAATTAAATTCTAAAAATCCTAACTTAAATTTATCTAACAACACATCTGAAGCTAACAAAAACTAAATGAATGCAGATTATACAAGAATGCAAGAAGAATATACAAAATTTGGAGAAGCAACAGATAATAAAACTGTAGAAGATTTTGTTGGTACTCAAGATACATGATTTGATAATTAATAAATAAAATAAAAAACTGGATTACTTTTTTAAGTATCCAGTTTTTTATTATTCATATATTTTGAAAAGTCAAAATCTATTGCATCTTCTAATGAATAATTACCACTTTTAGTTCTTATTAATTTTATAAGTGTTGCATAATTATCTAAACTAAGACCTAAGTCATTTGCAAAACTTCTGACATAAAAACCTTTAGATACTTTTAATTTTATTTCTAGAATTTGTGACTCAAAATTAAATGAAATTATATTTGCTTCTAATAATTTAACTTTTCTAGGTTCTATTTGAACACTAATATTGTTTCTTGCATATTCATATAGCTTTTTACCATCTTTTTTAATAGCACTATAAAGAGGAGGAGTCTGATCAATAATTGTTTGTTGTAAAAGATTGTTTATATGATTGGTTATTTTATCAACAACAATCTTTTTGTTTGTTTGATTTGTTATTTTACCTTCCATATCATATGTATCTGTAGAATAACCAAATTGAATTGAAGCAATATATTCTTTATCATCTAATAATAATGAACTTAGCAATTTTGTTGCATGATTTATTCCTAATATTAAAACTCCACTTGCATTTGGATCTAAAGTTCCAGCATGTCCAACTTTTTTAAAACCAAAACTTTTTTTAATAATTTGAACAACATCATTAGATGTTAACCCTATGGGCTTATTAATAACTATAATTTTGTCCATAAATAATTCACCAATTAAAATTGTATTAATTTATTATTAATTTTCTTCATAAATTTAAAATATAAATTAAAGTTAAAATATAATTATTAAAATCACAAGTATTAAATAAAAAACTAGCAATATAAAATTGCTAGTTTTTTTGCATTAGTAAAATAAGCCATGTTCTGTATTAGTTAGTTATTTATCTATGTATCAAATTACATTCTATTAACAATTCATTTCTTGTTAATAAATTCCCTTACCAAAATTTAGGTTTCTAGCTTGTGGAGTTTACCGCGTTTCACAATTAAATTTCTTTAATCTCGTCTCTGTGGCACTTTAAATTAAATCACCATATTTTATAAAAAACTTAGGTTATTAACTGTCATTATAGTTATTCACTATATCAGATTTTATTTTTTATATATCTGCACAAACACTATCACCATCTCAGGCAATGCTAGCATGGACTTTCCTCTACTTTACTAAATAAAGCAGCAACTAACTCTTACTAACTCATATGAAATGATAACAAAATTATTTAAAAATAATTAAATTTTTTAATAAAAAACTTAGTATATAATTTTAAAATATAAAAAGATGGTAATGTATTTAATGAATCTGTAGTAAATTATATTTATTATTCATTTATCAAGGTGTTAAAATATTTTTAAGATTAATACCATTTAGTTTATTAATAACAAACATTTTTAATTAAAAACATATTCATAAGAATTTATACAATGTTTTTTTACTTTTATAGACCTACAAAATGATTTCATAATTTAAATAATTAATAATATTCAATTTAATACACTTGACTAAATAATAATAGAAATTAATTGCATTGACTTATATCAATAATATGAATAAAAAAGATAAAAAATAAATATATATTTTTTTTATAAAAAATATTAATATAATACTAATAACATATAAATACAAACTATAAATTAAGGTTAATTATGAGTAATTCTTCAAAAAGTAAAAATGATAATCTAGATTTAAAATATTTACAAGTGTTTGAATATGGCAATAAAAAAAATAATAAGATTATTTTGTTTATTCATGGTTTTTATACAGATCACAGATGCTTTGAACCAATATATGAAGTTTTATCAAAAACACATAAATGTATTTGTTTTAATCTTCCAGGGTGTGGAAATGACCCAAATATTAAATATCCCACAAAATATTTGAGTTTAGAGGCCATGGCTAAACTAATCACTAAATATATAATAGAAAATGATTTAAAAAATTTTGTGTTAATAGGGCATTCATTAGGAGCTGCAATTAGTGTACTTATTAATAAAGAATTAAAAAATACAAGAATTAAAAACTTAATATTATTAGCACCTTATTCATTAGCTTCTATTCCAAGTGTTATTGACAAGGTGTTTATGTTTAATATCAAAAACCAAAATCAATTTGTTAAGTTACAAAATAATTTGTTTGTAGATTATAGAAATGCTTTAAAAAAAGTTGGTAGAAGCGAAGAAGAATATTTTAAAGAATTTATTGATTTTGACAAAAGAAATCATAAATACGTATTTCACATTTTAATTAAATTAACACACTTAATATCATTAAAAAATCTAAATGATTCATATAAATTCATTAAAATTCCTACCCATGTATTTTTAGGAAAAAAAGATAAACTTGTTGATTTTTATATTGTAGGCAGATACCTATCAACTCAAGTTGGAGATAATGTTGAAATTTATCCTTATAATAATTGTGGTCATGCTTTTTTTATAGAAAATCATGAGCAATTTATTAAAGATATAAGAAAGATTATAAAAAATGAAAAAAAATAAATTATTAAAATTTCTATGAAATTTTTGATGATACAGATTAAAAGTGTTCAAAATAGAAAAATATAAACTAAACAAAATATTTAAAAGTAATAGTTGATACATAATATATTTAAATATAGAAAACATAGATGAATTTAAAAAAGAATTGTTTGTAAAAAAGAATCTTGCAAAATTTTGAGATGATACAAAAATCACAATAATTTCTAGGAGAGATTTTATTAATTGATTTGAAAATAATAAGAACTATAGAAAAAAATATCTTCTAATAAATAACATTAATCATTGTAAATATGAATATAGATATATAAGATTTAGTGGATTAGAATCATATATCTTAAAATAATTACATCAATTTAATTTATTTAAGTTTTTATTTATAATTATATTTGTACTAAATAATTTATTTATAGGTATTAAAAATGGCTACAGTAAAATTAGTAAAACCATCAGTAATTGATATAAATGATTTAAAAGATTTTATTCACATTCAAAAAAATAAAATTAGTTTGAATTATTTTGACTATAATTTACTTTCTATTGAAAACAATCAAGAATGACTTGATTTAATAAACCAACCAAAATTACAACTTAAAAAATACTTTAATATTTTTCATTTTTTGCTTTGCAAAACTATTGAAGATGATAAATTGGTAGGTATTGTATTAATAAAGAAAAATATAAATTTAGAAATAGATATTATTGATAGTCAAATTAAATATTTTTTTGATGAATCATTAAATAGTGGATATGAATTACAAATAATACACAATTCTATAAACTATGCAAAAAAAGAAAATTTTGATCAATTGTCATTGGTTACAAAAGGAAGTAATATAGAGTTGAATAAACTATTAATCAATCTTGGAGCTTTAGTTGTTAAAAAAATAACACATGATGATGGTAATACATATTATCGATTTAATTTATCTCTTATATAAATACTCTATTAAGTTAAATACATAAATAAAAGTATTTTGACACTTTTAAAATGATTATAAATTTCTTATAATTATAATGTTAGTGTAAAAATAACAAGGGGCAAGAACTCAATGAAATATTTTGTATATTGAACAGAAGATAGAAGAGACAATGAGAAAAAACCATCTATATGAAATTGCATAATAACTAACAATGCAACAGAAGATGATTTAGAAACTTTTCAAAATTACAATGAATTTATTTCCAATTTGACAAATAATAAAATAATAGTTGGATGAATAGAGAATGAAGCAAACGATAGTGTGGATCAATTTGTTAAAGATCAAAACTATTATAATGATTTAGTGGATGATTGAATTCCTAATATATTTACAAAATATGAATATGACCATGCAAGTTTTGAAAATCTAAAAATAGGAATTAATGGAATAATTGATTTTTATAATGGGATAGATCCTGGAATAAAAGACGAATTTTTAAAAGGTGTATACAATAACTTGTGTGATAATTTTTTTAATAAAAATAAAGCTTTTATTCAATTTAAAGATATGAAACTTTTTATTGAAAATTATAATAACAAAGTTCATAGTAAATCAAAAAAGAAAAAATAAAAATATGAGATTTTAATACATTTATGTAATGATTAAATCTCATATTTTTAATGCTAGTAAACTAAAAGTTCTACTATATTATTTAATTAATATTTTTTAGAGTAATATTTAATACTTAAACAATAATACGCATTGATAAAAAATGGCAGGGGTAGCAGGATTTGAACCCACAACACTTGGATTTGGAGTCCAATGTTCTACCTTTGAACTATACCCCTATAAAAGTGTTATGATTCTTTATTTGTAGATAATATATTTGTATCTAGTATAAGAAAAAGTATTTCAGTTAATTTTGAAGAAATTTTTACTAGTGCACTATCAAATTGCTCACTACTAATTTTCATATTATTTAAATTATCTGATACTATTTTAATACCACTTAGTTTAACATTACTTTTACTGCAAACTTGAGCAATAGCTGTTAATTCCATATCAAAACAACTTACTAATTCAAAATTTTTATTTTTAAATTTTAAATAGTTATTTCTGTCAATAAATGAATCACTTGTACCTAAATTTTTTAATTTATAAAACACACCATGCTCATTAAATAAATCAATCAAATTTTGATTTAAAGAATTTGATAAACCAAAGAACGGTTTTTCTTTTGGAACTTGT
Organism: Malacoplasma muris; assembly: GCF_046774425.1. Taxonomy (NCBI): domain Bacteria; kingdom Bacillati; phylum Mycoplasmatota; order Mycoplasmoidales; family Mycoplasmoidaceae; genus Malacoplasma; species Malacoplasma muris. The sequence continues at coordinate 554,271 of NZ_CP177248.1, forward strand.
CCAAGTTCATAATTAAAAGATGTTACATCAACATCAAGGTAATAACACTTATTTATTAATAATATGTCAAAAATATTAATATTTGGAATATGAGTACCAACAGTTCCAATATTAATAATGTGTGTTATATTAAATGTTTTAATTAAATATGCTGTAGCACTTGCAGCATTAACCTTACCAATACCACTAAAACATAAAACAACAGATTGATGTTTGTTTTCATAAATATAAAATTTTCTATTATCTGACATATGAATAAAACAATCTCTATTTGTTTTAAATTCTTTAGACAGTTCTGTATCCATTGCTACAATAATTCCAAGCATTATTAATCATTCCTTTTTAATCTATTCAATATTTCTAAATATCCCTTGTTTATATCTTTTTTACATAATTCATACATTTTTTTTCTATCACTGATTTCACCATCTTTCCTTACATCCAATTTATCAGAACAAAATATTATTTTAGCTAATATATTGTCATCTGTTTCAAGAATAGTATGATTTCTAATTGCGTTTAAAACTTGATAATCATTAATGAAAAATTTTTTCTTTATTAAATATGCCCCTAACCATGCATGAATAATTTTTCATAAATTTTGATGTTTATTTTCTATTTTTTCTTTATTATACATTTTCTTGTATTTAAACAAATAACCTATTTTGAACAATGTTCAAAAATTAGTTTGATATTTTTCACTAAATTCCTTAGCATAATCATGATATATTGCAGATACATATGCTTGTTTTAACAAAGGGTAATATTTTAATGATTTTGTTATGTCTACAGCTATTTCTGCAACTCTTATAGAATGTTCTATTCTATAAGTGCTCATTACTTTTTCCAATCTATCAAGAGCATATAAACCATTTTCATTAATATAATTTAAAACATCTAAAGAAAGATGTCTTTTTTTTGGAGATACTCTTATATTACTAGAACTAATATTTATTCTAAAGATAGTTCCAATAGAAATATGCTTTATATTTATTTTTTTGTTGTCTTCTTTTTGTAAAGATAATTCTTGTACACTATTATCATTAGTATTTAATTCATCATTTGTTATATTATTTATTTCATTTTGCTTATTTAAAAAACGTTTGTAACAAATTATTCTAGAATTCTCTAGAATCTCTTGATACCTATTTCATTTATCAAAGTTTATTAATTGATCATATCCAATTAATAAATATAGTTCATAATCACTATAATATTCTTTGAAATAATTTATTGTATCAATAGTGTATGATATTTCATTTCTTTTTAATTCAAAATCACATATTTCAAATCTTGGAAATCCTTTAATTGCTAAACGAATCATTTCTAATCTATCATTATTTGAAGCAGACATTTTTTTATTTTGTGGATGGTTATTACAAGGCACAAAAAATAGTTTATCTGCTTTTATTCTATTAAATGCTCTTAAAGCAATTTTTATATGACCTTTATGAATGGGATCAAATGAACCTCCAAAAATAATTATCTTTTTCTTTTTCATTTATACCCCCTTTAAATAAGTGCATTTTCTGTTATAAAAATTTCTATTTTTGAATTGACACCAATAATTATTTTACTAATCTTTTTAATAGAAATTAAACAAATTCCATTTACAAAAATATTATATTTTTTATTTTCATCCAAAATGTATTTATTTTCTTTTCAAACATCATTCTTAAACTCTATTAATTTCATTTCTTTAGATTGCAAAATTTGTTTAATTTTATCTTGTTTTGTTCTATGTATCTTTATATTTGAAGAACAATAAAAACCTATTGAACCAGCATTTTGATTAATAACAGATATATAAAATAACTTTTCTAGAAAAAAAACTTGATTATTATCTTTTATTAAAAAATTTTTATTAATAATTTTTTTAAAATCACATATTTGTTTAATAGAAGTTTGATCAATATAATTAATAACTGAATTCATATTTTTATAGCCTGGCGTATCAATCAATGTATATTTATTTAAGTCAATTTTTGATAAATTAACTGTAGTATTTGGAAATGGACTTGTTGATAATTTTTTATTTACTTTATTGTACTTTAACAATGCATTTATTAAACTAGACTTACCAACATTAGTTTTTCCAACAATATAAATTGTTTTCTTATTTTTGAAATATTTAAATAATACATCATCTATTTTTCTTATATTCATACTATTAACTGAATCATATAAAATAATGTCTATAAAATTAATTTTTTCTTCATTTAAAATATTTTTTATTTTAAGTAATGTTGTATACCTATTAAATGTTTTTGGTAAACAACTTAATTTATTTACAAGAACTAAAATGTTTTCTTTATCTTTTATTTGTTCAACTATTGAATTTTTTATATCAAAAATATCTAATATCATTACTATTAAATTATTTTTGTAGTCAATATTTTCTAATGTTTGAATTATTTGCTTTTCGTCAATTTTTGAATTATCAAGCTCATTATAATTTATCAATCTAAAGCATCTTTTACAATATTTTGTTGTACTATCTGCATTTTTTACATAGGTTGGATTATTAATATCATTTGAAAAATAATTCCCACATCCCAAACATTTTTTATTATAGTAATTCATATTCTTCTTCATATTCAAAATCACTTTCATTTTTTTCTTCTTGAATTGATGTATTTTCTAATTGCAATTTTTTGTAAATAAATTTTTCTAATATTTTTTGAAGTAAATTATATGATGTTGATTTGTTTGGGTCTACCATTGGAATAACTAGAATGCTTTTTGATTGTAATCTATTTGCCAAAAAGATATCTGTTAAAAATTGATCACCAATTATTGCAGTATCTGAAGGAGATAAATTATTCTCTTTTAAATATTTTTTTATTTTATATACTAAAGGTTTTTTACAACTATATAAATACCCATCAATAGTTGTTGTTTCTTGTAATTTATTAACAAATTTTTCAACTCTTGTTTTTGTATTATTAGATGCAATAATTATTTTTAATCCTTCATATTTAACATTGTTAATAAAATCATATACAAATTTATTAGGAAACTTATTAAAATGAGGAACTAATGTATTATCCAAATCACAAATAATTAATTTAACACCATTTGCTTTTAGTGAAGTCAAATTTATTTTTGAAACATCTCTAACAAATAAATTTGGTCTTAAATAATTTAATCATAATGTTGATTTAAAATTCATTAATGCCTCCAATAAACTATTAATAATTTTAATACATAAGTTTATAAATGTTATTTAAATAGTTTTAATATATAGTTTAAAATTTTATAACTTTAATTTAATATTTTTTACACAGAAAATAAAATTTTAAATTTATCAAATTCTATATGTTTTACATAATAAATAAGAAAAATTCACAACTTTTATAGTTGTGAATAGATTCAAATTATAATATTAAATTATATAAAGATAATATTTATAAAAAACCTTATAACATTCTTATTAAAATTATTCATTTAATAATTTTTCAATTTCATTTTTATAATTTAAAATACTATCTTTATTATCAATTCTATATCTTGTTTTTCCTGTTTTATCTACTACAAATTTTTCAAAGTTTCATTTTACATTTTTTGCTCTAGAAGTTCAAGGAAATGATTCTTTTAAATAATTATATAACTCACATGCTTCTGGACCATTTACTTTAATTTTAGAAAACATTTCAAATTCAACATTATATTTTGTTGTGCAAAATTGATATATTTCATTTTCATTTTTAGGTTCTTGCATAAAAAATTGATTACAAGGAAATCCTAATATACAAAGACCTTTGTCAAAAAACATAGAATGAAACTGTTGTAAATCAGCATATTGTTTTGTGTTTCCACATTTACTTGCAACATTTACAATAATTAATACTTTGTTTTTATATTTTTTAAAATCAACTAAATTACCAAATATATCTTTCATTTTAAAATCATAAATATTTGACATAATTAATTCCTATTCATATTAAACTTTATTGTTTTTGTAGCATCTTTTATTTTTTTAATGGAATTTTTTTCATATCATTTAATTTTTGCAATACTAAGGTTTGTTTCATTAGAAACTTCATCATAATTTTTTCTAGTCTTATATGGTCCTATACCATATAACATATTAATAATATTTAATTCAATATCATTTAATATCTCATTCATACAGTTGATGAACTTATTTGGGAAAGATGGTAATGCAGTAACTTCTCGTTCCACAATTAAATCATTAGTTTTTACAAAATTAACAATTTTATTAATTTCATGTATATTCATTTTTTCATGTAATTGTGATATTGTTTTTATCTTTTCTAAAACAATGTTTAACTTTTCATCAAGCTCTTTTGAAGCATCAATTAAAATGTAATCTATTCCAAAATCTTTACAAACATTAATCATATAATCTTCATATATTTCTAAAAGTTTTTTAAAATAAGTTTTATTTTTATTGAAATTTTCAATTTCAATAGTTCTATTTCTTTCAAAAATTCTTTTTTTAAATAATTCTCAAGTTCCAGTTAAAATTACATATAATTTTGGAACACCATGTTCATAAATCAATTCTGTTGCAACATCTTTCCATAAGCTATCATAGTAACCAAATACACTTGGTCTTATAATGTTCTCATGTGCAAATAACCAATCTTCAAATATACTTCTATCAAAAATAGTAATGTATTTGTCATTACAATTATTTTTATAATTTTCAAATCTATTTAACACAAAATATAATTGAAACACAGATCCATACAATACATTATTTGTTCTTTCATACATTTTTCCTAATAATAATGTCATTAATTGATCTTCATCATTTAACTCATAAACAACTTTTGAGTCAGTTAAATTCTCACTCAACTTTTTGGCCAATGTACTTTTTCCAAATGCAATCATTCCACCAATAACAATAGAATTGGACACTTTAATTTTTTTTAAATCAGGTTTTAATTGTCCAATTTCTGTACTAATAATTCGCTTCTTTTTAAAAAAATTCATATGCTCTCCTTTTGCTTGATGACAAAACAATTAATTAATTTTTTTGCCATTCTTACATTAGAAAATTAATTTTTTTTAAGTTCTACTGCAAGTAAAGATGCAACATAAGCATTATTGCACACAAGTTCAATATTTGTTAATAAACTATCACCAGATGTAATATTTGAAATTTTAGAAAGCAAAAATGGTGTCACTTGTTTTCCAGTAATATTTGCCATTTTAGATTCATTTAATGCAATATTAATTGCATTATTAATTTTTTCAGGGTTAATTTCAAATTCAAATGGAACAGGGTTTGCAACAATCTGACCACCTTTTAGTTTAAGTGCAGTTTTCGCTTCAATTATCTTCTTAAAATCTAAAGCATTTTCAATAACATAATCTACTTTAAATCCACTATCCCTTAAATAAAAAGCTGGGAATTTTTCTGTTTGATAACCATATATTGGAACACCATGAGTTTCAAGATATTCTAAAGTTAATCCAATATCTAATATTGATTTCACACCAGAACAAACTACAGTTACATTTGTATTACTTAATTCTAAAAGATCAGCTGAAATGTCCATTGTTATTTGTGCTTCTCTGTGCACACCACCAATTCCACCAGTTGCAAAAACTCTAATACCAACTAAATTTGCTATCATCATTGTTGCAGCAACTGTTGTTGCTCCACTAAATTTTAATCCTAAAATAGCAGGCAAATCTTTTCTACTAACTTTTTTAATTTCACTTTTATTTTCTGGTTTAGATAAATACTCTATTTCATGCTCTTCTAATCCAATATGAATATAACCATTAATAATAGCTATAGTAGCTGGAACAGCTTTATTGTCTCTAACAATTTTCTCAAGTCTTATTGCTGTTTGATAATTATTTGGATAAGGCATCCCATGAGAAATAATTGTTGATTCCAATGCAACTATTGGCAAATTATTTTGCAAAGCATTTTTTACTTCATTACTAAATTTTATATATTGACTAATTTTACTCATATTTTTATCCTCCTTTTTTTAATATTTTTTCGCTTATATTTTGCGAAGTAGAGCTATTTGATAATAGTGTATATTTAACAATCTTTAATCCATTAATAACTTGTTCATATTTATTTAAGTCATTAATTATTCCATAAAAAATGCCACTTGCTAAAGCATCACCAGCACCACTTGCATTTATTACTTCAAAAGGTTTATTAGTTAATTTTTTAATAGTTAAATCATCATTATAATAAATACCATTACGCCCATCACTTACAAAAATATTTTTTAATCCTTTATTTAAAAGACAATTAATTTCTTTGTAAATATTTATGTTATCTTCATTTTTATCTAACAAAGAAATTAATTCATTCTTATTAATTTTGATGCTATGAATGTATTGTAAAACATTTTTTAGTTTTTTTACTTTAATATAACTCACACCATCAACTAAAATTTTATTTGGAAAATTAATACATAAATACTCAATAACATCTTGTTTTAAATTAGTATCAATAATTATATAACTTGCCTTTTCTAAAATGTCTTTAAATTTTTTAATATAATCAATGTTAACAAAATCAATTGCCTTCATGTCATTAACTGCTAAAAACATATCATTGCAATTATCCAAAACATATGAATATATAGGCATAGAAGTTTTATTATTTATTTTTATTTTTTCAATTGAAACATTTTCTTTAATTAACATTTTTAGTGCTAATTTTGAAAAATAATCATCACCAATACTTGAAATAAATTCAACATCAACATTTAACCTAAATAAATTAATAAATATGTTATAACTTACACCACCCAATGAAAAACTAATATCTCCAATATTAGATTCATTAATTTTAATATTATCCTTTATAGCATGACAAATATCTAAATTTAATCCGCCAATAATAACTATTTTTTTGTTCATTCTTTTTCTCTAGCTTTATTATGATTTTTGTTATAACACAATAATTTATAATTATTATTTTAAATTGACTAAAAATATAAATTAATTTTATAAATTTCCTAGATGTTTATAAGAAGTAATTATTAAAATTAAAATAGATTAGTAAAATAATAAAAAATCAAAAATAATAAATTATTTTTGATAAATTAAAATATTGGTTAAATTTATTGGTTTATTAGATAAATCATCAATTTCTAATACAACAGCACTAAATTGATACTTTCCAACTTGTTCTTCCAATCTAAATCTTTCACTATTTCCCATAAACATATTGATAATACTTTCAGGTTTAGCTCCAATAATTCCATTTTTAGGACCAGTCATACCAACATCTGTTATATAAGCTGTATTATTGTAAATTTTAGTATCATTTGTTTGAACATGAGTATGAGTTCCAAATATAGCTGTTACTCTTCCTGCAAAATTTAATAAAAATGCATTTTTTTCACTTGTTGTTTCACTATGAAAATCAACAATGTGAATATCAGAATTATCTTTTTCTAATAATTCTTCTAAATATAAAAAAGGATTTGTTTGTTGATCTTTAAAATGAACTGTAGAACCTAATAAATTAGTTATTCTAACTGATTTATTATTTAATAAAATAGTCTTACTCCCAACTCCAAATTTTCCAATTTCTAATTCTTTTAATATATTTGCAGGTCTAATAATATTTTTTTGTTTAGATAATATTTCAAAAATATCTTTTTTATGCCATGTATGATTTCCCATTGTAAAAAAATCAATACCTGAAGTATTTAACTCATTATAATCTGCTCAATTTAAACCTCTACCTAAAGTAGTGTTTTCAGCATTAGCTATAACATAATCAATGTTATAGTTTTTTTTAATATTTGATAGTTCACTGTGAATTGCATATTTTCCACATTCACCAAATATATCTCCAATAAATAAAATTTTCATTTTTTTCCATTCTAACAATCAATTAAGAAAGTTTTCTAATAATTGATTTATGATTTTTTAATATCGATTTTGTTCCATATGGATGTTTAAAGACAATATCTAAAACATCATTTTTTATTCCTACAATTACCCCACTTCCAAAAGTTGAGTGAATTATAGCATCACCTAAATTAAATTCTTTATCTTCTTTGTGATAAAAATCATCATATTTAATTTTTTCAGAACTATTAAATCAGGAATTATTTTCAGTTCCAGTTATTCTTTTATATGATTCATTAATTATTTCAACATTAGGGTTATTTTTTATTTCATAAAAAAATCTACTTGGTGTTTTGATAATTTTTGAATCTGAATTAAATGTTGCTCCATCAGAACTTGTAAGAAATAAATTCTCTTTTGCTCTTGTCATAGCAACATATGCTATTCTTCTTTCTTCACTAATATCATTTGAGTCAATTGACTTTTGTGAAGGAAAAATTCCTTCATTAAATTGAATAATAAAAACATTTTTAAATTCTAATCCTTTTGCTAAATGGACAGTCATTAAAACAACATTATTCTTTGTTTTTTCATTGCTTTCATCTAATGATGTATATAATGCTATCTCTTGTAAATATTCATTTATAGTAGAGTTTGGATTTTTAAATTCAAATTGATTAATAGCTGATTTTAATTCTATTAGATTTTCTAATCTATTTTTTTCTTCTTGGTCTATAAGCATTTGCTTATATAATGTTTTTTCTAATATGTAATCAAATAAATCCGTTAATGACTTGAATTTTCTTTCCTTAAACTCATTTATTAAATTTTTAAATTCTATACATGCATTTTTAGTACTATTATTAATATCAATTTCATCTAAAAAATCAAATGCTTCAAAAGTAGTAATATTTTTTTTGTAAGCTAATTCTTTTAATTTTGTAAAAGTTGCTTCAGATATTTTTCTTCTTGGGGTGTTATAAATTCTAGACAAAGAAAGTTCATCATTATTACAAATTAGTTTCATATAAGCAAGAATATCTTTTACTTCTTTTCTTTGATAAAATTTAAAACCTCCAAATATAAAATAAGGTATGTTAGCCTTAATTAATTCTTGTTCTATATTACGTGATACAAAATTACTACGATATAAAATAGCTATGTCATTATAAGTATATACATTACCATTAACAAGCATTTTTATTTTTTCTAAAACTCATCTTGATTCTCTATCTTGTGTTGAAGCATTAAAATACAATACTTTTGTTCCAGCTTTATTGTCTGTATATAACTCTTTATCAATTCTATTTCCGTTATTTTTAATCAAAGAATTTGATACATCTAATATATTTTTAGTAGAACGATAATTTTTATCTAAAATCACTGTATAAACATCTTTAAAATCTTCTACAAATTCTTTAAATATTTCTTTATAAGCACCCCTTCAAGAATAAATCATTTGATCTGGATCGCCCACAACTAGAATATTAGTTTTTTCTTTGGATAATAATTTAATTAATTCATATTGGTCATAATTAGTATCTTGAAATTCATCAACTAATATATAATCAAATTTATTTTGTCACTTCTCTAAAATATTTGGATTATTTTTAAAAATATGTAATGTGTAAATTATTAAATCATCAAAATCAAAATGATTATTTTCTTTTAAATAATTTTCATATTCTAAATAAACTCTTTCAATAACATTAGCTTTTTTATTACCAATATCATTTTCTAAAAAATTTTTAATCTCATCTGCACAATCATTAACTGGAATTCTATTGTTTTTCAAGGCACTTACAAAATATAAACAATTTGTTGCAGATAAAATATTTTTATCAATCCCACATCTATTATAAATCTCTCTTACAATTGATAATTGATCATCTTCATCAACAATAGTAAAATTAGAATACCTATTTGTATATTGCACTTCTTCTCTTAAAACTCTTAAACAAATACTATGAAATGTACCTATTCAATTAAATTGAAAATTATCAATAATAGAAGTTATTCTATTTTTCATTTCTGTTGCTGCTTTATTTGTGAAAGTAAATGCTAATATCCTTTTTGGATCAAAACCTATTTCTTTAACCAAATGAACAATTCTATAAACTAATACAGCTGTTTTTCCACTACCAGCCCCTGCTACAACTAGGGTGCTACATAAATCACTTGTGACAGCTAAAAGTTGCTTATTATTTAATTTTGACAAATAATTATTATCACTCATGAAATTACCCCCTAATCTATAATTGCTTCTGGATCTATTTCGCCTGGCAATCCATACTTAATATTAATTGTTTTAGATTGTTTTATGTTTTTATTATTATCAATATCTGTACTATTAACATCAATCATTTTTAAAACAACAGTATTACTAAAATAATCATTCAAGCTTCTTTTTTTTGATGTAAAAATAATATTTATAATTATTACTAAGGGACATAATAAACTTAGTGAAATTAATGTTGTAAAAATAGTCCCAATTACATTTGTTAATGTATCAGATTTATATCCAATAATATTTTTTATTAATGTTGTTGCTTCATTAGGATATGTAAAACTAACAATCCCAAAAACAAGAAAAATGATTGAAGGTAATCCTCACAAAAATAATTCTCTTTTAATCAATTCAAATAAAAATTTAAAATCTATTTTTTTATATCATTTATTTAAATAAATATTTTTTAATGAGACACTATATATTTTTATCTTAAACAAAGCAGAAAAGACTGTATAACCATTAAAAGCAAAAGGAATAACTATAAATCAAATAAAAAATAGAAAGAAAGTTAATAAAGACAACAAAAAAACTTTTCAAGAATATACTACTTCACCATCATTATAAAAAAGCGCAAAAACTAGTCCAACTACTGCACCTATAATAATTACTAAATCAAAAAATTTTGATACTAATCTAGTTCAAGCATTTGCTAAATTATATTTTGCTTTATTACTACTCTTTAAAGCTCCCATTTTTAAACCTATTTTAAATTCTTTCTAACATAAGAAAAATTTCTTTTAAATTCAAGAATATATTTTGATATTAATTTTCTATTTAAAATTTCCAATTTTGGATTCTTTTTATAATTGGGATAAATTCTATCTATTAAATCTGCAGCATTTTCAATTGCCTTAGTTACAATTTTTTCATTATTGTGATATGATGAATACATTTTTTTAACAAATTCATACAAAATACAAATTGGTATTCATGTAAGATATGCATTAATTCTATCTTCATCATACTCATTTTTTTTCATCAATATTTCACATAACATTTCAGCAGATTCTAATATATTATACAAATTATATTCATAACCTTTTTTAAGTTCTCTTTTTCAATTAGCTAATTGTTTATCAAGATAGAATGCATATTTATAGTTTTCTAAAACATTATAAATATAAAGTGAGTGAAAATTTTTATATTGAGCAAACTCAATTTTATTATCAATTAAAAATTTTCTTTTAAATATTTTATCTTTCAATGTTAATTTTATATTAACAATATTATCTAATTCATTATCAAATCCAGCACCAACTTCATATGGTAGATTAGTTAATGAATCATTATTACTAACCAAAAAATTAATATAGTCATATTTGTTGTTATTAGATTTGATTACATCTAATAATTCGCCAATAAAATTTGGTTCTAAAATAACCTTAGATTCTGTAAAATATACATAATCACCTTTTGCTTTATCCAATGCAAAATTATAGGTAAAAGATCTACCAAAATTTTCCATAAACTTAATTATTTTTATTCTTTTATCTTTAAACAAATCAAATTTTTCTATAATATCTGAAGCATTATCAGAAGGGGCATCTAAAATTAAAATTAACTCAAAATTTTTGTTATCTTGTTTAAGTATACTTTCAATTGATTCATTCAAATTAAAATGTTCTTTATAAACATGATATATTATTGAAATTTTCATATATTCCCCTTCCTTTTTACACATTAAATTATAATTTATAAAACAAATATAAAATGTTTTTTTATAAAAAACAAGTATTTTAAAAATACTAGTTATTTTGTTAGTTATATTAATAAAATTAATGATAAATTAATTAATTGCCAAATTATAAACCCATTCAAACAATAAATATATTATAATTCCATATTTAATTAATGAATAAAAAAATCCAAAACAAATAAAAATTTGTTTTGGACCCTGAATGAAATATGAAGTGCAACATCATAATAGCACAACTTATAACTCATAGCCAATAAAATGGTTATGAGTTTTTATTACCTTTCTATATAATGTTTATTTATTTCATAACTTGATTTAAAACCAAACATTTTTCTTGGCATGAGGTTTATCCTATTTTGTAGTCTAACTACATCATCATCTGTTAATAAATCAAAGTCTGTTCCTTTTTTATAAAATCTTCTAATAATACCATTAGCATTTTCATTGCTTCCTCTTTGAAATGAAGCATATGGTTCACAATAATAAATTTTGCAATTTAATCAATAGGCAAGGATTCCTATTTTATTAAACTCAATTCCATTATCTATTGTGATTGTTTTTACTTTTAAATTATTTTGTTCAACTAATTTTTTAATTGTTGAATTTATTGTAAAAGAATTTTTATTTTTGACTTTAATAATATATGTCATTCTTGTAACTCTTTCTACTAGAGTTAGCAAATTACTATATCCAGCTTTTCTTTTTCCAATAATTAAATCTGCTTCAAAATGTCCATATTCTTCTCTTTTTTCTATTTTAGAAGGTCTAGCTCAAAAAGGAAATACATATTTTTCATCAAATTTAGAAAACATACCTTTATGTCTTTTTCTTCCTTTTACATATCCTTTTCTAAGTCTATCTGATCTTTTTAATTTTCATCTATTGGATTTTATTCAATTAAAAACCTGTCTAGAACTTGGTGTTTTGACACAAGGATAATTTTTTTTAATATAATGACAAGTTGCTTCAACTCCATGATCTATTTTTCTAAATTTATCTAAAAATAGATCTGTAAAGCTTTTGTATCTATCAAGATAAAAAGCATGAGAATTTCATTTTCTATTTAAATATTTTTTATGAGCATTATTAGAATTATATATTCCACAAGATTCATTTCTTTTTAATTCTCTTGATATTGTAGATCTATGTCTATTCAATTCTTTTGCAATTGAGTTTAAAGATCTTTTTTCTTGATAGAACATAAATTCAATTAATGCTCTTTCTTTTTCTGATAAATGGTTGTATAACATAGTGGGTGTCTCGCTGTTGTGGAAAACTAAGGGCACCTTTTTCTTTTGTCCTATTTTATGTAAACAAAAAAATGAAGTGCACATATATTTTACAATATGTGTTGCACTTCATATTTCAATGCAGCTCCAAAACAAATAAAAATTTGTTTTGGATTAAATTATTAATGAATACAACTATCAACAAATTGTTCTAGTTCTTTTTTACTTCTAAATATTTGATTATTATAAATATATTTCTTGTCATCAACTAAGTTAATGTATTTTTCGAAATTAATGTTTTTAATTAATCATCTTTCAGCTCTTATTCTATCTGAAAAATACATTGTTCCTAAATCAGGTAATGTAGCTTTATAAATACTTACATTATTAATATCACTTGGTATATTTTCAAAACTATTGTTCAAAATATAAGATGAAGTTAAAATGTTTTTGGTTTTTATATTGAATTTAGATTTAAAAGTAGCTAATAAAGATTCTTTTGCCTTAGTAATAGCAAGTTTGCTGTCCTTTTCAACAAACATATCACTACTAATGTTTCCATCAGAAGGCATAGTTGATCCATTTTTTAGTGCATTAGCACTATTATCAACAACATAATTTGAAGCTTCTTCTATATTATTGATGATAGCTCCATTATTTCAAACTAATCCTGGTAACTTAAATTCTTTAGAATCAATATTATCAGCATAGCCATCAACTAAAGTTGGGATCTTTGCAATTAAAGTAGGTCTAATAGAATTAAGTATATTAGTAGCTATAACACTATGTTCTGCAGTATTAGTTGAAATTCCATTACTAAACGAATAAACTTTTTTACCAAAATAAACACTTGTTTGATTTATATTTGAAATATCAATTGTTCCATTTGCATTATTAGTTATACCTAAATCAGAAATAACATGGTTTAAAACTTCTTCTATTGAATTAAATGATGAAGAGTGATAACTATTCACATTTGCAAATGTATATTTATAACTAAAGTATTTATTATTAGATAAATCCATTTTTCCATATAACATTTGTTTTAATTGATCTCTTTTCAATTCTTCAGGACTATAATATTTAACTTGGTTATAATAATAAAATTCTTGAACTTGAGGAAGAGTAAATTGAATTGGTTCAATAAGTTTCATGTCATCTATTGAATTTACTTCTTTAACTTCTAAACCAAAATATCTACTTGTAGTTTGCCCACCATCTCAAATAAATTCTGTACCATCTGCTGTTGTATAGATATAGTAATCAGTAAATTTTTCAACTTTTAAAATTTCAGTAACAATTGCAAATATTTCAAAAGCTGCAAAAGCAATACCAAAAGCAGGACCAATTGCATTAAGAACAGGCATTACATAGTCATCAAATTTTGTCATAATTTTGAATGAACTTCATCTTCTTACAAAATCTAACTTTATAGCATTTGGATGAAAATGTAAATAATTTCACACAAAATTAGGTGTAAAATAATCTTTTATGTCATGTCACTTACGTCTAATAGCATTATTTAAAGTACTCATTAAATCTCAAAACCTATCAACATCATGTAATGTCGATCAAATTTGATATGATCAATATAAATCATTTAGAGCATCTATAACTCCAATACTTGAAGCAAAACAAATACTTGTTAATTTTCCTATAGCTGCTTTATATGCTGCTTGATTAGTAAGAGTTTCTTTAGTAGTAAAAACTCCTTTATTTAATCTATGATCTGTTAATACTAACAAATAAGTTTTATATCAATCAGCATCAGGATTTAATTTTGTATATTCGATAAATCAACTAGCTTTATCTTTTATTTTATATAAATAACCTGTTTGATCAAATTTACCAGTTTTTGTGTATTCATCAATTTCAGCACGTAATGCTGCATCACTTAATTCATGAATAGTAGCATTTGATGCTGTAACACCAACCAAAATATCATAAATTGCTACATTTTTACTTCTTAAAGAAGTAGATGATAAAACTTTAATTTTTTCTTCAGTACTTAAAGTAATAACATCTTTTACTTCTTTTAACTGACTATGAATTGCAAAACTTTCAAATATATCAGTAATATTTAACTTTGAAAAAGTTTCATAGATGTTTTTAAACACACTATAATTTTCTTCTTTATAAAATTCATCTTTGCTAATTACATTAAATTCAAACAAATAACTTTGATCATAACCTGAAAAAGTCATTAATCCACTCAACATATTTAAATTATTAGCTGCTCCAATATATGAACTAATTGCAGCAATTAATAAAGGATATTCTTTTAATTTATTCATGTAATATTCAGGAGTTGTGTTCAAATCTAATGTACTATCCCCAATTTTAAATAATGATTTAATATCAAGTTTTGATCCATCTTTTCCAATTAACATTTTTTCATCTAAAACAATGATGTCTAATATATCTTGTAAAAAATCAGCAACTTGACCAAAGTAATCAATTGTTTTATCTATAATTTTTTGATTAGCATTTCTACTAATTAATCTTTGCAATATAAAACTATACATTACAGGGAATTTATAAAATGTATTATATTTTTTCCCATTCATTAAATTAATATTAGTTGAAATAACTTCATTATACAAATCTTGGCTAAAATCTTTCAAATCAGATAGATATGTTTCATCTAAAGAATTGCCCATTTCATCTTGAAGTAATGTTCTAAAAATTCTAACATTTTTATTTTCATATTCTGATTCTTTCATGTTTAATTGATTATCATCATTCATAATCATTGTAAAAAATGAACCAATCATATTATCAATTTTAGATTCTTGAAAAGCTACTTTATGTTTTGTGTTATTTGTCATTCCACTAACTTTTTTTCACATACTTTTATTTGTAAAACTACCAATATCTAAATTACCATTATAAAAATATGGTCCTATTAAGTTATAGTTATCATTGATGCTATTATCTATAACATATCTTGATTCACCTTGATTGCTTTGAACATGTTGATATGAAAAATTACTAACATCAATATCATTAACAACAGAATTAACATTTTCAGATGTTATATTTATTTTTTGGCCATTTTTTGGATTTGAATATTCTACAACTTTGCTTACATTACTATTTATAAAGTTTGTTAAATATGATACAGCATTAGAACTATTAACATTAATTGGAGCAGAAGTTGATCCATTAGGAGCAACTATAGTAATTGAATTAAAACTAGAATTGTTATTTGGTAAATAATCAGAAAGCAAATAAGACCTTAAAAGCTCTTTTGAGTTAAAATACATATTGTTAAAATAGTATGCTTCTCTAGGTTCAAAATAAGATGAATAAGCATCATCATTTGAAGTTTTAATTGAGTCATTCTTACCTTTATATATTGTTGAAGTATTTACTTTATTGTTGCTATCTTCTTTATTAAGTTGTCCAATTACTTGATCTATTTGTAAAATACCCGTAGATTGATCTATATATTGTGATAAATCTAAAGAAGTGACATAATTTTCAACACTTAATTGATTTTTATAAATATATTCTCTTAAAGCTTCTGGTGTTTCAAAAACTTGTTCTAATTTTCCTAATCTTAGAACTCATTTAGATTTTGTTTCATCTTCTCTTTTATAATTTTCAACAATTGAATTTTTTTCAACATAATTATAAACATCATCTTTGCTACTAAAAGACTTTCCGTTAAATCATACAGTGTTTATACTTTGATTTGTTAAATGATAAACACAATAAGTCATAGGAGTTGCAACTAAAATTGTTGACATTGTTCCTAATAATATTGTTTTCTTTGATAAAACTTTAATTTCTTTTTTCGGCTTTGAAATATTACCTTTTCTAAGGTTAACTTTATTTAAAGAAATTTTGTTTGACATAATATACATCCTTATAATAGGTTTAAATATTAAAAATATATACATTCATAATATATACAATGATACATTATACAAATATATTACTTTCATTAGAAAATTCTATATTATTAGAATTGTTTTATATATGCATTTATAAAGTTATATATATAATTTTAATAAAAAAACAATAGTATTATATTTATACTATTGCTCGATTGAAATATGAAGTGCAACACATATTGTAAAATATATGTGCACTTCATTTTTTTGTTTACATAAAATAGACAAAAGAAAAAAGGTGCCCTTATAGTTTTCCATAACAACGAGACACCCACTATGTTATACAACCATTTATCAGAAAAAGAAAGAGCATTAATTGAATTTATGTTCTACCAAGAAAAAGATCTTTAAATTCAATTGCAAAAGAATTGAATAGACATAGATCTACAATCTCAAGAGAATTAAAAAGAAATGAATCTTGTGGAATATATAATTCTAATAATGCTCATAAAAAATACTTAAATAGAAAATGAAATTCTCATGCTTTTTATCTTGATAGATACAAAAGCTTTACAGATTTATTTTTAGATAAATTTAGAAAAATAGATCATGGAGTTGAAGCAACTTGTCATTATATTAAAAAAAATTATCCTTGTGTCAAAACACCAAGTTCTAGACAGGTTTTTAATTGAATAAAATCCAATAGATGAAAATTAAAAAGATCAGATAGACTCAGAAAAGGATATGTAAAAGGAAGAAAAAGACATAAAGGTATGTTTTCTAAATTTGATGAAAAATATGTATTTCCTTTTTGAGCTAGACCTTCTAAAAATAGAAAAAAGAGAATAGTATGGACATTTTGAAGCAGATTTAATTATTGGAAAAAAGAAAAGCTGGATATAGTAATTTTGCTAACTCTAGTAGAAAGAGTTACAAGAATGACATATATTGTTAAAGTCAAAAATAAAAATTCTTTTACAATAAATTCAACAATTAAAAAACTAGTTGAACAAAATAATTTAAAAGTAAAAACAATCACAATAGATAATGGAATTGAGTTTAATAAAATAGGAATCCTTGCCTATTGATTAAATTGCAAAATTTATTATTGTGAACCATATGCTTCATTTCAAAGAGGAAGTAATGAAAATGCTAATGGTATTATTAGAAGATTTTATAAAAAAGGAACAGACTTTGATTTATTAACAGATGATGATGTAGTTAGACTACAAAATAGGATAAACCTCATGCCAAGAAAAATGTTTGGTTTTAAATCAAGTTATGAAATAAATAAACATTATATAGAAAGGTAATAAAAACTCATAACCATTTTATTGGCTATGAGTTATAAGTTGTGCTATTATGATGTTGCACTTCATATTTCATTCAGGGAATAGTATTATATTTATACTATTGTATTCTTATATTAAAAATAAAGAGAAATTATTTTTTCTTGTCATTTGAATTATTAATATTTTTATTTCCTCTAGTCCTTATTACATTAGGATTAGAAACAATTATTGGTTTATTTACATTATTTGTTTTTGGAATACTTAATTTATTTTGCTCCAATAAATTTTTATTATTTTCCTTATTAGAAGCTACATTTGGATTAGCTAATTTATCCACTATTTTTTTATTATAAATTTGGTTTGTTGTTTTTACAGGAACAACATTTTTGTTAATTTTATTTAATTTCTTTAATAGTTCACCATTATTATTTGAATTATTTTTCTTTGCATGTAAATATTTATTACGTCTAAATGTTAATATAATTGGAGTAATAATCACAATTAAAGCTAAAATAACACTAAGTATAATAACTAATGTTAAATAATTGTTTGAATTACTTTCAAGTGTCTTAAAATTTGTTAATATTATTTCAGCATTTGATTTTAATCCACTAGATCCTAAATTTTTATAGAGTAATGTATATCTTACATTTACAGTACCTAAAGAATCATTACCTATAAATACTATTTCATCAATTTCAAAATATTCAGGATTTGTGTTTGTTGAGTTTAAAGATGTAGAATTTTTTATTGGTGATATTAAAGGATATAATTCATTAAATTCTTGTCAATTATTTTTATATTTGCTAATAAATTGAGATGGCAGCAAAAATTCATATTCAATTTTATTTTTATTATTTGCTTGTCTTTCTTCATTAATTGAATTTAACATAGTTTCATAATTCATTTGTGGAATAGTGTTTGTTTGAGTTATCCCATAATTTCAATTATATTTAACTAAACTATATTTAAAAGAAACTTCTGTCAAACTAAACAAATTTGATGTTTCCTGATTTGTTTTAAGTTTTTCTATAAATTCTTGTTTCACTAATAAATGGTAATAAGTGTTATCCACTGTATTAAACAATTTAATATTAGAATTAATTTGATTGTTGTTAAAAGAAAGATTATATGTTGCAACATTATTTGTTGTTTTATCATTGTTTAAAGTTAAATTAATTTCACTTGAACTAAATCAATTATTTTTAATACCAATTGTTTTTCTTAATAAAGTTCCTAAATTATCATTAACATCATTAAGAGACATATCACCTGTTAATGATAATGCTACATTTTCATCAAATGTAATGCTGTTCCCTGTTATATCAGATATTTTCTTGCAACCTGTACCATTAGAATTTGAATCAACAGTAACAATTAAATCAGTGTCAGGAATTGTTGATGGTATAGTATTATCTTTTCTATATTTAATTGTAAAAGATGTTGTTCCAGTCATCAAATTATTATAATAAGCTTCAGTATAAGGAGTATCATTATATGTTAGTTCTCAATTCGCATAATTATTATAAATACTTGGAACGTTTAATGAAGAAACTATATCATCTAAATCAAATTCATAAGGTAATTTATTTTTTTTAATTTCATTAAATTTTGTTACATTAAGTGTTATTTGAGTTGTTGTTATTTCTTTTACAAAATTTGTAAAATCATATCTTCCTCTAACATTAGTACTTTCCATACTAAGTGATGATAAAGATGATAAATCATAAGTTAATGACAACACTCCTCCAACATCATCTGTAGTAACTTTTATTGGATAATTATAATTTGGTGTTGTATTACTACCTGTACCATTGATACTAATTGAATTGGTAGTTAAATTTAATGAAGAATTTGCTCCTACAACAAAAAAATTATCTAATATTTCCTGTGTTGTTACTTCGCTTGGTTTTTTAGTTTGTTTTAAAGTTTCAATTGCTTGATACTTTGTACTATCTACTGTATTATTTGTAACTAAAATAAATTTTAATTTTTCTACTGTATTGAATATATTTAAATCTATATCAATATATCTTGTATATTTACTACCTGTATTTCATCATTCATCAAAATCAACTTTCACTCTAGCTTTTAATGCTCCTGTAGAATTATTAAACAAAACATTATTAGACCCTGATAATGTATAACCACTTAAAGCTGTCATATTTTCTAGTGACTTTGTGATGCTATAATCAAAACTATTAGTTGTGTTTGAAAAACTGTAGCTTACTCAATTTAATATTTCACTTTCTGGAACATCTTGTGGTAACTTACTTTTATAATTAGAGCTATCAGCTGCAGTTGAATAAGAATTCTCTATAACACGATTCCAACTATTAGATGCAGTAAGAGTTCCAAGTCCTGAAGTTCCTGGAACACCATTACCACGTTTAAAATTTATTTTTTCAGGATTTGTTGTTGATATATTTAAAGTTGAACTAAAATTTGCTGTATATGTTGCCTCTTGCAACACAAATCATCCATTGTTATTTTTAATATTAGCATCATTGATCAAGCTAAAAGATGGGATAGTTTTAACATTAGCATCAGTTGTAATAGTTAACGCTGTGTGCATAGAAGATATTGTTGCATTTTCTATTTTAAAAGATCCAATTATATATTTTGCTCAATCAATTGTTTTAGGAGTGCTACTTGTTGTTCCATATGATATATAATATAAAACATTGTTTTTCTTATCCAAATCAAATGAAAGAATGGAGTATGGTGAACCATTCATCATAATATTTGATGTACTATTACCTTGAGTAAATGTATGACTATTTCCTGTTTTATCATAATAAAATTTAAAAGTTCAAAATGATTCAGTTCCATAAATAAAACTATTAGTATAATTAGAATCACCTATTGGCACAACGCTTGAGTCCATTAACAAATACATTTGTTTATTTTGTTCAATATAAGGGATTACAACAGGAGTAGCAACTGAATGTTCTGAGTGAGAACTTGTAGTTGCACTTCCATTTGTTGAATTAACTTCAATTTCACTAGATTTAATTACAAAGTTTAATGAACCATCAAATAAAAAATATTGAATTTTATCTTTAGTAGTCCCAGTATTTTTAGTAAAAAGAGTAAACCCTCATACATCATTGCTTATATCAAAAATAGCTTGAATAGATTTACTTGCTTCATATGTAAAACTAGCAGTTGTCAAACCTGTAAACTTAGTTTGTACAACATCATAACTTATTGAGTTAACTAATTTAATATCACTGTTTCCATTATTATTAAAACCATTTTTTGGTATTGGAAAAATCACACCATTATTTTTATTAATATAAAAATCAAATATTTCCATATTCCCAAGTGTAGAACTTGATAAAATTCCAAGAGTACTATTTGACTTTGCATAATATGGCAATCCTGTTTGTAAGTTTAGTTGAAATATAAAAGGAGAAGTAGAACTACTAACTGTAACTTTTCCATAAACAATAATATGATCTGTAAATGGATTGTATTTTACAAAAAAGTTATTAGCAACACTGCTTGGCACTGAATTAGTAATTTGCTTGATTATTGAATTATTTGAATTTAAATCATATTCTCAAACAACTGTGTTAAAAAAAGAAATTAATCTAACTTTTGTTCCAGAAATATTAACAATTCCATATGGAGTTTCATTGTTGTTATTTCTATTATTAATATTTAAAGACATATCATCAGCTGAAACAGCTTTTAAATTATTATTACTAAGATTATAAAAAGCATTGTCATTTTTTAAAAAACCTACAGTTGCTGTAGATAAACCAACTACAGAAAATAAAAAAAATACATTCATCAATATCTTATTATTTTTTTTCATACTAGACAACCGTGCT
Organism: Malacoplasma muris; assembly: GCF_046774425.1. NCBI lineage: Bacteria > Bacillati > Mycoplasmatota > Mycoplasmoidales > Mycoplasmoidaceae > Malacoplasma > Malacoplasma muris. The sequence goes on from NZ_CP177248.1 coordinate 576,265, forward strand.
TTTAATTTAATAATATGATTATATATAAACAATTTATCTCATTCAATATTGAAAATATAAAAAATTATGGTTATTTTTTTATGACAAAATAAAAAGTAGGTTTTAACCTACTTTAATAAACATTATTAAATTTATAATTATTATTTTAATTAATTCCAAAACTTCTAAAAGATATTCTTTTAAAATCTATATATCAACAAGAAGCTTTAAATATTACATATCTTTCTTCATCATAATATTCTCTAGTAATAAACATCTTGTTTAATTCAGTATCATACTCAATATATTCATCAAATGAAAAGCCCTTAACATTAGAATCAATTATATAATCACATATATTCATATCTAATTCATACTGTTCTGCAATATCAACATACAAATCTTTTGATACTGATCATTTAACAACACCTATAACACTTTTATTTTTATCATAGTATTCTGTTATTAATTGCACAACAGCTTCTTGAGTATTTATAACTTTTGTTCTTTGGGTTTTTGAATTATTTTGAATAAATTTAGGTAACATGATTATTATGACAGAATTATCTGATACATAATACCCTGAACCACGAACAGGTTTTAATATTCCAGCAGATTCTAATGCCACAAGAGAGCTACGAGCTGTTAATCTACTACAATTAAATTTTCTAGCAAAAGCATTTTCGCTTGGCAATTTTTCATTAACAGGAAATTCGCCTTTTAATATTTTTAAAGAAATATAAGAAATAATATAACGTTTAATCGAATACATAATATATACCAATAAAATATGTAAATGCTAAAAACACTCACATATTTTATTAATTAAGCAATATATTTCATTCCGATGGCTTTTAAAATTGCTGATAATACAAAGTTGAATGGTTTATTTAAATGAGGCAAGAAGTAAACATCTGTGAATGCTACATCTAACAAACTTAATCCTTGTTGAATTGCTAATCCTAATGAGAAAATTCATTCTGTATGGTTAGCATTTCCATAAGATAAAATTTGAGCTCCTACTAATCTCAATGTATCTTCTTCATAAACTACTTTAACACCAACTTTTTCAACTGTGTTCATTCATTCTGGTCTATCATTATCTTCATAGAATGCAGATTTAACATTTAAACCAAATCTTTTAGCAGCTTCTTCACTTACACCTGTACTTGCAAATTTGTGACCAAATACACACAATGCATTTGTACCTACAATTGATTTTAATTTTACATATTCTGCACCATTAATTTGTGAAGCAGCAACAATACCTGATTTAACTGCATTTGTAGCTAAAGCAATGTTTCTATATTGTTTAGTTGCAGCATCATATATAGCAGCACAATCACCAATAGCATAAATATCTGGATCACTTGTTTGAACTTTTTCATTTACTTTAATTGCACCATTTTGAACTTTTTCAAGATCTGGTAACAATGAATGATTTGGAGCAAATCCCAAACATTGAATTACTAAATCAGCTTGAATTTCATTACCTTTATCAGTAACTAAACCAGTAACTTTTCCGTTTGAATCTCCAACATATTTAGTAACACCTTGTCCTAAATACACTGAAACACCTGAAGAAACTAATTTATTTTCTAATACATCTGAAAATTCTTTATCAAAATAATTAGCTAAAACTCTTGGAGCAAAGTCTACTAAAACAACTTTTTTCCCTTTTTGATGATAAGCTTCAACTAATTCAATACCAATATAACCTGCACCTATTACAGCTACAGTATTAATTGTTGGGTCATTAGCTTTTTCAATCAACTTTAATGCATGTTGATAAATCTTACAAATTTCTACATTTTTTAAATCTTGATTTTCTACATGTCTATCAATAGGTCAACTACCAGCTGCATAAATTAATTTATCGTATTTTCATGCAGTTAATTTATTGTTAGATAAATCTTCAACATATACAGTTTTAGAAACTCTATCAATTTTTTTAACATCATGCTTCATAAATATTTTAGCACCCATTTTTGTTAATTCAGCTGGGTTAGAATAAAATAAATCTTGTGTATTTTTTACTACTCCTCCAACTGTTAATGCAATCCCACACCCTAAGAAAGAGATGTTATCATTTCTATCGAAAGCAACAACATCAGCTGATGGATTTTGAGAAAGTAACGTTCTAATTGCTGAAGTACCAGCATGGTTTACACCAATTACAATTGTTCTCATAACACTTATATCCTTTTTTATAAAAAAATTTTTTTATAAATATATTGTAAATCTAATAAATAAAAAAAATTCATTAATTTTTAATATTTAACAAAATTAATGAATTAAAAATAGATTTTAATTTAATTACTATTTTTTCTTGCGCTTTTTTAACAACATTCAACTAACAATTCCTACTGTACTTCCAACAATAATAATAGATGCTACAATTGAACAAATAATTATTAATTTTGTTTTTGACAAACTATTTTTATTATTGGCATTATTAACATTTAAATCGTCTTGATTTTGTGATGAAGAATTTGATACAAAAATTTTTAATTGTTTATTTGAAATAACTTCATTATAATTATTTGTTCCAACCACATATGCTTGAACATAATATGTTCCTTCATCATTAGGATATTCATCATATATTTTTCCACTACTAAATGTTTCATCTGTTGAATATCTAAATTTAACTTCTCCAAAAGTTGCACTTGCAACTGGTTTATTATCTTTAATTTCAAAATGTGTAATTGTATTTGAAACTATTTTTTGAATTGTAAAAGCACTTTCTTTTGCACCATTATAATTGCCTAAACCATTAACAATGACTTTTGCTGTTCCAACATTCAAATTATTTTCATAAGTTAAAGTATAATCTGTGTTTTCAACTAATGTACTACCTTCATAAGAAACACTTATAGTAGGTCTAATTTCTTTACCTGTATAGTAATAAGATGAAACATCTAAAAAAGTTATAATAGCATTACTTAAATTTTTAATTGTTGGATCAGGATTTGGGTCTGGAGCTGGTGTAGGATCTGGAGTTGGTGTTGGGTCTGGATTTGGATTTGGCGTAACAGAACCACCGCCACTTGATTTTTTAAATATAATTTTAGGATAAAATGTTCAATAATAATCTTGATTTTCTGAACCAGTATACATCAAATGTTCAGTTACCAATGTATCAAAAGTAATGTCTTTGTTTTCATCAACAAGCCATTTTCAATCTTTTGGTAATTTAATTTGAGAATATTTTGTAATGCTTGGATCAATGCTCATTTCCATATATTGACTTAAATAATCTTTTTTATATACTCCTAGTTCATCAAGATTTGGAGTATAAGGCATTAATAAACTATAATTTTTAGATAATTGTCCCGAATATTCTCCAATACCTTCCACTATAAGAGTACCGCTACCTATAATTTCATCCATTTTTCCAGCAGGAAAATCAACACCCCTAATGCCTAGTCTTTCTATTCTGCTTTTTAATTTATAATCTTGATTTCTAACTAATTTTTTATCGTTGATATAAACGTCAAAATCTAATGACTTGTTGGATTTATAGTTATAATAATGTTGATTTAAGACAACTTGCCCATAATTAAGATTTTTAGCATTTTCTAAATTAGCATTCTTATCATCTTCTGTATATGTTATGGCTCTAACTCTTGCTACTGATGAGTTATTTAATAAATTTTTTCATTCATTATTTTTATCTTTATAAAAAGTCATATCATTTCTTGATAAAGGTTCTTTTGTTGTTTTAATTATTGGTTCTGATGTGCCATCATGTTCACCACTTATTATTTTTATAACAACACTATATGGTTTGTTATGTGGTAATTCTACTGGTTTATTTAATCTCAAAAAATACATACCAGGAAATTGATATGTTGCTTGTTCTTGATGAACAAGAATACCCTTTGTAGGATTATTTTTAGGAGATTTTGGTATTCCAGTGTCAATATTTTTTAAATCTGTATAAACACTTACTTCAACAGTTACATTTTGTCCACCCAATTCAAATGAAACTTCTTTTAAAAATTCTTTTTTATTATATGATGTTTTAAGAGCAGGATATATAGCAGCGCTTTCTTTTATTATAGGCAAAGTATATGATTCATAATTAACATCATAATGATAATAATTTGCATCTCTATATTCATTAGGCGATCCATAATTTGCAGCTGTAACATCCACAATATAAGAATCATATGATGCATAATAATATCCATCATCATGTGCTCCTGGACCTCAACTATTTTTTACAATTCAAGCACCATCTCTACTAGGAGTATCACCTCTTGTAAACAAGTCTTTTGATATAGTATCATCTCAACCAACAATTACAGAATTGTGAGTAACAGTTCCTTTTTTTAAATTATAATAATTTGACCCATTTGTGCTCAAAATAGCTGAATTATAACTAAAAGTTACACCACCATATTTTTTTATAGCTTGTTTAATATTATCAATAGTTTTATTATTGTCATCTAAAAAAACATATTCATTTAGATAGGCTGCAGACGTACCATATTCATTACCTTTATTTGCTGGCATTTCTTTTTCAAAAACCATTGTCCCATATCACATAGATAATTTTACATTTGCATATGAAGTATAAAATCCACTAACTAAATCACTTTCTTTATAGTCATCAAAAGTCAAATTTAATTTGTCTGCTTCTTTCAATCAATTTCTTGTAGCAAAATTAATGTTGTTTGCGTTAATAGAAATATCTCTTATGTTGTTTTTATTGATATCTGGATATATTTTGTTTTTCAACAAATTATTTTCAGCAAGAGAAGCAGTTGAAAATGCTCAACATAAAGGATCTGTAGCTTGGTTTTTTACAGGTGCATCAAATTCTGTTCCTCTAGGATCATACTTTGTTGGAAGCACCTCATTTGATCTAAAATCCCTATGAATCACATTTCCTTCATATACTTGTTCTTTATCATTATTAGTTAAAAAACTTTCTCTTTGGATAAAACTAAAACTATAAAAAGCAAAAGATACCAAAGGGAAAAATGAGGATAAAGTCAAAATTTTTTTTAAATATTTTTTCATAATATTCCTCTATCAATTATGTTGATTATATTTTTTTCAAATCAATATAACCTTATAAATTGTAAATAAGTATAATAACATTTGTAATTACTATGAAAATCTAAGAGTTTTACATTAAACTAATTTCCTTGCTCTAACTCTATTATTATGTCTCTTAAATAAGCAGCTCTTTCATATTCTTGATTTTTAGCTGCTGTTAACATTTCTTCTCTTAATTTAGCAATTGTTTGTCCTCTCATTTGTTTTGCTTTTTTAGATTTATCCATTAAAGACTTAAAATCAAGGTTAACATCACTTCTATTAAGATCTAGTGCTATTGGTTTAATAATTGTTTTTGGAACAATATCATGTTTTTTATTAAATTCTATTTGCAAATTTCTTCTTCTAGTAGTTTCTTTAATTGCAGTTTCCATTGCTTCAGTCATGTTATCAGCATACATAATAACTTTACCATTTGCATTACGAGCAGCTCTTCCTATAATTTGTATTAAAGATTTATCACTTCTAAAAAAACCTGGTTTATCTGCATCTAAAATAATTACTAAAGAGACTTCTGGAACATCAAGTCCTTCTCTAAGCAAATTAATGCCAACAACAACATCATATATACCCTTTCTTAAATTATTTAAAATTTTAAAACGTTCTAATGTCTTTAATTCATTATGCAAGTATGCAACTTTAATATTTTTAGTTTTCAAATATTGTGTTAATTCTTCAGCCATTCTAATTGTCATAACAGTGACAAATGTTCTTTCTTTCTTTTTAATTTGATCTCTAATTAAATTTTCAATATCTATTATTTGATTTTCTGTTTTTCTAATCTCTACAATTGGATCAACAAGACCTGTTGGTCTAATAATTTGTTCAACAACTTTTTTAGATTGATTAATTTCTCATTCATTAGGTGTAGCAGAAACATATAAAACTTTATTAATTTTATTTTGAAATTCATCAAAATTTAATGGCCTATTATCAAGAGCACTAGGAAGTCTAAAACCATAATCTACAAGGGTTTGTTTTCTATTTCTATCAGTGTTATACATACCTCTAATTTGTGGAACCATCATGTGTGATTCATCTACAATTAATAATCAATCACTGCCTTTAAAAAAATCAAAAATTGTATATGGAGTGCTTCCTTCTTCTCTAAGTTCTAAATGTCTTGCATAATTTTCAATTCCAGAACAATATCCAAACTCTTTAAAAGAATCAATATCATGTATAGTTCTTTCTCAAATTCTTTGCGCTTCAATTAATTTATTATTTTTAATAAAATATTTATGTCTTTCATCAAGTTCTTCTTTAATCCTTTTTAAAGATTCTTCTAAAGTCGCTTTATTTGCTAAATACAAGTCAGCTGCACTAATAGTTATTCTATTTTCTTTTCTAATCACTTTTTTAGTTAAAGGATCAATAATGCTAATATCTTCAATATCATCACCAAAAAAAGAAATTCTAATATTGAATTCGTCTGTATATCCTGGAGCTATTTCAACAAGATCTCCTTTAACACTAAATTTACCAGTTGTTGTATCTATATCATTTCTTTGGTAATTTAAATTTACTAATTGATATTGTAAATTTTTAATTTTAATAACATCACCTGTATGCAAAATAATTTTATTATTCATAAATTCAACAGGCGGAGTTGAAGCATAAATACTTGCAACACTTGCTACAACAATTACATCATCTCTTTCAGTTAATGATGTTAAAGCTGACAAGTTCAACATTTCAATATCATTATTTGTTTGTGAATTTTTTTCTATATAGGTATTTGTTTTTGGCAAAAAAGCCTCTGGCTGATAAAAGTCAAAAGCAGATACAAAATATTCAACTCTATTATTAGGAAACATTTCTTTAAACTCACTATATAATTGAGCTGCAAGTGTTTTGTTGTGAGCCATTACAAGGGTTTTACAATTTAAATTTTGTATAATATTTGCCATTGTAAAAGTTTTACCTGTACCAGTTGCTCCAACTAAAACTTGTGATTTTAATTTTTCTTTTTTAAATCCTTCAGTTATTTTTGCAATTGCTTCAGGTTGATCACCACTTGGTTTATATTTACTCTGTAATTCAAATTTCATAAATATGCCTTAATTAAATGTATATAAATTTTAATTTACAAAATAAAATTTTCATTATCTATTTGCTAATTAAAACAAATAAAAAATATTGACTTAATAGTCAATATTTTAAATATAAAAATAGTTATTGTATTTTTCTTTCCATAATGTATGTTGCAGCTTCTTTATCACAAACAACAATTACATCAGTATGATAATTTAAAGAAGTGATAGGTCAATTTTCATCAAATTCATTATTAAAAAATAAATTATATAAAGCTTCAGCTTTTTCAACACCATAAGCAACTAAAACAATTTTTTTAGAATATAAAATTGATTGTATTCCCATTGTTACAGCATAATTTGGTACTAAACTTCTATGACCAAATGTTTTTGATAAACTATTCATTGTAGGTTCACTTAGCTGAACAACACTTGTAAAATCTTCAAAAGAAGACACATTTGGTTGATTAAAGGCAAGTTCACCATTATTACCTACACCCATTAATAATAAATCTATATAACCTTTTGATTCAATAAATCTATCATAATCAACATAATCATAATTTGGATTTGCATTAAAATCAAATCCAAAAGGAATAGGAAAAAAGGTATTGTCTTTATTTATGTCAATGTGATCAAATAAATTTTGATCCATATAATTATGACGAGAAAACTCATAATTTTTATCTTCTATACCAATAAATTCATCCATATTAAATGTACTAACATTTGCAAAACTTATAACATTTGCTTTATTAGCATCAATTAAGTTTTTATAAATAATTAATGGTGTAACACCTGTTGGTAACCCCAAAATTAAATTTGGATTATTTGCTACAGCTTTCACAATTAAATCACTAACATACTTGTTAGCATTATCTTTAGTTGGAAAAACCAAAAATTTTGGTTTAATAAAATTTTGTTCCATAGTAAGCTTGTCCTTTTTGCTAAATACTAAAATTAATTATACATTAATTACTTTTAGACTTTTCAACAATTAAATCCATTAATTGTTGGTCAAAAGTTTTTCTATTCTTTTTTTCAAGATATTTTTTATCATAATAATTTTTAGCTGTTTCTTTTATTATTTCTGTTTCAATTGCATCTTTATAATCTTTTTGATTAAATTTAAATTCTTTTTTTAAACTCTCAAAAGTATCTTCACTTAATTTATCAGCATTTTTGTTATAAGTTGTAACATGAGGAGTTATTACAAAATCGTCAGGATAGTTATTTGAATTAACAACATTTTTTGCATATACAACAGGTTCTGAATCAACAGTAATCTTAGGTTTTGAATCTATTGGTTCAATATCTTTGTCAAAAACTGTATGAACATTGTTTTCTGGTTTATCATATTCAATATTGATGTCTTCTATTTCTATTTCATTTTTTTTAATTAAAACAGGTTTAAAATTATTATCATGAATTTTTTGTGTTCTTTTGTCATCATCATCCCACATATCAAAATCAAATAAAGATTCATTTTCAACAAAAGCTTCATCAAAATCACGACTTAGAATATTATCTACATCTGTTTCTTTATAATATGGATTGAAAAGATATTTTGGATTATGAGGATTTTGTTGAATATCTTCATTTGGATTATATCTTTTCATTTTAGGTTTTAATTCACTTAGTTTTTTACCACTAGGTTTAACTAAATTTTGATCTGATATAATTTCAGGATTAATAGGTTTATCATTCTCTATAACTTCTTGATTTACAGGAACTTTTCCACGTAAATTATTAGCATATTCATCAATAGATACATCTGGAGTAAATTCAGGTTGAATATCTTCAAATTCATTAACATCATTTGCTTGTATTGTTTCTTCTGACTCTTTTACAAAATTATCATTTTCATTTTCTTCAGTAAAATTATTAGATATATCTTCTAAATTATTATTGTCATCAATTATAAAATCATCTTTATTAACTGTTTGTTCATCATTTTCTTGATTATCTATTATTTCAGAATTATCTTCTTCAATAGAATTAATATTTTCAATTTGATCATCAATTGTAGGAATTAATTTAATTGGAACATCAGAAGAAGCAAAATTATTTTCAATTTCATTTAAAGAGATATTTTCATTTGGATATTCATCAAAAAAAACATCTTTATCTTCTTCAATTTCTAAATCATCTTGTAATTCTGAAACAATTTCTTGAGGATTATTTTGAATGTAATCTAAATCAAGTTTATCTTTTTCATTTTCAATGTTTTCAAAATCATCAGTTTTATTTTCATAATTTTCTAATTGACTTTCAATACTATCAATAGTTTCTGAATTACTAGACATTTCAAAATTATCAATATCTTCTAAATTATCATTAGATTCATTTATAGTAGGAATAGTTTTATTATCAGAATAATCTATCGGTTGACTTATCAGATTGTTTGATTTGTCTGTTTGTCTGAAAAAGTTTTGCACTTTTTTTTATCAAATTGCTTAATCTTAGCCATGTCAAGTGCATCAGTAATTTCTGCAGTTTCATTTGGTAAACTTAATTTACAAATTCCATTAATAACATCTCTAACAATATCACTCTTCATTTTTTCAAATAAATTATTACCATCTTCTATATAAATATTTAATGGGCTTCTTTGTTCAAGAGATCTTAAATTAACACCTTCTCTTAATTTAGTCATTTTATCAATATGATTTGTTCATTTTTGATCTAAATTAACTAATAAAATTTCACCAATTACATTGCTTGCATTTATGTTAGTTAATATTTCTATTTTTTTGTTAATAATTATATCAAACAGTTCAAGTAAAAAATCTCTTGCAGAATCTAAAATGATATTATCAAAATCATTCTCTCCAAAATAATTAAATTTTAAAAACTCTTCGTTAACAATTTTTACAAATGCTTTTGAATCAATAATTGCAGAATTATCTTTATCCTTTAAAGAATATACAAGATTTGAAGCATATTCTTTTGCCATATTTTGAATAATCTTATAATTATTTTCTTGTAATAATATTTGATCACGTTGTTTATAAACAAGTTCTCTTTGTAACGATAAAACATGATCATAATCCATTAAATTTTTTCTAATATCAAAGTTTAAACCTTCAACTTTTTTTTGGGTTCTATCAAGCATTCTAGAAAAGAAATTTGAATCAAAAAAATCTTCTTCAAGTTTTTGAGATGCTTTTGCAAATCTATCAGTAGCAAATCTTTTAAACAACGAATCTTCAAGAGATGTGAAGAATCTTGATTCACCAGGATCTCCCTGACGACCTGTTCTACCACGTAATTGATTATCTACACGACGAGACTCATGACGTTCTGTACCAATTACATATAGCCCTCCCAATGATTTAACTTCATCAGAAACTTTTATATCAGTACCACGTCCTGCCATATTTGTAGAAATTGTAATAGCACCTTTTTGACCTGCAATTTTAACAATTTCTGCTTCTTTAGAATTATCTCTAGCATTTAATACTTGATGAGGAATTCCTAATTGTTGCAATCTATCATGGATAATTTCAGAGTCTGTAACTGAACTTGTACCCACAAGTATTGGTTGACCTTTTTTGTGTCTATTGACAATTTCTTCAATAACATGATTTCATTTAACTTTTTTGGTACCAAAAAAGTAGTCAGCTTTATCAATTCTAATAATAGGGCGATTAGTTGGTATTTTAACAACAACCATATTGTAAATTTTCAAAAACTCTTCAGCTTCTGTCATTGCAGTACCACTAACTGCACTTAATCTTTGATAAAGTCTAAAAAATGATTGATATGTAATAGTTGCCATAACAACATTTTCAGGTTCAATTCTAACCCTTTCTTTAGCTTGAATGGCTTGTTGCAAACCAGCGTTATAACTTCTACCTTCAAGAATACGACCAGTAAATTGATCAACTAAATAAATCTTGTCGTCTTTTACTAAATATTCTCTACCATTTGCAAATACATAATGAGCCATTAAAGCATTTGTTACTTTATGAACAATTTCAGATGATTCAACCGAATATAGGTTTTTTAAACCAAAATAATTTTCTACTTTTTTAGCACCTGAATCTGTCAATGAAATTGTGTTTGATTCAACATCAATAAAATAATCTTCTTCTTGCAAACTAGATACAATATTATCAACATCAAGATATAAAGAGTAATCTTCTTTTGGGTTACCAGAAATAATTAGTGGCGTTCTTGCCTCATCAATTAAAACAGAGTCCCCTTCATCAATAATTACAAAAAAAAGTTCACGGATGACCTTTTCATCCATACTTCTTACCATGTTGTCTCTTAAATAATCAAAACCAAGTTCTGAATTTGTTGTATAAGTAATATCTCTTGCAAACATTTCTTTTTTTGTTTGCTTATTCAATTGAGATGTATTGTAACCTACAGTTATTCCTAATTTTTCAAATGCTTTTTGAGCAAATTCAGCATCACGTTGAACAAGGTATTCATTAACAGTAACAATATGAACCCCTTTTTTCATCAATGCATTTAAGAAAGCAACAAGTAGAATTGTTAATGTTTTACCTTCTCCAGTATACATTTCAGCAAAATCACCACAGTGAACAACATATGCCCCCATCATTTGTACAGTATATGCAAGCAATTTGTGTTCTCTATAAATTATTTCTCTAGCAATAGAAAAAGCATCAACAATGATGTCATCTAGTGTGAATTTATTATTAGCCAATCCATCTATTAAATAATCTGTTCTAATTTTTAAATCTTCAATAGTTAGGCTTTCATATTCTTTTCTATTTAATTCAACTTCTTCAGCAATTAATCTTGCTCTAACTAAAATTTTTGATCTTTTTTTAATTTTTTTGATTTTCATTTTCATTATAGCTTAACACCTTTCTGTTTGCACACTACATTATTAATTTTACCATCTAACACAAAAATTACTCTATTTGCAAATGTAGATATTTTTTCATCATGAGTAATTATTATTATTGTAGTTTTTAATTCTTGATTAATTTTTACAAATGCATCAATTATATTTTGAGACATTTCTTCATCAACAGCTCCTGTTGGTTCATCTCCAAATATAATTAAAGGATTTTTAGCCATAGTTCTTGCAATAGAAGTTCTTTGTTTTTGCCCACCTGACATTTCATATGGATATTTTTCTTTTTGAGATAATAAACCCATAATTTCTAAAATTTTTAAACAACGTTCTTTTTCTTTTAACTCAGTTAAAGCATTAAAGTTTTTCTCTTGTTGAAATACTTTTTCACTATAAGTATTTTTACCAAGAAAACTACCCATTAAAACATTTTCATAAACAGTTAAATTTGGTAGTAGACCATATCTTTGAAAAACATAGCTTATTACATCTTTTCTAAAACTTGTTAATTGTCTACTAGTTAAATTTTGTAATTTGAATCCTTCAACATTAACATCTCCATATGTAGGCACATCAATACCAGATAGTAAATTCATTAAACTTGTTTTTCCTGATCCGCTAGGACCTAAAATAACAACAAAATCACCTTTATAAATATTTAAATTAATGTTGTCCAATACCTTTAATGCAAATGTTTTAGAACTATAATATTTTGTAACATTTGTTAAAGATATTGCTATATCTGGAGGCAAAGAAGAATATTTATCATTACTTACTAACCGCTCTGCTTTAGAAATTTTTGAATTAAGTGCCCTATACAATTTATTTTGCTTACTAATAAGTACCTTATTAGTTGCATTTTCTTTGTTAATATCAATTTGAGTATTAATGTCTTGTATTTGCTTATATAATCATTCCATTTGATTGATTAATTGAGATAATTTAGTATTTTTATTTTCAGGAATATTTTTTTTAGTTTTATCATTATCAACATTATTTTTTTTAATTAAATGATTGGTATTACTAGTATCTTTCTGGTTAACCACTTTATTATTTTCCACTGTAAACTCCTTAAAAAGTTAATACTATTATTTAATATTATAAAACTATATATAAATTTAGAAAATATATTATAATTATAAGGTATATTTCTGTTGCAGATGTAGTTCAATGGTAGAATACAACCTTGCCAAGGTCGAGACGCGGGTTCGATTCCCGTCATCTGCTCCATTTAATAAAATAACTTACAAGCAAAACTTTGTTTGTAAGTTTTTATTTTTCAATAAACTGCTTTATTAAAGGTAAAATTTCTCTATTTTCAGTTAAAGGCAAATGACTACAATTATCACATTCAACCAAAGATAAATAATTACCACTTACATTTTCAACAAAATTATTTACTGTTGCCTTATAAGGAACTATTTCATCATGCTTTCCAATAACTAAAAGTGTAGGTATTTTTATTTCTTTAATAGCCTCTTGTATGTTATCAAAAAATTGTTGCATTAATTCTTTATTAAGCAATGTTTTTAAATCTTTATATTTAGTGTTTAAAGAGTTAAATTCATTTAAACAATACAGCTCAAATTTTTCTTTTGTTCCAAAAAACTTTATTGGATCATAAAAAAGTTTTGACATAATAAATTTTGTATCTTCATAAGTTTCAGGCATTAATTTTTTTGACATTTCATAATTTTCAAAAACTGCTTTATTTGCTGGCCCTTCAAGAATCAGTTTATTAATTCTTTCTTTAATTTTTTTATAAACCAATAAAGCAATTCCACCACCCATAGAATGACCTAAAATAATTAAGTTATTAAGATTATTTTTTTTAATGAATTCAACAACTAAATCAACATAATAATTTTGATTTAGTTCATTTAAACTTAAAAATTTACTATTGCCATGTCCTGGCATATTTATACCATAGAAATTATACTCATTAAAAAAATATCTAAAACTAATTTTATTATTAAAATTACCAGTAAAACCATGTAAAAATAAAATATTCCCTTTAGGATTATCAATTTCACTTATATAAGTTTCTATATCATTTCAATTAACGTTCATACATAAATACCTAAATAGATAATATGTTTTATTATATAGAATAAAATATTAATATAATTAATATTATGATAAAAAATAAACTATTTGAATATGATAACAAAATAAGAAATTCTTATAAAAATATATTAGGAATAGATGAAGTAGGTAGAGGATGTGTTGCAGGTCCTCTTGTTGTTGCTGGCGTTATCTTAAAAAAAGATTTTTATGATTCAAGAATACAAGATTCAAAGAAAATAAAAACTTTAGAAAAAAGAAAAGAACTTGCAAATCTAATTATTAAAAATTGTATTAAATATAAATATGTAATATTTAATAATAAAGAAGTTGACTTAATTAATCCAAAACAATGTTCAAAGTCAGGCATGAAAGAAATTGCTATAGATCTTCAAAACTATTTTGATATTGCAATTACAGATTATGAAAATATTGATTTAGATATTAATCAAATAAATTTAAAACAAGGTGATAATAAATGTTTTTCAGTGGCTTGTGCATCAATCCTTGCAAAGCATATTAGAGACTTAGAAATAATAAAATTAAACAATTTATATCCAGAATATGATTTCATTAATAATCAAGGTTATTTAACTAAAAATCATATTTCTTTATTAAAAGAATATGGAGTAAAAAAAGAAATTTATAGACTAAGTTACAAGCCCATTAAAAAAATCTTAAATAATCTTTATTAATAAATATAATTAAAATTAAAAGGTGTGTTGTATATATGAAAAAAATAGATGTCCCTTTGTCATCATCACTTGAATACATATTAATAAGTAATGATAGTAAATTCTATGGTTACTATCATATGAAATTAAAATTTAAAGAAAAGCAAAAATTATATGATTATGAAGTTAAAAAGAAATTGTGAGATACATATTTGGAAAAAGAAGCAATAAATTCAAATGGATTAAATATTGGCAAAACAATTTGATGCTATATAGTCATTGGAGATATAATTGAACACAAATCATATAAAGAGATTATGGATGATGTGAATTAAAAAAACTCTAAATAATTACATTTAGAGTTTATTTTTTATCTTCTAGCTGCAGGAGCAACACCTGGTCTTATTGGCATCACAGGTCTAGGACTACCAGCTACAGGTCTTGAACCAACAGCAGGTTTTGACACACCTACTTTAGGTTTAGAAGTAGCAGCAACAGATGGTCTCACTGGAGCTACCCTTGGAGTAGCAGCAACAGGTTTTGCACCCACTACAGGTCTTGTTCCAGGAGCTTTAACAGGGGGTTTTACACCTCCAACTACTGGTCTTTCTGCAGGAGTTTTAACTGCTGTTTTTGCTGCTGCAGAATCTGTTGGAGAAACTTTTGCATCAGCAGGTTTTTTAAACATTGATTTTAAACCTGAAAACATTGGTTTTGCACCTGATGTTTTTGATTTTGCTGGGATAGCATTAATAGTTCTAACCACAGTTCCTGGTTTAGAAGTTGTAGTTGTTGTAGTTGTAACAACTTTTTTTACAGGACCATTTTGTACTGTTTTTGTTGTATTAGTAACAGGAGCTGCTGCTGGAACAGCAGGAGCTGTTAATTTAATATTAATATTTTGTTTTTTGCTAACATCAACTTTTTCTTTTTGAATGCTTTTCAATGATTGATCAACAAATCCATCCAATAAATTTTTATATTTGATATATAACAAATATGAAACAATCGTTAAAATGGTTGCAACTGCTGTTAATGCTGTAAATACTATAGCAAGTATTCTAACTAAAGCGATTTGACTATTAGTTTCTACTTCACTAATTCTTATCAGTGTAACAACTCACAATCCAACCATTACACCTAGAAAAATAATTGCAAATTGAGCAGCAATAAATGCTATTCTACCTGTAATTGTTTTTTTCTTTTCTAAAGATATTTGAGTATAAGACATACTGACATCCTTTTTCATTGGCTTCTTGCCTAGTAATTATTCTATCACAGTTTAAATAAATAAAAAAATAAAATACCTAATAAATTGAAATTTAAAACTCAATGATTTCAAAATCAATTTTCTTAGTTATCTTACTTGAACCCACAACTCTAATTTTAACTTTTGTTCCAAGAGTTAAAATTTTTTTTGTTTTTTTGCCTAAATATATTGATAGATTATCACTATATTCATAATAATCACCTAATATATTTTCAGGCCTTGCTAATCCTTCTATTGTATTTTCTAATTGGACAAAAATACCAAAAGAAGTAATATAACTTACAAAACCATTAAATACTTGTCCAATTTTAGATTCCATATATTCAGCAAATTTCATTGAATTTACTTCTCTTTCAGTATTTGTTGCCACAATTTCTGTTTTAGTTGCTTGTTCACAAATATCTTTCAATCTTGCATTCAAATCATATCTAATTTCATTTGTATATTCAGTTTTATTAAGTATAAACATTTTAAAAAGACGATGCACAACTAAATCTGAATATCTTCTAATAGGGGAAGTAAAATGAGTATAATTATCCAATGCCAACCCGAAGTGGTGATCATTAACAATACTATATTTTGCTTTAGCCATTGTTCTTAACAAAATTATGTTGATTAATTCTTTATTGGGATTGTTAATATTATTTTTTAATCACTTAGCAATTGTATTTGGTTGTCAATTTTTTACTTCAGCATCAAATTTAAAATTTAATTTTTTTGCTTCAATTTCAAACATTGCTATTTTCTTTTCATCAGGTTTATCATGAACTCTGTATATAAAATCAGAACTTAGTTTTAATTGATTAAATTTTATTGTTACAGCTTCATTTGCAGCAACCATAAAACATTCAATTAAATTTTGTGCTTGTCCTGACTTTTTTTGTTGAATATCAATTATTTTTTCATTTTCATCCAAAATAATTTTAGGTTCTGGAATTTCAAAATTTATGTATCCTAATTTTTCTCTTTTTTCTTTTAGAATAAAAAAAAGCTCATATGCTTGGTCAAGCATAGATTTAATTGATTCTTTTTCATTTGAAAAGTCTGTTTTTTGTTCAAAGTATTCATTTACTTCTTCATAGCTAAATCTTCTTTTAGAATTAATAATAGCATTATAGACATCAATATTTTTAAAATTTCCAAAATTATCAATATCCATTTCACAAACCATGCTTAATCTATCTTCATTTGGATTTAATGAACATATATCATTTGATAAATTATGTGGCAACATAGGTATAACTTGATTTACAAGATAAACTGATGTTCCTCTTTTGTATGCTTCATTATCTACAATTGAATTATATTCTACATAATGTGAAACATCTGCTATACACACATATAGTTTATAAAGATTATCATTAATTTTTTTTACATAAATAGCATCATCTAAATCTTTTGAAGTAGCTGGATCAATTGTAATAATATCAAGAGATGTTAAATCATGTCTTTTAATAAATTCTTCTTTACTTATAATTGAGTTAAATTCTTTTGATGCATTAATAACATTTTCATTAAATTCAGGTTCTAAACCTGCATCATATACAATAGATAAAATATCAACACCAACACTATTTTTATGACCGATAACTTTTGAAACAGTAGCATAAGCTACATTATCTACAATATTTTTAATTTTAATTAAAATTTTATGTCCATCAACTAATCCATCAATGTTATCTAAAACAACTCTATATGTGTGTTTATTATCATCAAAAACAAAACCATATTTATTGTTTTGTTTTATAAATACACCAGTGTAATATTCTTTATTTCTTTCAATTATCTTTAAAACAACACCATCTTTAAAAACATGATTTGGATTATCATTTTTTTTATCCATATAGCAAACTAAAACTTTATCACCATGAAGAGCATTATTAATATTTTTTTTGTTAACATAAACTTCACTTTGGTCAGAATTTTCTCTTTTTACAAAACCATCACCTTTAGCATTAAGAAAAATAATACCTTCAAAAGCAGTTTCTTTTAGAATGGGGCCATTTTCATAACCCATAACTAATTTCTTTGTATAAAGCTGCTTCAGTGTATTATTTTCCACTAAATGATCAATACATTTGAAAACAATAATTTTGTCTTTAAATTTTTTTTGTAACTTTTTATATATTATTCCTGCAGGAATTGGAGTTCCTTTTTCGTTTTTTACAGTTTGAACTATTGCACTAATTAATTCATCACTAAAAATCATTATGAATACACTACCAATCTAATAACTATTCCTATTGCTATTAAAACAAACACAAAAATAAACAAAATAAATTGAAGAACTTTAACTGCTCCTCTATCTTTTGTCTTTTTAAAAAGTTCTATTTCATTTCCAGATGATGGAATAATCCCACCTGTATTACCACTACCAGATAAAAGAAGCGCAATTATCAATGCAATAATTGCTAGAACATAAAATAATATATCCAATCATTCCATATTCATACTCCTTACAATATATTTATTATAAATTAGATTAACCATTATTTAAAATTAATAATACATTATTAAAAAATAATAGCATTGCACATTTTGCTATGTCAAATAATATGTTATTTCTTTTTTGAAAAAAATCAATATAGAAAATAAAAAAGAGCAATTACTTGCTCTTTTCAGTTATATAAATGGCGCGCCTGAAGAGATTCGAACTCCTGACCCTGCGCTTAGAAGGCGCATGCTCTATCCAACTGAGCTACAGGCACTCAATGCTTCCATAAATATTATACAACTATTTTCATATTGGAAACAATGAAATAAATATAATTTAGTATTTTTATAAAAAAATATAAATAATTAAATTCTATTTAGAATGATTCATTAAAATAAATATCTAATTTATTATGCTTATAAACTTTTGTATCTATTTTATTTTCAGATATAAGTTTAAAGTATCTTTTATCTAAATTAAGATAAGACCTAATTTTAAGAGGATTATCTTTAAAATTAGACAATAATCTAATAAAGTTTTTTAAATCTAAAAATGCAAAATCATAAACTATATTGTTCTTATCAAAAATAATATAAGCATCATGTGATATTGCAATTCTTTGTTCTTCTTCTATTTTTAGCATTTTATAATATTGCTGATTTTCTTTTGTTGTTTTATAACTAAAATTTTTAAATTTATTTAACTTAATAAATTTATTTTGAATTTTTGTAAGCTTTGAATAATTAATATCTGATGTATATTCAATAGGTTTTAAATATTGATCATTTTTAAGTTCATATGTATTTTTTAATGTACATGGATAAAATTCATATGATTTATAAATGTCTCAATTATATGCTTGAATAAAAATATAATCATATTCTTGATGTAATTTATCCAGTCATTGTTGAAAAACACTTTTCATTAATCCTTGACCTTGAAATTCTTTCTTTGTTGAAACAGCCACTATAAAAGCAGCTTCATATTTTTTGTTATTTATATAAACTCTTTTTTTGTTGTTACAACAAGAAAAAATTACTTTATTATTTTTTTCAATAAAATAATAATCATTATTTTTCATGTACTCATTAAAATACATTTCAATATAGGCATTACTATCATCAAAGGCTTCTTTATATAATGTTTTTGCTTGAGTTAATTCAACTTTGTCCAACCCTTTATTTAATTCCATGAAAATCCACCTTAACTAAATATGTATTAACAATATAATATGGTTTATAAGACTTTTTAGATTGTTCTAATCCTTCTTGTCTTTCGCTATCTTGACGATCAACATAAATTTGTTCAATGTTATTTTTTTCTAAATTATTAGATAACAAATATTGATAGCTACCCTTATAATTTTTAGAAGCTTTTTCTAAAAAAATTTCATATATATCATTTCTACTATAACCTATAGTAACACCAATTAATTCATCTTTATAATACATTAGTAGACCAGATAAATTTGAATCATTACAATATAATAAATTTTTTATGTAATTATATTCATATTCTCTTAAATAACCTTGATTTTGTATAATATGATTTTTTACATATGATAATATTTCTTTGTTTTGAGTTCCGTTGTAAAAAACAAAAGTAGTATCTTTCCCATAGTTTTTACTATAGAAATTATATAAATTTCTTTTTTTCTGCATTTTCTTTCCTGGAAAGCCTTTTAATTTATTTGTGTGATAAATATAGGAAGAGTCAGAATTTGAAACAATAGAATAATTTTTTAAATATTTTAAATCTGACGCAAAAACTCTATCTAAATATAAAGCATTAACACCTTTTAAAAAAGGTTTAATGTAATCAATAGCTTTTATAAAGTAAGGATATGAAATTTCATTCTTTTTTATAATAGGTCTTAAAATATAAAAATTATTAATCTCATTATTATTAATAATTAATTTATCTTTTATAATTTTTATATAGATGAATATAACATCACTTTCATAAATATAGTATATTTCTAATCCATAATGTTTTCACAAATACAAATTTAAAGCAGAAATATAATAATTTGGATAAATCATGTTGATGTATTGTTGTAATTTTTTATAGTTATCTTTTGTTAATAAAGTCATTTTACTATTCATATAATTAGTACCCTTAAAATGTATTAATATTAACACCAAAAAATATTTATAAAACATTAAATGTCAAAAACTATTTAATGTCTGTTTCTTTAGAATCTTTACCAATTAGTAATCTATAAGCTGCATTTATTTCCTTAAATTTCTTCTCTCCATCTGCTGATTTGTTAATATCTGGATGATACATTCTTGCTTTTGCTCTATATGCTCTTTTTATCTCTGAGATTGATGCATTACTTGTTAATCCAAACAATTCATAACAATATGTTTTTGTTAATATATTAGGATTAAAATTATCATTAAACATTTCATCTACTTCAGCATCAAAGTATTCATCAAAATCATCAAAATCAAATTCATCATCATCTTCAAAAGAATACTTATCCTTGTATAAAAAATTACGATTTATTTGTCTAAAAAATGGAGAATCAAAATCATATGTAAACTTGTTTACAAAATAATTGTTAGATTGTTTTTTATTGTTTTTTAAAAATGAACTTATCATATCATCTTGAAAAAAATTATTGTCATCAAAATATTTTAGAAAATAATTTTGTTTATTTTCAAGAATACTATCTAAAAGTTTTTTAAAATTGTTAATTGCATTATCACACTTATCTTGATATATTAAATCACAATACAATTTACCTTTTTTGTTATAAGTCATCATAAACAACAAATTAAGATTAAATGTATCACTTGATTTACTAAGAATTAAAAATTCTTTTATTTTATAATTATCATTTAATTTATCTTGAATAGAATCAAAAACATTTTTAATCTTTAAATCAAAAGGTAAAAGTTCTAAATCATATTTTGAATAAAACAATGTTTCTAAAAATGGAACTGAAACTTTATTTTTGTTATATTTAAGATTTTTTAATTTTGCTAAAACAACATTTAAATTATTTGAATCATATATTTTTTTCAAACTTAAAAAATCTTTAGGTGTATATCCATTAAAATCACTTAAATAAACACCTTTTAAAACTTTTTCTCTTTCATTAATATCATAATTTTTTAATTGATGTCCACTATAATATTTCTTGGCTCCAAACATACAAATCCTTTTTTTAAAATATGAAACTGGTATTATAAAATTATAAATATTTAGCAATGTACTCAATTAATTATATTGATAAAAAATAATTTTTATAAAAATAAAATTATTTTCTTTTCAAAATAAAAAACTATCTACTTTTGAGTAGACAGTTTAGTAGATTCATTATTATTTATAGATTGAATATCGATTGGTGTATCTTTTTGTTTTTCTTTTCTAAGATATAAATATCAACTACTATAGCCACAAACAACTATTCCAGACACTCCCATAATAGCTAGTGGAGCAAATACAAAACAATCAATATTTCCAGTAGCTACTGCTATAGCTCTAGCAATAAATAATCCAGGTATTCCAAAAATAATACCATAAGCAATTGAAGTTATTAAAGATGTTATAGGTTTTCCAGTTGATTGAAAATATAACATTCCAGAAATTGCTAATACCAATAATACTAATTGTGCCATAGTAATCATTAATAATTTTGAAGCATCATTAAAATTGTCATTTTCAGGTAATATGTCAAATAATCATAAAAATTGTTTTGGTAATGCAAAACATACTAAAATAAAGAATATTAATGCATATGCTAGTGACATAACCATTGTCATTCAATATGCTTTTTTAACATTATCTATATTATTCTTAGCATGATTATATGTTATTACAGTTCTAGCACCTCTAATAATTCCTATAATTGCACTATAAAATAAATTATAAATAGGACTAACTGCACCAAGAATGGTTAAGTAATATGAATTATCCAACCCAGTAACTTGATTTGTAATAGATCCATAAATGGATTGTTGAACTAAAGAAAAAATAGCTGTTGATGCATTTCTGAAAAGACTTGACATTCCAATTGCAAAAATAAAAATAACAATTGATTTATCAAATCTAAAATTTTTAATATTTAAACTTTTATACTGTAGCAAAGTATCATTCTTTTTATTTAATATATAAATATACAATAAAAATATTGATGTTGAAGCAATTCAACTAATTGAAGTTGCAATTGCTGCACCTGAAATACCTAATTTTGTAAATAATAATAATATGACATCCAATCCAATATTAATAACATTAGCAGTTAGAATAAATGCTGTTGGAATACCATTTTTACCTTCACTATTTAAAAGAGAAATAAAAACCATTGTAAAACAATTAAATACATTAAAACCTATTAATATTAATGCATATTCTTTTGCTCATGTTATAGATAGATCTCTACAATAATTAACAAAATCTTGAACAAGAATTTTATCATTTCCTGTTAAATTAAAGCTATCAATATTAGTTGTTTTTGATTGAATAGGAACAACAAAAAAAGTTAAACCTATTAAAATTGCTGAAGTAACAAGTGATGTAATTAATGTAAGAAAAAATCCATTATTTCAAACTACTTTTGCTTTTGTATAATCTTGTTTTCCAAGCATCTTAGAATAATTAATTGATATTCCAAGACCTAACATTAATGTAATAGCTGTACAAATTAATGTTAATGGAGATGATAATGAAATTGATGTTCTAATAATACTAGCAACTGAAGTCTGTATATTTAACTGTTGAGTCCTAATAATATCAATTGCTTGTTTTCATTGAGAATTATAGGCAAAATCAAAAAATGTTTCATCTTTAAAAATTGGATTTAATGGTAAAATTCTAACCATTAAAATTTGATCTACAAACACATATATTCCAGTTGCAAGTGAAACAACAACAGCCAAAAAAACAATTTTGTTTAATGATTTAAATACTGAAGTTTTTTCAAATAATTTTACAACTGAATCAACACTTTTATTATTAAAACTGGTGCCACTTTTTTCTTTTTCTTTATCTAAATTCATATCTTATCCTTTTTGCATTAGGTATCTTTGGTAATCCAGGCATTAAGAAGATTTGAGTAGTAATTAGAATAACAAATCTTGCAGAGTGGTTAAATTCTACATCATTTATTGAAATTGTAAACCCCTTAGGAACATTTAATTTTTTAGCATCATCTGATAGTGATGAAAATGTTTTTGCAAAACATATATAATAATCTTGAATAAATTGTTGATTTTCTTTTAATTTATTAATAGCTTGTTCACTAAAATTTACTCCATCAGCTCCATAAATAGTTTTAGCTACTAATTTTGCTTTATCAATTATAGAATCTGATAATTTATAAGTATATTTAATGACATTTTTATCACTTAAATTATTATTTATAAATTCTATTAAATGCTTATTAGCCTTAGGTCCATCTTGTCACATAGTGGACAATTCACATGGAATTTTTTTGTCTTTGCACAGTTGTAACAATTTATCTATTTCTTTTTGTGTGTCATCATTAAACTTATTGATAACAACAACATAGTTTAATCCAAAACTCTTTATTGAATCAATATTTTTTAATAAATTACTAAATCCTGTTTCAAGACTATATAAATTTTCTTTATTTAAATCTTGGACTAAAGTACCACCATGGTATTTTAATGATTTAATTGTTACAGCTATAACAACTAAATTAGGAACTTTATTAAGTTCTCTTGTTTTAATATTTAAAAATTTTTCAGCTCCAAGATCTATTCCAAAACCAGACTCTGTAAAAGTATAATCAGCAACAGATAAAGCAAGTTCTGTTGCAATTACTGTATTACATCCATGTGCAATATTGGCAAAAGGACCACCATGAATAAGAACTGGATTGTTATATTTTGAAAAAGCTAAATTCGGATTTAATGCATCATCAAGTATCATCATAATAGAATCAATAATATCTAAATCTTTTACATAAACTGGATTATTTTTTTTATTAAAAGCTACAATTGTGTTTAATAATTTATTTTTAAAGTCTAATTTTGATTTAGCCAAACAAAAAGAAGCCATTAAATATGAAGCAGCTGTTATATTAAATTTTGATGAAAAATTAGTTGATAATTTATTTGATAAACTATATTCTATTTTTCTTAATGATCTATCATTCATATCTATACAACGATTCCATAATATTTTTGATTCATCAATTTCTAAAGAGGAATTTTGGTATATTTCATTTTCAATAATAGACATTATTAAATTATTAGCAGCTTCAATTGCAAAAAAATCTCCTGTAAAACCACAATTAATTTTATTAGCATTTATAAGTTCACAATTACCACTACCTGTAGCACCACCTTTTATACCAAAAAATGGGCCCATAGAAGGTTGTCTTAATGCTGCTATTGATTTATAACCATAATAATTAAAACAATCATTTAATCCAATTAATGTTGTTGTTTTACCTTCTCCTGTTGGAGTTGGATTAATTGAAGTAACTAAAATTAATTTTGATTTTTTATTATCAAAAGTGATTTTATTTTTTAAATTTACCTTATAAAAATTACCATATTGAATAATTTCATAATCATCAAAAAATCTTTTAATATTTTTCATAACTTATCCTTTATTAATGCATTAAAAATATTTATATTTTAATAGTAAATGATAATAAACATATAATTATTAAAAATTTATATAATAATATTAAGTAATATATATTAACATTTAATAATTACAAAGGTGAAAAATATGAAGGAAAACCAAAGATTAATAGCAGTCGTAGATAAGCCAAAGTGTCAAACTTGTCAACTTTGTATCTCAGTATGTCCAACAGATTCAATCACTATAAAAGATGGAAAAGCTGAAATTTCAGATACATGTATAGCTTGTGGTGCTTGTGTAGCTGTTTGTCCTAATGAAGCAATAGAATTAAAAATGACTGTTAGTAAAATAGATGAATAAAATATGAAGATAAAAATAATTTGTGTAGGAAACATTAAAGATAAAAATGTTTTAAATATTTTTGAAAACTACTTTAGCAAAATTAAGCATTTTATTAATGTTGAATACATTGTGTTAAAAGAAGAAAAAGTAATTGATGAATTAAATAATAGTCTAATAAAAATATGCTTAAAAAATGAAGCAAAGAAAATTATTAATAAAATAGAATCTAACAGTTTTACATTTATAACATGCATTAATGGAAAACAATATAATTCAATTGATTTTTCCAATTTAATTAAAAACAAAATAAATGACTCTACAATCAAATCAATTAATTTTATAGTAGGATCATCATATGGTTTAGACAACTCTATCTATCAAATTAATAATTCTATTAAAATATCATTTTCTCAACTAACATTACCTCATCAATTATTTCAAGTAGTTATTGCAGAGCAAATTTATAGATCTTTAACAATAATAAATAATCAAAAATATCATAAATAAAAAATCTATAACATTAACATCAGTTATAGATTTTTTAAATTTATGCTGTTGGTGTTTTAGAAATTGTAATTGTTGCAGTGGGGCTTTTTGCAGCATATTGTGCTGATTGACTTAATGGAGTTTTTGAAATAGCTCATGCATCAACATTATATGTTCCATCTTCTATCATTAATCAATAAGCATTTGTATAAACACCATATTTTGTTGTTAGATAATAAGTTCTTTCACTCTCTTTTTGATTACTTTCATATTTTATAAAAATGTTTGCTAAATTATTATTACTTGTACTACCACCCATTGGAAGAGCTGAAGCTCATGTTTGTGTATTAGGAACTACTTTATTACCTTGTGATACTGAATTTAATTCTTGAATTGGTTTAGCTGTTGTACCTGTTCATCAAACAAATTGTTGTAAAGTATAGTTTGATAAATAACTATTTCCTATATCTACTCCAAGAGATTGTAAAAAAGTTTTTCCTTTAATAATGTTTGCACTTCCACCAGGATGCAATTTATCAGATCCTAGAAATAATTGATCATTTACAGAATATGTGTAGTTTGTAATAATATTATTTAATTCAGTGAAAACTTGCTCATTGTATATAACAAAGTCTTTATATTCACTATTTTCTGTTCCAAAAGCTTCTTTTAAATAAGGGTTATAAATACCTGGAACTTTATTTCTTCCACCAGCTTGAGTTGGATTGACTGCATTAATAACAACAATAACATCTGGATTAGCTTTTTTAGCAGCCTCAATTAATATTTTCATATTATTAATATATTTCTCTTTAGTAGCAAATGTTGGTTGTCCATTTGAAGTAGCAGTTATACCATCACTTATTCCTAAACCTATTGAAACAACATCTGCTCCATATTTTGTAATAGTTGACTGAATTTGATAAGGATCAACTGCTCTACTTGTAAAATTACCTGATTGAGCTGCATTAATAAAAATATCATCATATCTTTTTCAATCGTTTTTAACACTTTTTTCAACTACTTCTACTAAATTATCAAAACCTTGATTAAAAGATGCTCCATGATCTATTGAGTCACCTAAAAATGTTCAAATCATTGGTTTATTTTTATTATTAAATTTATTTATAAATTTTTGTTGAGCTACAGATAAATTTGTAGAACTTGAGTTAGATGAACTAGTTCTAACTTCTTTAGCTGTTGTTGCTGTTGATAAATCACCATTCACAGCATTAAAAGGATTACCATTTTTATCATAAACAGTTAATGTATATAAATCATTATTTGTTGTAACACCATTTGATGTTGATGATCCATAAAGAAAAATATTATCAATGATTATTTGATTGTTATTATTAACTACACTATAATCTTCAATTCTAATAGCTAAATTATTAAATTTTAACAATCATTTTAACTTATCATTTGGAGCAACCCCTCCATCTGGAAAACTTACAGTTAAAGTTCCAATATTATTATTGTCTTTATTTTCTACAGATGCTTTTACACTAATATTTAAACTGTTTTTTGAATCCAATGTATTTCACTCTAATGGAACAGCATTTAAATGAGTTTTTGAATAATCTGTTCAATTAGCAGGAGTTCATTCTTGTCCTGTTGTAGCTACAATTGGTTTCATTGTTGCTAAAATACTTTTTGCAACTTCATTATTACCAATTCTTGTTAAATTTAAATTTTGGTCAAAATATTGATAAAACTCATAATCTAGATTTAAAAATAAATCTTGATTATCAACCAAAAGCACCCTAGGAATTTGATCTTTTGTTAATTCAGATAAAATTCTATTCGATCTAGTATTTAACTTTTCTACATTATCATTGTATTTTTGAATCTTGGGATCATTTTGTGGGTTTGGTATTTTTCAATGCTTTATGAAAATTAAATTTGATTTATTGTTTCTTAGTTTTAATGAATTTTGAACAAAAGTTCTTAAATCATTTTCAAATTCATCTAATGTTTTATCAATATTATTTGTATTAATATATTCAGAACCAACAATTGTAACAACATTTTTAGGATCTAAATTCTTAACTTTAAAATCATAATTTTCATTAATTTCTCTTAATGTTTGGTTTGGTTTAGAAATATTAATACAAAACCTTCCAAGACTAGAATAAGGAGCTGATGGATCATTTCCTCCACGAGCAGTTAAAGTTCATCTAACATTTTCTTCAAATAATCCTGTTATACCTTTAAAACTTTGATAATCATCTCAACTATTAAAAAAATCATTACCACCAACAAATAAATAAGTTCCTTCTATAGTATCTTGAAATTTTTTATTGTCACCAATTAATAAAGAACTATAATCACTTCCGCTTGCATACTGAAAAGCACTTTCAGTCACCTTAGAACCAAGGTTACTTGGAATTTTGTATCTTAAAGCCTCATATTCATCAGCATGATTTTTTCTATAATCACTTCAAAAAGCAGAAGAAGCTATAAAAGGCACTGCAATAACTGCTCCAGATATTGCAAAAGTAGCTGTAAAAAAACCTATTCATTTTCAAACTTTTTTTGCCATAATTTTACACCTCTATGTTTCCATAGTAGAGTAACACTCATAATTGTAAACATAATTTTTTATAAATAAAATAGTATATAAAAATATCGCCCTACTATTAATTAAATTATAATTCATTACTTATATTTATAATAAAATATTTTAATCAATAGCATTTAAATAAAAATTGAATTAATTAAAATAAATAATAATTAAAACCAAACAAATATAAATATGCTGACTATAGTATTATCATGACTTAAATTTATTTAAAATCTAGTATAAAATAATTATTACATTTTTTAAAATATTAGTCATACAAAAATCAAATGAAATAAAACAAATATTAATTACAAATAATTATTTAAAAAATTTAATTTTTTATATAAATCTTAATATAATTATACTTATGTATAAAGAAGAATAAATATGACAAAAAGAAAAGAAACAAATTTTTTTGATTTAAGATACTTTAAATATTTATTTAAAGACATTTTAAGAAAATGATCAATATATGTATTTGCATTTATATATTTTATATTAATTGCCTCTTATTCAATAATTGTGCCAATAATAGCAAAAACTACAGCATATGAAATATATAGTTATCCTATTTCAATCATTTTTTTAGTGTTCTCTGTAGGACTTATTTCAATTGCAATGTCCATAGAGGTTTTTAAATCATCAATTGATGATGGTAGTGAACTATTGATACTATGCAAAACTTTTACTAGACAAGAAATATCAATTGTAAAAATATCAATATTTTTTACAATAACATTAATTATTGCAAGTTGTGGTAGTTTGATAAGTTTATTTAGTTTACTATCAAAACCAGGAATAGGAATAGATTACTTACTTTTAAGTCTTGGTATATTTCTAGGAACAATTATTGTATCTCTTCTATTTGGTGGAATAACAACAATATTTTCAATGTTTATATCTAGAACAAAATCTTTCATATCTTCTATAGTTTTTTTACTTGTATTAGTTTTATATTCTATATTATCAATGTTTATAACAAAAAGTCATATAAATGAATTAGATTCACAAAATATAGTGTTATCAAAATCATCATTTGTTGATCCTAAAAAAGAAGATAAAAATAGCAATTATGTTCAAGGATATTGATTAAATGATGTTGACAGAGCAAAGTATGATTTACCAAATAACATTGAATCAATTGACATAATAAAGGATGTTATAAATTATTCAAGTAAATACAATATTATTCATTACACTAATATTTGTTCGCAATTGGAAAGAATTTTTACATTTGGCCAAATGACTAGTGATTTATATAAATTAAATGATGTAGTTAAAGTGTTCAATATACCTTTTTCATTAGAATTATCTTCTGGAAAAGTTGAAGACTTTTTCAATAACCCAATAAAAATTTCTTTAGGAATATTTAACGATTATAACCAAATAAGCGACTTAGAGTTGAAAAATGAAATAAATAAATTCAACACAATAACATATTTATTACCTCAGATGACTTATGGAACATATTTAGAGCAGTTGCATTACGATGGACAAAATTATGTTGAAATTAATCAAATTTTTGAAAGAATTGTATCAACAGGAGATATTGTGTTTAATGAATACAGTTCATCCTTATGAGATACTACATGAAACAAATACAAAAAGCACACAGAGGATGCAATAAATAATTCATTTCAAAACTATAGTCCTTATAGTTACTTTTTAAAAAAATGAATTGAAGATCAAAGTCAAAATATTACAAATCCAAATCAAGTAAAAAATATTTTAAATAATTTTCAAAATCTTTTAAAGAGTATTGTTTACAAATTAACTTTTGATTTTCAAAATGGAATAAATATTTTTAATTTAATTAATGTTTATAAAGAAGTGTATGAAGTTGATGAAAAAAATAATATAGTATTTGATACAAATACTAGAATAGGAAGTATATTCAACATTGATGGAAATACAAAATTAGCTTCTTATTTAAAAGATAAATTAATAAAGATATATCCTAATGTTAAAAATTCAACTAAATTGAGCACAATTTTAGAAGAAATAAAATTAAATCATAAAGATATATACAATTGAATTTTAGAACAAAACAAGGATTGATTAGAAATAAACATTATGTTGGGTTTGCTTGGAGTTAGTGTTGATAAATGATTAATGCTAACAACTGGGGCACAAATAGCAAATCACTGAAATCCCAATAATATTCCTTTTAATTTTCAAACTTTATTATCTACTTTTAATTCAAAAAATGATAGTAATATCAATCATACAAAAGATTTAATTATAAAACAACCTCTTGTTTTAAGAAGTAATTTAGGTTTTGATTCATTCACTAGAGTTAAAATAAAAAGTTTTTATAATCAAACAGCTATTTCTATAGGTTGAACAGTTGTGGCATTTTGTATATTTATTGTAAGTATGATTATATATTCTAAAAAAGATTTTAAATAAAAAAAATATAAACTTAAAACGTGTAATGACATATTAAGTTTATATTTTTTATATACCTTTTAAAGATATTATTTAAATTCTACAGTTGCTCCAGCATCTGCAAATTGTTTTTTCATTGCTTCAGCATCAGCTGTTTTAACACCTTCTTTAATTTTACTAGGTGCTCCATCAACTAAAGCTTTTGCTTCCATTAATCCAAGTCCTGTAATTTCTCTAACAACTTTAATAACAGCTACTTTATTTCCGCCAGCATTTGTTAACATAACAGTAACTTCACTAGGAGCAGCAGCTGCAGCTGCTGGAGTTGCTGCTGCTACTGGAGCAGCTGCTGAAACACCAAATTCAGTTTCAATAGCTTCAATTAATTCTTTAATTTCTAACATGCTCATTTCTTTTAATGATGCAATAATGTCTTTGCTTGATAATTTTGCCATAAATATTTCTCCGTTAATTTAAATATAATAAGTTTCATTTAATTAGTTTTAGTTTCACCAACTGCTTTTAAAGCATATAATACTCCTCTAATAGGAGCAGTCAAACATGAAAGAATCATGCTGTACATACCTTCACGATTTGGAAGAGATGCAATAGCTTTTGTTTTTTGTTCATCAAGAAAACTTTTTTCTAAATAAGATCCTTTAATTTTAATAAAGTCATTATCTTTAGAAACATTGAATATTTCTCTTAATGGAGCAATTTCATCTTCTACTCCAATCGCTATAGCATTAGGACCAACTAAATCACCAAAATCATTAATTTTTGATTTTACTAATGCTCTATTTAAAATATTATTTTTTATAATTTTTAAACAAGCTTTAGATTCTAGTAATTTTTTTCTTAGCACAGTAATTTCTTGTGCAGTAAGACCAGAATATTCAAAAATAATAAAAGATTTTGATTCATCAATTTGTTTAGATAATTCACTAACTAAATTATCTTTATGTTTTATTATTTTTTTCATATTTATTTCCCTTTACTATATTTGTAATATACAAAATGCCATTAGTACTAATAATACCAATGACATTAAAAAACAAAATGTAACACAATAAAATGTTAAATAAAATGTTAATAACTTAGGTAACATTATTAAAACTATAAAAGTTCGTTACTGTCTTTAGTATATTACCTAATTATACTAACATAATTTTTTTAAAAAATTTATGTTTGTGATAATATAAATTTAGAAAGTATAATTACTTTCAATATAATACATAATTTTAAGGGTAGTATATGTCTGATAAAAGTAGACTAGTTGCTGCAGTGCTTTGCTTCTTCTTAGGTTGCTTAGGAATTCATAGATTCTATGTTGGCAAAATAGGAACAGGTGTAGTTTGATTATTAACACTTGGATGTTTTGGAATTGGTGCATTAATCGATTTAATCCTAATCCTTATAGGAAGCTTCAAAGACAAAGACGGAAACAAAATAGAAAAATGATAATTTTATAAAACTAACATTGTTATGTTAGTTTGATTAAAATATGAAGTATAGCACATATTAAAAATATATGTTCCTTCATATTTTTTATTTACATAAAATAGCACAAAAAAGATGTATTAATCTATTGTAAAAAGTCGGTTATAATTTACAACAATTTATAAAAAAACATTAATTCATGTTATTCAAAAAATATCTTTGAATTCAAAATAATTAAATAGATACAAAGATTCAACATCAAAATAGTTAAAAACAACAAACAAAATTAGAAATAACATACAAATAAAAACCCATAACCTTTTATTTGGTTATGGGTTATAACTAACTATTATGATATTTTATTTTCATATTTAGTTTAAGTATTATTAATCATAATTAAAACTATAAATATCTATATGATTTAAAAATAAAATTAAATGCATTTTTATTTTTTCTTCTTTTTATATAGATATACAGTTATTCCTACTGAACCTGCAGCAATAACTCCAATAACAATTGGAATAACCATTATTCATAATTGATTAGATGTATTCTTTGATGTTGTTATAGGTTCATTATCTACTGGTGGATTTGTTGTTTCTCCGTGTGTTGGAGGTGTTCCAGTTTGATTAATTGGAGGAATAATAACATCTTTAATTTCTGTAATTCCATCTTTATCTGAAAAAGTTTTTCCACAAGTATCGCATTTATAGTGTTCTAAATTACCACTATCTATATTTGTTGGTTCCTTTTTGGCAATATGTTCTAAAGTATGACCTAAAGGAGCAATATTAAGATCTAAAATTTCACTACCAGTTTGAGTAAAGTGTTTACCACACTCAGAACAATCTTTATGCCCTTTAACACCTTTACTTGTACAACTAGCAGGTATTTCATCATGTCAATCACCAAATTTATGTTCACACAGATTATCAGGAACATTTATTACACCTAAATTTATATAATCATTATATCCATCATTAACATCACCTGAGTTAGAAATATGAAATCTTGTTAAAGCTGTTGCACTCATAAGATATTCAGTATTATTATGAACAGGATTGTTGACATCCATTGAATATCCATTTTTATCTGCAAGTTTTATTGAAACAAAATATGTTCCAACATCTTTTGGTGCTTCACTAAGCTTTTCTCCGATTTCTCCATTTTTATCAGCATAATAAGTATATTGATAATAATTGCTTATTGAATTTGGATCAACTTGCACA
The DNA here is from genome assembly GCF_046774425.1 of Malacoplasma muris. Classification (NCBI taxonomy): domain Bacteria; kingdom Bacillati; phylum Mycoplasmatota; order Mycoplasmoidales; family Mycoplasmoidaceae; genus Malacoplasma; species Malacoplasma muris. Next base: position 609,644 of record NZ_CP177248.1, read on the forward strand.
CCTTCTATATACATATGAAAGTAATTTGTAAAATCTATAGGTTTACCTGTATAAGCAAAAGTCTTATTATATCCATCTGCTACAAATGGAGCATATGCTGATGGCTGTCTATAAAAAAATGATGATCTAAATTTTTTAATGTATTCATTTTTTTCTTCAACAGTATTAGGACTATAACCTTCATCATGATTTGTAATCATATTTACAAGTTCTTTTGCAGCATATTTGATTCCATCATTATTTGCAGGAATATAAATAGTAAAACGTGTTCCTTTTTCATCTTTTACACATAAACCTTTTTTTACTGATGGGTCATTTACAAATACAATACATGCACTATATTCATCTGTACCACTTGGATTAAAACTACTAGGCATATTAGTCATAAGTTCACCAAGGTATTTTTTTTGTAAAAATTCAGAAAGTGTTTTTGCTCTATCAGAGTCTACTATTTTTCCATCGTTATCCTTTGATAAGTTGAAATAGCTATTACTTCCCAATCCTGAAGCTTTAGATGCAGTATCAGTATAATAAAAATTAAAATAGTTACGAAATTCTGCATATGGTTCAGATGTGCGTAAAGTGTTTATAGCTTGTTTTGTAAGTTCTTCAAACATTTCTTTTTCACTTGGGGAAAATCCTTCACCAGCAAACATAATTTTTCTTGGTTTATATTCACTATGTTGATATGGAAGTTCTCTGCCAAAATTGTTTACAATGTTTTCGTGCTTAACTTCAATTACAAATTTTTCAGTTTGTGTATCAACAGCAACACCATTATTCATAGCTTTTGCAGTTACAGTATATTCACCAGGTAAGATTGGAGGTTCAGCACTATTATATTCTTCTGTAAGAGTATCTGAATATATAATCTTTCCTGAATATTCATAATTTATATCTGTATAATTTGTTACTCTTGGAGAATAGTCTATATCAATCGGTTTACCATCATATATTTTATTTTCAACAATAATTGCTTTTCTATCAAGTACTTCATATTCTCCAATTTGTTCACATGGATCAAACATTTCATTCCCACTAAATGTTGCTTTTACTTTATATTTACCTATAGTATTTGGAGCTGAATCTAACTTTTCTCCATTTTCAGAATAATATGTTAATGTTAATCCACTTCTTATTTTATCTCCTGTAACTTCATTCTTACCTTTTCTAAAAATAAAATACTCGCTCATGTCTTTTCCATTTTGACCAATTCTTATTTCATCTGCATATTTTTGAAAAAATAACATTGTAACATTTGCTTGTTTGCTTAACTCTTTGCGCAGTTCTTCTTTACAAACTTCACAGAATGGTTGAGCATGCGCATACATTTTACATACTTGAGAAGGTTTATAATGTTTAGGAGATGAACTAGTAGGTTTTTGATCCTTAAATTCATAAACACCTATTCCATTCAAACCTATGAAACGTTTTCATGGCACTTTTTCAGGATCAGATTCACGTGTCTTATTTGCATATTCACCAGCATATCCTTCTTCTCAATATTCATCAGCTAATCCCGCTGCAGAGTGAGCAAACTCATGCACAAAGACATTGGGTGCTCCTTGTGAAAGAGACGCAACTGCAATAGAACCTCCACTACCACCATGTTTTGTTGAATTTGAAAGAACAAGAGATTGATCAGAATGAGGACTAAATACTTTTTCAAGTTCTCTCAATTTTCTTTGACCCTCAGGATTACAAGTTAGCAATCTTTCTATTCAATTTGTATAATAACGTGTGTGAAAATAAGTGTCTCTTTCATCTTCAATATTAATTCCATCTTTATCACCACCTTGAACAACATCAGTATTAGAAACTACACCAACAGCATAAATTTTAATAATAGGTGCAAGTTCATCTAAAGGTGATTGTAATAAAAAATGATCAGCACTTTTTTTAGCTTCTTCAAAAAATTTATCTTGTTGATTTTTCATAAAACCATCACCATAAATAGTTAAGACATAAGCATCCTGATCAGATATCTTGTCATTTCCTGCAATTAAACGAGCTTTACCTTCAGGCACTACATCAGCATAATCTACCACAGTTTGTTTTGTTGAAGAAAAATGAGTAGAAGAATAATCATTATTACTTTGTAAATTTTGTGTAAAATATTTTACACCCAATGTTAGTGTTAACATTGATGTTGCTGTATAGATTAAAATACTTTTTATAAAATGTTTATATTTCATAATTAAAACCTTCTTTCAACAAAAATAAAATGATATTTTTTAAATTAATAGACAAAAATAAGTCTAAAACAATTAACTGGAAAAACAATAAACTAATTTATGATAATCACACACAATATAAATTTTATAGTTTTAAATATAAACTAAAAGATGTTGCTTATTAAAAAGAAAATAACAATCTTTATGAACATATTCAATTAATCTAGTTTCATTATAAAATGTTTTTTATATAAGTCAATTATTAACAAAAGTCATATATAATAGTAAAAATATATACTATTCTTTATGTTTATATCAAAATTAATTTAATTCAAAAAACAAATGAATACATACAACAAAACTATTTAAAATAGTACTACTTTTAATCTATTTTTATTTAACTATATTATTAAAATAAAAATTTATTTTAATATCATTTTTATTTTTTAAATTGAGACACAATAGAAAATACAATTTCAAAGACTATAGTTTTTATTATGATTCAATTTGTAAATCTTGTGATTTCAATAAATATTTTCTTCAAAATTTACTTAATTCACTTAATTTATGGATTTTAGTTTTAGAATCATCTTTACTATTTAAATGAATTATATTTAAAAGTTCAGACCAATAAACTCTAAAATTCATATAATCATCTTGAGAAAACAAACTTTCACAGTCAATCAAAAAAGAAACACTATCATTTCATTTATTTGTTAATTCCAATTGTGCTTTTAAATAATTATAAATAGTGTCATATAATTTATTAGCTTTATTTAATATTTCTTTACTATTATCAACATTACTAACATCATTTGAAATTAATAATTGTTTAGATCACATTAAAAGCTCATTTACATAATTTAATGATGTTAAACATTCAAAAACTGCTTTAGTTTTTCTTTTTAATTCTTTAACTTTTGTTTTATCAAATATTGCTGCCATATTATATTTATAATAAAACATTTTTTTAAATAAACACAATAATTAAAAAATATCATCTATTTAATTAATAGATGATATTAAAAACTAATTATGTTTTATATTACTATGTTTATTTTTAGAAAAGTGTTTTTTAATATTATTGTAATGTCTTGAATTATTTTGCTTAGAAAAATTTTTAGAATTACTACTATCAAATTTTTGATTATTATTTCCTCAAGTAAAATTTTTAACATTTTTATTTAATTTTACTCTTTCATTATATTCTTCAATTCCTTTTTTTCTTCTAAGGTCATTTTTCGTTTCATAATTTTTATTATTATAATAATCTTTTGGTGATGAATTATCTTTGATTTTTCTTTTTCTAGTAGAAACAGGTCTTGCTCTTTTGACATCATTTCATTCAAGATTAATACAATATGTGCTGTCTATAAATACATTGATATTTTTATTTGAATAATAAACTTCTTTCAAAAAATATAAATCATCCTCTGTGACAAAAGTAAATGCTTCACCTTTTTTATGAGCTCTACCTGTTCTTCCAACTCTATGAGTATAAGTATCTTTATTATTTGGAACATCATAGTTAATAACAAAATTAACATTTTCAATATGTATCCCTCTACTTGCAACATCAGTAGCAATTAAAACTTTTACTCTATTTTGTTTAAAAGATCTAATTGCTTTTTCTCTAAATTTTTGGCTTTTATCACCATGAATGATTTGAGATTTAATATTTGCTTCATACAAACATCTACTAATATAATTAGAAACTTTTTTAGTGTTAATAAAAACTATAAATGTGTTGTCTGGATTATTTTCAATTAACTCAATTAATAATTTTGGTTTATCTTTTTGCAACAAATAACAAACATTATGTTTGATATTATTTTTATTAATTTGTAATCTCTCTGTTTCAACATATGCATAATTATCTTTTAAAAATAACCTTGATAATTCTCTTACTTCATCTGGAATAGTAGCTGAAACTAAAACAGTTTGTAATTGTATATTAGTTAATTTACTTTTAATAAATTTCATGTCTCTTATAAATCCCATATCTAGCATTAAATCAACTTCATCTAAAACAAAATATTTAACAGAATCTAAATTAATTTTATTTCTTTTAATTAAATCAACTAGTCTTCCAGGAGTTGACACAACAATGTCCATTCCATTATCAATTTTTTTTGATTGTAATTTTATTGATTCTCCACCAATAATTGAAATTATTTTATAATCAAATTTTTTAGTTAAAAATTTAAATGTGTCAGTAATTTGATTTGATAATTCTCTAGTTGGAGAAATAACTAAAACAGTAGGATCATAAGATGTATTATTAATCATGTTTTCAACAATAGGAACTGCAAATGCTGCAGTTTTTCCAGTACCAGTTGGTGCCTTTGCTAGAACATCATTTCCTTGCAACACAAGAGGAATTACTTGTTGTTGAATTAAAGTTGGCATTGTGATATTTTTATCATTTAAATTTGTAATAATTCTATTATCTAAATTAAATTTGCTAAATGACATATATTTTTCCCTTCATTTTAATAAATATACAATTATTAGTTTTGTTTAAATAATTAAATGAGTTTTAATATTATCACAAAAATTAAAAAATAAAAGTCATACAAAAAATATAGCCCAAAAAAACAAGAGTTTTATTTATAATAATTAAACAAAAATAACAAAGCACTTTATTAAAAATGCTTTGTTATTTTTTATAATTAACTTTTTTTAATTAGTTTTTGGATTGAAGATTTTTTTGATTCTTCAAGTTGTTTTTTATTTGGTAATGGTTGATTTGGATTTTCACTTATAAATTTATTATAAGCTTTATCACTCATAATGTAGTTACATTTAGGATAACCACTACATCCAACAAAACTACTACCACGCTTTGATTTTCTCATTAATAAATCACTATTACATTCAGGACATTTTTGTTCTAATATTTGTGGCTTTTCAAATGGTTCAAGATAAGTACATTCAGGATATCCACTACATCCTATAAATTTACTTCCACCTCTTCTTGCATGTTTCACTAATAATTCTTTACCACATTTTGGACAATCTCTTCCAACTTTTTCATCCTCTTTTTTTTCCATGTTTTGATAAGCATTATCAACTTCATTATTAAATATTGGTAGAAATTCTTTAATTCATTGTTTTCAATCTTCTGTTCCACTTGCAATCTTATCTAAATGTTCTTCCATTCCTTTTGTAAAATCTTTATTAATTACATCAGGAAAATATTTTTCAAGTTGAGCAATAACTTCTTTACCCATATCAGTCATTACAAAAGATCTTTTATCTAGTTCAGCATATCCTCTTTCTAAAGCAATATTTGCCATACTACTATAAGTTGATGGTCTGCCAACACCTGCTTTTTCAAGTTCAGCAATCAAAGTAGCTTGTGTATATCTTGGAGGTGGTGTTGTTTGATGATCATTAACTTCAATTGATTTAGACTTAAACTTAGAATCAATTTTGTATTTTGATAAATCAATGATAGCTTCTTTATCTTTATCTTCGTAATCTACATAAACTTTTCTAAAACCATCAAAGATACATTCACGACTAAATGTATAAAATTCATTACCATTATTATCAAACTTAATTGTTACTCTTTTAAATTTAGCATTGCTCATTAATGATGCTAATGTTCTTTCTCAAATTAATTTGTATAAAGATAAATCATCTTTAGAAATTTTACCTTGTAATGATTTTGGAGTGATACTGACATCAATTGGTCTTATACCCTCATGAGCATCTTGAACATTTGCTCCTTGTTTTTCTTTAGTCAACTTATTTACAGAATTGTCTCCTAAGTATTCATTTCCAAATTCTTTTTTAATAAAACTTTGACAAGCATCTATAAAAGTATTTGATAAACGTACACTGTCAGTTCTAGGATAAGAAATTAATGCTATTTGATTACCATCAACATCAATACCTTCATACAATCTTTGTGCTACAATTGTTGTTTTTTTAGATGATCATCCAAGTTTATTAATTGCATCTTGTTGTAATGTGGATGTTTTATAAACAGGTTTTGGGCTTGAAGAACTGTAACTTGGCTCTTCTATTGAAGATACTATAAATTCATCATTCAAAGAATTTAAAACAGCATTTGCACTTTCTTTATCAGAAAAATTAACACCTGTTGAAAAACTTTTTTCCCAAACATTAATATTATTCAAAGAACTAGAAACAGATTTTAAAATTAAAGAATTTCCATCAACTAATACTGCATCTAATGTAAATCAAAAATCTGGTTTAAAAGCATTGATTTCTTTTTCTCTATCTTCAATAAACTTTAAGGCAACAGATTGAACTCTTCCAGCAGATTCTGCTTTAAGTTTAACATTCATTAATCTAGACAATTTAAAACCAATTAATCTGTCAGTAACTCTTCTTGAAAATTGAGAATGTACCAAATTAAAATCTATATCCCTTTTATTATTAAAAGAATCTAAGACAGCAGTTTTAGTAATTTCATTAAATGCAATACGTTTACATTTTGCTTGATCTTTCTTATCTAGCACATCAAACACATGTCAAGCAATTGCCTCACCCTCTCTATCAGGATCGGTAGCAAGATATATTTCATCAGCCTTACTGGATTTTTTTAATATTTCTTTAACTATTTCTTCTTTATTTGAATCGTTTTTAGTTTTCTTTTTACTTGCTTTTGGTACAATCCATTTTGGTTCTAATGTCTCTTTGTCAAAACCCATTCCAAAAGGAGACATATCACGTATATGTCCAATTGTTGCTATAATTTCAAAATCACTATCTAAATATTTAGACAATGTTTTAATTTTGTTTGGAGACTCTATTACTAATAGTTTTCTCATAATAAGTATATCCTTTTACTTTTACTAGTAAATTATATAAATGAAATTAATTTTTTCAATACAAATTTTTTACACATAAAAAAATAATTATTTGATATCCAAATAATTATTTAAATTATTGTACACCAACAAAATATTTATATAATTTTTGATCACCTTTAATATTTTTACATTTAATTCCATATGATTCATTAACAAATTTTTCAATATTTCTTATTTCTCTTGTTGTTACATCAAGACCATAAACAATATAAACAATTTTTGGTTTTCTAATTCTAGAAACAAGTTTTTTAATCAAAGATATTACACCAATCTCACTATTTTTTTCAGCTAAAATAATTTTTTTATCAACAATACCTATGAAATCTCCCTTTTCAACTAACACATCTCCAAATTGAGCAGTTTTAACAGATGTTGATAATAAACCAGTAAATGATTTTTTAATTATTTTATTTATTTCTTTGATATTATCAAAAACTGAAATATTTGGGTTAAAAACTGTACAAGCAAAAATTGATTCCATTGTATTTTTACATCTTGCAATTTGAACATTAGCTTTATCTTTATATAAAATTGCTGCTTGTTCAGCGCTTAAAATAATATTTGAATCATCAGTTACTATAATTATATTTGTTGAATTTGCTGTTTTAATTCCTGTAAGCAAATCATTTGTTGATGGATTACCAATCATTTCAGTAATGATTGTATTATTAATATTAAATTGTGAATCATAATATTGAGCTAAAGATTCTGTTGGAACTGTAGCAACAATTTTTATATCATTTGTCATTCTAAATTTCTTAAATAATTCTTTAGGAGATATTTCTGGATGATTATCCAAAAATTGTTTAGTCATATTATCAACTTTTATCTTTAGAAATTCACCATATTTTTGTCCAATTTCAAAAATTTTATATGGATATAAAGAATGAACATGAACTTTTACTATTTCAGCATCATTTACAATTATTAAAGAATCTCCATGTTCTAATAATTCTTGCTCAAAAATATTTTTAACTCATTTAACTTTAGCCTTTTGAGTTTCAGTTGTCTTAAAATTCAATTGAATAATAAATTCACAACAATAACCAAAACCTTCTTCAGAAATTTCAAATCTACTAGGATTTGTGATAAATGTTGTTTTACTATTTGTTGAAATATCTTTGATTTCACTTGAAGCTTGTTTAATTTCTTGGTCATCTAAAGTTTCTTTTCCAGAAAGCACTTGTAACATACCTTCAAAAAACTTGCACAAACCATAACCACCAGAATCTACAACCTTTGCCTCTTTTAAACTAGGTAACATATTTGGTGTCTTTTTTAATGCATCTAAAGCTATTTTTGTAACATTTTCTAAAAGTTCAAGTGTATTGTTGTATGTTTTTTTAACAACTTCTTCAGAAACTACTCTAATAATTGTAAGAATTGTTCCTTCTACGGGATTAGAAATGCTTTTATATGCTTTTTCTTTTGCTGCTATTAAACATTCAATAAATAGATTAATATCTATTTCTTTTGTGTCTTCTTTAATAGGATCAAAAAAACCTCTAAATATTTGAGAAAAAATTACACCAGAATTACCACGTGCATTCATTAGTAACTGTCTAGCTAATAACTTTGTAATATCATAAAGATTTGATTGATCTGTTATATTTGCCTTTACATTTTCAATAGCACTTGTAGTAGTAATCTTCATATTAGTGCCAGTGTCACCATCTGGAACTGGAAAAACATTTAATTCATTCATATAATCACAATTCACAGCTATGAATTTACAACCGCCTTCGAACATGTTAATAAATAATTTAGAGTCTATTTTTTTCATCTTATTCACCTAAAATAACATCTACTTTATAATCTCTAGAATCAGTTGCTTCATTCAATTCATAAGCTAATTGTTTTTGCAACATTTTTGCAATTTCAACATAATTAATTGATAAATCTATAATATGTAATCTAATAGTAATATTTTTATTTGCAATACTAATATCACTATCTTTAATTTCATTTGAAATGCTTAAAATTGAATCCAAATTTCTTTTAATTATTTCTTTTGTGACCTTTACAGAAAACATATTACTACCTATCCTAATTTATCAATTCAAAAATTATAACATATTTATTAATTTGATTAGTTATAATTATTTGTAAAAATAAATATTAATTATAGATTTATATTATTCATTACAGCTATATAAATTAATTTAACTTACTTTTTTTATATCCATAAAAATAAACATATGCAAGAATATGCAACGATTGATTGAAAACATTATCAATTAAAAAATATATTTCTCCATATGTTAAATTAATATTTTTTATTGTTGTTAATTTTTCAACAAAAATGTTTTCTGTTCATCTTAAAAATAAAAGAGCTCTTCTATAGTCAAAACCACCTTTTTCTTTAAACAATTTAAAATACGTTAATAAAAGATTAGAAAAGTGTTTTTCTGCATCTGTCATTCTTAACATATTTTTAACATAAACATTAGTCAATATAAATTCATTATCATCAAATTTATCAATTTTATTTTTTGAATCTAATTTATTTGAATAATCATCATAAAATTCACAAATTAAACCATCAAATATTTGTTTAAGTTGATGTAGATTAGATTTATCATAATCTGCAATATATTCTTTTATATCTTCTACAATAGCATCAATGCTTGATAATTCTGCTTGTCCTCAATAATATTCAAGAAATGCTACATATTTTTTAGAAATTTGTTTATCCAATTTTTTTCTACTATTAGTATTAAAATCCTTATTATTAGTTAATAAATAATCATAGTCTTTTTCAATAATTGGAAGTTTATAATAAAAAAAATTAAGTTTAAAATATTCAATTAAATCATTGCCTTTTTGAGTTAATCAACCTTTTTGAAAATTGCCAACATTATCATATTGGCAAGCAAATATATCATAATTATTTTTTTTATCACTATTTTTAATTAATTCTTCAATTTTGTCTATAGCAACTGATAAATAATTCAATGCATGATTGTATCTAAAATCCTTTTTTTTAATTTTAGAAATGAAACTATCAAAATCAGAAAGTGACTTTTTCCCCTTTAAATAAGCAACAAATAATTTAACATCTTTTGATTCATTATTAATTGAAAAATCTTTTCTTTTTTTGCTTGATGATAATTCAGTAAATGGTGTAAAAAAATCAAATTGCATATTATACCTTTATATAACATTAACTATAAAATAATTTTAATAGAATAAATAATAAAAAATCTAAATATTAACACATTTATACTATTTAAATATTTTTAAAAGTATAAAGGATATATTTAGATAAATATTTACTTTATTTTTTTTCTTTAATTCTAGCTGATTTACCAGATCTTTCTCTAAGATAAGAAAGGAATTTTCTTCTAACTTTACCACGTCTAATAACTTCAATTTTTTCAAGCAATGGTGAATGAATTTGGAATGTTCTTTCCACCCCTACACCATTACTTTCTTTTCTAACTATAATAGTTTCAGATAAACCACTTCCACGTCTTTTTATCACAACACCTTCAAATTTTTGAATTCTTAATTTATTGTTTTCAAGAATTTTGTTGTGCAGTATAACAGTATCACCTGATTTAAAATCAGGAATGTTAGTTTTTAGTTGCTTAGAATCAACATATTTCATTATTTCATATTTATTATATTTATGAATATCATGCATAATTAATCTCCTATATTTTTCTTGTATTTTAGATATAAATCAAAACGATTAGTCTTAGTTTTTAATAATTGTTGTTCTTTTCTAAATTTATCTATTTTTTTATGATTTCCTGACAACAAAACACTTGGGACAAAATGTTTGTCATATTCATAAGGTTTTGTATAAACAGGATAATCTAATAAATTGTTTTCAAAAGATTCAGTTAATAAACTTTCTTTGCTAATAGATCCATCATATAACCTTACAATTGAATCAGTTAATACCATTGCAGCCAATTCTCCGCCAGATAAAACATAATCTCCAATTGATATTGAATAATCTATATAATTGTTAATTCTTTCATCAAAACCCTCATAATGACCACAAATTATGATTAAGTGATTTGACAAAGAAAAATCTTTAGCTATTTTTTGATGATATTGTCTTCCAGAAGGTGTTAGCAATATAACTTTAGATTCTGCTCTTTTATAACAATTAATTGCATCAACAATTGGTTGTAGTGTTAATACCATACCAGCACCACCACCATAAGGAGTATCATCAACTTTTTTGTGTTTATCTTTTGAAAACTCTCTAAAATTCACAACATTAATTTCTACAATCTTTTTATCAATAGCATTCTTAATAATTGATGTATTAAAATACTCTTTAAAGACATTTGGAAACAAAGTTAAAATTACAATTTTTTTCATATCTAAATCTAAATAAGTTTAAATCTAAACTATTTAGTTTTTTTTGCAGGCTTTTTTGCAGCTACTTTAGAAGTAGTTTTAGTTTTTTCTTTTTTTACTGATTTACTATTTTTAGCAGAATTCTTTGATGCAGTAAATTTTGATCAAAGTTTATGTTCTCTCAAAATATTTTTAACAGTATCTGTTGGTTGTGCTCCTACTGATAGTCATTTTAAAATTAAATCTTCTTTTAATTTAACTACATTTTCAAATGGTTCATATGTTCCTAATAATTCAATATATTCACCATCTCTTCTTGATCTAGAATCAATAGCAACAATTCTATAAAAAGGAAGATGAGTTCTTCCAAATCTTGTCAATCTTATTTTTACCATTTAATTTCTCCTATAACTCATATATTATACATAAAAAATAAAATATGAGTTAAGTAATTTAACTTAACTCATAAATTATTATTAAAAACTTTCTAAATTAGAAGTCATTGAAAATCCTAAAGAATGCAATAAACTTTTAGCTATTATTAAATTTCCTGTTGTATTAAAATGTCAAGAATCACGAGAATATATTATTGATAAACTAGATGAACTAGTGTCATTATTTAATGATGTTTTAATAAAGTAATTAATTGTTTGACATGTATCATTCAATAAAACATCATTATGAGCTTGAGCAAAATTTTTTATTTCTTGATTCATAACATCTCTTTTTTGATTCATTATGTCTTGATGCTCATTGTTATAACGGTATGTTATTGTATTTAAAACCAATCACCCATTAGGATTTTTAGATTTATATTGATTATATAAAGTATTAAGACTTGTTTTTGTTAAATCAATAAAGAATTGGTCTGATTCATTGTAATGTGATGTAACATCATTTGTTCCTAACATAACACTAAGAATATCAGTATTATATTGAGAAAAATTATAATCTTTATATTTTATTTCTCATTCTAATCTGTTTCCATTAATAGCTTGGTTAAAAGAAAAATCATTTTTTCTATTATACTCATTACGTATTAATCATCTAAAATATTCAGTATATCCATTAAATCCTTTTGTGTGAACTCCAGCATAAGAAATTGAATCACCAACAAAACTTCAATTAGCTTTTTGCAAAGTTTTTAAATATGCTTGAAAATTATTTACTTTATTTTGATCTACAATAGGTTGTAAATAATTATTAGTATTAAGATTTGAATATTCATGATTTATTGTATATTGATCAAAATTGGTTGGGGAAAAATGTTGATTATATGATGTACAATTAGGATAAACTACAGATAAAAACTGTGCAAATAATTCAAATTGACCATTAATAGTTAATTTATTATTCTTATCTATTCCATAATCAATAAAATTCCCATCTATAGATAACATTTTTTTTGTTGTCAAATAACCATGATTAACAAATTGAATTCTATTTAGCTTGTTTTGATCATTCTTATAATTATCTAAAATTGTTTTTTTAATTACTTGTGTATATTTATTACTTAAATTATTAAATTCAATATTGTTTGTATAATAATAATCTTTAATAATAATCATTCCTGTATTATTTCTTAATGATAAGGATTTATCAATTAATTCTTTTAAATAAATAGAATATTCATTCTCATCATTAGATTTAATATCAACTGTATCGAGCTGATATACAACACTTAAAATGTTATTATTTATTGTTTGGTTATCAAAATCTAACAATATATCTTTTATAGAATTATTTTGCTTTGTAAAATCAAACATAACTCTTTTACCATAAACATATTTATTATGTTCTGAAGAGTTACCAAAGTTATATGGGGCTCAAGATCTTGCATAATCATCAAATAAGGATGATAGTGTTCTAAAACCATTATGTTCATAAAGAGAAAACTCATCATAACTAAAATCACTGCCTCCAAAAAAACCAAAATTGTTAGCAAAAATTTCTAACTTTTGCATATTGGTAACAATATCATTTCCAAGCAATAATTTTTTAAAATCTGCATCAATAGAAGTTACTGGTTTTTCATCCTCTGGTGATTGTATATAATTGTTATTATTTTTATTACTAGTTATAAAAAGAGCAATAAAAGCTGTTGATGCACCAACAATCAATGCTTGTAATAAAAACAATAAAGTTAATTTTAATTTTTTCATTTTTATAACCAATATATTAAAACATATTAAATATATTGTAACAAGAAAATAAAATAAAAAAAAATAAGCATTGATAGCTTATTTAAAAATTATTTTTATCTTATATTTTAATATTTACAACCAAAAATTATTGATAGCATTATGCAAAATTAATTATCTTGCAACTTCTTAAATTACAATCATAATTTAATTTATATTAAATATCTTATTTTGTATTGTACACATTTTCATTTATATACTTATTCATAATATAAAATCAAGATAATATTATCAATTAATTTAAAATAAAATATTTTTATTTTTTCTTCTTTTTACGTAGATATACTATTGTTCCTATTGTGCTTGCAACAATAACACAAATAAAAATTGGAATAGCAATTATTCATAATTGATTTGATAACTTCTTTGATGCTGTTATAGGATCTTTATCTACTGGTGGATTTGTTGTTTCTCCATGAGTTGGTGGTGTTACATCAGGAAAATTAAATTTACCTAAATTTATGTAGTCATTATGTCCATCATTAACATCACCTGAATTTGAAATATGAAATCTTGTTATAGCTGTTACACTCATAGCGTATTCAGTAGTATGATGAACAGGATTATAAACAGAGATTGAATATCCATTTTTATCAGCTAATTTTATTGAAACAAAATAAGTTCCAACATTTGTTGGTGCTTCATTAAGTTTTTCGCCAATTTCACCATTTTTATCAGCATAATAAGTATATTGATAATAATTACTTATTGAATTTGAATCAAGTTGCACACCTTCTATATACATATGAAAATAATTTGTAAAATCTATAGGTTGTCCTGTATAGGCAAAAGTTTTATTGTATCCATCTGCTACAAATGGAATATATGCTGATGGATATTTATAGAAAAATGATGATCTAAACTTTTTAATGTATTCATCCTTTTGCTCAGCAGTAGTAGGTGTATAACCTTCATCATGATTTGTAATCATATTTGCAAGCTCTTTTGCAGCATATTTTATTCCATCATTATTTGCAGGTATATAGATAGTAAAACGTGTTCCTTTTTCATCCTTTACACATAAACCTTTTTTTACTAATGGATCATTAACAAATACAATACATACACTATATTCATTTGTACCATTAGTTGAACTTCCAGAATTAGTCATAAGTTCACCAAAATATTTTTGTTGTAAAAATTCAGAAAGTGTTTTTGCTCTATCAGAATTTACTATTTTTCCTTCACCATCTTTTGATAAGTTAAAATAACTATTATTTCCTAACCCTGAAGTTTTTGAAACAGTGTTAGTGTAATAAAAATCAAAGTAATTACGGAATTCTGCATATGGTTCAGATGTACGTAAAGTTGTTATAGCTTGTTTTGTAAGTTCTTCAAATGTTTCTTGTTGATTTGGTGCAAACCCCTCACCAGCAAACATAATTTTTCTTGGTTTATATTCAGTGTGTTGATATGGTAATTCTGCACCCAAATTATTGATAATATTTCCATGCTTTGCTTCAATCTTAAACTTTTCAGTATGTTCATCAACAACAACGCCATTATTCATTGCTTTTGCAGTTATAGTATATTCACCAGGTAAAATTGGTGCTTCAGTACTATTGTATTCTTCTGTAATAGTATCTGAATACATAATTTTTCCTGCAAATTGATAATTTATGTCTGTGTAATTTGTAACCTTTGGTGAGTAATCTATTGCAATTGGTTTTCCATCATATATTTTGTTTTCAACAATAATTGCTTTTCTATCAAGCACTTCATATTCTGCAGTTTTTTCACATGGATCAAACATTTCATTTCCGCTAAATGTTGCTTTTACTTTATATCTACCTACTGCATTTGGAGCAGCATCTAACTTTTCTCCACTTTCAGTATAATATGTTAATGTCAATCCACTTGTTATTTTATCTCCAGTAACCTCATTACTACCTTTTCTAAAAATAAAGTATTCACTCATGTCTTTACCGCTTTGACCAATTCGTATTTCATCTGCATATTTTTGAAAAAATAACATTGTTGTATTTGCTTGTCTTGTCAATTGTCTACGTAGTTCTTCTTTACAAACTTCACAAAATGGTTGAACAAGCGCATACATTTTACATGTTTGAGAAGGTTTATAATATTTAGGAACATTAGTATTAGGTTTTTGATCATGAAATGGATAAACACCTATTCCATTCAATCCTATAAAACGTTTTCATTTTACCTTTTCAGGATCAGATTCAGTTGTTTTATTTGGGTATTCAAAGGCATATCCATCTTCTCAATATTCATCACCTAATTTTGCTGCAGAGTGAGCAAATTCATGTACAAAAATATCACGAGCTTGTTCTGCAAGTGACATAACTGGAATATTTCCTCCACCTCCACCATACTTTGTTGCATTAGAAATGATAAGTGATTGATCAGAATAAGGATTAAATGCTTTTTTAAGTTCTGAAATTTTTCTTCTACCTTCATCATTACAAGTCATTAATCTTTCCATTCAGTTTGTGTAAAATTTAGTATGAAAATAAGTGTCTCTTTCTTCTTGAATATTATTTCCATCCTTTTCACTTCCTTGGATAATATCAGTATTAGATACTACACCAACAGCATAAATTTTAATAATAGAGGCAAGTTCATCAAATGGGGATATGGACATAAAATAATCTGCACATTTTTTGGATTCTTCAAAAAATTTATCTTGTTGGTTTTTCATAAAACCATCACCATAAATAGTTAAAACATAAGCATCTTGATCAGATATCTTATCATTACCTGCAATTAAACGAGCTTTCCCTTCAGGCACTACATCAGCATAATCTGTTGTAGTTGAATTAGATGAAGAAAAACTTGTAGAAGAGTAATCATTATTATTTTGTAAACCTTGTGTAAAATATTTTACACCTAATGTTAATGTTAACATTGGTGTTAATGTATAAATTAAAATACTTTTAATAATACGTTTAGATTTCATAATTAAATCTCTCCTTCAACAATATTAAAACTATTTTATCTTAATATAAATGCAAAATATAAAATATAAATAGTTAACAACTAACTGAAAAAACAAAAGCAAAAATAATACTTATGTTCAACTAATCTAACTTTATTATAAAATGTTTTGACTATAAGTCAATTATTAAGAAAATTAGTCATAGCAACAAAAAAATCAATAATATTATTATGTTTTTAGTGGATTAATTTAATTTGAAAATTAAATAAAATATTCCATATCAATAATAAAAAATAATTTAAGTAAGCACATATAATAGAGTGATTTAAAACAATATTTTTAACTTATTTTTTTCATTGTATCATTTAAAAATTACTTAAAGTTGGAATAGAAATATGATAGTTAAATAAAAAATACAAAGTGTACACATCATTGAAAATATGCATTGCACTTTGTATTTTGGTAAAACATTAATTAATATAAAAAATATAGAGATTCAATTAATTTAAAAATATTATTTATTTTTATAACATAATTAATTTATATGCATCAAATGCATTCATTAAAGAAAAATTATAAAAGTTTAGCAATAGTTTACTATATATTATTAGTAACAGGAAAATTAAAACTAAACTCTATTAATTTATTGTTATTATATTTTCCATTATTATTAGTTCTTTTTATGTCTCATTCATATCCTTTTTTTGGAGATACAACTAATTTTATATAAGTTATAAGTCTTTCATTGGTTGGATTATCAACATTATAAAAATATGTTTCTAAATATGCATATACATTGCAATTTGGATTCATTAAAAATTTCAATCAAAACTATCAAAAGCAAATAATTTTTTATTTGCTGAAATTTCATTATTCAAATAAAATGAATATTCAACTTGATCTTTTTTAATTCATGTATAAAAACTATTTAAATCTTTAAACAATACATCAGAGTTTGTTGAAACATTATCTGAAAAATATGAACATATAAATGTATCATAAAATTCTCTATTATTTGTATCATCAATACCATTAATTTTTTCTGTTTCATATTTTCTTCCAGCATTCAATTCCTCTTGTTGTCATTGATTTACATCATTTAATTTATATTGAGGGATAGTTAGAGCATCATTAACATAAAAATAAAGTGAATTTCCAGGAGCAGAATCATATAGTGCATCTTGAAAAGGTGCAGTAATTTTTTCTTTTGGTGTATTATCATTATCATTTGTAGATGAATTAGAATTGCTTGTTGAACATGAAGTTAATACAATTGGAATAACTATTCCACACCCAATTAAAATTGATATTAAAATTTTATTTAATTTCATAATTAATTTCCTTTTTTATTTGTTATTTTATATTTGAATCAGTAAAAGAAAAAAGAAAAATAAGCTGCTTTGTATTATTATAGTTTTTACTATTATCACTTCTATTTACTAATCATTCAGATCCAGTTTTTGGTCAAGCATCAATTCTAATACCCATAATATTTCTATGAGCAACTGTAGTATCAGTCATATAATTAGTTATTAAAACAATAGACACATTGCAATTTTGGTTTGCTAAAAAACTTCAATTAAAATCGTTAAATTGATATATTTTGCTATCACTATTGTTGTTTGAATTATTATTGCCATAAAAAATAAAAGTATGATTTATAGTACTTGATCTAACTCATGCATAAAACTCTTCAACATTTTTAAAAAGCGGATTAGAACTAGTAGGATTATGACTAATATAATTTGTAATTGAAAAATATTCAGTAGTTCTTTGTTGTGTTCCGTTACCACCTTCATATGTTGATTTGTCTCATCTATAATTTCTTCCATCAATTAATTCATTTTGAAATCACTGATTTACATTTTCTATATAATATTGAGAAGTTGGATTCATGTTAGCAAATTGAGGTTTTGTATCATTACTATCATATAAATCAGCTGGACATGGTACTGGAATTTGTTTAGAATTGTAATCAATTGATGTTGTTGTAGAATTTGTTGAACAAGATGACAACACAAAAGGTACAAGAACTCCACAACATCCCAAAGAAATAATGAAAATTTTATTTAATTTCATTGTTAATTTCATTAATTAAAATAATTAATATTTTAATCAATATTCTCCTTTTTATTTAATTTTCAGCTTAAAAATAAAAACTTATTATTTTAGCTTTTTATATCTTTTTAATTAATAATTGATATCAATTATTAACATTAATTAATATCAACATATTTATATTTTAGCATTCTGTTTAAAAAGAAATTATAAAAAAATAAGTTATAGTTGTAAAAATAAAAAATAAGTTATAAATAGTGTTTGTAAAAAAACAATAAATAAAAAAGTAAGAATACTTAGTTCTTACTTTAGTATATAATTAACAAATTATGAAAACCAATCATATTTACCATTAATATTTGGAAATTCAAAAGTAAATTCCATAAATTTCCTATTATTATAGCTTTCTGTAACACCTTTTCTATCGATATATCATTCATAACCTTCTTTTGGAAACATATTTACTATTATTTTTCATACATATCTTTTGTTATTTGTTGTTATAGTTTTATCATAACTATATGTTGTTACAAATAAAATAACATAACAATTTGGGTTAGAAATAGATTCTCAATTTAAAGAATCAAACTTAAATTCTTTTTTATTAGCTGGATCACCATTATAAAAATAAAAATTGTAGTTAAAAGTATCTTTTCTTATTCATTTATAAAATTCATTAGTACTATTAAAAAATAAGTTAGAACCATTTACAAAATCTGTTAATGAAAAATAATCATATGCTAATGTGTTATTTTCATCATAACTAACATCTACTTTTTCTCATTTATATTTTCTATTATTATTTGATTCTTCTTGATATCATTTGTTTATATCTTGTATTTCATATGCTGGTCTAGTTGTATCTTCAGTAAGACATATATACACTTCATTATTAAAAGTATCATATAATTCATCATAAAATGGAATAGAAATTGTATTTGCTGGCAAATTTGAACCATTAGTATTACATGAAGTTAATGCAATTGGTGCAAATATTGCACATCCAGATAAAGTCAACATTAATATTTTATTTAATCTCATAAAATTTTATTAATTAAAATAATAAAACTTTAATTAATTATCCTTTAATGCATTTAGTTTGCCTTTAAATGTAATTAAAAGATTATTAAAGGCAATTTATTTTTTTAATAAATAATTAATTTTAATTAATGTTATTTAACTAAAATTAATATACTATCATTCTATCAATATACTTAAGAAAATGATTATAAATAACATTTCTACCTATAGAAGCAAATTATTTAATGCATTATCTATAATAGTTTGTTCACTATCATAACTGCCATCACCATAACCATTTCCATCTATTGAAAAATCACTATTTACAATATTGTTATCTAAATCATAGATAACAATAACTTTAGCTGGTGTTAATGATGTGTTTAAAGTTATATATTGATTTAGTTCTTGTTGATTAATAGATATTTTATTTTTCTTGTCATTTGATAATGGTTCATTAATTGAAGTTGATGTACCAATAATTTCTCCATATTTAATATCTAGTAATGAACCATTATCCTTTTTAAGAACTAAAATATTTGAACTATCTTTTAATAAATTCTTAGATGCTTGACTGCTATTAAATTTTGGATCAGTCATTCTTTTGTGATAAGAATATAATGCTAATATAATTCCTAAATTACTTGATAATGGATTTATAGAATCTATTAATAATGAAGTTTTATTGATTAGTGGGAGTAGTTGAGTTTTTAAAACCAAAATTAAAATTAAAACTTTTTTTATTATTATATTCTCCATTATCATCATATCTATTTATTTCTCATTCATAACCATTTACTGGAAATGTTTTTATTTTCAAACCTTGAATATATCTATTTACTGGTGTATCAGCTATTTCATAAGAAAAAGTATATATATATATATATATATGGATGTATAACAATTAGGATTAGTTATAAAATCCCAATTAATAGTCCTGAAATTAAATATTTTATCCTCTATGTTTTCATTAGGTGCCCACAAAGAAAGATCATAATTATTTTCAGATTTTTTTATTCATGTATAAAAATCATTAACTGTTTTAAACAAAGGGGAATGTAAATTTCCATCTAATCTACTATCACAACCAAAGCTATCATCTTTAGTGGAACCATATATTGTTTCTTTATGTGAAAAATTACGTCCATTATTTGATTCATTTTTTAATCATTCATCTACACTTGGAATTTCATATGTAGTGTCAGCAGAAGTTCCAAAAGTCAAACTATTACTTGTAGGATCTCAAGTATCATATAAAGAACTTTGAAAAGGGACTGGAATTGTTTTAGGTTTTTGTTCTTCATTGTTTGAAGAAGAATTAGAATTTTTTATTGAACATGATGATAGTATAACTGGAGTTAGTAATGAATACCCAACTAAAGTTGACATTAATATTTTGTTTAATTTCATAATTAACTTTTATTAATTAAAATGTTTTGCATTTAAATTAATATACTCCTTCAATTCATTTCTTGCATCTTTAAATGTAGGGTAATAATATATTTTATCATTTAAAGATAAACTATAAATTTGGTTAACTGAATTTTTAACCAATGTTTCTTGATTGTTATCAACATAATATACATATTCAGCATCTTGGTTAAAAATTAATGTATTTAATGCATTATCTATAATAGTTTGTTCACTATCATAACTACCATCACCATAACCATTTCCATCTATTGCAAAATCACTATTTACAATATTGTTATCTAAATCATAGATAACAATAACTTTAGCTGGTGTTAATGATGTGTTTAAAGTTATATATTGATTTAGTTCTTGTTGATTAATAGATATTTTATTTTTCTTATCATTTGATAATGGTTCATTAATTGAAGTTGATGTACCCACAATTTCTCCATATTTAATATCTAGTAATGAACCATTATCTTTTTTAAGAACTAAAATATTTGAACTATCTTTTAATAAATTTTTAGATGCTTGACTGCTATTAAATTTTGGATCAGTAATTCTTTTATGGTAAGAATATAATGCTAATAATTCCTAAATACTTGATAATGAATTTTGAGAATCTATTAACAATGATGTTTTATTGATTACTAGAAGTGGATTGATCATTAAAATTAAAACTAAATGTTATTTTTCTACGATTATTATAATTCCCATTATCATCATATCTATTTATTTGTCATTCATAACCACTTGATGGAAATGTTTCTATTGTTAAACTTTTAACATACCTATTTGTTGAAATATCATCTTCTTTGCGTCCAAAAGTATATATATATGTATACATAACAATTAGGATTAGTTATAAAATCTCAATTAAAAGTGCTAAACTTAAACAGTTTATCACCATTATCACCATGAACATTCAACAAATAAATTTCATAATTATTTTCAGATTTTATTCATGAATAAAAATCATTCACTATTTTAAATGGTGGAGGATCTGAACTCCCAATAAAATTAGAAGAGTAGCTAAAAGAATCAAATTTAAGAGTAACATTTATTTCTTCTTCATGTTTAAAATTACGTCCATTATTTAATTCATTATTTAGTCATTCATCTAAATTTGGAATTTCATATGTAGTTTTAGCAGCACTACTAAAAACCAAAAAATTGTCTCCAGGACTTCAAGTATCATATAAAGAACTTTGGAAAGGAACTGGAATTGTTTTTGGTTTTTGTTCTTCATCATTTGAAGAAGTACCAGATTTTTTTATTGAACATGATGATAGTATAACTGGGGTTAGTAATGAACACCCCACTAAAGTTGACATTAATATTTTGTTTAATTTCATAATTAATTTTTATTAATTAAAATGCTTTGCATTTAAATTAATATACTCCTTCAATTCATTTCTTGCATCTTTAAATGTAGGATAATAATATATTTTATCATTTAAAGATAAACTATAAATTTGGTTAACTGAATTTTTAACCAATGTTTCTTGATTGTTATCAACATAATATACATATTCAGCATCTTGGTTAAAAATCAATGTATTTAACGCATTATCTATAATAGTTTGTTCACTATCATAACTACCATCACCATAACCATTTCCATCTATTGAAAAATCACTATTTACAATATTATTATCTAAATCATAGATAACAATAACTTTAGCCGGTGTTAATGAAGTGTTTAAAGTTATATATTGATTTAATTCTTGTTGATTAATAGATATTTTATTTTTCTTATCATTTGATAATGGTTCATTAATTGAAGTTGATGTACCCACAATTTCCCCATATTTAATATCTAGCAATGAACCATTATCTTTTTTAAGAACTAAAATATTTGAACTATCTTTTAATAAATTCTTAGATGCTTGACTACTATTAAATTTTGAATCAATAATTCTTTTATGATAAGAATATAATGCTAATATAATTCCTAAATTACTTGATAATGGATTTTGAGAATCTATTAATAATGAAGTTTTATTGATTAGTGGGAGTAGTTTTATCATTAAAATAAAATTCAAATCAAAATTCCCTTTTATTATCATAATCTCCATTATTATCATATCTATTTATTTGTCACTCATATCCATCAAGTGGATATGTATTTATTTTTATAGCACGAATATATCTATTTATTGATATATCATTCTTGTCGCGATCATGAGTATATATATATATGTATACATAACAATTAGGATTAGTTATAAAATCTCAATTAAAAATTTTGAAATTGAATCATTTATCTTTATCGTTATTATCATTTAAAGGATTTAATTGAATTTCATAATTATTTTCAGATTTTTTTATTCATGTATAAAAATCATCAATTGTTTTAAATAAGGGTTGATGTAAAGTGCTATCTCATCTTTGAACACTAAATACATCATTTTTAGTTTTTTCATTTACTTCTTCTTTATGTTCAAAATTACGTCCATTATTTAATTCATTAGTTAATCATCCTTCTACACTTTGAATTTCATATGTAGTATTAGCAGATGCACTAAAAATCAAAAAATTGTCTCTAGGACTTCAAGTATCATATAAAGAACTTTGGAAAGGAACTGGAATTGTTTTGGGTTTTTGTTCTTCATCATTTGAAGAAGAATCATAATTTTTTATTGAACATGATGATAGTATAACTGGGGTTAGTAGTGCACAACCCACTAAAGTTGACATTAATATTTTGTTTAATTTCATAATTAATTTTTATTAATTAAAATGCTTTGCATTTAAATTAATATACTCCTTCAATTCATTTCTTGCATCTTTAAATGTAGGATAATAATATATTTTATCATTTAAAGATAAACTATAAATTTGGTTAACTGAATTTTTAACCAATGTTTCTTGATTGTTATCAACATAATATACATATTCAGCGTCTTGATTAAAAATTAAAGTATTTAATGCATTATCTATAATAGTTTGTTCACTATCATAACTACCATCACCATAACCATTTCCATCTATTGAAAAATCACTATTTACAATATTGTTATCTAAATCATAGATAACAACAACTTTAGCTGGTGTTAATGATGTATGTAAAGCTATATATTGATTTAATTCTTGTTGATTAATAGATATTTTATTTTTCTTATCATTTGATAATGGTTCATTAATTGAAGTTGATGTACCCACAATTTCTCCATATTTAATATCTAATAATGAACCATTATCTTTTTTAAGAACTAAAATATTTGAACTATCTTTTAATAAATTCTTAGATGCTTGACTATTATTAAAATTTGGATCAATAATTCTTTTATGATAAGAATATAATGCTAATATAATTCCTAAATTACTTGATAATGGATTTTGAGAATCTATTAATAATGAAGTTTTATTGATTAATTCATCTTTAAAATTTTCTATAGTATAAAAATTTATAAGTTCTTTATAACCATTAATAAATTCATCAATTGTAGATTTATTAGTAGCATCAATACTTATTAAATTACTATTACTATTTTTATTTACATATAAACCATTTAAATTAGAAAATTTATTTGAAACATTTATTAGATAATTTTTATCTCTATTTTTATCTAAATGTTTTATAATTCTTTGTCTTAAATAACTTTTATCACTTGAATTATTTTGACTCACATTTACTAACTTAATAAAATCATCAGTTAATGAAAATATTGGTTGATTATTGTAATCTATAGTTAATTCCATTTTTTTAGCATCTACTTCTTGTTTCCCAAAATCATATCCAAAAGTTAAATTGAAAAATTCATTTAATTTATCATTTTTAGTCATTCTACTAACATCCAGATCTAAATGCCTTAATGCATCTTTCAAACGGTTTCTTTGTCTTTCTAACTCTTCATAAATAGCATCATGTCTTGTGTTTCATCTATTTCCAATATCTGTATATTTTTCATTAATATCAAATCCATTAGCTCTATTTGGTTTACCATCCACACTTTTTTTTAGATTCATAAAGGTAAATAAATCTCTATTATTTTCTAACAATTTATCTATAAAGTTTTTATAATCATTAACATTTACAATGTTATCAAAAAAACTATTAGGATCAATGCCGTTATATTCTTGAGGAAAACTTTCAACAAAAACTGATTTAATCATATTTAGATCACATAAATAATTTTTTAAATCATTAATAAGTGTATTTCAAAAATTAGGATTAAATGTAAAATCTAAATTGTATCTTATATCTCCTAAATTATATTGTTTATTTAAATCTTCACTTCCATGATTTAATAAACGAAAATCAATACCCCCTGTTCCTCCTTCATCACTCCCAACATATAATGAACTAAAAATAGGATTATTACCAACTTTAACATTTATGGCTTCTTCTGCTAAATCATTGGGAACTAAAAATATTGTATGTTGTTTAACTCTTATTGTTTTATCCAAACCATTAACTGATGAATAATTTAATGTATCAGCATCTAAAAATGCAAGAAGTGTATTGCGCATTTTTTTTGAATCTGTATAACCTTTTTTACCATCAAGATAAAATTTAACTTTCATAATATCTGATAAATTAAATTTTAAATTCATCACTTCTTGTCTTTTACCATTTATATCAAAAATGTATCTTGCTCTTTCAGTGCCTCATGCTGAACCATATGTTCTATGTTCAACTTTTACATTAACTTCATATTCTTTTTTAGTATTTTTATCGCTAGCTAAAAAATCATTAACTTTATTTTTAATATTATCTAACATATTTTTGGCAAAAGTATCTCTCAATTTAGTAACACTATTTTTTCCATAAAGACTATCATATGAATTACCACTAGATGCACTATCATTAATGTATTGAAAATTATTATCTTTATTTTTTAATCTAATATTTAATTTAAATTGATTTGTAGTGGTAGGATTTAACACATCGTTTATTGCAATTTCTTTAACCTTATCAATATCAGTTGCATTTAATGGATTAATTTTAACTAGTTTACCTCCATTTGTACTATCTTGAAGTTCATAGTATGGAGTTCCAATCTTAGTTGTATGGTTTCTAATAGATTGAGATGCTTCTTCAATTGTAGAAAAAATATTTCCATTAAAATCATCATACCCTTGTTTAATTAATCCATTATTAACATAAGATTTTTTAGCAGTTAAATAATCTTGAGTATATTTTCCATTAGCTGTTTTGT
This sequence comes from Malacoplasma muris, assembly GCF_046774425.1. Lineage (NCBI taxonomy): Bacteria > Bacillati > Mycoplasmatota > Mycoplasmoidales > Mycoplasmoidaceae > Malacoplasma > Malacoplasma muris. The sequence goes on from NZ_CP177248.1 coordinate 635,738, forward strand.
AAGCTTTCTTTAATTTTGAAACATCATATGGCTTTAATTTTAAATAATTAATTCTATTTGTTTCAATATCTATAATTGAATTTTGTAAATCTCCTATAACAAATTCATCTTTTATACTTTTATTTGTATACAAATAATCATTTGTTGCATCTTCTAAATTATTGTAATATTTACCATTGAATTCAATTCTTTGTTGATTATTGTTTGTTGTGCTTGTTGAATTACTATTATATTGACTAACATTTGTATTATGACTTACTGTAGTTAATAATGAACTAGTCATTGTTAAAGTACAGCAACCAAAAATTGTTGAAAGTATTTTTATTAATTTTTTATTTATTTTCATAAACTACTCCCCTATTACCTTAGTATTTTCTCTTACTCATCTATTAAAATCTTCAATTGAGTAAAACATTTGCTGTTTATCTTTATAAAAATACATAGTAACTTCTTTTTTGTTTTCAATATAATTAATATTTGCTTTACTCATTAATCAGCTAAAAGCTTTTTCTTTATCTAAAAAGTATTTAACTTCTCCATATGGAGAACTTGCTTTATAAATTAAATAGTTATTTGGGTGATAATCAAGATCTGTAAATTTATTTACACCAATTGTATCTGTTTCAAAAACTATTTTAGAATCAACATTAAAACTATTAAAGAATTGTGTTTCTAATTCTTTTTTAGGATTATTAACATTATTTTCCAATGAAGAATTAGAAGAATTTGAACTTAATTCTAGATTTGGTTCAATAATAACATATTTATTATCAACTGGTTTGCTACTTTCAGGAATTATTGTTCCTGATTTAAAATCATAACTATTTCCAGGCAACATATATTCAGTAATAGAATTATCATTTGTAATACTATCATTATTTGTTAATGGATAGTTATATTGATCTACTTTTGGCAACATTGCAATATAAGTTGGTTTTATTAAACTTATTACTTTATTAATAGCATCTTGTTTATTACTAGTAGCTGGAATTGTTGTATTAATATTACCACTTGTAAATTTGTAAATTTGATAATCAGCTAAAAATTTATCTTGTTTATTTTGTGTAAATACATAATCATAAACATAGTTTGTTAAATCATCTATATTATCAAATACATCTACTGGTTTTACATTCACATTTAGGTTTGAATAATTATTAAGTGTATAGTTAATTTTTATTTTGCCTGAATCTATTCTTCCAATTGACAACAATCTTGCATATTCTTCAATCAATTGTTGAGTTTGAGTGGTTTCATAAGCTTTACCATTTAAATAATAAACATCATTTGTTCTTGGATTAGTAATTTGAATAGGTTCTAATATTTTCATTGAATCAATTGTACTTATATCTTCTTTTACTATTCCAAAGAATACACTACTTTTTAATCCCCCATCTCAAACAAATTCATAATCACCAGATTTGTAAATATATGATTTATTTTCATATTTTGGAACAAAAGCATCAATTAGAAATTGCATTGCATCTAATGCAAAACAAACTACATTAAGATAAGGAACACACTTAAGTCCATTCGTTAATTTAGTAAAATGCTTTAATATATTATTCAAACTATTTAATAATTTTGATGCAGATTGGAATACTTTTATCATTTGACCAGCTACAGTGTTATTTAAAGTGTGGTCAAAAAATGACAAATAATTACCCATAAATTCAAACATCAAAGGTATACTTAATGTTCTAAAAAAATTCCCAACAATTTCTTTATTATTATCTCAAAATTCAAAATTATCTTCTTGATAATCGTGTAATCCTTTATACAATGTGTATAGAGGTTTAAGTGCCTTAGGAACTTCAATTTCTAAATCACTTGACCCTGATGAATCCGGAATTGGCATAAATCTAAAAATACAAAATAAAGTGTATGAATTTCCAACTTTCTTTAATAAGTCATCCAAATTTACTATATCTTTAAAAATTGGTATTGCTGATTTACTATAACCTTGTTTTAGTTTTTCTAATCCTTCTAAAAATTCCTGTTCTCCACATTTAAAATATAAATATGCTTTACTAATTATGGCATTTGTAAAAGTTGAAAAATCATTCATATCTTTGTAAAAAATAGAACTTTTATTTGCATTGAAAAAATCAATAATTGAGTTTTCATTATTACATGAAAATAAATTTCATACATATTCTAAAGATTCTTTACTAACATTATTTACAATATTGCTTATTTGATTACCTAAATAATCAAAATTAAATGGAACCATTCCATCATATTTATAAGCATTTTGAAAAGCTAACATAGCAACTTGTAAAGATGGTAATATTTTTTTAAAATTTAATTTCATTTGATCTAAATAGTAATTAATATCCACTGAATAATCAAAAGTTTGTGAATTAAAACCAAATAATGATTTAAATGATAATAAACCATCATTTTTATCAATAACATTTCAGTCTTGTTTTTCTGGTGTAATTATTTCTTTTGGAAATAAAGCTCTTACAGATTTGTCATACAAATCACAAACACTAGAAAAATATTTTTTTACTGTATTTAAAATATTATTTGGATAACCATTATACGCAAGTTGTTCAATGATAAAAGTGTACAAAACAGGTATTTTAACAAATGAATTATATCTTTTCCCTTTTACTAATATTTTCTTAGTGCTTAATACTTTATTTCATACTTCAGGAGCATTATCTTGCATAAACTTATTAAATATTTCTGTTTCTTTCTTTAAATCTTCAATATTAAATATTGATGATTCATCTTCTCCATCATTTACAATCATTGAAAAGAAATTTTGTAAAAACAAATTTTCTCTATTATTTTCTAAAATATCTCTATCACTTGGTTCAACTTCTTTTCATAATGTTTTATCTGTAATGTTTAATATATCAGAATTACCATTATAAAAATATGGCCCATAGAAATTATATTCATCTGAAATATCTGTATCAACAATATAACTACCTTGTCCATTTCTACCCAAAAATACAGGATCAATATCATTTAAAGTTAAGTTCTTTGCTAATTCTGTTGGAGAAGTATCTGATACATAAGAAATTGTATTTTCTTTTTGTATTGAATAAACTGGTTTATAATTATTTTTTACAAACTCTTTAACTTGTTGTTTGGCCTGCTCTTGATTTGAAGGATCTATTGGTTGACTTACATTTCCATTTGGAGATTGCAAAACTTTAAATTGTTTATTATTTGGATTATTTGTAAAAATAGTATCATAATTTCTATCAATATATTGTTTCAATCCTTCTATATTTGAAAAATATAAATCATTAAAATAATATCCTTCATGATTATTTAAATAACTTTTTTTAGCTTCTGTTTCAGAAGTAAAATAACTATTATTTCTACCTCTATAAACTGTTATTAATTTTGCATCTTGTTTTGATTGTATAACTCTAGAAACTATTTGATCTGGTATTTCACCATTTACTCCAAGAGAGTTATTAACTACATCTTTGTTGTTTAAACTTGATTGAGCAGCAATTGGTTTAATATTTTTTTCTATATTGTTTTTTAATAAATATGGATCACTATATTTTGTAGTTTCACCATTTGTATTTAAAGTTCAAAATTGATTATTAGCTACTGTTGTACTAGTTTGTTGTGATAAATTGTTGTGTGCATATTTGTTTAATTCTTCTTCTGAATTAAAAGTTTGTCCATCAAAAGAATATGATTTATTACTTTTTGAAACATTAGTAGAACAAGCTACTACAGGTAATACAACACTTGGTATTGTAGCTGCTAAAAGTCCTCATAATAATACTTTAGTTTTTATTTTTTTCATTTTTAATCCTCTTTGTTATTTAAAATTTCTTGTTATTGAGTATTTTCATGATGCTAAACATACAATAGGTGTAACTATAAAATACAATCCTAATAAAACATCTGAAAACTCTAATCAACCAACTGAAATTGGTTTTGAGAAATATGAATATGAATTAATATCAAAAATATTATCACTAGGTATTAATTCATAAATGTTATTACTATCAATACTTTTTATTGCATCACATATAGATATAAGATCTGCAAGTGTTTTAATATTGTTATCTACATATGTAATTCATGTTTGTTGAGAATTAACATTTTTAATTCCAATATTTTGTAAATTGGTAATTGGATATGCTTTGTATGAACCATTCTTTTGTAAAATTCTAACTTCTGTTGCATTATCTTGTAATAATAAATATACATTTTTAACAAAATCTATATCAGATGATTTTGGTAAAGAGAAATTATCACGCACATAAACAGAAGGGAATTTATTTATTATTTCACTATTTGAAATCAATGACTGATAAATTTCCATATTTCAAATTGAAACTGTATTTGTATATAAAAACAATAACAACTGTGACATACTTTCACTTATATTTGTTTTGACATATTCAAAAATATCTGGAATAAATTTTTGAATATAATCTATATTTTTATATACATAATATAAAACATTAGCATCATTATTTTTTAAGCCATACAAATACAAAATTGTATTTATATCCTTTTCTGTGAAATTTTCTTTAATTCAAATAGTGTTGTTTGACACTTTAGAATATAAGAAATTAACTTCATTATTATCTTTTAAATTTACTACAATATTTGAATTTATAACATTATTAATAGAATTAATAATTTGATTTTTTAATTCTTCTGCATTTAATTCAAATATATTTATGTCTGTTAAATTTGAATTAACATAAGAATAATTACTTTCATTATTAAATAATTTATATTGTGGTAATTTAAACTTCACCAACGATCCTGAAAAACCATTATTATTTAAATCAACAATTGTATCAAAATCTTTTTCATGCAATAAATGATTCTTACCTATTGTATAAAATGGAGAAAAGAATCAATCAGTAAATATAAAATTTGTTCCAATATTAGTAGTTGTTATTGAATTATAAAAATCATTATTTGTATTTTGTTTATAATCTTGAATACTATAATTATTTTTTATTCCAATATAATTATCAACTATATTATTGTTCTTATCTAATTTAGAAAAATTTTGATATTGATATTTTTGATTTTGATTATAAGATAATGAATTATTATCACCATGCAAAAATAAATGTGAAATTAGTGATAATAAAGGAATAACAATAGATACAATTAACATTAACATTATTGATTTTAAATATTTCAATCTATAACAAATCACCAAAAACAATGGAATAAAAAATAAACTTAATAAAAATTCTCCAAAAAATGATGAGAAAAATAAAGTAATAATTTCATTAGTAGAATTTGCTAATATTGCAGTTGGAATAATATAGATTATTGCATTAACAATAATTGCAATTATTTCCATCATTAATATAACTTTATATTTACTTCAAAATATTTTATTTTTAGTAACAGATCTTGTTATAAAATCAAAATCTAAATTATTCCTTAAATTATTTGATCCTACATATATTGTTAATATAAATAATCTTATCAACATTAATAGCACTAAAACTGCTATCAAATAAAACATTACTGAATAATAACTATTATTAATATAATACAAACCAATATTAGCTGCTAAATTTAATATAATTGATATTGAAAATAGAGAAATGAAAACTTTTGAGGATTTTAATTGTTTAAAATATATTTTACTTATATTCATTATTTAATGTTATAAATCTTATTATGTATTTCCAATATATCCTCATTCTTTATTTTTCCATTTCACTTTATTTCTCCTTTATCAATAAAAGTTGCAGCTGTTGCATATTTTTTTATTTCATCTAATATATGTGTTGAAATAAAAATAGTTACTTCTTCATTTTTTGATAATTCTTTTAATTTATTTAGAAATTGTATTCTAGTAATAGAATCTAAGTTAGATGTTGGTTCATCAAGTATTATTATTTTTGGTTTATTAATTAATATTTTAATAATTAGTACTTTTTGCTTTTGACCTGATGATAAAAAGTTTGGATTTTTATCTCTAACTTCAAGAATATCAAATTCTTTTAAGTATTCATCAATTTTTATAGTTAATAATTCTTTATTTTTTCTTATATCTTCATTGCAAGATAAAAATAAATAATCAAATGTTGTGAATTCACTTGGAAAAATAGGCTTATCTGGTACAAATATCATGCTTTCTCTTGCATTTTTTTCTTTAGAGTCTACACCTGATATTAAAATTTGACCACTAAAATCATCATTTAATCCTATTAACATTCTTATAATTGTGGATTTACCTGCCCCATTTTGACCAATGAATATATGAAAATCGCCTTCGTGTATATTAAAAGTACAATTTTTTATTGTTGGATTGCCTTTTTTTGTATATGACATATAAAGATTATTTACTGCAATAGCAACATTTTCTTTATTAGTTTTATTTTTTATATCTTTTTCTATGTCTATACTTTCTTTATTTAATTTATTTACTTTTTTTGCAAAAAAATTATAGAAAAATAAATTAATTGTATTATTAAAATTAACAAAAAACTCTTTTGTTAAGCTTTGTTTTTTCAATTTTTTTACTCCTAATTATTTCATATAACAACCTTATTGTAAATTATCATTTTGATTTTTCTTAAAATATTAAAAATAAATGAAAAAATCTATAATTTGTCAAAATTATAGATATTATATCATTTGTTATTGCTTTATATTGTATTCTTTAAGAAAGAAACCAATTCATTAACATTATCTACTTCTTGTGTACTATTTACATAATTTGCTTTTAAATCTATTCATAATTGTGAATCTACTTGATCAAAACTATTTCTATATATAAATGGATAATTATTATTTTTATATACAATATCTATAGTTTGACAAAATTCATTTATACTACCATTAAAATAAAATACTAAAACTTTTGCAAATAAACCAAGAACTAATTTATCTAACTTTCTTTTAACTTTAAAGTCAAAATTAGCAACATAGGTAATTAATAATCCATTATCACTAATGTAATCATACAAATCATTTAATTTATTACTATGATAAAAACCTATAGGCAAATTACTAATTCCTATTATATTTAAATAATTTTTTTTATTTAAATATAAAGTATTAAAGATTTGATTTTTTCTTTCAAACAAAATAATTGATGTTCACTTGTTATTTAAAATGTGATCAACAAATAAATTTGCATTAGCTGATTCATTAATATAAATTGGTTTATTATTCAACAATAAGATATTACCTTTATAGAAATATACATATGGGATTTCAATAGTTTTGATATCTCATATTCAATCATGCTCATAGATAAATAGAATATTTTCTTTATTTAAAGCAATTAGTTCAGTACAACTTCTGATAGCACTCTCATTTACATAACTAAATATTTTTTTGTCTTTATCATCAAAGATAAAAATACAATTCATAATTTTTTGGTTCAAGTAATCTAAATATTTCAAAAATAAAGTATTAGTTTTTAAATAATCAAACTTTGTTGCATATAATAGAATTAAATAATTTAATAATAAATAATAATTTTCTTCTTTATAACTATTCATAACTTTTAACCAAAATAATTACTCTCTATTAAATTCATTAAATTATCAAAAACATTCAATACAGTTAAAGGACCAACACCTCCAATAATTGGTGTTATATAACTTACATAATCTTTTAAATTATCAAAATCAATATCTCCAACTATTTTATTGTCAAAATAGGTAGCACCAACATTTATCAATATAGATTCTTTTTTGACATTTGATATGTTAACAATATTTGCAACATTACAACCACTTATTATTAAATCTGCATTTTTAATAAATTGATCTAAATTGTTAGTGTAAGAATGCGATATTGTTACTGTCATATTCTTTTCTAGCAAATTATGTATTAAAGGCTTGCCAACAATATGACTTCTATTAATTATTAAAGCATTTTTACCTTCATAGTTTAATTGTAAGGAATCAAGAATACTAATTATACTTTTAACAGTACATGGAATATTAAGGGTATTTGAAGGCTCTAAAATTAAATTACCAATTGATAATGGATTTAATCCATCAACGTCTTTTCTAGGATTAATTGAACTAAAAACTGTTTTAATGTTTGCGCCTTTAAAAATAGGCAATTGCACAACAATCCCATGAACACTATTATCATTATTTAATTTTTTAATAATGTTAAATAAATCTTTTTCTATTTTAATTTGATCATATACTTCAACAGCAATACCAAGTTCTTTAGCTATTTTAATTTTTCTTTCTAAGAATTTTTTTCCACTATCATTGTTATTTGTAATTAAAAAAGCAATTTTAGGGGATAACTTATATTTTTCTTTAAATTTATTAATTCTTACTATTAAATTATTTTTAATATTTTTTGCTATTTTTAAACAATCTATAATCATAATTGTAAAATCTTTCTATTTTATAATATTATAAATAACAATAGTGATAAGGAAAAAATAATATGTTTATAGCAATATATTGTTGTGATATTCGTAATGGAATAGGAAAAAATAATAAGATGCCTTGAGTAAATAAAGAAGAATTAGATTTATTTAAGAAAATAACTAATAATCATAATGTATTTATGGGAAGAAAAACATTTGATTCAATAGACAGAAAACCATTAATAGGCAGAAACAATTTTGTCATCTCTAAGACATTAGAAAAAGCTAATGGAATAACTATAATAAATGACTTAAATGATATCTTTAAATACAATGATACAAAATTAAATTTTATAATTGGAGGTAAATCAATTATAGAGCAAACATACAAGAAATGTAAATTTCTTTTTGTTTCAAATTTAAGCAACAATTATGATTGTGATATTAAATTAGAAATTGATTACTATACAAATTTTGAATTATATAAAATTATACAATTCAAAACTTTTTATCTTGCAATATGAAAAAGTAAAATAATTTAAAAAAAATAAAAATACTTTAATTAAGGTATTTTTATTTTTTTGTTCTAGAAACTTTATTAACATTTTTTACAGATTTTGGGAAAACAAATTTAGTTTCATACTCAATAATTTCATATAACAAAGGAGACACTTCATCCTTATTATTACTTTGCTTTATTTTATATTTTATAGAATCAAATATTTCTTCTATAATTTTTCCATCGTGCATGCCTCTTATTTTTTCAATAATTTTTACAAAATCGTTTAAATACAAAAATGTAGATTTATAACCAACATTTTTTTCTAATTCGAAAAAATCAAATATCTTTGAATCGTTACTTAAATAACCACGATGTTTAATCATGCAACCATTATGAGCTAATGCATTTCTCAATTTACTCATAACAGCCATTAAATCATTCATATCTTTATCAGTCATTTTAACTTTATAATATTTTTTAATGTTTTTACTAAACTCATAAATGATTTTATTTTTTAAAGACATATTAACTGCTTTATATACTTTAAGGATTTGTGAAAAAGAAAAACTTGCACATAAAGTGAATATTTGAATATATATTCATTTCTTTTTTCTTTTGTCTGTTGTATCCATTCTTTTTTTTATTCAAGAATTATCAATTCTTCTAATAATATCATCACTTTCTTGATCTAAATTTCTATCAGCAACATCATTAAAAGTGTGTATAGTATCATAATTTTTATAAAATTCTTCTATAAACATTTTCTTTTTAATAACAGCTTTTGTTTCAAAATAATTTACATCACTTAAATTTGAAAATATATCATCAAAATCAACTTCAGACAAACAACACAAATATGGAGTATTTGTTTTTGATTGAATGACTTCAGCAATAACTTTAATAACACTAGAATTTAAATGCAACTCTAATCCTTTAAAATACTTTCACATGATTGCAGATATATTTCTATCAATATCAAATAAGTATCTTAAATTATTAGATGTGAACTCTTTTTTATAGTTACCATCACTATCAAACATTAATTTATTTTTTAAACCTAAAACAAAATTACTATAATTATATTCTTTTAAATATTCTAAAAAAACATCTCTTGATTTATCATCTGGAAAAACCAATTTTTTTGATTCAAGATTTTTTAATTGCTGTTCATAACTTAAATATTTATTAATTGATTCCATAGTAATCCTTTAAATAACTATATTATTGTAGAATATTAATTAAAATAAAAAACTATATATATTTTATCATTATCTTATAAACAGAATAATAAATTATGCCTATAGCTTTTATATTTGCTATAAGCATAATATGAAAATATTAATCTTCAAAATAATCTTTTTTTTCTTTTATTTCCTTTAACAAAAGTAAATTAAGTTGAGTTAATTTATTTTGATTTAAAATATTTTTAGTTCTTTTTAACCTATGATACAAAAAAGATGGACTGTCCTTTATTTTCATTAAAATATGATCATTTTCTCTTTCTTGAGCTAATACTGTTTCATATAAATCAATTAAATTACTATTTCATCCTAAAATTCTTGATAGTTCAGAAGCTGTTAATCCATAATGTTCTCTAATTTCAATAATTTTATCTGATGTAAGTAAATTATTGTTTTTTCTATATTCATTAATAATATTTAATGCATTACTTTTTTCCTGATTAATTCCTATAAATTCATTATCATCAACAGGAGAGTTTAAACACTTATAAAATGTAGCTCAATAATTTACTTCTTGGTTTTTGTATTGAATACTTTTTCTTTCTCTAACAATTTGCAGCAAATGTGTTTTTCCACACAAAGCACACTGTGTTTTTTGAGTACCAATAATCATATATATCTCCTAATATAAAACCAAACACATATATAATTATAATACTTTGTTATATAAAAGTCATACAGCCATATGATTTTTATAGAAATATAAATAAAAAAAATCTATTGTATTAAACAATAGATTAGAAATTTATAAATTATTTTTAACTATTCCAAAATATGAAAACGAAATATTATCATTTGACCCATTTGTTATTGCATTACTAATTAATTCATCGCTAATAATATCTTTATTTGAATCATTTGAGATAATATCATACAAGTTATTTAACTCATAAAAATTATAAAAACCATCTGATGCTAGGAAAATAAAACTATTACTTTTTAATGTGATATGTTCATAATCATATTTTTGTTTTGTATCATTAACACAAGAAATAGAATTTGTTATAGATGATAAATATTTTCCATATTTATATATTTCACTTTCAGATGCTTTCATATTTATTAAATGATTTAATAAATTATGATCTTCAGTAATTAAATTAGCATGTTTTCTATTAACAAGATAAGCTCTTGAATCACCAATTCAAAATATATGTGCTTCTTTTTTTATTACAATTGCTAAAACTAAAGTTGTAGCCATATGATAATGAAATGGGTTTGTTTTTATGTGTTCATTCATAATAGATTTAATTCTTTGAATATTTTTTTCAAATCAATGTTTTATATCCATTGAAAGATATTCTCTACTTAAAAAACTTTTTATAAAAACTTTTGCAACTATTTGACTTGCTTTATCACTTCCAGAATAACTTCCAACACCATCTGAAACTATTAATAAATTATCCATAATTGAATTTGTTCCAGATCAAGAATAATCTTCATTTTTACTTCTTACAAATCCAATGTCTGATTTGTGAAAAATAATTTTTTTATCTTTGTTAAATTTAAACATAATTATAAGACTCCTAATTTCTTACTTCTTAGCTGGCCACAAGCAGCATCAATGTTTGAACCCTTTTCTTGTCTAATAGTACATGTAATGCCATTACTTTTTAATATATCATAAAATTGCCTTGATTTCTTGCTTCTAATAAAAGAATTTTCAAAAACTGAATTATAAGGTATTAAATTTACATAAACCAACTTATTTTTTAATAAATTTATTAATTCATATGCATGTTCTGGTTTGTCATTTAAATCATTAATCATAATATATTCTATTGTTACACGTCTATTTGTGACACTAATATATTCATCAATAGCATCCATTAAACATTTTATATTAAATGCTCTATTAATTGGCATGATTTGATTTCTAATTTCATCATTTGGAGCATGTAAGGAAATTGCTAAATTAACTTGGTTATTTAATTTTGTTCATTCTTTTATTTTATTTACTAATCCACATGTAGAAACTGTAATTTTTCTTGGACTTATACACAACCCTTTTTGTTGTTTTATAACATTCAAAAATTGTATTAAGTTTTCAAAATTATCAAAAGGTTCTCCAATTCCCATGACAACAACATGTGTTAATGCTTGACCTGTTGTTTTGAATAAATAGGTTTTTGCTACAAGAAATTGTTTAATAAATTCACCTATTGTAATATTTCTTGACTTTTTAATTAATCCTGATGCACAAAATTTACATCCCATATTACATCCTACTTGTGATGTAAGACAAACACTATATCCATAATCAAAGGACATTAAAACAACTTCAATTAAATTATTATCAGATAATTCTAATAAAAATTTAATTGTTCCATCCATATCTTGTTGAACTGTATTAATATTAATTTCATCAAAGAAAAAATAACTTTTTAATGTATCTATATCTTTTTTTGATATATTAGTCATCTCATCAAAAGTATTAATGCATTTTTTATAAATTCAATCATATATTTGATCAGCTACAAATTTTTTAATTCCAATTTTATCACATTCGTTTTTTAATTCTTCCAATGTAAAAGAGTATATTGACTTCATATTGATATTATTCATAAAATTACCTTATTTGAGCTTTTATAATATTTCTTATTTCATTAGCTGCTCTTGATGAAATATCATTTAAAACAACAAAATCATAATTATTAATTGTTTTTAATTCTTCTGTTGCTTTTTTAATTCTCTGTTTGATTTTTTCATCTGATTCTGTATTTCTTTTTTTTAATCTTGCTTCTAATTCTTCAATTGATGGAGGAGCTATAAAAATAGATTTATATTCATTTTTTTCAAGTCTTGTCATTACATTCATTGCACCAACAACCTCAATTTCTAGAATAACATTTTTTCCTTGATTGATTTTTTCATAAACTGCATCAATTGGTGTTCCATATTTATTACCAGCAAACTCAGCTCATTCTAGTAATTTATTTTCTTTTACAGAATTATAAAACTCTTGCTCACTTACAAAGTAATAATCCACACCATGTGTTTCTCCAATTCTTGGTGAACGTGTAGTCATTGAAATACTATAACAAAGATTAAGCATGGGATCATTTATAAATTGGTCAATAATTGTTTTTTTTCCTACACCACTGGGACCACTAATAATAATTATTAAACCTTTATTCACAAATTCTCCAAACTGATATATTATATATTAATATTGTATGAGAAAAACTAATTTTGAGGACTATAAAATGTTTAAATTTATCAAACCATCAAAAGAATGAATTATTTATGATAATAATCCTGTAATGAAACAAAAAATAAATGAAGTTACTTTCCCTTTAACTAATGAAGATATTGAAGCAATTAGTAAGATGACAAGTTATATTGATGCTTCATATAATAATGAAGCAAAAAAATATGATATTAGACCAGGAATTGGTATTGCTGCAATCCAAATTGGTTATCCAAAACAAATTACATATATTCATTTAAATGACGAAAACAATGTAGAGCATAAATATTTATTGGCTAATGCAAAAATCATTAAAAAATCTTTAAATAATGCTTATTTATCTGGAGGAGAAGGGTGTTTGTCTGTAAAAAAAGATGTTAAAGGATTTGTTATTAGAAAAGAAATAGTTGTTGTAAAAGCAATTGATTTATTTACAAATAATGAAATTGAAATAAGAGCACAAGGTTTATTGTCTATATGTTTGCAACATGAAATTGATCACAATAACAATTTATTTTATTATGATTCAATAAATAATCTTGAACCATTTAGCGCTGATCCAAAGTGAACAAAAATATAATAAAAAATGTGTGCATTTTTTGCACACATATAATATAAAAGCTAACCCATTGGGTCAGCTAACACTCACTGTGGCCAAATTATCACTATTAAGAATCAATGCTTATAGAACAATAGATTTCATGCGTTTCAGCTGAGTGAACTTTAAACACAAGTATAGTTAGACAAAGTGCATATGGGACACAGCTCTAGGAGCGACCAACTCACTAAAACCCTTTTTTGATGCAATATAGGTTTACCTTTAACTATACAAATACCTATAATAGTATTTATTGTTTCACAATTAGATTAATGCAAAACCTTATCATTCCTTTCACCTTTAATCTTTGTTATGACTTTTACACCACATATTAATTAGACTATAAAAGTAAATGAAATTCAATATTTGAAATAAATAAATTTGAATTTTCAAACATTTTTTTATAACTAATAATGTATCTATCTTAAAAAATTTATCAAATTTTAATTCTTTTATTTTTAGGCAAATACATTTTATCATTATCAACTACATTAAATGTTAAATATCATTGATCAAAATTTCTTGGTATCATATTTGTTCTTCAGTAAGTTGGAGCATGTACATCAATTGCTAATAATAGTTGTTGGTATTCTGGTCTACTTTTTTGAGCTCAAACTCTTGCATAGTTTTTAAAGAATTCTTCATAATTAATGCAATTTTCTCTTTCCATTGTTTGCAAGGCAGATGCCATACCTCCAAGATCTGCAATGTTTTCAGAGACAACTAATTCCCCATTTACAAAACCATTGCCTAAAGGTAATTTATCAAATTGTTCAATCATATCTTTTGTTTTTAATTCAAACTTACTAAAATCACTTTCTGTTCATCAATTATTTAAATTACCATTTTCATCGCATTGTGCACCATTATTATCAAAAGCATGTGAAATTTCATGACCTATCACAACCCCAATGCCACCTAAATTTGCAGCTCTAGATTGTTCTATATGATAATAAGGTTTTTGTAAAATAGCTGCTGGAAAAGTTATATCATTTGATGTTGGATTGTAACATGCATTAACAAGGTGTCCAGGCATTGCTCATATACTTTTATCAACTTCTTCAAATAACAATGAATTCATATATTTTTTCTTATGATTTAAAATATCATTTGCTATTTGATACAAACTATTTTCAACAGAAATTTTCATAGTTGAATACATTTTAGACAACTTATCAGGATAACCCATTTTCAAATTCATTGTATCAAGTTTTAAAATAGCCTTATTTTTTGTTTTTTCAGTTAATCAATCATTATCAATTAATCTATCTTTGTATGATTGTATTAAACCTTTAACTATACTAATAACATCATTTTTTGCTTTATCACCTAAATATTTTTTTCCAAAATATATTCCTATAGGTTCAGGAAATAATTCAAATGATACTAACTTATATGCAAATTTTTGTGCATTAGATGGTTCATCTATACCCATTAAAAATATATTATATTCACTTGAAATGATTCTAAGATCGTCACACAAATATTTACAATTATTTAATACAAAATTTACATATGCTCAAGACTTATAAATCTCAATTGTATTTTCGTTTATTAATTTGGAAAAATTATTTAAAAATTTTGGATCATAAACAATAATTTTATCAACTTTTTTAGTATAAATGGATTCTAATGCAATAGACAAATTTATTGGTTTTATCTTTTTGCTAAATTCATTAAAATCAATAGGGTTATAGTTATCAACATATTTTGCTCATTCAATTCTTGCCTTAACAATTTTAGAAACTATTTCATCAAAAAGTATTGAATCATTAATAAATTTTTCGATATCTTCTTTATTTAAATCATCATGAAAAGACAAAATCTTTTTTACCATATTAGATCATACATCAAGAAGTTTTTTCTTTTGAACATCATTTGAATAATAAGTTACATCTGGCAAAATTGTTTTTGGGCCATGAAAAAATAAACAATAATTACTAGTTTTTTTCATATCAACATCAACACCAAATTCAAAAGGTAAAGGAATGTTATTGTTATATAAAGTTATTAATAAGTGATTAAAATTAGATAAATTATTAATTTCATCAATGATTTTTAATTGTGGTAAAAGCAATTTAAAAGCTGTTTTAGAATCAAAATTATTTTCCAATATTTTTTTATATACTTTTACAGCATTATTAAGATGTATATCATCTTTAATAAATGAATTATCATACATCAAACTATCAAAGTCTTTCATTAATTTATCTTCAACATCTAAAACTAAATCTGTAAAACCTCCAATTGATGGCAAGTCTTTTGGAATTTCTTTTTTTGAAAGACTTTTTCCATTAACAAATTCATATAAATCATCTTGAATACGTACATTATTTTTCATAAAATTCTCCAATTTAATTAGTGGGTTATTTATAAAGATTATAAATTATTTTAAACAACTAAAATAAATTAAAATTAACATCTATATAGTTATTTTAAAAACTTTATTAAAAATTTAATATAATATTTATATGTAATTGTAATTATGATTTTTCAATAGCACACTTTTGTGTGTTTTTTTATTATATAAACTTATTTTTATAATTATGCTTTAATAATGAATGAAATAACAATATTAAGGAGAATAAAGATGAAATCATCAATTGGGTGTGTAATTAGAGCAAACAAACTATTTAAATTAATTCAAAATGGAGATAAAGTTTGTGTAGGAGTTAGTGGCGGAAAAGATTCAATGCTTCTTCTATATACTTTAGCTATGTATAAAAGAATTGTCAAAAATGAATTAAATTGAGATATAGAAATATATGGCATCCACTTAAAAATGAACTTATGTGCTATTGATTATGAGGGAATAACAAATTTTTGAAAATCTAAAGGAATACATTTTCATGTTGCTAACACTCATATGGGGGAAATCTTAAGAGCTCAAATGAAAAAAAATAAATTACAATGTTCATTATGCTCAAAAATGAAAAAAGCAATATTAATAGATGAAGCAAAAAAACTTGGATGTAATAAGGTTGCTATGGGACATCATGCAGATGATGCTATAGAAACATTATTTATGAACATGGTAAATGAAGGAAGAATTGCCACATTTAAACCAAAAATGTTTTTAGACAGATCAAATATTTGATTTATTAGACCATTAATTCTGGCAAGAGAAAATGATATTCTTAGAGAAGCAAAAAAATTAGAATTGCCCATTGTTCCTTGTGGATGCCCAATGGAAGGATTTACACAAAGAGACACAATGAAAGATTTCTTAATGAAAAATTTTTATAAGTCAGAAAAATGGGGAGCAAGTTATAAAAATTTTTTAATTGCTTTACTAAATGGAAAAGAAAGTAATTTGTGATTTGATGATCCTAAAGCATCAAAAAATGATCTTGTTTTTAAAATGAAAAATGATAGAAATTATGAATAAACTAATAAATTTTTATAATTTCAAAAATTTTTAACGTTTTTATATATGAAGGGTTGTTGCACTTCATATATTTTTATTTTCAAGGAGTAAATGTGAAAAATAAAAAAATTGATTTAAATAAAAGTGAAACTCAATCTGGATCTTTTAATAAAAAGCAGCTAATAGATTTTATTAAAGCAAGCAACACTTGCATTGGTAAAGATATTTTAGTTCAACATGAATATGTTGAAATTATTGATGACAACAATAATATTCAAAAAGAATTGAATAGTAAATCAATATGTGGGACAATAGAAATAACTCAAGGAAAACAAGAAATGAAAATAGATAAAGCAGATTTGATTCTTCAAGAAATTAAAAACATAAAAGATGATTTTAATGAATTTAAAGTTGAAGTAAAAGATGAATTAAAAACAATAAAGAATGATTTTAATGAATTTAAAGTTGAGGTAAAGGAAGAATTTAAAAAAGTAAATTCAAGATTAGACAATGTTGAAGGAGAAGTTAAACAAATTAACTTGAGATTGGATAATGTTGAAGGAGAAGTTAAACAAATTAACTTGAGATTAGACAATGTTGAAGGAGAAGTTAAGCAAATTAACTTAAGATTAGATAGTGTTGAAAATGACATTAAAAATATAAAAAATTGTCCAACAATTAAATCTGAATTAAATATTTCTAAATAAGTCAATAAATAATAAATTATTTAATTAATATAAAAAAACATACCAATAAATATAGGTATGTTTGCATTATTGTTGAATATATTTTTTATGAAGTCTATCAAAGACATCAACAATAAATGTATCTAATGTTTCAAAAGAATTTAGTATATCTTTTATTTTTTTATTTACAACTACTTCCCCATCATCAATAATCATTAATCTACTAGCTAAAAGTTTTATTTCTATACTATCTTTAACATTAAATATCAAAACAGTATCAGAATCTTGATATAGAGCATTAATATAACGATAAAAAGATAATTTTTGGGTCATATCAAACCCTTCAGTAAGGTTTATCATTAATATTATTTTTTTTCCAATCAAAACATCGCACATAAATATGAATTTTCTCTTTTGTAATTCACTAAGAACATGGATTGGGGTTTTTAAATCTTTTTCAATATCAAGTAAATAAAGTAAATCTTCATATACTTGTTCATTTACAACATAATTTACTGAATTAAAAATTTTCTTAAATGTTGAAGAAATTGTATCATTTTTAGATGTAGCATATGCTAAATAATCTGGACTTTGAAATTGATAAATTGCATCATTTCTTCTATTGTAAAGTTCAATATCAAAACCATCATAATCATTAGAATAAATATCAAATCATTTTTGCTCTCTTTTTAAATTAAAAAAAACATAACCACTATCTTTATTTACTCTATTGCTTAATATATCCATTAACAAAACATCACTTACTGAATCATGCGCCATTATTGCAATTCTATCGCCTGGAAATACATCAAAAGATAAATTATATAAACATCCCTGATTTGGATCTTCATGGTTTTGATTATATGAAATGTTATATACTTTATACAAAATATCTTCTGTTCTTCATAGTTTTTTGTTTCAATTACTAACAATTTCATTAGCATCAGGTAACTGTTGGTATCCATCATAATTACCATGTTCTACATAATTTAATGATTCATCTACATCATCATAATAATCATTTTCATATTTATAGTCATTCTGAACACTACCATATTCTACATCAATTGGTTTTTCCAAATGTTGTTCTAAAGAATCATAATTGATGTGTTGATCTTGAATATTTTCATTATAATCAGAAACAACTTGTTGATTATCATTTAATTGGTCATAGACAATTTCTTGATTAGATATGTTTTGATTATCATAAAACAAATCATCTTGTTGATTATTAAAATTGATTTGATCATCTTGTTGATAAAATTCATCATTTATTTCATCAACATTATTTTTTTCTATTGCATTGTTGTAAAAATAATCATGTTGTTTTTCTTCTTCAGATTTAAATCAATCTCCATTTTGAAGTTGTTCTAACACAAATTCGTTTGTAATTGAATATTTTGTAGTTCCATTCATAAAAACTTTTTTTGTGTAGTCTACATCAATGTTTAAATCAATTAATTCTTTTAATGTAAATAAATTTTTACTAAGATCTAAATTTTCGATTGAAGTATCATTTTTGTTTACTACTTCTAATGTATTAGATAAAGGAATTGGTTTTTTTAATTTAGGTGAAGGAAGTTTTTTACTAACTTTTTTAATTCTCTTTTTTTGAACTTTTGAAATACTATATAAAGAATTATTATTTTTTATATTAACATTATATGAATTTATTTTTTTACCAGGCAAAGGTAATTTAGTTTTTTTTAAATTAACATTATCCATAATATTAAGTCCTTCATATATAAAGTTTCTTAATAATTTTAACATTTTTAAAATTCCAATAATAGTGCTTAAGTAAAAATAATATATAAATTTTTATTGATTATAAATAAATTAAGCTAAATATTAATTCAAATATCAAAAAATAGTATTTTTTAATACAAACATAAATAAATTATTAATAAAGTTAAAAAGCTGCGATAATAGTAAATATTAGGAATATTTATGGATTGAATAAATAATAGTTTTAGTGAAAATATAGATAAAATATTGAAAAATTATACAGATATTAATGAAAAAGATAAAAAAAATATTAAAGCACAATTTGCTGGTATTGAAAATAATAGCGATAAATATAAATGACTTGAAATATTACAAAAAGACAATAATAATAATTCATCAACAAAAAAATATTATCATGATATCTATAACCAAATATTAGATTATAAAGAATATTTTGATAATAATTGTACAACAGTAAAAAAACTTGAAATTGGTGAATTATACACAAAAAAGCAAATATCAACTCTTGCAGGAAGTGGTGATATCATGTCTGGTATTATCACAAGTAATTATGGAAATAAAAAAGATACTTTCATAACTATTAATTTAGAAAAAGATTATTCATATAAATCTATTAGAAACAAATATTCAAATGTTAGTACTAGAAATGTTTATAACAAAGAAACAAAAGAACTTAAATATTATCTTTATACAAAAGATAATGCTAAGGATTATCAAGTTTTAGAATTCAATAAAAATAAAAACATTTTACATAATTCATTTGGTAATGAAAATGATTCAGGATATATTTATGCTTTTGTAAAGTACACAAAAGATAGCTTAAAATACATAAATTCTTTAAAATTAAATAATTGAGAAAAAAAAGGATATATTTATATTGGCAAATATATTTTCAAAGACATTTCTAATAAATCTCCATATTATTTTACTTTAGAAAATGCTGATAAAGTAATAGATGAAAAAACAATTGAACAATCAAAAATAAACTCTCAAATTAAATCAATTGACATTTATGAAGATGCTTTAAAAGAAGAAACAATTCTATCTAATGAAGAAAAAAGAGCTCTAGTTAAAATAAGAACTAACCAAGGTTTTTTTAGAGAAAAATTACTAAAAAAATTCAATTATAAATGCCCATTGACAGGTTTCGAAAATGAAGCAGCTTTGATTGCTAGTCATATAAAACCGTGGTCAAAATGTAAAAATCAAATTGAAAAATTAGATCAAGATAATGGCATTTTATTGAACAGTTTAGCAGATAAATTATTTGATAAAGGATTAATAACATTTGATGATGATGGAAGAATAATTTATTCAAAACAAATGTCAAACAACGACATACTTATTTTTGAAAAGCAATTAAAAAATCAAGAATGCTTTTTAAAAATGTTCATAACATCCAAAATGATTAAATATTTGAAATTTCATAGAGCTAAAATATTTTTATGCTAATACAAATCACTTTAATAATTGAATAACTAATATATGTAGATGTTATAATAAATTTTTATTGTATATGACATTTTAATATAAATATTTAAGATAATTACAATAAGATAAACAAAAAAATAATAAAAGTTAATAATAAAATGAAGTTTTCATAAATATCAATATTATTTTATTAATTAGAATATAAAAACTATTATTTAAAAATGACTCTTATAAAAATAAATATAACAACATTACAATTATAAATGTTGTCAGATAAATAAATTAAATTTATTTTAGTTCTAAAATTTATTAGAATGAAATTAATTCAGATTTAATTGTTGGACAGTTTTTTATATCTTTAATATCATTCTTTATTGTTTTCAACTCTTCTTTGATTTCAACTTTGAATTCATTGAAATCATTATTAATTGTTTTCAATTCATCTTTTACTTCAACTTTAAATTCATTAAAATCATCTTTTATGTTTTTAATTTCCTGAAGAATTAAATCTGTTTTATCTATTTTCATTTCTTGTTTTCCTTGAGTTATTTCTATTGTCCCACAGATTGATTTACTATTCAATTCTTTTTGAATATTATTGTTGTCATCAATGATTTCAACATATTCATGTTGAACTAAAATATCTTTGCCAATGCAAGTGTTGCTTGCTTTAATAAAATCTATTAGCTACTTTTTATTAAAAGATCCAGATTGAGTTTCACTTTTATTTAGATCAATTCTTTTATTTTTCACATTTACTCCTTGGAAATAAAAAATATATGAAGTGCAACAACCCTTCATATATAAAAACGTTAAAAATTTTTGAAATTATAAAAATTTGTTAGTTTATTTAGAAATATTTTAATTTATTTATAATCTATTAAAATGAAAATAATTTATATTATAAAAATTGATACAAAAAACAAATGTTACATGTAATAATTGAATTATATATTTTTCACATTTGAACTTACATCTTATTAATGTAAATATTAATTAAAATTTAGATTACATTTGTCATGTACAAAGAAACAAATGCAAAAATGATAAAAGATATAACCAATATTATTTCTAATTGTATATTAATAAATATAAATAATTCATTTCATTTATCAATTATACTGATGTAGTTGTTATCATTTATTTCTTAGAAATTTTAATATTATTATTTATGTATTTTACATTATCATGAACATCTAAATTGTAATAATCAGAAATAAAATTATTTTTAATTTCATTAATTCTACCTTCAAATAATTCTATGTTATTAATTGATTCAAATTTAGTTTTTAAAAACTCTTTACAAAAAAATTTTCAACTATCACTTTTGAAATTGGCAAAAAGTTTCCATATGATTTTTTGTAAAACAAAACATCAAACATTAATATTATTAATCCAAGAACTAAAGTGCAGATATAAAAATAAATATTAATTGTTTCGATATTTTTACTTATATATAATTATTAATAATTTAATTACCATTTTTTATTATTTATATATAAAATACTATTTATAAATTTTTATTATATATTGCTTAAGCATAAAAAAATGCTCTTATTAAAATTAATAAGAGCATTAATCTATTGTTATGAATTAATTATGCTAATCTGTTGTATCACTCAACAACATATGATTCATTAATGTCAGCTGGAAGTTCATGACGTTCAGGATATCTTGTATATTTTCCTTTTTTTGTTTTCAAATCAGAATCTACAAAAGCATAAGTTCCATTTGTAGCACCAGCTTCAACAACTGGCAATTTTTTTGATTTTTCAACAATTTCAACAGTATCACCTAATTTTAACAAAATTGATGGAATATCAATTCTTTTACCATTAACTAATACATGACCATGATTTACTAATTGTCTTGCTGCTCTTCTTGTAGGAGCAAAACCCATTCTAAAAACTAGATTATCTAATCTACTTTCTAAAGTAATAAATAAATTTAACGTTAAAGCACCTTTCATTAATTTAGCTACTTTAAACAATCTTCTAAATTGTCTGTCATTCAAACCATAAAGATACATCATCTTTTGTTTTTCTTGTAATTGTTCACCATAACCTGACAATTTAATTTTTTTATTTCCATGTTGACCTGGAGCATATCTTCTTTTCTTACCACTAGAAAATTCATTTTCATTTTCTAATAATGAGAATCCATAACGTCTAGATTTTTTAGTAATACTACCTAAATATCTTGACATAATATTTCTCCTAACTATCTAGCACAGAAATTAAAATATTCTTAAATAGTAATAAAGTATAAAAGTTTTCAACTTATCAGCAAAGTCTACTAACTAAACATTCGCTACAATATTAATATATCTAATATATTTCTGCTGACTGTGCTTCTAAGATTATATAATAAAATTAAAAAATATGATGTATATTTTGCATTAATTTAAATTTAATAGTTATATAAAGCTATTATTAAGTTTTTTATATTCTAGTGAGTGTGAATTAATGAGAGAGCAAAACCTGAAACAATTCCAATTGTTATGAATATCATCATATAAAATCACTCTTTTGTACATAAATGATGTTTATGAATAAATTCTGGAATAAATTCCATTAATGAAACAAATATTAATGATCCACTAGTTGATGATAATAAAAACGGAAATAATCAATAAACACTTGTAGAATAATATGTTATTGCAATACCAACAAATATAAAAGGGACAATTATTAAATTGGATGAAACAGAAATTCAAAAAGAGTTATGTCTTCTATTTGTTTTTAATAAATTTATATAGTAAATACAAATTGTTGTAGCAATAAGATGCAACACAAAACCAATTAATAATCCAAGATTTTCAATATGTAAAATTTTTTCTCCTGAATTGTGCAGCAAAAATCCTAAAATAATCCCATCAATTATATTGTGTATAAATAAGAATATAATAGACATTAATTTATCATGAAATTTTGGATTTTCTTTTTCTTCATAAACACATTCTCCATGAATATTTTGGTTATGATTTTTACACTGTTTTTTAGTTTTATAAAAATAAATTCATTTTGTAAATATTCCAAAACAAACACCAATAATAACACCAGACACAATTACACTCACAACTATTATCATATTTGGTTCTTGATTAACGTTTGCAAAATGATCTTTTAACAACATATAGGATTCATGGATAAAACCAAATATTGATAATACCAACAATAATCCTGTTACAAAGGCATACAAATATGTAATTTTAATTTGATTTAATTTTATTTTAAAACCATAAAATAGCAAAGTAACTATAAATGGAGCAACAAAAATAATTGCTGATATTATCAGACCATTCAAATATAAATTTTGCATATCATTTTCCAATCTTTTTTATACTAGATAATCATAATACATTATTTATAAAAATTATAAATAAGTTTATTTTAAAAATAAAAAATAGTAGATTTTCTACTATTTAAATAAACTATTAATTTTTGTCTTTTTTATCTTTAGAAACAACTACACTTGCTGGAATAATAACAATATCATGTAATTTATATCCCTTTTTAATTACTTTAATAATTTGGTTAGCTTTAAATGAAGGGTTAAACTCAACTTCAAAAGCTTCCATTGTTAAAGGATCATAATTATCACCACTTGATGGTTCAATAGCAATAATATTGTTGTTTGCTAAATAATTTTTAAACATTGTTGAAAACATTCTAAATCCTTGAACATAGTTGGCAACATTGGGATCTTCTGGTGTAAAACTTACTGCAACATCAAAATTATTAATAATATTGATTAATTCAACAGCTTTGTCTTTTAAAGCAAATTTTTTAATATGTTGAATTTCTTTTTCAAATTTTTCTTGTTGTTCTTTTATTTTTGATTCTACAAGTTTTTGAGCTTCAATAGTTTTTTTATTAATTTCATTTTTATAATTTTCATTAAATTGCTTTATTTGATTTTCTAACTCTTTAATTCTTTGATCTTTATTTAAGATTTCATTATTAAGTGATGTATTTTTGGCTAATAAATCATTAACTTTTGAATTAATGTTTTCATCTTTTTTAGTATTCTGCTTATTTAAATTATCTTTCTTAACAAAATTATTAGAATGAGCTTGTTTATTAGTGTCCACATTAGCATTTGAATTTTGAGAATTACTATTGAAATTATTTTTATTATTTGTGGTACTTTGGTTAATATTTTTATCTTTATTATCTTTTATGTTTTCCATAATTATTCACCTATTTCTCTTCTAGCTTGTTCAATATATTTTTCTATTTCATTATTTGTAGTTTTGGCAAATTTCTTTAATTCATCAATTTGTTTAGAATCATATTTTGATACAGAATATTTAATAACACCAAATAAATCTCCACTACCATAAGTCCCTTTTACACCATGGTTAGATACTACAATTTTCTCATCATGCTTTGTTCCTGGTTTTATTTTAATATTTTTAATTCCATAAGGAGTTGGTACTTGTACTGTTCCACCTACTATTGCCAAAATTGGATCTACTTTAACAATTACATAAATGTCATTATTATGTCTTTCAAAAATTGCCGAAGGAACAATTCTAACATTTACATATAAATCTCCTCTTTTACCATTAATTTTATTTCCAAGTTTTTTAACAACAAATTTTGCATTATCAACAATTCCCACTGGAATATCAATAGTTTCAACAACTTTTTCTTTAAAGTATTTTTTACCATTACATTCTTTACATTTTTTAGCAATGATTTTACCTTGACCTTTACACTTGTCACAAATTGATTGTTGTTGCATTACACCAAGCATTGTTTTTCTTGTTAGAATAACATAACCTGAACCTTTACACTGATTACATGTTTCAATAGAACCTGGATCATTTGAAGCACCACTACCATGACAAACATTACATTCAGAATCTATATTATATTCAATCTTTTTTTTAGCTCCAAGAATACTTTCAATAAAAGATATTGAAATAGCAACTAAAATATCTGGATCCTTTTCATCTTCATATTCACGACGAGATGATCTACCAAAACCACCACCAAAAAAACTTCCAAAAATATCTTCAAATCCCCCAGATCCTCCAAATACTTGGTTAAAAATATCAAAAGGATCAAATCCTTCTGAATGAAATCCTTGAGAATTTAGTCCATCATGTCCAAATTGATCATATGTTGCTCTTTTATTAGAATCAGATAAAACTTCATATGCTTCATTAACTTCTTTAAATCTTTCTTCAGCATCTGGTGATTTATTTCTATCTGGATGATATTCCATTGCTTTTTTTCTAAAAGCTTTTTTAATTTCACTCTCATCAGCTGTTTTGGACACACCCAAAACATCATAATAATCTCTTTTTGCCATTTTTGTCTCCAATTAATTACAATATATATTATCACACATACTATTAAAGTGCTAATAAATTAAAGCAATATAAAAAAAATACCACCTATTAAATAAGTGGTATTTTTAAATTTATACTATATCTAAATAGTTAAATTAATATGCAATAATTTTTTTATTAAATCTGTGACTTCATTTTTATCTACACTTTTACCTTGAAGAGTAGATAGCATATAATTGCATATAGAGTGAGCCAAATCTTTTGGATCATAATTTGGAATTAAAGGAAAGTAGTATTTGTAAATTGCAAGTAATATATTAAAACAGAAATTCAATAAAGAAGGTTCTTTTGAAGCTAATGAATTAATAATATCTTTAGTTTCAATATATAAAGGAATTTGTTCAAAAATTTTTGTTTCAATAGGATTTATATCAAATTCTTCTTTTAAATTATTATTATAATATCTAAAATTATTATTTATTTTTTGAAAAGCCATAGCCTCAAATAGACTAGTCTTTTCTTCATTATCAATTTTTCTATTAACAAAATGATTTTCAAAAATTAATAATTCTTCTTCATCAATTTTATTTTGATATCTTTCAAAAAATAAGTATAGTGCTGAAGAATTTAATTTATTATTAGACACTATTGC
Organism: Malacoplasma muris; assembly: GCF_046774425.1. Classification (NCBI taxonomy): domain Bacteria; kingdom Bacillati; phylum Mycoplasmatota; order Mycoplasmoidales; family Mycoplasmoidaceae; genus Malacoplasma; species Malacoplasma muris. The sequence continues at coordinate 662,767 of NZ_CP177248.1, forward strand.
ATCTATTAATTGTTTACGATTTAGTTTTTCAACTAAGTTCAACCCAGAAAAATAATTTTTATCTGCATTAGCTGTGATTAACAAATCCTCCATAACTGTTTGAAAATCAATTGGTATATATGGAGTATTCAATTCATCTTCTAATAAAAATATAGCTTCATCATACTGCTTTTCTTCAATAAGTTTATTAACTTTATCAATAATAGATTGATAATAATTATTAATTTCTGACATAAATTATCCTTTATTCTTTTTCTTTCATATAAGACTTTAAAACATTAACATTTATTTTACTTATTATTTTATTTCTAAATTCTTCATTTTTAAATCGCTCAAGTGTTTCAAGAGCTTTATCAATTATTTGGCCCTCATAATTAAACAATGTTTGATTTTCCTCAAATTCATCAGTATCAAGGATTCTAAAGTAATCTTTTACATTACTTCTCATTTTTATATCTAAGTCAAGATCATAATATTTAATTGCTTCTTCCTCGTAAATAAAAGGAGATGCTATATTTACATAGTAGTGAACTTCATCAGTTTCAGATAAAGTAGCAACTATGTTAAATCACTCATTTTTAAAAAAGAATCAAAAAGAATTTTTTAAACTTCTACTTTTAAAATTTCTATCTCTATCTTTGTCGCTTGTTATCACAATAGAATTCTTTAATGACACACAAACAAAGTTATTATCTGCATCTACAACTTTGGGAAATTCCCAAGCTCTGTAAAATCAACCGTTCCTTTTGTAGGCATGAACCATAATTTTTTTATCTAATTTAATCATGTTAGTTTATGCCTCCAATACAAAAATATATTCTTTTTTAAAACAATACATAAGAATAAATCTTATTAACAAGATAAATATTCAATAGTTTAGTGTAAAACAATGATATTTTTATTTTAGATTTAAAAAATAAAGAAATGCATCAAGAAGACACATTTCTTATTTCTTTATAATATGGGGCGATTGACGGGACTTGAACCCGCGAATGCCTGAGTCACAGTCAGGTGTGTTAACCAGCTTCACCACAATCGCCATAACAATACTTATCTATTATACAATAAATAATAAAAATAACTTTACATATTAATAAAGGCAAATGTATCATTACAAGATATTGTACTCTTATAAATAAAAAAGTCTAATTTTATTTAGAAAAATTAGACTTTTTTTATTTTACATGACTTAAAATATCAGGATATTTTTTAACAATTTTTTTAATGTGAGTAGCAAGTTCTTTTTTTGCTGCTGACCTTCTTACAAGTTTACCATCTACTCTTGTATAAAACATTGCACCTGTAACTGAACCAATTAATCCAAATCCTAAAATAACAGCTGGTATTGCTGTTAAACTAACAACTACAGAAAAATAATAGTTTTCAAATTTATCTGGTGGTGTTTGAGCAAATACATTTGATATTTGATTAAAAATACCTTCAGCTTGATTTACATAGTTAGTTATAGTATCAGCAGAACCATTTGGTTTAAAAAAATCTTCTATTTTAGAAATAGCTCCACTTTCTCCACCAATATTGTTTTTAACATTGTTAATACTAGTTTGTAAACTTTCTTTAGTTGACTTTAAAGTTTGAATTAATTGTTTAAGATTTTCTTGTGTACTTTGACTTGAAGCTAATTTTGCAGTACTACTACCATTATTTACAGCAGCTTCAAGCTCATTAATAGTGGTAGTAAGTGATGTCATTTGTTGTTCAGCACTACTCATTAGTTTATCAAATTCTTCTTTAGTTCCAGAAGTACTTGCTTTTAAATCACTCATTAATGTTTTAATATCTGTAAAAATATTTTTGTTTTGATTTTTTTGAGTTTCATCTCTTAATTTTGTATAGTATTCAATAGCTTCTTTTTTAAAATGAATACCAGCAGCACCAACACCCATAATAGCAACTAATGAAATAGAACCAAATGTAATAATTAATCATTTAGATAATGATTGCAAAAATCTCATATAAATCTCCTTATTATAAATTATTATATTTAAACTAATAATCTATATATGATTATTAATAATAATAACATTATATTAATAAAGGATAAATAGGAATATTATTTTTATTAAATAATTGCATTAAGAAACTTATTGCTTTTTGAAAATTGAATAAATTTTTCACTATTATTAACAAGCTTTGCTATTTCAAAAATTATTGTAGGAATAAATGCAAAAACAATTGCAATTAATGGAAAATATCATTGATTATTAAATTGCAAATAAATTTCTTGATTTATTTGATTTTTAAGAAGTTGATTAATTGAAATAGAATCATTAATAATTTCTCCTTTAAAATCTGGTGCTCAATAACTAATATTATTCATGCTATTTCCAAATGTATAAATATTTGAATTAAACACTTCATTAACAGATGGAATCATTGTTACAAATAATATTGCTGAAAATGAAACACAAAATGCAATAAACACATATTTAATATCAGATCATTTATATGTAAATATATTTTTGCTTGAGAATGTATTAAATGCATTAAATGATTGAGATACAGATAAAACTATAAAAGCCATAATACTACCTCTCATTTGCATTGCAAATAAGATTTCTCTACCAGCAGCATTTACATTTTCATATTGTTTTAAAACAGTATACATTGATTTGTAATCAAAACCAACAACACTACTTGCACCTAGAAAAAATGCAAGCAAAGAAAGAGCAGCAAAAATCATACCTTGTGCAAAAATTCTAAACAACATTTTTCCATTTAATAAATTTTTTGAACTCTTAGGATCAAAGCGCATTATTTGCTTTTCTGGTTTTTTCATACCCAATGCAATCCCTGGAAAACTTTCAGTCACTAAATTTACTCAAAGAATTTGAATTGCTGTAAATGGATTAAAAGCAAAGATAAGCATTCCAAAAACTAATGTTAACAACTCAGTTAAATTTGTTGTAAACAAAGTAATCATAATTCTTTTGATATTATCAAGGATTCCTCTACCCTCACGAACAGCTTGAACAATTGTATTAAAATTATCATCCATCAAAATCATATCAGCTGCATCTTTTGAGACCTCAGTACCAGTAATTCCCATTGCACAACCAATATTTGCAGCTTTAAGAGCAGGAGCATCATTAACTCCATCTCCTGTCATAGCAACAATTTGATCATTCGCTTGTCAAGCTTCAACAACTCTGATCTTATCTTCAGGGCTAACTCTAGCATAAACAGAATAATTTTTAACATTATTTTTTAATTGCTCATCTGTCATCATTGATAGTTCTTGACCACTGATTGTTAATTGCCCTTCTTGTAAAATACCAAGTTCTGTTGCAATTGCACTTGCTGTATTAACATGATCTCCTGTAATCATAATAGGTCTAATACCTGCTTCTAAACATGTTTGAATTGCATCTTTAACTTCTTCTCTTGGTGGATCAATAATTCCAAATAATCCAATAAGCTCAAGGTCTTTTTCAATTGTTTTAGAATTAATATTTTTAGGAATAGCTTTTACTTTTTTGATTGCTATTGCTAACACACGTAATGCTTTTTTGCTCATTTCATCATTAGCAATCAAAAATTTATCAGTTTTATTTTTACAAATTTTAAATAAATTATCTGGAGCACCTTTTGTAATAATCAAATATTCTTTGCTACTAATTTTATTTATAGTAGTCATTAATTTTCTATCAGAATCAAAAGGCAACTCTTCTACTCTAATATATTTGTCTCTAAGTTTTTCATAGTCAATATTAAAATTTTGTCCTGCTTTAACAATAGCTGTTTCTGTTGGATCTCCAATTAAAACATTTTCATCAATTTTAGTGTCATTACATAACATTCCATATTCAATAATTTTTAAAACATTTTTATCATCAAGTTTTGTAAATGATTTATTGTTTGCAAATACTTCAACAATTGTCATTTTATTTTGAGTTAAAGTACCAGTTTTGTCAGAACAAATAACTGATGCACTACCTAATGTTTCAACAGATGATGTCTTTTTTATTAAAGCATTATAATTAATCATTCTTTTAACACCTAGTGCTAAAACAATTGTTAATATAGCAAGCAATCCTTCAGGTACAACAGCAATAGCAATTGAAACTGATATTTTAAATCCATTACTTCATGTATTTTGAATATTACCAATGTCATTTACATAGAAAATGTACAATAAGAAAACAAGTATTAAACAAATAGATGCAAATATACTTAATATCTTACCAACTTTAGCCATTCTTTTTTCCAATGGACTTCATTCATCTTTTGTATTATTCAATAAAGATGCAATTTTACCAATTTCAGTGCTCATTCCTGTTTTTGTAACAATTACTGTTGCTCTACCATTAACAACATTTGTACCAGAATAAACCATATTTAATCTATCTCCAATTGGAGTGGATTCATCAAAAGAAAATTCATCATTTTTTTCAATTGGTAATGATTCACCAGTTAGAACTGACTCTATAACTTTAAAAGAACTACTTTCAACTATAATACCATCTATTGGAATAGTGTCTCCAGCTTCTAAGATAACAATATCACCAGGAACCAACTCATATGAACTAACTTGATCAAAATCACCATTTCTTAACACTTTAGCAATGGGGGTGGTCATTTTTTCCAAAGAATCCATGGCTTTTTCAGCCTTAACTTCTTGCACAGCACCAAAGATTGTATTAATTAACACAATTAAAATAATTATTGATGGTTCAACTCATTCAATAACCTTTTCAACATTAGTTAATACATCAGTGTGAAAAGCAGGAACTCCAGAAATCACATAAGAAACAATTGCTGCAATTAGCAACAATATTAACATTGGATCTTTAAATTGTTCTAAATATTTTAGAAAAAAATTCTTTCTTTTCTTTATTGCAAGTCTATTATATCCATATTGCTTTAATCTAGTTTCCACTTCTCCACTAGACAAACCATTTTCAAAATTTGTTTTCAGATTGGACTGGGCTTCAATAGCATTTGTGTTCATCTCAATTTTCCTTTTTGAAAAATATGTAATATAAATTTCTATTAATTATATATCAAAATTTATATTTTTATTAATAAAAAAAACAACTTCATATTATTATATATATTGTTGTAATATAATAATTTAGTTAAAAGAGGAAAAAACATGGGGATTAATATTGCTATATTGGTAATTTCTATACTGTTATTGCTAGCTGCTATTGTATTTTCAGTGTTACTTGCAGCATTCATAAAAGACAATTGAAAAAAAGTAAAAGCTGGATTGTTTTTTAGAAATAACAATAAAGTAGAATTAAGCCAAAAGGAAAAAGAACAGTTTACTAAATCTATGCTTGAATGTTTGTTTTATTTAAGTTCTAAAAAAATCGGAGCTTTAATTGTATTAGAAAAAAACAATTCATTAAGTTTATATGAAGAAACTGGTTTTAAACTTGATGCAAATTTTTCTCCAGAATTCCTAATATCTGTATTTTCAAATAAATCAGTATCATTTCATGATGGAGCATTAATTGTTTCAAGAACTAAGATTAAATCAATTTCTTGTTATCTTCCTATTTCAAAAAACACAATTGATTTGAAATATGGTGCAAGACATAGAGCAGCACTAGGAATAAGTGAAGTAACAGATGCTATAGCAATTGTTGTCTCTGAAACTACAGGAAATATTTCATATGCAAGAAAAAGTAAACTAAATAATTTAGGTCAAGATAAAAAAATTATTGAAGAAATAATTACAAAACTTATTTAAAACTAATTATGAAAAACTATTTATTATATATATTGTATAATAATATAGTTACTTGGAGACATACTCAAGTGGTTAAGAGGGCACCCTGCTAAGGTGTTAGGTCGTTCTGCGGCGCATGAGTTCGAATCTCATTGTCTCCGCCATTTAAAAATTAAGCCGATATTAGGCATTAAAAAATATGAAGTTAATAATTTTATACTTAACTTCATATTTTTTTATTTTTTTAAAATTTATATTTTAATAATAAATAATAAGATGTACAAAATGAACAATGTTTATACACTTAAACTACTTTGTTTTTTTAAATGACTATATTTATAAGGTTTCAATAGTTTAATAATGAATTTTAAACTATCTCTATATTCTCCTTTTTGATATAAATCATAAACACCATTAAGATCTAATTCTATATTTTTATTTATCATTAGAATGTTTGCATAATTAATAAGTTTTTCAACATAAACTTTTGTATAGTAAATAGATGAAATAACTAAATTAGTCTCATGAATTCCATGTTTAATAGTTAATAAAGAATTATAATTGTATTCAAAATCTTGATCATAATTACTAAAAAAATTTAACTCTATGGCATTTAATTCATGAAAATATTTATGAATATCATTTAATAAAATTTTGGATGAAACAAATTCATTAGAATTAATAAACGCAAGCATTTGAGCTAGCAACAACTTTCCTGAAGTTATTTCAGTTACTATTTTTTTGAAATAAACATATTTATTTGAAATGTCTTTTATTAAATGATTAAATTTATCATGTCACTCAATAATGTCTTCGATATTATTTTTTGACTCTATAAATAATTCAGATGAATTATATTTAACAGCATTATTTTTATTAATAAATGATGAACAATTCTTATAAATATATTCTAATCTATACTTTAAATCGTTTACTTCATTTTTAATTGAATTAGATGAATAAAAATTAGCATATATTTGATTTAAAAATGAAAGAAGATTTTTATATTCATCAATAAAGGTTTTAAAACTATTTATAATAAAATCACTATTCTTAGTTAAAAATTCATTTGATTTAAAATTCATTTGTAATTTATTTTTCATTTTTAATATGTTTTTAACTATTTGATTTATATTAACTTCTATTTTATTAAAATCATGTTTGTTTATTTTTTTATCTAAAACATTGATACCTTTATTTATTAATGCTAATGTCTTATCTGCATATTGAATATTATCATATGAAAGATTCTTTGAATTGTTTTTTAACACACTTTCTATTTCATCAACTGTATGTTTAATATAATTGTATTCTTTTGTTCAAACATATCAATTACTTAATAAATCAAAAGTTTGAGTAAAATCAAAATTATAGTTTTTCATTTCAATAACAAATTCATCATTATCAATGTTATCTATAAACTTATTTAAACTTTCAGAATGTACTCTTAAATTTGTAATTAATTTGTGTATTATTCCATCATCAAAAATATTACCCAAATTTTTTTCATAAAAACTTATTATAGTTTTTGTATTTTCTCTATAAGCTACAAGCAAATAACTTACATAATTTCTATATTGTAAAACATCATCATATAGATCATTCAAAGTAACAATTGAATTCTCCAAATTATCAATATCATCATTAATTTCTTTGTACAAAATATTAAAATTATGTCAATCATAATTTTTAGAAGCAGAAATTAATTTAAAAATGTTATTTTTAATAGTTTCAATAACAATATCAAATCTTGTTGCAAACATATTAAATAAGTTTGAAATTGATTCATATTTTGGATTGTTAAAACCAATATGTTCAATAGGTATATTTTTTTTTATAAAATCTTCAATAACTAAATTATTAAATCTTTTTTTTATCAATTCACATTTTGATCTATATTCTTTATTTTTTAACAAAATATAAGTGATAGGCGCAAATACCAAAATGGCTGCAACAAACAATACTATTATTATAATTGCATAAGTTGACATATACACCCCTTTCACCAACTATTAAATTATATAAAAGATAAAGAAAATTAATTATTATTTTTATTAAATTACTAATACACTTATAAATATAATGTTAAAAACAATCTAAAAAACTATAAAATAATATTATAATTTATAGGTAACAAACAAGCTCAGATGGCGAAATGGCAAACGCAGTAGACTCAAAATCTACCGATAGTGATATCTTAAGGGTTCAAGTCCCTTTCTGAGCACCATATATATAACCAAAAAACCTTTTAGAGATTATCTAAAAGGTTTTTTTATTTATTAAATACTTAAATACAAAATTTTTATCTTATTATGCTTTATTAATTTATTTGTAGCAAAAATAATACCATATTCTATAAGTTCACTAAAATTAATAATCATGTTTTTATTAATATCAGAAAGTTTTAAATCATTAAAATAAATTACAATTTTATTTAGGTCTATTCCAAACATCATTATTTTTTTTACAAATAACAATACATTAAAGTCATTACTTTTAAAGTATTCTAAGGGGTAAACAATAATTAATTTCTGATTATTATATCCATCCAATTTATTTGCCTTTGAAAAAAGTTTTAATGATCTATATGATATATTTCTTAATATTGTTGATAAATTATTATCATTTTTAAACTTATCTAAAAGTTGTTGCATAGAATAAATATTTTTATTTACTCATGTTATTTTAGGATAATAAAAATTCTTTATTCCTTTGGATTTAACATTAATTGGCATTTCCTCAATAAGTGATAAAGTTATTTTATTTAAATCATATTTATTGTTTGCAACAATATAATTATTTTTTTCATCAAGATAATTTTCTGAATTTCTATATTGATATAATTTAATTGAATTAATATCTTTATAGAAAATTCAATTATTTTTTGTTATTGTATTAAATTTAATTAAGTCAAAAAAATTATTTGAATGAATTCCATAAATGCTACAAAATGCAACTAATTGAATATTATAAGTTTTACTATTATAATTAATTTTTTTAGGAAAATTATTTAATATAATTTCAAATTTCTTTAAAAAATCATCATCTAATCTATTATATTTTTTATTGTAATTATAAGATTGGTTTAAATTTATTAAATACTTGTCAATTGAGGTAAACAATGAATATTTATTATATTTTGTCTTAAAATAGAAACAATCTTTTCCCATCTTTTGAAAAACATATTTAATAAATGTTTTTTCAATACTATTGGTAACCTCTTTACCTTCTATTCTTAACATCTGTTCAGTATCTAATATTTCAAATGTAATAAGCAATCCTGTTTCAATTGAATTATTTTTAATATAATTATCAAATGCATATTTACTAAATCCACTGTTTGCAAAATATTCATTGTCATATAAAATTGATTTTTTTAGTTTATAAGCACCATTTATGAAATTTGAAATATATAAAGCAATAGTATATAAAAATATAAATAACAATAAACTACACAATATATTAATTAGATATACTATTAATGTTTCATTTCTAAAAAATATCAAACCAAGTATTGCAGTTAAGACATATAGTAAAAATGTTGTTAGAAAAATATATTTAATTTTTTGAAGAAATAAAAATCTATTTAAAAAAACATTTATTATCATAAATCCATACACCATAACAACAACAATGACTTGTATATAATTTAAATTGTTTCCAATAAAAATATTTGAAACCATAAAAATAGGAAACATACCTAATAATGCAAATGTTGAAAGAAACAAACTAAAAATCATTAGTAAAACCAACTGTAATACAACAGTATTAGGTTGCTGTAGGTTGTTGCTAATAATAATTGATATTGGGCATATTAAGGACAACAATGCCCCCATAAATAAACTAATAAATATTTTTTTAGATGAAGTTATATTTCTAAAAGAAATCATTCATTTATAAATATTAAAAAAAATAAACATAAAAATAAAAAATATTGTTGATAAAATTAATGACATAACAAATAATCCCAAAAATAAATTGGCAAAATCTGTTTGTCCAAAATTATCAGTCTCTTTAATTAAATTGAAAACATTTTTTAACATAGATATATATTAACAAATATATTCTTACTTGATATATAAACAAAACACAATAATCTACATAGTATTTATTATTTTTTTAAATTTTTTTAAATAAAGAGGAAATCTTAGATTAAAAGAATCAGCAAATAAATTTAAATTCATTTTTTCTATTATTTCATCAAAATTAACAATTTTATATTCGCTAACTTCATCATTATTAATTTTAATTTTATTAATATATGTTTCATTTAAACAAGCTACAAATGTATGCATAAAATAATTGTGTTTTTTATCAAGAAATTCATTTATAAAAATTAAATCTTTAGAACCTATATTAAGGTTTGTTTCTTCTTTTGTTTCTCTAATGCAAGCTTCTATAATTGTCTCATCCCCAACTACTCCTCCAGCTACACATTCATACTTGTTTCCATAAAACTTTTTGTTTTCACTTCTTTTTTGAATCATTATTTTTTCTTTTCCAAAAACAATTCAAACATTTACAGAAAAATAATAATAATTTTTTGGGATATTATCTCTATTATATGCACCATTTTGCTTTACTTTATTTTCGTCATAAATTCTCACAATATCACTCATAAAATTCCTATATTATTAATAATACTTTTTGCTTTCTCTTTTTAAATCTCTTTCTTTAATAGTATTTCTTTTGTCTATTAAATTTTTTCCTTTAGCTAGACCAATTAAAACTTTTAATTTATTATTTTTTCAATATATTTTTAAAGGTACAACAGTGATTGAATCTTTTTTTCTATAAAATTCTAATTTTATTATTTCTTTTTTATGAAGTAATAATTTTCTTGTACGTAAAGGATCAACATTGTAAATATTGCCATGATCATATGGAGAAACATGCATATTCAAAATGTATGCCTCATTTTTTTTAAACACAACATAAGCTTCACTTATTGATACATCACCTTTATGAATAGATTTAACTTCAACACCCTTTAATTCAATACCTGCTTCATATGTGTCTAATACATTATAATTAAAATTAGCTTTTTTATTTACCACAACAATCTTCATGTTATCCCTCTTAATAAAATGATTATATATTAAAAATGACCGTTATATTCTAAATGAATTTAATAAAATAAAAGAGATTTAAATTTAAATTAATTATAAAAAATCAATGTCTTATTAGGACATTGATAAAATATTATTATCAATTAATTTCATCAATTGATTTCATGTTTTTATTATAATAATCAGCCGTTATTTTTCCATTATCAACTTTTAATATTCTTGAAGCAATTTCAAGAATTTTATCATTATGAGTAACTAAGACTATAGTAGTATTAAATTCTTTGTTAATATCTTTAAAAATTTGAAGTATTTGTTTTGTTGCATCAACATGCACAGCACCTGTTGGTTCATCACCAAAAAGAATTTTAGGGTTTTTAACAATAGCTCTGCAAATAGCAACACGTTGTGCTTGACCTCCAGATAATGTTGATGCTTTTTTATTTTTGTATTTATCCATATCAACTTTTCTTAATAAATCATCAATATCAATTCTTAATGATTTATTTTTTTGTAAACTAGCTGCAATTTTAATATTGTCATATACAGTTAGATCATTTAATAATCCATATTGTTGAAAAATATATCCTACATTTTTACGTCTAAATACTGTTAATCCATGTTCACTAATTCCTAAAGTGTTACTATCAACTAAATAACAAATACCAGTAGTTGGTCTATCTAGTGCTGATATTAATGTTAACAGTGTTGTTTTTCCAGATCCACTAGGTCCATAAATAACAACAAATTCACCTTGTTTAATTTTTAAATTTATATCTTTTAAAATATGCAAATTACTAAAACCATTTGTTACATATTTATTTACATTTTCCAAATAAATAACTTCTTCATTATAATTTGCTGGCTTATTTTTTGATATACCTTTATGCGGCTTATTATTTTTTAAAATCCATTTGGTTAACTTTTTTCCTGATAATTCACTTTTTCTTTTAACGTTTGAATTAATAATATTACTATCATTAATATCAACTTTATTACCATCAATAGTTGCCATTTCTGAAATTTCTTTATTTTGCTTTTCTTTCAAAAAAATTGGTTGTTTATTTTTTTTTGATAACCAATTGCTATATTTTAAATTAAATTTATCTTTTATTTTTATAGTATCATCATTGGTTTCATTTATGTTATGATTAACAACAAAATTACTTTGTTTATATTCACTTTGATTTTTTGAAATTTTAGACAAATCTAATTTTGTTGATTTACCAAAATTAGTTACTATATATTTTTCATCTTCTTTTTGGTTTTTATTAATAACAACTATTGGTTTATCTGACTTATTGTTTTTATGTTCTAAATTATTACTAGAACTACTATCTTTTTCCTTCAAAACTATTACTGAATGTTTTTTATTATTGTCATTATTTGAAAAACTATTTTTATTTACAATTTCTTTCATAATAATCACCTTTAATCAACTATTGCTGTTTTTAATTTTTGTTGTTTATACATTATTATCATTGCCACAAAATTAATTATTAATACAGCCATTATTACAGCAATACCAATACCATATGTCATCCAATTAATTACTCCTGTAATAAATACAGTTGATGCTGTATAAATTACAAATTGGAATATTGATAGAATAGCTGCAACAACACCAATACCTATAAGCAATGTTAATAATATTATTGGAATAAATGTTGCCAAAATACTTATTATATTATCTTTGTCACTATATCCTATTGTTTTTAAAACAATAATCATCTTTTTGAATTCTTGTAACATTGAAGCACTTATTACTAATATCATGACAATAATTAATGGAATTAAAATAATTGTTAATAATGTTTGTATAAGATCAATTGTTGAAACTAAATTTTCATATAAATATTTAATAGTCCCATAACTTTCAATATTTTCAATATTAATTGATGTTGGATAACTACCAAAAACATCTCTAATATATTGTGCAAATAAAATATTAGTTGTTAAAGCAGTTTTCATCTTTTCTCTTAATTTAGCTCTATCATTCTCATTTCAACCAGTTAACTTTAATATATCAGTATTTGCAGTAACCATATTATCTAAATAAACATTTGCAGTTGCAGAATTTGTAGGATTAGTAAAAAATCCATCATTAAATTGTGACACTAATTCATCAGTTGAACTATAATTTAGTTGATTTCATACTCCTATAATACTTTCAAAACTAATTGTTTTATTTAAAAAAACAGGAGAATCTGCACTACTGATTATTCCATTAAAAGGTTTATAATCATATCTATAAAAATCAGTAAATCTATTATTTACAGCTAAATCATATTGAGCTTTAGTATTAGGGTCAGTACCATCTAATGCTCCATCAATTCTAACTTCTTGATTTTTATTTGGACCAATAAATGATTGTTCAATATTAGCAGTATTAAAAGCAAATGGTCTATTAGCTTTAAATCTACCACCTAGTTCAGGGTGTTCAAAATTCATAGCACTTTGATTAATAATGTTTGCAACATCTTGACTTATATAATATTCGTCACCATATGAAATACTTGATATACCTGCAACTTTAAACTTATATGTTTTTTTAAAATTATGTTTAATATTATTTTGTGAATAATCATTAGCAATTTGTTGCGAATAATAAAAATATCCTTTATTAGGAGTAACATCTATTATGTCTCCCACCTTCAATTTGTGCTTATATGCTGCACCTTGATTTATCACAATATTATAAACATTGTTTGAAACCTCAGATAGTAACTTATTTAAATCTCTTTTTTCCCTATCTACTAATGTGATATATTTAGAATTAACATTGATTCCAATTAAATCTACTTTATCCACTAATAAACTATTATTTTTATACAAGGAACTATTAACAGAACTATATGTTTCACTCTGAGAATCATAAGAAACAACACCATAAGAAAGTTTAACATCAAGATTACTTAATTCTTCATTTCCATAAACAGCACCCACAAATTTTAAGAAATCTTTACTATAACCTATTTCTTCAGGTTTTCCTAAATTTCCAATAATAGTATCTGCATTAACAGAATAAATATTGTTTGAATAATTAATGAATTTTGTAGGACTTAAACCGATTGATTCTAATTTTCTTAATTGCTCATTTTCATACACAGCTTTTAAAAATACTTGATCTTGAGTTTCAGCACGAACAACAATTTCATTTGGAATAATTCTTTTAATTAATTGTCATGGATTAATATTTAATCCTGGAATAGTAAAATCAAGTAATCATTTTGTCATGGAAGTATTTTGATAAAAATTAACTTGAGAAGTAATTTTTTGATATGCTTGATAACTTGGAATTAAAATATTTCCATAATATAATAGATTGCCAAATTTATCCCTTTTTTCTTTTAATGAAATAGATCCATTATTATCTTGCACTTCATAAACTTTAACATCATTCAAAGTATAAGGATATCCAAATTGATCTGCAAAATTATAAGTTGTTTTTTGAGCATCATTTTCATTATAAATAGGTAATCCTTTTTCATCATAATCATAAGCTACTTGCATAGTACCTTGATACAATGGATAAATCCCTTGAGAGATATCTGTAAAACCTAAATGTGAATATTGTTGTAATTTATATAATCCTGATTGCTCAGTTGTTTCAGTTAAACCAAATTTATAAGAATAATGTTTGTTATAAGATGTTTGCAAATTTGATTCAGCAAACTTACCTGGAATAGCTAAACCAACAGAAATACTTGATAATCCAATTGAACAAAGAGCTGTAAAAAATATTGTTCTTCAAATGTTTGAAAATGAAAGAGAAAGTCTAAACTTGAATAATGGATTGATTTTACTTGGTTTTCTTATTATATTAAGCAATCTAGATGATTTCATTTCAACATTTTGAGTAATCAATTCATTTATTGGTTTTCTAAATGTTAATCTTATTATAATGAATGTAAATACAACAAATACACCCAATAATGAAAGAATTCCACCTATAAATCCAACTGGACTAAAACTTAGTAATGCCATTGGAGCATATCAATAAGGACTTAAAATTTGATAAAAAAGATTTTGCATGTAAAATGCAACAACATAACCTATAGCACCAGCAATTAATGAACACACTAAACCAAATAATGTAATAGATAAAGTAATTGCTATAGAACTAAATCCATTCGCTTTTATAATAGCCAATTGAACTTGATTTTTAGTAATATATCCTTTTATTAATAAATAAGATAAATACAATCCTAATAAAACAAGTATAACAATAACAATAATAGAAACTAATATTACTCCATACAAAATTTGATTAGGATAATAACTTCTCATTGTTATTAAGTTTTTAACAGTTGTAAAATCATTCAATGAATAAACAATTGGAGTTGAAGAATTTTTATTTAATAAAGGTTGAAAATAATTATTTAAAGATTTTATATTTTTTCTTAATTCTGATCTATCAGGATTAAATGCAGAAAAAATTCCTCCACCATCATTTCCATATCCTAAATCCAATGAAAAATATTTATACTGATAAGATAATGGAGCAGTAGCCAAAATAGCATCATATCCTAATGCATTTACATATACCACAGCCTCTGTATTAACATTGGGAATTGGGTTATCAATGCCAATTGATGGAAATGCCATTTCTGGAGATAAACCTGTTCCTATAATTACAAACTTTCTAGCATTTATTTCAATACAATTACTGTCATCTAATGTATTTATTCACTTTACAAAGTCATATGAGTTTAATTTCAATGCCTCTTGTCATTCTTTGTTTGGTAATATTTTTTTCTTATTTGCAACTAAAAATCCATCACTTATAACAGCAGCATATGAATATTTATCAATTTTAACAATGGTTGAATCTAAATAAATATCTGTTAAACCATGTTTTAATTTATATTCTATAGATTCTCCCTGTCTATCAAATTTCATTTGCTCTTTAGGATTTAGATATAACATATCACTTGGGAAATAACCAAATATAAAATTATAATAACTATCATTAACAGCTGTTGAATTATCAAATGAATATTTTAAATTTTCTAATGCTTGTGACACAAATGCAGGAATTTTAGCTCCTGATGCATTAATTGATTCATATAAAAAATTAATATAATTTTTCAAATATTTTTTCTTATTTACCAAATGATAATCAGCCCTAAAAAGCTCATTGACATCCAAATACTTTGTAGAGTTGTTTAGTTTAGTTCCTTCAGTATAAACAATATCATCTATACTTGTTGATCCCTTTTTGGCAACAATATATTTATTTGTTGTTTTTTGATCTGTTATTACAAATGATTTTTGTTCATCATGCTTTATCTTTTTTTCTGATAACATATCAGATAATGCTTGAGAATAATAGCCTTCAATTTTCTTTGTTAACTCTGGAATTAAATCTTCTATTCTTTGATTTACTAATGTAATTAGTGCTTCATTTGATGGTTTAGTATCATTTATAGAGGTTGTATTATGGCTTGGATTATGAACCCAAGTATTTCTCAACACTAATTGAAAATTAGTATATTTTTCTTTTTCTTCATCAGTAAAATAAGTGTCAAAAATTTTTCTTTGAAAATCATTTAAAGAATCAAAATCTAATAACAAATTTACTTGAGTATATTTACTTAAATCTGTATCTTGGACAACAAGACTATTTAAATAATGTATAACATCTCTTCCTATAGTTGTTTCTAGAACATCTTCATTCATGTTATCGCCTACAGGAATTTGAGCTCCACCAAATCCACTTAAAAATGCTGTATTAATTGTACCTGTATATCTATCAGCGTTTGATAAAAAAGTGTTAGTATCTGCTGTAACTTCAGCTTTTGTATTAAATGTTGCTTTTGTAGCATGAAAAATTCCTCTCATAACAGGAATATAACTTACAAAACTTTCATCAAAATATCCATTAATTTTTTTAGTTTTTGGATTTATATTCACATAATCAAAATTAGTTCTAATAGAACCATTATTTTTTAATGAATATGCAAATGCTACTCAGTCATTGAAATTATTTGGTACATCTACTGTTTCACCAGTTATTTCATTACCACCATATCCAGCAAGCATACCTGGAGTTCTATATGCATATGGATTATCTCCA
Source organism: Malacoplasma muris (assembly GCF_046774425.1). NCBI lineage: Bacteria > Bacillati > Mycoplasmatota > Mycoplasmoidales > Mycoplasmoidaceae > Malacoplasma > Malacoplasma muris. The sequence continues at coordinate 679,607 of NZ_CP177248.1, forward strand.
TTTAATCCAGCAGCAGTAAAACTAGCATATGTTAATGATTCACCAGTAGAATTTGTATAAGTAAATGTTTGGTTTTCTGATGTATATGGAAAAACAACAGCATAATTATCTGTTTGATAACCATCCTTATTAGCTTTATCTTTATCTATTTTATAAGCAATTGCTGGTTGGGTAGAAACAATATTTCCTTGACTGTCCTTTTCATAATTATATTTAATATTTGATGTTGCATAGTTTTCTTCAACAATGGCATTAGATTTATTTCCAGTTATATTTAAATGATTGGTAGAGTTATAAATGTTTGTACCCAAGTACAAAGAGGAAAAAGAGGAAAAAATAATCACAGCACTAATAAATATCAAACTAACTATTAGAAGTATGGAACGTTTAAATGAATGTAAGACTTGTTTAATTAACTGTCACATAAGTTTTCCCAAATAATATTGTTACCCCATATTATATTAGAATTTTATTTATTTTAGCATTTTTTTAAGGAGTAAAAAGCATTAGTACTTATTGCATATTCAAGTTCATAAATTAAATTAATAAAGTAAAATAACATGAACTATTTCTAAATAATAATTCATGTTATTCATTATAAATTTGGCATTTTAATTGAAATTCTTGGTGCAAAAACAATTTTATCAAATACATTTGAATATCGATAATTTATTAAAGTATATTTATTGTTTTCTCTTGTTATTTGAGATAAATCTAAAACTTTATTTGGAGTCATAACAGTTATTTGAAACATTAGCATTTGCACATTAATTTCTAATTCCAATGTTAATGCTGTTATAGGAATAATTCCAATTTTTGCTCCTCCTTTAACAATAACTTTTTTATTAAAATGAATATTAGAGATGGGTTTAACACTAACTAATGCTTCACTTAGATTTATATTATTACCTAATGAAAACAAATCATTTGTTAATAAATTAATACTATCAGATGAAAATGACGGAACTTGCCTTACAAATGATTTGCTCACTTCTTGACCATTTTGATTATTAACATGACTATAGTCATATGTTGTAGTTTCATTTACATAAGTAAACATATTATAGTAATCTTGATACTTAGTTGATTTAAATGTTGGATTTTGATTCATAATGATATTTTCCTGATTTAAATCAATATCTTGTCACTTAAATGTTTTTCCAACATAATATGCATCATTAATAGAGCTTTTATTAATTTCTTTGGATTTATCAAGTCCAATTAAATTAATATTAAATTTCATTCTATTAACTAATAATTTTTGTATCATTTCTGTCAATGCACTAATATTTTGCGATGATTGACTATTGTCCTTGTTTTCATAATCAATATCTGCTATAACACCAGAAATATTTCAACTTGGCGGATTTTGATCCATATGATGATCATCTTTTATTTGAGCAAAATCACTTCCAACTCATGCAGTTTTCATTACATTTGAAATAATTCCATTATTTTTTGATGCCTGATCAAAATATGTTTCCAAATCAATTATAGTGTTAAAACCATGATAATATTTTCCACCACTAACATTTGCAGAATAAATAAGTTTTTTATTATTTGACTTATATTCCATATTAAAACTATCTCCAATATTAAATGGTAATTTTCGTGGAAACATTCTATATAAAATTCTTTCTAAATTTATTCAAACATATCTATTTCTTGTATAAAATCCAAATCCACTAGCATGCACATACTCATTGCCTGTAAGTTTATATATTTCTATATATAAATCTGTTGGCAAAACACTTAATATAACATCTAAATTAAATGTGAATTCTTGTTTAAAAATAAGTTTGTAGTTAAAAGTAAAATCGCATTCAAATGTTTTATTATTATATTTTATTATTGATTTATCATCAAATTCACTAAATCCATAAACTATATCAAAATTATCTTTATTTGCTAAAAAATTAAATGCATTAGATATTTCATTTAAAGCAAGTATTACATTATTTTTATTCAAATTATCTTTATTATAATCATGTGCATAAGATTGATAAATTAATTCATATAATAAGCTTGTATTATCTGTGCCAACATTCATACCTAATGCATTCATTATAATAACTACTTGATCCATAAATCACCAAGTAGCAGTATTTTTCCCTGTATTTTTTATATCAAATAATTTAGAAATTAATTTTTCATTATAATTAATAGTATTTTCACTTACTATAGTCATTCCCTTATCATTTTTTGCTCTTGTAGAAATCTCACTATATATTTTAGCAATAGCATCAAATATTGTTTTATTAATATTTAAACCAAATCCTGATAGTGTACTTAAAAATTTATCACGTAAACTATCGCTAATTAAAAAATCAATAATGTCTAAAATATAAGGATTACCATCATTTAATTTATTACCACTATCATCAAAATTTCCTAATAAAAATTGCAACAACATAACAATAAATTCTTTTGTTGTATTATTATCGTTGTTAAAAAACATGTTTAATAATTTTAAAAAACCATCAACTTGTTCTTTTGACATGTTGGGTTTAATTGGTGTTAAAATTGTGTCTACTAAATCAGTTAATTGCCCTAAAACACCAGATAATAATCTTTTTAAAACATTTGATAGACTTTTTTTATGGGTCACTAAAATATCTAAAATACCTTTACCAGTATGAACACTTTGTAATAAATCAACTATTATAGGAGATAATTCTTTTGGAATTACTCCAAAATCTTCAAGAAGTTTAACTAATGGTTTAGATGTATCATTTAAAAATTGACCAATAGTGGGATCTTTTTTTAAAGATTCAAAAATCAATGCTAACTGAGGAAGGGCAACAAATGCTTTATTTGTGTTTTCCATAGCAGTTGCTTCAATATTTTCTTTAATTACACTAGTATCTAACTTTTGCATAAATTCTAAAGCATTTTGATCTGTTTTTGTATCAACATTTTCATCAGTAGTTAAATTTAAAAATTCGATCATATAAGAAAATGAATTTGATGTAATTGTTGGATTAAAAGAATCTAATGCAATTGATTTATTGTCAAAATTTAAAGTTGCTTTTGGTATTTGTCATCCTAAAAAAAATCTTTTATTATAAACATTAATAATATTTTTTATTGGTTGGTCTATTGCAGATATTTTTAAACTATAATTTTTATTTGGAATTAATTCAAAATTATTGTTATCAGTTAATTTAAATATAATATTATTTTTTCTAACATTCTTAATAGAAAAATCAATATCAAAACTTATTTTATTTGTAAGCGAATTAAAATTAATATTTTTGTTTTTGATTTCAATATCAAAATTACTTTCATTTGTATAATAAATTGAAAGCATTCAGTAATAAACATCATACAAAAATGTTAAATTACTTGGTGTAGGAATTGGAGACAAAAAGTCTTTATTTGAATTGTTAATAGAATTATTAAAATCAGTTACATATTCATTAAAATTAAAATTCTCTAAAAAATTGTTAGCATTTTGTTTAATACCAACTGAAACAGTTTTTTGTTCAAAACCATCACGCTCATGAATATATTTATATACACCATTTTCATCATTACTTGGTAGTTTATAATCTAAAAAATTTATATTATTGGTCACAACATTTAAATGTAACTGTGTTTTGTTTTTATTTTCTTCTAACTGTTTAAATTCAGTAGGTAACAAACCAATTTTATAATCTTGATTATTCTTGTTATCACCATCTTCAAAATCAACAACATCACCTTTTGTATAATTTAAGTATTGTTTGCTACAAGAAGCTATAGCAGGTGACAATATTGTAGCAACTAAACCACAAGATATAATTGATAGTAAATGTTTAATTTTTTTATTCATATATTCTATTTTCCCATTTAAACAAACTAGACATCCTATATTTTATTACTTAATTTTATAATAGTAAAATAATTAATAATATAAAAAAATACATGTTTTCTATATATAAGAAACATGTATTTTTTTATAAATTTGGAATTTTTACTGCAATTCTTGGAGCCATAAATACTTTATTAAATACATTTGAGAATTTATATGTTGATAATGAGTACTCATTGCCATTTCTAGTAGCATTAGTAAGATCTAATAACTTATTAGGTGCAATAACTGTTGCTTGAAACATCATAAATTCAATACTTAAAGACAACTGTGTAGTTAAAGAATCAATGTGGCCAAGAATAACTACATCAGCTCCACCTTTAATATCTACAGTTTTTGTTATTTTTAAATTAGTAATTGGTTTTATACTAACAAGAGTATTGTTTTTGTCTACACCACTTCCTAGCGAAAATAATTCATTTGCTAAGATATTAGAACTTTCATTACTAAAACTTGGAATTTGTCTTTCAAAAACTCCTTCAATTCTATTACCTCTACTGTCATTTACATGATCATAATAAATAGCAAAATCACGAACTGATTGAATGTATGAAAACATATTATAGTATTGTGTGTATTTTTCAGAATTAAATTTTGGACTATTACTCAATGAAATAAGTTCTTTATTAAAATCCACATCAAGTCACTTAAATGTATTTCCTCTATAAAATACATTATTTGAAGGTTGATTAGAAACTGGTTTATTAGTGTCAACACCTATTAAATTCACATTAAATGTCATTCTATTAACAAGAAGTTTTTGAACTAATTCTTTGACAATAGCAACGTTTTGTTTTGACTGTTTATTTGAGCCACTTTCATATTGAATAGATGCTGTTACTTCAGAAATTCTTCAATCTGGGTGCTCTTTATTCATACTATTATCAGTATCTATATCTGCAAAATCATTCATATCTCATGCTGTAGACATTGCATTACTTATAACACCTTTGTATGGTAAAGCTTGATCGAAATATGACTCAACATCCATAATACTATTAAATCCATGATAGCACTGACCATCTTTGCTATTTTGAGCATAAATAAGTTTTCTATTATTAGACTTATACTCCATATTAAAACTATCACCAACTTCAAACATTAATTTTCTTGGAAACATTCTATATAGAATTCTATTTAAATCTAAAGAAACATAACGTTGTTTTGTATAAAATGCAAAAGTACTTAATGCTCACTTTATCTTAACTCATTCTTCACCAGTTAATTTGTAAATTTCAATATATAGTTTTGATGGAAGGACATTTAAAATAACATCAATATTAAACTTAAATGATTTTTTAAATACCAATTTGTACTTATATGTGAAGTTATAAACAAATGTTTGATTATTATAACTAACTTCTTGACCGTTAGGTAATTTAACAAAATTTCCAATAATATCAAAATTATTTCTGTCAGCTAGAAAATTAACTGCTCTTTTTAATTCTGTTACAACAGCTCAAGCATTAACGTAATTTACATATGGTCTATTAACTTCAAGAGAATAAGATTGTTTTATTAACTCGTACAATAAACTAGTATTATCATTTCCAACATTTAAACCCATAGCATTTAAAAGAGAAATAACATTATCAAGTAATCATCAATTAGCAGTGTTATAACCAGTTTTTTTAATATCAAAAAGTTTATACAAAATCTTATTCTTATAATAAATAGAAGATGATGATCCATCAACACTTACATTACTTCTTGTTCTATCAGCCAGTGTTGTAAATATTGAAACTGCAGTTTTTAAGATATTTTTATCTATTTGTAAACCAAAATTATCCAATAACTTATATGTAGTGTCAAATAATTGATCATTAAATAATTTGTCAATAAAATCAAATACAAAAGGATTACCACTATTAATTAATTTACCATTTGCATCAAATTCACCTAATAAAAGTTTTAGTATAATAGATATTAATGTTTTAGTATTATCATTGCTATCTGGGTAAATTAAATTTAACAAGTTTAAAAATACATCAACTTCTTCTTTATTCATTCCAACTTTAATTTTATTTACAAAATTATCAATGATATCAGTAAACTCTCCAACTGTATCAACTAATAATTTTTTTAATCCACTTGATAAAGCAGCTTTATGCTTTTCAATAACTGTTAATAAACCTTGACCAGTATAAGCACTTTTTATCAAATCAGTAACAAGAGGAGATAACTCACTTGGAATCATATTAAATTCAAGCATTATATTAGCCAAAGGATCTGCTGATGCATATAAAAATTCACCAATTGTTGGATCTGTATCTAAAGAATCAAAAATTTTTCCAAGTGATGGTAAAACTTTAAAAGCCTTAGTAGTATTATCAAAAATTGTTCTTTCAATATTCTCTTTAATAGTATTTGTTTTTAAATTCTTCATAAAATTCATTGCATCAGCACTATTAGCTGTTGTATCACTTGTATCACTTGTTAAATTTAAAAATTCAATCATATAAGTGAAAGTGCTTGAATTAATTGTTGGATTAAAATTATTGTAATTAAACTGATTATTATCAAAAGAAACTTGAATTGTTTGAAGGGATCAACCTAAAAAATATCTATTATCACTAACATTAATAACATTTTTAATTTTTTGGTTTACTGATCTCAAACTTAAATTATAAACTTTACCAGGTAATAAAGTGGTTTTTTTATCAAAATAATTAAACTCTATATTTATATTTCTCACATTTTTGATGGAAACAGTCACATCAAAACTAATATTATTATTATCTGAATTAAAATTTACATTACTGTTGATAATTCCAATATCAATATATTGCTTATTTGCATAATATAATTGAATAACTCAATAGTAAATATCATTCAAAAACATTTGATTACTAGGATTTGGAATCTTAACATTTGAAGAATCACTGCTATTATTAGCTATATTTTTGTAACTATTAAAATCAAAACTCTTTAAAAAATCATCCTTATTTTGCTTTAAATTTTTGTTTAAAGTTAATTCCATATTTCTTTTAACAAGATCACCACGATCCTTTAAAAACCTATAAACACCCTTTTCATCAGTACTAGGCAAATCATAATCTAAAAAATCAACAGTATTTTTTGCAGTCATCAAATGATATTTATTAGAATCTTTATTTTTTTCTAATTCTCTCATTTCAGTGGGCAATGAACCTCTTTTATTACCAATAATACCAGTATTTCCACCATTATTACCACCACTATTATCAGTTCCTGGTTCTATAGTTTCACCACCAATTGGAGAATTATTATTGCTTCCACTAACATCTGTTGTAGTACTATTTTCCTTATCTGTTGCAAAATCACTATTCTTATTATAGTTAAATGTTTCTTTACAAAGAACAGCTATAGGAGTAACTGCAGAAGATGCAGCAATTAAACTTGTAAGTATAGTAATACTTGTTTTTGATTTAAGTTTCATAATCTTACCTCAATTACAACATATAATAAAATATATTGTTCTATAATTCTATTATAAAAATTGAATTTATAAACATAAAATACAAATATAAAATTTTGCAAGTTAAATATTATATATCTTTAATTAAAAACCAATATCTATATATAAATATTATATATTAAAAAATGTTAGAAATTTGGCATCTTAATTGCTATTCTAGGTACAAAGAAAGTTTTGTCAAAAATATTTGAATAATTATAAGATGTTAAAGAATAATTATCTCCATTACGTGTCATACTAGATAAATCTAAAACTTTATTGGGTGTTATAACAGTAATCTGAAACATCATCAATTTAACAGAAATTTGTAATTCTAATTTAAGTGGTTCTACAACACCAATACCTGTAATATCTGCACCACCTTTAATATTCACAATTTTTTCAAATGATAAATTCGAAATAGGTTTTGCACTAACTAATACATTTTCATTATTAATACCACTTCCTAATGTGAATAAATCATTTTTCAAAACAGCAATATCATCAGATGAATAATTTGGAACTTGACTAACAAATTTATCACTTACAGTTTGTCCTTGATCATTAGACAAATAAGAATAATTAAATTCTTTTGATGTGTTGGTATATTTAAACATATTTCAATAATCATCAAATTCTAATGATTGAAATTTTGGATTTTCACTCATAACAATTGGTTCCTGATTTAAGTCAACATCCAATCATTTAAATGTATTTCCTTTATAAAACGCATCATTAGATGGAGGGTTTTCAATAGCTTTAGTTTCATCAATGCCAACTAAATTAATATTAAACTTCATTCTATTAACAAATAATTTTTGAACAATTTCTTTTAATACATTGATATTTTGAGTTGATTGCTTATTAACTCCACTTTCATATTGAATATTTGCAACAACACCTGATGCATTGTTTGGTGGGGTTTGATCCATGATATGATCATCATTTATTTCTTGAAAATCAGATACATTTCATGCATTGCTCATAATATTTGAAATTATTCCTTTATTTAAACTCACTTGATCAAAATATGATTCAACATCAATTATGCTATTAAATCCATGATAGCAGGTACCATCTTTATAATTTTGTGAATACAATAATTTTTTATTATTTAATTTATACTCCATGTTAAAACTATCACCTTCTGAAAAAGGTAATTTTTTTGGAAGCATTCTATATAGAACTCTTGTAAGATTAACTCTAACATATCTATTTCTTGTGTAAAACTTTAATTCTTGATTAAGTAACGTATAAGTTATTCATTCATTACCTGTAAGTTTATAAATCTCTATAAAAACATCTGATGGAAAAGCATTTATTATCACATCAAGATTAAATGTATAATTTTTTTTAAAAATTAATTTATAGTTGTAGTTAAAATTTGCCACAAAAGTGGTTTTATCATATGTAACATTCTGTCCATCTTGTAATGGAACAAATGCACCTTGCACTTCAAAATTATCTTTATTTGAAAGAAAAATAAATGCATTTGCAATTTCATTAATTGCTGCAATTACATTTGCTTTATTTACATGAGATCTATTCAATGAATTAGCAAATGACTGGTGAAGCAATTCATAAATTAAATTAGTATTATCAGTTCCTACTTGTATTCCAAGTGAATTTAATATAACAATCATTTGATCCATCAATCATCATGTACCATTATTATTATCAGTGTATCTAATATCAAATAATTTCGATATTATTTTTTCATTGTAATTAATAGAATTATTAATTGGTTCAGTAATTCCATTAGAATTTTTATTTCTAGCTGTTAATGTTTTATAAATAGAACCGATAGCTTCAAAAAGAGTTTTATCAATTTTTAAACCTGTATTAGAAATAAGATTATATAAATTTTCCTTCAAATTATCACTTAATAAATAATCTAATAAATCAAATATATATGGATTTCCAGAACTATTAATTGAACCATCAGAATTAAAATCTCCTAATAAAAATTTAATCACTAAAGTGATAAACTGTTTTACAGGATCATTTTCATCAGGAAAAAACATTGTTAATAATTTTAAAAATCCTTCTACTTCTTCTTTGTTCATTCCTGGTTTTATAGGAGATAAAATAGTATCAACTAAATCTGTTAAATTACCAAGAACTCCTGATAACAATTTCTTTAATGTGTTAGATAAATTTTTTTTGTGTTTAACAACAATGTCAAGTAAACCTACACCTGTATTTGCACTTTTTAAAATATCCTTAGTAATTTCTTTTAGTTCTTCAGGAAGAATATCAAATTTAAATAATATTTCTACTAATGGATCAGCAGTTTGATACAAAAATTCACCTATAGTTAAATCATATTTCAATGCATTGAAAATTTTAGCAAAGTGAGGGAAAATATCAAAAGATTTATTTGTATTTTCCAAAATGTTATTAACAACACTTTTTTCAATTACACTAGGACTTAAGTTTTTCATAAATTCAGCAGCTGTAGTATTGTTTGTTTGACTTGGATTTGTTTCAGATGTTAAATTTAAAAATTCAATCATATAAGAAAAAGAATTTGATGATTGTGTAGGATTAAATTTTTGATGCTCAAAACTCTTATCTAAAAAATTAACAGTAATTGTTGGTATTTGTCATCCTAAAAAAAATCTTCTATTATATATATTTATGATATTTTGAATTGGTTGTTTTTGAGCTTGAAGATTTAACTTATAAGTTTTATTTGAATCCAATATAAATTTTTGATCAAATAAACCTATTACAATTTTGCTTTTTCTAATATTTTTAATAGTAAATGTTATATCAAAACTAATTGTATTATTAGCAATATCAAAATTAACAATATTGTTTTCTATTCCAACATCAAAACTTGAATCATTTTTGTAATATAGAGAAATCATTCAATAATAAATATCATTTAAAAAAGAATTATTACTAGGAGATGGTATAGGTGACAGAAAAGTATTGTTTGTATTATTAAGAGAAGAATTAAAATCACTTCGATACTGAGAAAAATTGAATGATTGCAAAAAATTACCAACATTTTGTTTAATACTAAGATTGATGTTTTTATATGTTAACCCACCTCTATCTCTAATGAATCTATAAACACCATTTTCATCAGTTGCAGGAAGGTTGTAATCAACAAAATTTATGCTATTTGTAACAGTCATTACATGCATTTCATTGAGTTTATTATTATTTTCAATTTCTAACAATTCAGAAGATAAAGTTCCTTTTTTATTAGAATCATTATTGTCATTTTTATCATTTTCAAGATCAACTATCTCACCTTTAGTAAAATTTAATTCATTTTTACAAGACATTAATGCAGGTAAAGCAACAATTGTTGCTAAACCTAATGATGATAGTAATGACAATTTTTTAAACCTTTTTTTCATAATTAACCTATCTATACCAATATAAACACAAAAAAGTTTATATGTATTAAATAAATTACAATATATTATATATTTTTTTTAAAAAATGCAATAAATATAAGTAATATAGAAAAATAATAAAAACTTTATGTTTTAAAAAAACATAAAGAATATAATCATTTAATAAATAAGATGTATTTTAAAAATTTATTTTAATTTATTTATTACATACAAATTTATAAGTTAATTTAGGAGTAAAAAAAACAAAAAAACAGGATTCCCGATCAACCCTGTTTTTTTGACTTCATAACAATACACAAACTCAAACGAGCATTTTCTCGATAAAATTAAGACACGAATTAGTAGTGTATTGCTACTTGGTGAATTGTGTAGAAACTAATTTTTATTAGATTAACCATTTGCCCTCTTTACGGCCTATATCCTGATGTCGGGAATCATTAGATAGTTGGTCAGGCTATTTAAATTGTTCCTAAGATCCATATAATATCTTATTTTCAATCTAGAATTTTAGATTTTGTAAAAATGCGCATATGTAATACATTATTACTAGCACTACACATATATATTAAACAATATTTTTATAATAATTTCAACTCTTCAAAAGTATTAATGAAAATAAAGCAACTAATTAATACAAGATTTTATACAGACATAAATATTAATATTTTTTATTACAAATAACAGATTTACAAATTAATAATTAGTTTTTTTGTTTAATTACTATAATTATAAAGTATTGAAATTTTAAGGAATAATTATGTATAATCACAACTTAAACGATAAAAAGTGAATAGAATACTGAAAATCAAATAAAACATATAAATTTGTTGATGAAAAAAATAATAATAAAAAAATGTATATATTAGACATGTTTCCATATCCTAGTGGCAGTGGATTACATGTAGGTCATCCAAAAGGTTATACATTTACTGATGTTATAAGTAGATACAAAAAGATGAATGGTTATAACATCTTGCATCCTATGGGATGAGATGCTTTTGGTTTACCAGCTGAACAATATGCTTTAGAAAACAAAAAACATCCTAGTGAATTCACAAATAAAAATATTGAAAAATTTAAGAATCAATTAATATCACTTGGTTATTGTTATGATTTTGAAAAAGAAGTTAACACCACAGACCCTCAATTTTATAGATGGACACAATGAATTTTTGTCCAACTATATAAAAAAGGATTAGCTGAAATAAAAGATATTGATGTAAATTGATGTGAAGCATTAGGAACTGTTTTAGCTGATGAAGAAGTATTAACTGATTCTAAAGGAAACAAAGTATCAGAACGTGGAAAACACCCTGTTATAAAAAAACCAATGAAACAATGGGTTTTAAAAATAACAAAATATGCTGATAAATTAATTGATGAACTTGAATTAACAGATTGACCTATTGGATTAAAAAATATCCAAACAAATTGAATTGGAAGATCATTTGGAATAAACATAAATCTAAAGATTGAAAATGACAACAGAGATATAAAAGTGTTTACTTCTAGAAGTGATACTATTTTTGGAGTGACTTTTATAGGCGTTTCAATAGATCATTATTTAGTTAAAGATTTGATTAAAAGCGATAATAATCTTAAAAATTTTATTGATAAAATAGCATCTATAAAAGAGTATGAAAGAAATAAAATTGAAAATGAAAAAAATGGATATTTTTTAAATAAATATGCAATACATCCATTCACTAATAAGAAAATTCCAATTTATGTAACGGATTATGTATTATCAAATTATGGTAATGGAGCTATTATGGGGGTTCCAGCACATGATGAACGTGATTTTCTATTTGCTAAAAAATACAAATTACCAATTATAAAAGTTATTGAAAATGAGAATGAATGTTATTGTGGTGATGGAAAACATATAAATTCTGATTTTATTAATGGATTAAATATCGCAATGGCAATAGAACAAGTTAATGAAAAAATTATTGCAGCAAAAATTGGTAACAAACAAGTTAATTACAAATTAAAAGATTGATTATTTAGTAGACAAAGATATTGAGGAGAACCATTCCCTGTTTTATTTGATGATAATGGCAACATAATTATTGAAGAAAATTTACCTTTAACTTTACCTAATACCAACAATATTTCACCAAGCGGAGATGGACAAAGTCCTTTAGCAAATTTAAGTTCATGAGTTAATGTTGAAATTGGTGGAAAAAAATATAAAAGAGAAACAAACACTATGCCTCAATGAGCTGGTAGCTGTTGATATTTTTTAGGTTATATCTTAAAAAAAGATGATGGCACATACATTCCACTAAATTCTTCAGAAGCATTTGAACTATTCAAAAAATGAATGCCTGTTGATTTGTATGTTGGCGGTCAAGAGCATGCAGTTCTTCATTTATTATATTCAAGATTTTGATATAAATTTTTGTATGATATAGAAATTGTTCCAAATAAAGAACCATTCCAAAAAATTATAAATCAAGGAATGATTCTAAGAAATGGAGAAAAAATGTCTAAATCAAAAGGAAATGTAGTGAACCCTGATGATATTGTAAAAGATTATGGTGCAGATACATTAAGACTATATGAATTATTCATGGGACCTATATCAGCATCATTAGAGTGAATGGATGATGGTGTATTTGGAATTTACAAATGAGTGCAAAGAGTATATAGGTTGTTTGAAACAAAAGAAATAATAGAAAATGTTAATAATGTCGAATTAACTAGTAAATACAATGAGTTTTTAAAAAATGTTACACAAAAAATTGAAGATTATGATTTGAACTTAGCAATAAGTGAAATGATGATTTTTATAAATGAATGTTATAAAGCTGACAAATTAGACATCAATCAAATGCATAATTTTATTAAAGTGTTATCTTGTTTTGCACCATTTGTTGCCGAGGAAATAAATTTTAGTTTCCTAAAAAATAAAGAAAGTTTATTCTTTTCATCTTGACCAAAATATGATGAAACAAAGATAATAAAGAAAGATTTAAATATTCCAATTCAAATAAATGGAAAAATTAGAGATATATTAATTTCTCCAAATAATATTACTGAAGATCAAGTGTATCAATTAGCAGTTAAATTACCAAAAATCGCTCAACATTTAGAGGGCAAAACAATTGTTAAAAAGATATATGTAAAAGATAAAATTTTAAATCTGATTGTAAAATAATGTATAATTTTATAGTGTTTAAAACCATAGTTTTGTATTTTATAACAGAGGAGAGGTATACTTATGGCAGTTAAAAGAAGCATTAGATTAGAATGTAATGAATGTAAAGAAATAAACTATTTAACTTTTAAAAATTCTAAAAAACATCCAGATAAATTAGAACTAAATAAATATTGTTCAAGATGTAAAAAAGCACAAGTTCATAAAGAAACTAAAAAGAAATAAATTTAGGTGCGTAATATTTATGTTTAAATTTGAAGTGATAAAAACAGCAATTAAAAATAATAATGCAGATGCTTTTCTTTTATTAAATGATACAAATAGATTTTGATTAACAGGATTTGAATCATCATTTGGGATAATAATTGTAACTATAAATAAAATATATTTATTTTTAGATATGAGATATTATCAAAAAGCTGTTGATAATATAAAAAGTCAAGACATTGAAATTATTGTTTTTAAAGGATACAACCAAATTGTAGAAAAAATTCAAGAATTATCAATAGACAGATTACTAGTTGAAAAAGAAAGTTTTTTGATACAAGACTTTCTAAAATATAAAGACTATATAAAAACTATTATTCCTTTTAATGGAGATATCTTAAGAATACAAAAAACAGATGATGAAATTCAAAAATTACAAAGAGCAGCTGATATAGCAAGTGAAACCCTTGAATGAATTAAAGATAAACTTGTACCAGGTGTAACAGAAATACAAATAGCCAATATGTTAACAAGTCATATGTTAGAATTAGGAGCATCAAAAAATTCATTTGAACCAATAGTTGCTAGTGGTCCAAATGGAGCATATCCACATCATCATCCAACTAATAGAGTAATTGAAAACAATGAATTTGTAACAATTGATATGGGTTGCATTTATGAAGGATATTGTTCAGATATAACAAGAACATTTGCTATTGGAACACCAGATTCTAAATTGATTGATGCATATAATAAAGTTTATGAATCAAATGAAAAAGGAATTCAATCTATAAAACATAAAATGCTTGGAAAAGAAGTTGATAACATCTGTAGAGAAGTTATAGATAATAGTGAATTTAATGGTTACTTTGTGCATTCAACAGGACACGGAGTAGGAATTAATGTTCATGAACTTCCAAATGTATCATCTGCATACGATAAACCACTAGAACATAACTCTATTATTACTATTGAACCAGGAATATATATACCAGGTCTTGGTGGAATAAGAATTGAAGATATGGTTTTAGTAAAAAATGATAATAATCATGTTGTGTTAACTACAGCAAGCAAAATTAAATTCTAAATAAAAAACCAACTATAAATGTTGGTTTTTTATTTTTATTGTATTTTTTTTTAGAAATTATTGCATTTATATATACAAATGAAAAAACAATTCATTTTAATTGAATAAATGAATTAATTATAAAAGAATGTTAAAATTATTAATATTTATAAAATATAAGAGGTAATAACTAATTATGAAATATAATAAATTTTTAAAAACAACAATATTATCTCTAGCAACTGTTGCTTTACCTGTAACAGTTACTTCTTGTAGTTTTCTTGAAAGTTTATTTAGTTCCTCATCTCCTGATAATAGTAATAAAACTCAAAATGATAATTTTAAATACATCTCAGAACGTAGTTTCTCATTGAAATTTTGAGATCCATCAATTAATTCAGAGGTTTATGGTACAGGATGACTTTTTGCAAAAAGTAGTATTAATGACGGAAACTACTATGATGATGATTATTATATAGCAACAAATTTACATGTAGCTAGTGCGATACAAAATAGAGGAAAAACATCATGGGAATTCAATGCAAATACTAAGACATATGAACAACAATATTATCCCAATTATAAAAATTTAGATTTAGGATATGTTATTTCAAAGAAAGCTAATGGACAATATGAATTTGGAACAAATTATAGTTCTGAAAGTATATCAAGTACTCACTATTTAACAACATTAGATATTGATACATCAGTAAGCATAGCATACACTACATTTAACTTGTTTAAAAATATGAAATTAGAAGATAGCAATAGAGTTTATAATTCATCAATTTTTGAAAATCCTACATCAGATATTGCTATTATAAAAATTAACTTTTCAAATGCTTATACAAAAGATTTCCATGGTATTAATCCACTAAAATCTGCATTAGACATTTATAATAAAAATCCAACAAAATTTGGAAACTATAATCAGACAAAAAATATAACTATTGCAGGTTTTCCTTTCAAAGAGGACACACTAGAAAGAGGTGGAAAATGAACTGCTTCTTATCATCCTTCTCCTTTTAAAATTTCAAATCAATCAGATTTATATAATGTTTCTACAGGCATTATATTTGGAAACAATAAACTTTGACAACAAGGAATTCAATCATCAAATATTGATGAAATAAAAAAGGATTATGTAATAAATGGATTTATTCCATATAAGACAGATGAATTTGCATGTTATTATAATGTAGCTTTACAAGGTGTATTTAAAAATGTTGAATTGAGCGGAGGCTCGAGTGGAAGTCTTGTGTTAGATGACAATCAAAATGTAGTAGGTATTTATTGAGGTGGATATTCATTAACAAGTGGAGAAGAAATTGGAGCTATGGATATTTTTGTTAATGAAAAAACATTTTTCACAGAAAGATCATCAACTTCTCCCGTTATAAAACCATATAGTATTTTAGAAGATTTTAAAACATATGTTAAAAATGTGAATATATAAACAACATATATTAAAAAACTCTATTAATATGTTTAATAGAGTTAATCCTAAAAATCATTTATAATTCATAACCATATTTTATTGGTTATGAATTTTTTTATAAAATAAATTAATAAGTTTTATCTAAAATTTGATTTCAATATGTTTTATCACAATCATAGTCATCCATACACTCAAGTAAAAATATCTTATTATTTTTATTTATTAAGTTATAAAAAAGTGCATTATGAAACCTAAGAATGCATAATACACTTTTTTATTTTTTTTCTATATCTTTTATTTTATTAAGTCTTTTTAAATGTCTTGGATCGTTTGAAAAGTTTTCTTTAAAAAAATTTTCAATAATTTTTATATTATTGTCTGCTGTACTAAATCTTCCAGATAAAGATACAACATTTAAATTATTATGTTCTCTTGCAAGTTTTGCAATTTCTGGATCATTAATAACAGCTGTATAAATTCCTTTTACTTTATTTAATGCAATACTTATTCCAATTCCAGTTCCACAAATTGCTACACCATATCCATTATTTTTTAATACATTATTTGCAAGTATTTCAGCATAATCTGGATAATCAACAGAATCATTTGAATTTGTCCCAACATCTATAAAATTAATAAAACTTAGCCTTGGATCAGAAATAATTTTTTGTTTCATATCATATCCTGCATGATCACTACCAATATAGACATTAATTTTGGATGATGTTTCTGATTTGTTCATGTGTTATTTCTCCTTCTCTTAAAATTCTATCTTTATCAATATCATAAACAGTTGATGGTTTGTTAACACAATAATTGCCATCTAAATAAATCACTTCTGTGCCAAATATTCCAAACATGTCATATGCTTCTTGATAATTCTTAATTACATTATAACCACTTAAATTGGCACTAGAACAATATAATGGACCTGTTCTTGAAATTATTTCTAATAAGAATTTATCTCTTGGAACACGATATGAAATTCCATTTTTAACAATTGTTAAATTACCTGGTCAAAAATGTCTAGCTAATTTTATAAAATTGTTATTTAAATCTTTAATGTGTTTTCATGAACATACAAACAAAATAATTTTTTTATTTCTATTTCTTTTTTTCAATCTATAAATTGTATTCTTATTTTTAGCCAAAATACCTGGTATTGTATCTGTAGGAGCAATTAATGCTTTGTTGTTTTTAATTTCAAAAACAATTGCATCAATATCATTATTATTATAAACAACCATATTACTTCCAATATTATTTATCAATCACTAAAATTCTATAATGTCCATTCAAGTCTTTCAAAAAAAAGAAATTACTAATATTATTATTTTTTAAAAAATCTTCAAGTTTGTCTTTTTGATCATATCCTATTTCAAAAATAATTTTTACATTACTTTTTCTTAATTTGGGATAAATTTCAAATATAAAACGCTTATAATACTCAAGTCCTTGGTCCTTTGCAAATAAGGCTTTTTTAGGTTCGTATTTTTTAACAGAAATATCTAAAGGATGATTTTTATCAATATATGGTGGATTACAAACTATTAAATCAAAATTATAAAGAAAATCTTGCTTTAAAGAAAAAATATTTTTTAAATAAAATTTTGTATCTAAATCATATAATTTTGCATTATCTTTAGCTAACTCAATTGCTGCAAAAGAACTATCAACCCCATAAACATTTAAATCTTTTTTATAATATTTAATAGTATTAGCAATAACTCCACTTCCTGTACATAAATCTAACACATTATTTACATCATTAATAAAATTAGATTCAAGAATTCAATCCACTATAAATTCTGTATCATTTCTAGGAATAAAAACCCCATAATCTATATTATAGATAACACCTAAAAATTTTATTTTTTTAATAATATATTCAATAGGAATTTGTTTTATAAACACTTGTTTATAATAATACAAAAAATCATTTATATCAAAATCTATTTCATAGTTTTGATTTGCAATTAAACTAGATTTATCTTGAGAAATTTTAGATAAAAAAAATATAATAGAATCTATTAATTTATTATTTAATAAATCATTTTTTTTATAAAATTTACATGTTAAATCTTTAAATATCATAGTTATATATTAGCCTCAGCCATTTTTAATGCTTCATCATTTGCAATTAATGAATTTATTATTTCATCTAAATCACCTAACATAATCATTTCAAGTTTATTCAAAGTTAAATTAATTCTATGATCTGTAACTCTATTTTGAGGGTAGTTATAAGTTCTTATTTTTTCAGCTCTTTCACCTGTACCAACTTGATCTTTTCTTAAAGATGATAAATTGCTATTTTTTTCATTTTCAGCACGCTCTCATAATTTTGACTTTAGCATCTTCATTGCAGTTTCTCTATTCTCTATTTGAGATTTTCCTTCCTGACAAGATGCTACAATTCCTGTTGGTAAGTGTGTGATTCTTACAGCAGACTCTGTCCTATTAACATGTTGGCCACCAGCACCACCAGCTCTATATGTATCAACTCTTAAATCAGATGGATTGATTACTATTTCAATATCTTCTACTTCTGGTAAAACAGCAACTGTAATAGTTGATGTATGCACTCTTCCTTTTGCCTCTGTTTCTGGAACACGTTGAACTCTATGAACCCCTGACTCAAATTTCATTTTTGAATAAACATCTTCCCCAGAAATCATAAATGAAATAAAATTGTATCCATGAGATGTTTCAACTATTTCTAGTGTTTTAATTTTTCATCCCTGTGAATCAGCATATCTTTTATATGCTCCAAAAAGATCACCAACAAATATTGATGATTCATCACCACCAGCAGCTGGTCTCATTTCTACAATAACATTCTTGTCATCATTTTCATCTTTAGGCAATAATAATCTCTTTAGCTCATTTTCAAAAACTTCAATTTTTGGTTTATATTCTCCTATTTCAATTTCTGCTAATTCTAATAACTCTTTATCTTTTTCATTAGCTAATATTTGTTCAGCAGATTCTAAATTAGATAATATTTTTTTAAATTCAGAAAATTTCTCTACAATGGGATTTAAAAGTTTAAGAGATTTATTTATTTCTTTCATTCTGCTAACATTATTTCCAATGTTTTCTAATTCTTTGTTTAATTCCAAAAACTTTTCATCAACTTTTGTTAATGATTCAAAAAGTTTTTTATTATAAATCATAATTAAAATCTCCTTAAAATATATAAAAACAAAAGTAGTAAAACAAATTAAAGTTTTACTACTTTTTTAAAAATAAGATTACATTATAAACTATCTAGGGATTTAACAATTTTTTTATTTTGTTTTTTAACTTCTTCTTTTTTAGTAGATTTTGTTTCCACTTTTCTATCAGAAACAAGTTTTTTATTAAATTGTTCAGCTCTTCCCTTTACTTGTTGTCCAGTATTTGTACCAGAATAAAATGGATGACATGAACTACAAATATCAATTGTTTGTTCCTTATTTTTTAAAGTAGATTTAATTTCAAATTTACTACCACATGAAGCACAAACAAAAGTTACAAATTGATTATTTGAATGAATATCCTTTTTCATAAATAAACTCCCTAAATTTCAACTTTATAATTATAATATAACTTTTTAAATATAATATAGTAATTTTAATAGTTAATTTTATTTAACATTTTGAATATAATAGTATATTAATGCTTGTGTTCCATAATTTTCAAAACCAATAGATGCTAGTTTTTTATACATTAATAAAACTCTTTTAGTTATTTCCAAAGCATCTTTATTATTTTCAATTGCAATTTCCATATCTTTAATGAAATGCTTGATATAAAATCCAGGACGATAATTATTGCTAATAATGTTATTACCATTATTAATTAATTGCCAGCTTGATGCTGCACCTGAAGATATTGATTTTAAAACAATTCTGGGATTTAGTTTGTTCAAATAACAATAATATAGTGCTTCACAAGTTGATGCTATTGTTCCAGCAATTGCTATTTGATTAGCCATTTTTGTATGCATTCCATTTCCCAAATTTCCTACATAATTTACATTATTTCCCATGCATTCTAATAAATGTCTTATTTTTAAAAAACAATTATAATTGCCTCCAACCATTATTGATAAAGTTTTATTAATTGATCCAATTTCACCACCACTTACAGGAGCATCCAAAAATTCAACATCTTTTAATTTCAAAGCATTTCCTATTTCGATAGCTAAATTAGGACTAGATGTTGTCATATCAACACAACAAAATAAATTATTATGAACATAATTAATTATTCCATTTTTGTCTAAATAAATTTCTTTTACATCTTTTGGATAACCAACCATTGTAAAAATAATATTTGAAGACTTTGCCAATTCCTCAATTGTATTACATACAATAATATTTTCTTGCTCAAGGGATAATGCCTTTGATATTGTTCTGTTATAGATATAAATAATATGTCCAGCATTCTTTAAATGCATTAACATATTTTTACCCATTACACCTGTTCCAATTCATCCAATATTCATAATTATTATCCTTTTTGTAAATTATTTTTTATACTTAATAATTCTTTAATTTTTTTATCATATTGATTGCTAATATTTCTATATTCATCATAAACATTTTCACAATTTTCTCTAATAACTATTTTTTGAATTTCTTGTTGAATTTTCATAACTAAATCAAGAATTAGTGACACGCCTTGGTAAATTATACTTTTATTATTGATTGGATATTTATTATAATAAGCAATAATAGATTTAATAAAATCTACCAACTCATTAAGAGGTTTATCAAATTCATCCTCTTTTAATTTAATAATGCTCAATAAATTTTCAGGATTAACGTCAATAGAATTATCTATTAATATTTTTGCAAAATATATAAGTTCTGTAAAAATTTGTTTTAATTTTATATCTGACTGAAAATAAGAATGATAAATATTTTTTATAAACAATTCTGCAATATATGTATTTATAGCAACAATTTTAAATAAATCTTTTTCTTTCACTTCAAAGCTCTTTTCTTCATTTAAAATTTCTTTTAAAGGCTTAGTTTTAATGTTTAGTCTTGGTATATTGTACTCAATTGGAAATGAAAAATATTTATTACTGTTTTTAATATTTGAATCAACTTCTTTTTTATTTTTATTAAGTTCTTTTTTAATATATTGATTTAATGCATCAACACTTATAGAAGAAAACTTAGACAATAATAATAAATCATTATCCAAGGTTAACTCATCATATGAATAAGAAATAACATTATCCAATATCTTTTTTGTTCTTAGAACAATTTCTTTGTTTGTTAAAGATTTATCACTTAACATTTTTATACATAGATATGAAATAAAAGATATTTGATTATTTATTACTTCTAAAACTGTATTTTTATCATTACTTTTTAATAACTCATCTATGTCTTTGTATGATTTATCATATGGAGCAACAACAAAGACTTTAATATTATGATTATATAATTTTTGAGCCAATTCAATTGTAGCTTTAAACCCTGCTTCATCATTATCAAAACAAATAATAATTGAATTAATATTTTTGTATTTTTTAATCAAATTAATTTGATTTGATGTGAATGATGTTCCCATTGATGCAACTACATTTTTAATTCCCATTTTTCTAAAAGCAAAAACATCCATATATCCTTCAACAACAAAAATTTCTTCATAAATAGACTTATCAAAATTATTAAAATTAAAAAGTACATTTTCTTTTTTAAAAATTTCTGTTGTTTTTGTATTAATATATTTTATCTTTTCATCATTATTTAGTGCTCTTCCTGAAAAGCCAATAACATTATTATGTTCATCAAAAATAGGAATTATTATTCTATTTCAAAAAAAATCAGAATATTCATTATTATCATTTAAATTAGCAAGACCATTATTAACTAATTGTATTGGTGATCAAACTAAAGATGCATCACGATCTTCTCCCATAATATTATCTTCATTAGTTAATATTGAAAACAAATATTTTTTATCACTAGAATTTGGAGCATATCCAATTTTATATTCATTAATTAAATCTTGTGTTAAATTTCTAGATAATAAATATTTTAATTTATCAGCATTAGAAGAATTAAATAATGTTCTATGATATATAAAACATGCCTGATTATTCATATCATACATTTTTATTTCATTTGAGTTAATTTTACTATTTAAAAATTTATCAATTACACTTGTTTTGTAATTTGTTATTTCAACAATTTCTTTAATTGCTTGGTAAAAATTAATCTTCTTAAATTTTTGAACAAATTTAATTGCATTTCCTGATTCGCCACAAACAAAGCATTTAAAAACCTTTTTATTAGAATTTACAGATAATGATGGATTTTTATCTCCATGAAAGGGACATAAGCCTCAGTAATTTTGCCCTTTTTTACTCAAATTAATATAATTTTTTATTACACTTACTATATCTATATTGTTTAATAAATCTTGTATAGCATAACTACTTTGTTGCTTACTATCATCCATAACTAATCCTTTTTATTTAAATAATTTTGATAAATTAAGTAAATTAATATCTTTTATATTAACTCTTACTTGCTCCATACTATCTCTATTTCTAATTGTTACACTCATATCTTTTTGACTATCAAAATCTACAGTCAAACAATAAGGTGTACCAATTGCATCTTGCCTTCTATATCTTTTTCCAATAGAACCTGAAGTATCATATGTGCAAGAAACACCTTTATTTAAAATAGATTGATATATTTTTGATGCAAAATCTTCTAATTTATTTGTTAGTGGTAATACAGCAATTTTATAAGGTGCTAATTTTTCATCTAAACGCATAACTACTCTTGTTTCGTTATTTACTTGTTCTTCATCATAAGCATCAATAAGTATTGCATATAATAATCTTTCTAGACCTACTGAAGGTTCTATTACACTTGGAATGAATTTATTATTATTAGAATCTAAATAGTGCATATCCTTTTTAGAAAATGATTCATGTTGCATTAAATCATATGAACCTCTATTTGCTAATCCTCAAAGTTCAGATTTTCCATGTGGAAAATCGTAAAAAAAATCAATAGTTTTTTTAGAATAATGTGCTATTTCATCTTTACTATAATTTTCAATTGATATATTTTCTTTTTTCAACTTTAAAACATCAAATAAAAATTTTTGAATTTTGTTTATATAATAATCAAAAAACATGTTTTCTTGACTTTCTTCAACAAAATGTTCAATTTCCATCTGTTCAAATTCTCTTGTTCTAAAGATAAAATTTGAAGGGGTTATTTCATTTCTAAATGATTTTCCAATTTGAGCTACACCAAAGGGTATTTTAGCTCTTGTTGTTCTTTGAATATTTTTAAAATTAATAAAAATCCCTTGAGCAGTTTCTGGTCTTAAATAAACTATATTTTTATTATTATCTACTACTCCAATTGATGTTTCAAACATAAGGTTAAATTTTCTAATATTTGTTCAATCAATATTTTTACAATTAGGACACTTAATTTTATTATTATTAATAATCTTTTCTAAAATTGATATATCTGTTTGCTCTGTTATTTTTTCATTTGTGAATTCACCAATCAACTTGTCAGCTCTAAACCGATTTTTACATTTTTTACAGTCAATTAAAGGATCACTAAAATTATTAATATGACCTGAAGCATCTCAAACAGAAGAATTTAAAATAATATTTGTATCAATTAAAAACATATTTTTAGTTGAAGTAACAAAATAATTAATTCAAATATTTTTTAGTAAATTCTTAATTATTGCTCCTAGAGGGCCAAAATCTCATGCATTAGCTAATCCTCCATATATTTCTGAATTTTGAAAAACAAATCCATAGTTTTTTAAATGATTAACTATAATTTCTTGTGATATTTTTTCTTTCATACATTATCCTTTTCAACTATTAAATATTATAAAATTAATATAATAATAAAGAATATAAATTTATTCCTATGTAAGAGTTAATCAAATACATTAAAAATTTTATAACCAAAAATTTATCATTATAACTATATCTATCTAATAAAGATAGTTTATTTTTATGAATTGCATATAGTATTTGAAGAACATTTGGAGAAATATTAAGTTGACTTGTATTATGTTCTATGCAAACAAAACCCATTTCTTTTTCATCAAAATTTATAATTTTTCTATTATGACAAATAGAACAACCATTAAGTTTTAATTTGATACCTGACAATAACATAAATTCAAAAAATATTTTTATTATCACATTATTTTGATCATTGTTATTTTTTAATAATTCCAAATTATTAAAATACATATTATAAAAATCTTTTCCTGAGCATTTTGCTTTAAAAAACAATTGATTCAAAACAATTAATCCGTTATTTGTTGAAAAAGAAAAACTTGTATTATCTAAGGCAACAACTTTTTTTAATCTACCAACCTTATCAATATTTCTACTCATAAAAAAATCAAATTCTAATAATGCACCAAACTTTAATTGCCTTGCATTTTTAGATTTAATTTTTCTGCTACCAATTGCTATACAGGAAAAAACATTTCCATATTCATTTATAAATGTAATAATTTGATCAAACAATTCATAATCTATGACATTAATTAAATAACCTTTTGTAATAATTTCAGACATTACTTTTTGTATCCCAATTCTTTAATTATATTATTGTCATCACGTCAATTTTTCTTAACTTTGACAAAAGATTTCAAATATATCTTACAATCATAAATCTTTGATAACTCTTTTCTTGCAAGAACACCAATATTTTTAATACTATTCCCGCCCTTACCAATTAAAATAGGTTTTTGAGATTCTTTTTCAACAACTATAGAAAACATAATATCTAACAAATTTTTTTCTTTATAATACTTCATTTCATCAACTATAACAGCAGTTGAGTGAGGAACTTCATATTTAAATTGATTTAAAATCACCTTTCTAATTATTTCAGCAATAACAAATTTTTCTTGTTGTTCTAACTCTGATGGATTAGAAACTAAAGGAAGTTCTGATTCAATTAAATTTTCTTTAATATATTCTAGTACCACATTTATATTCTGATTATATAAAGCAGATATACAAAATTCTTTGTCAAATTTAATAATTTTTTTTAATGATTCTTTGATGCCTTCAATTGTTGATGCATCTTCATTTTCACATTTATTAATAATCATAATTAATTTTTCATGCTTAAATGTTTTAATTTGATTTAATATATCTAAATCCTCTTGATCAAACTCTCTTTTTGCATCAAAAACAAAAAGAATAATATCAACATTTTTTAATGCTTTTTTTACTTGTGAATTTAAAAATAAATCTAATTTATTTCTAGCTTCATGAAAACCTGGAGTATCATTAAATATTATTTGATAACCATCTTCTTCATATAATAATTCAATTCTATTTCTAGTTGTTTGAGGTTTACTTGTTGCAATAACAACCTCTTTATTAAAAATTTGATTTATTAATGTTGATTTACCAACATTTGGTTTTCCTACAATTGAAACTTTTCCTATTTTCATTATGAATCCTTTTTTCAAATTTATTTTAATGTATTAAAAATTGTTATTAATTTTGGTATAAAAATTAAGAGACCAACAATAATAGCCATTAATGAAAAAGTTAATGCTGCTGCTGCTGAAATATCCTTTATTTTCCTTGCATTATAGTTAAATTTGAAAGAAATCATATCAGCAATATTTTCTATTGCTGTATTTATTAATTCAACCCCTATAACTAAAAAAATACAAATAACTAAAATTATTCAATCCATAATAGACATATATTCATTTATAATTCCAGCTAGTATTAAAACTATTGCTGCAACAATAAAGTGAACAACTAATGATTTTTCCTCACGAATTGAAAAATATAAACCTTTAAAGGCATATTTAAATTTTCTAAAAAAAGTGACTAATTTATTTTGACTTAACATTTTATCTACCGATGTTTAAATATTCTAATACATTATATTGGTTATTAATCATTTCTTTTTCATCTTCAGGAGTTTGATGATCATATCCTAATAAGTGAAATATACCATGACTAATTAAAAACATTAATTCTCTATTAACTGAATGATTATATTCTTTAGCTTGAGAAATAACTTTTTCTTTACATAAAAATATTTCGCCAAGTAATTCTGTTCTTATTGAGCTATTAGAATCTCACATTGAAAAAGTGATAACATCTGTAACATAATTCTTTTTTCTAAATTTACTATTTATTATTTGTATTTCTTTCTCATCTACAATATTCAATTCAAAAAAATAAGTACCTTTCATAGATTCAAATTTAAAAATGTAAGCTAGCATTCTTTTAATTATTTTTTTCTGATCTATAGTTATAAAATTTGTTTTATCTTGCAGTTGCATTTTTAACATATTTAAAACCTATCCTAAAAAATATTGTCAAATATATAAAGTAAAAGAATTTCTTTATTTGTGTTGATAAATAAATTATAAATATTATTTTCAATAACTAAATATTTATTTAGAGTTATAAAATAACTATTATTTTCAATATAGTAATTTGCAATTTTAAATTCTAGTTTTTTATTATTATATTTAAAAGAAAAATTAGCACCTTTCCAAACATTAATTTTATTATTTTTCACAACTTGCACAATTTGTGTTTGATTTGTTTCAACTATAGTTCCAACAGTCACATTTTGAACTTTATAAAATAAAGAAAAACCAAAGAATGTTGTTAAAGAAAAAAATAGACCAATTAATCCATATTTAAGTTTTTTATTTACCATTTATTTCTATCCTATTTTTAAAATATTTATAACATTTTTTATTATGAGATATTCAAAGAACAAAATTATCCTTTTCAAGATGATTTTTAACTTCACCATAAATAACATTGTCTAGTTTATTATTTATATTTGAAAATGATTCATCTAACAATATAACCTTATTTTTTGAATGAAGAATGCTAATTAAATTTAAAACTTGCTTTTCCCCCTTACTAAAATCCTTATTAGATAAATTAATATTGACTAATTTTATTAATTTAGTTGCTATATCTTTTGTTACTAAATCAGAATTCATAATTTTTGTAAAATCTTTAGAAACCAAACATGCATCACTAGGCAAATAAATAATATTGTCAAACAAACCTTTTTGATCTAAACAATTAATTGGTAAATTATTGATAATAATTTGATTATCTATTTTATCAAGATAATTTAAAGATAGTATTTTAAACAAAGTTGTCTTACCACATCCATTTTTTCCAATAATTAAATCTCCATTATTAATTGTCATATTAAAATTTTTAAATATGCAATTTTTGCCATAATTAAAATTAAGATTATTAATTTTTATTTTTTCTACACTATTTATTTTTATACCTTTTTTAAAATTTAAATTTCCTATATTTAAAAAGTCATTCAAAATCTTTTTGGATTTTTTATAGAATGGAATGCTGCATCAATAATTAAAAATATCATTAATACAAGTTGTAATCATATTAAGAATTGATGTCAAAAAAATCATATTAGAAATAGACAAATTATTATCAAATTTTATGATGATTAGATAACTACAAATCGATATAAAAATAACAAAAATAAATTTTGTAACTGAATTATCAAATAAATCAATTGTTAAATTAAATTTTGTATTAATTCTATTTATTCTTTGATAACTTCACAATTCTTCAAGTCAATTTTCTTTTACAATATTTAATTTACTATTATTCTTTTCATTTAATAAAAAGCTATAAAAATTATTGAAATTAATTTCTATTTTATTTTTATTAATATGTAGATAATGGTAGTTATCATTGTTATTTTTTAGTTTAATAAAACCAAATATTACTATAAAAATAAGGTTGATAAAAATAGGGATTATAAATAAATAAGATGTAAAAAAAATTATAGAAAATAGTATAACAAATGTTATTAAATCAGATATTAAACCTGGTATATCAAAATACTTATGCATAATTAGTTTTGATATAGCTATGGGATGTTCATAAATAATTTCTTTACTATATTTATCAAAATAATCTAGATTTTTATAATTAATAATTCTTGCATATATTAATATATTTTCTTTAAATATAGATTCATACTTTTTTATTTTAATTATATTAATTACATAATTAATTAAAAAATTAAAAATGTAAGTTGAAATAAAAAATATTGAAAAATAAAACAGTTCACTTATTAATTCCAATGGAACAACTTTATCAATTATTATTTTTATGAATGAATTTCCAATAACACATAAAATAGTAGAAATAAGATCAACAAAAATAAACATAAAAATAAAAAAGTACATATTTGGTAAATTAAATTGATTTTTATTTGTAGAGTGTAGACATTGATTGTCATTAATTACTTTCTTTTTTATAGATATATAAATTCCTGTAAAAATATTTTTAAATTCATCATATGTATACTTTTTTATTTCACTACAGCTATCATATACAGTTATTGTATTATTGGTTTTATTACAAATCACATAATGATACCCATCTTCATTTAAAAGACATGTTACAAATAAAGTGTTATTTTCAATTTTTTTAAATGTATCAAATTCTAGTTTATAACTCTCTAATTCTAATCCAATTTTACTTGCTAATATTTCTAAATCATAAATAGAAATTTTATCACCATCATAATTTAATATATTGTATAAATCTAATTTAGATAGTTTTTCTTCTTGATAAAAAAAATTTTGAAGTGTAGTTAATACACATATACCACATTCATTTTCATTATCTTGATTAATTACATGTAATTTCATAATTTTAAATATTCAAATATCCTCCATATATATAAACGAAATAAAAATGGCAAAAATCTAATTTATTGTAGAATTTTTATAAATATTTTTACAATAATAAATAACCATCATTATTTTTTAAATTATTAAAGAATGAATAAGTTTTATAAAAATATTTAATTTAAGTGTTACAAATAATAAAAATATCCATAATCTTGTATTGATTATGGATATAAATTAATTACTTTGATTTTTAAATTCTAATTTAATGAAAAATTGTAATTAAATTAAGACAAATAAATGTTTTTACCAAAAGTCATGATGTAATTTAAATATAATGGTTTATCTTCCCTGGTAACAATTTTTACTTTTAAACTTGAATTGTTTTTAGAGTGATAATTAAATAAGCTTGCATTATAAATAGTGTTATTTGAATTAGGGGTAATAGTTTCTATAAGTTGATCATTTATATATAAATCAAAACTAGATAAATTATTGCCTAACTGACCTATTAAAGAAAAACCTTTGGCATTATTTAAAGTGAATTCAAGAACACTATTTTTTTGTGTTGTTTTCAAATAAATGTTATTTATTGCAGATATATTTGATGCATCATTTTTATGATATTCTCATTTTTCGTCTGCAATAATGTTGGAATTGTTTATTCCAAAAGTTTGGCCTAAATACAGATATTCTTTTGTAGAAGGTCTTACTCAGCTCAATTTAACCCCATTCATAGTATTAAACATTTGAACTCTGATTTTCTTAAAATTACCTGATTTAGTTAAATTAATAGCTGTTTTTTGGCCACTGTTTTTCATTGAGTCATAAACACCATCATATAAAATTTGTTCATTAGAATTATTATCAGAATAGCCTATTATTTTTATTTTTGATGGCTTATTTGGTTTTGAATAATCAGAATAGTTACCAAAAATCAATGATTCTACATTTGTACTTTTAATAAAATTAATATCAAAATCTAAAATTGGATTCTTCAATCTATCATCATAGTCATAATTATCAATGAAAAATTCTGCTTCTGAATTATAATCATTTAATGTTTCAATTCTATTATTATTTATACTTGATGTTAAATTATAATCAATATTTGGTGATAAAAAGGATGAAGAGGAATTAAAATCATAATCACTAAAATTAAATAAAGAAGATGATGATTCAGTAAAAATTCTTTTATCAACTTCACGTGGTTTATATAAATATTTTGAATCAGCAATGATTTCTGGAAAAGTTTGACTAATTTGATTTGTTAAGCTAAAAATTAAAGAATTATTAAATAAATCAATTTTTTTATTATCTAAATAAATTTCTTGTCCAAAATATATCTCTTCATTATCTAAAATTTTCTTAACTAACAAATTTTCAATTTCTAGTACCTCACCTTTTTTCATGCTTTTATCATAAATTTTTGAAAATCCAAAACTTTCATTATGATCAAGGTTTACTTTAGTGTTATTAGCATAAAGAGCATAATTTTGTGAATATTTGCTCTTAAATGTATAATTTCCATCTTTAGGAGCAACAAATTTATATTTAATTCTTGCTCCTATTTTTTTAGATTTATATTCACCATTTAGTATTCCAGTGAAACTTACATTATTAAAATTACTTATTGGCATTTTTGCAAATGGAGATTGATTATTTTTTAACTCTGATAATAATTGATCATTAGTTTGAGTTGCACTAGAAAAATCAAAAAGTTCTAGAGTTGGTCTATTAATTACTTGTCTTACTTTAATTTTAAATCTATATTCTGAAACATAATTATCAGGTTTATTAGTTCAATTACCAGGAATAATTGAAACATCAAATTCATCAATTTCACTAACCTTTTGATTATTTGGTCTATAAATAACTTTTTTGGGATTATTAGGATCAACTTCTAAGCTACCTCCCAATTTTGTTGAACTTTCTGGAGTCTTTAGAGTTCAATTAAAATTTGTGTTTGTTGATACAACCATGTTTTCAAAATCAAAAGTATATTGTTCTAGTCCTGGAATTTCAAAAGCTGGAAGTGTATCACCAGTGTAATCATAACTTTTGCTACTTTCATTATACAAGTAGGTTCCTGATGCATACTGGTTAGCAACAAAATCTATTGCTTTATATTTTTTAAGTTTATCAATAGTTGCTTTTTCTTCAGTTGATGCACTGTTATAATTTTCTGGTCAATTATCATGTCATCACTTTCTATAAATTTCAAAAGCAGGTCAAAAATTCAATTGAAGTGTTTCACTAATTCTTTCAATTTCTTCCATTGCTGTTCAACCTGGTGTATCATTTCTATGATTTATGATATCACTTCTAGCATAATCAACAAAGTTTTTTGACCCCATTAAAAATAATAATAAAGAATAAATTGGATATTCATTAACACTATTCTCAGCTTTTGTTAAAAGGTTCTTAATTATTGAATATGGTGTATTTAAATATGGTCAACTAATATTTGTGTTGGCTTTTATATCTTCACCAGTTCAATTTATTTCATTTCTAAATCTAGTAACATCAGATAGCACTGATAAATTAAATGCTGTAACAACATTTGTAGCACCATGTGTTTTCTTTTTAAAAAATGCTTCATTTTGTTCAAAATTATGATTTATTTCATGAAAGAATCCTCAAGAAGTATTTGAATTAAAACTATCATATCAATCTTTTGAAATAAATGCTCTAGAACCTCAATTACTATTACAATATAATTTATTCCCACCTCCATAGGCTAAATTCCCACCTCAAATATCATCACAAAATAACATATTTATTCTATGACTATTTTGAATTTCAATAGTATCATTACCTGCAAAATAATTACTTAAATATAAGTATTGATTCCATCTTTTAAAAGAGTCTTTAGGATAAACAACATTATCAAGTGATAAATGTCCAATTTCATTTAAATCAGTAAATGACATTGTAAACGAAAAGTAAGTGCTCACCCCTTGAAAAACTGGTGCTAATTTTTGAGATCTAAGTAGTTCTATTTGATTATCTCATTCTTTTTGAGTCGTTATACCATCTTGATAAAAAAGACCTGGAACTGCATTTCTAACTGTAAATACTATATTTTGACTTCTTTGTGAGTAACTTAAATCAGAATTATTATTCATTTTTTTAAGATTAAAAGAAATACCACCACCAAATGGAGAACCAATTTTTAATGTTTTACTATTTTCATTTAAACGAAAATATGTTCTCACAAATGGATAACGATTTGACATTTTTCCGGTGTTATTTTTATCATAG
This sequence comes from Malacoplasma muris, assembly GCF_046774425.1. NCBI lineage: Bacteria > Bacillati > Mycoplasmatota > Mycoplasmoidales > Mycoplasmoidaceae > Malacoplasma > Malacoplasma muris. Next base: position 712,101 of record NZ_CP177248.1, read on the forward strand.
TTATCTCAAAGGTTATCATTAATTACAAACTCAAAACTAGAAATATTATTTTTAACAAATTCTCATGATTGATTATCAAAAGAGATTTCAATTACTTCACCAGCAGGAGCATATAATCCTAATGGAATAACACCTGGCATCCCATAATTAGATATAGTATATTTTTTTGTCACTGAATCAATATTATTAATATTATTTATGTACATATCATCAGCAGCTCTATGTTTTTTTAAAGTTCCTTTTTCTATTTCTTGTTTAATTCATGTTTCATCATTATATTTTACTTTACTTCCTGAAATTTCAACATAACTACCATCATTATTTATTACTCTTTCATTAAACACAACATCAAAACCATCTATCCTATTTGAACCATTACCAAAAAAATTATTACCTTGAGAATTTACATTCTTTAATTTGTAATTTCTTTTTTGAGAAGGGTAAACAAAACCATGTGAATCATGATACTTATTTCATGCTTCACTACTATAATATTCAGTTTGAACATTTCTTTCTTTAGTTGCAATATCATCAATTTTTAAAATACCAATAGATGTTAATAAATCATTTTGTGCAAATGATTTATCAATAAGTGAATCACTAGGAGTTATAGGTACACCAGGTTCTGGTTTTTCTGGCTCTATTGGATTTGGATCAGGAGTTGGTGTAGGATTAGGATCAGGGGTAGGGGTTGGATTAGGAGTTGGTGTAGGATTTGTAGGTTCAGTTGGGTTTGAAGGCTCTATTGGTTTTGAATCAGGAGTAGAAGGAATTGAAGAATTATCATTGTTTAAATTATTGTTTGAGGCAGAACAAGAAGTAGCAATCATTGAAGTAACAATTGCAATAGATGAAGTAGCTGCAAATAAAGAAAAAACTTTCTTTTTTAAATTTTTATTTTTCATAATTTTAATCCTAACAAATTAACTTATAATAAGTGTTTTTATATTTGTAACTAAATTATAGTATATATTTTGAACAAAGCAAAATTACAAAGTTTTTACAATAAATGTATTTATAAATATATTCAAAAAACAAATTAAATAGAATTAATGTTTATAATTTTTAGCTTAATTTAATAAAAATATAAAATGCAAAACCATGCTTTAGCATGTATTACACTTTATATTTAAGATAATTATTAATATTGATAAATTTATACTATTTTATTGTTTTGTAATTTTAGTTATAGAATACAAAACTAATATTAATATTTTAATTTGATTCAATAAAAGATATAACAAGATTATAGTATTTATTTAATTCTTCAATAAAAGGTAAATGACCTGAATTTTCAAAAAGTTCGATTTTAAAATTTTGTTTTTTAACAAACAATTTAGTTGCTGTTTTATAGTCAATAATACCATAATGTTTCCCCAAAATTAATAATGTTGGAACACTAATTAATTTTTCTAATTTTTTTAATGTAATCATATTAGATAGTGATGACATATTTACTAATAACTTAACAAATTTGTTTCTGTGTTCTAATTGATATTTTGTTTCTTCAAGAATATCTGGATGGTTTTCATTATCAAAAAATTCTAAATGATTCTTATATAAAACTTTTTGCATTTCAAATGTTTCTTTATTATTTTTGGGATTAAATTTAACTACATTAAGCAATTTTAAACTATAACTTGAATTCATAGGTGTAACCATCACTAATTTTTTAATTAATTCTGGAATCATAGTACTAACCATACCAACAATCCCTCCACCCATTGAATGACCAATTAAATAAAAATCTTTAAAATCCATTAATTTAATTCACTCTACAACAGATAATGCAAGATTATATGGAGATAACACAGATAAATCTTTAGCTTCTGTTATTCCATGTCCAGGTAATTCAAAAGCATAATAATCATAATCTTTTAATAAATTTGCAAATCCATTATGATATTTTGACATAGTAGCAAAACCATGTATAAATACTATTGTACCCTTTGATTTATTTTTAGATTTTTGATAATGATATTTATAATCTTTTATTTCAAGTAATTTCATAAAATTAATACTCCTAATAAACCATTTTTATAATACAACATTATTATGCATTAAATTATTTATTAAGATTATTTGAATATAATAATGTTTTAAATTTACTTATAAAATAAATTATAAATAACTTATAATTACAAGCTATTAATCATATTCTATATATGAACTTTATTAATATATTTGTTGCAAACAAAAATAATATAATTTAAATTTCTAACTATATTTTTTTGAAATAAAACTTTGTTTATTATTGTATTTGTAAAGAAATAAAATTGTACAAATAAAGATAATAATAGAAGAAAGTAAAATATTTGTAAATCCTGTAAATACCATAACAAATATAGATGATGTGGATGTAGCAATAGAACTCATTGTAAATAAAACAGGATAAAAAGTAATAGCACCTTGCATAATAGATAAAATAGTATTCATCAACTTCTTATTTGCTGATTGAAAAATTGCAAGTCCTGATATTGATAAAGAAATAAATGGAAATTGCAAAAACATTGAAGCTAATAAAATTAATAAGTTATGTTTATCATAATTATCTTTAACATTTAAAGCAACTAAAATACTATTTACATTAGGTACTAAAGCAAATACAAATGTGATTACAATTATTGAATATATTAATGAATAGATAGTTCCAATTCAAAATGTTTTCTTAACTCTATCATATCTCTTAATTGAATAGTTATAACTAATAATAGGTCTTAATCCATCTATGATACCAAAAATCGCAAAGAAAAATAAATTATAAATTGGACTTGCAGCAAGTCGAGCAAATGAAAGTAAAGCATTATTATCAATATTACCAACTGTATTCATAAATATTGGTACATAAACTATGTTTGCAATTGCCAAACTTAATTCACGTAAAAATGTACTAGATCCTAACATTATGGAGTTAAGCACAATTTTAAAATCAATTTTATAATCTTTTAAATAACTAAATAAAATAGTTGTTTTATTTTTATGATTTAAATAGTATAAATATCCAATTAAAGTACTAAAGTTAATAAACTGGCCTAAAAAAGTAGCTAATCCACCACCCATAATTCCAATTTTTGCAAAAATAATAAAAATAACATCCAATATAATGTTTAAAAAATTACAAATAACACCTATAATTGTAGGTATTAAACTATTATTTTCACCTCTTAAATAAAATACTATTAAGTTTGTAAAACATGAAAAAATAATACTTCCATTTACAAAATAAACGTATCTACTTGCCTGATAAACAATGCCATCATAATATGTATCAAAATAGTTTCTTAATTCATCCACTGTTATTGATGTAGATATTCCTTGCAATACATCATCTTTGATTGTTTGCGAACTTGGCATCATTGCAGATAAAATATAATTTTGAATAACTATCATAATAACAGTTGATATTATACTGAAAATAAAAGAACTATAAATTGTTGAGATAATTACTTTTCTTCTTAAATCAAATTCTTGTGTTGCTGAATATTTGCTAAACAAAACAGCACCACCTGCACTTATTAGATAACCAAAAGACAGCACAATCAAACTAAATACTCCAACCTGATTAGATGCATAAACAATAAAATCTTTATTATTAATAGAAACTATCTCTTGCTTAGTTTCATTAACAAAATTGACAATTTTTTCATATAAATATAATTTTCCAACTGAATCAAAATAATTTCTTAAATAATTATTACCATCTTTTGGAACTAGATTAATAATTAACATTTGATCAATAAAAATATAAATTCCAAGTAATAATGTTAATAAAAGTGATGGCAAAATTATTCTTATACTTAATTTCCATAAATTAGAGTTTAAATAAGCTAATTTTATGTTTTCATCAGTATTAAGATTAAAATTTAAATTATTATGTGACTTACAAAAATTATTTGCTATTTTATTTTTCATACAAAAAATTATATTATTAAAACATATTTTATATAAATTCTTTTTTATAAAATATCATTTTCTATAATAATTTTTTCAATATAATTTATATCTATAATATGTGATAATTCAATTTTAATAAAACTTCCCAGTAATGGATTATAAATAAAAATATATTTCATATCTTTAAGTCCATTAATTTTTAAAGCAAAATAATAAAATAATAATTGATAAAATCATTGTGTTTGAAAAATGTATTGAGAGGTTTTCAACTCTAAAACAAAATTATTATGATAAAAATCAACTTCAAATTGATTTATAAATTTAGTATGAAATTTATGATTAAAAACTGTTTTTTTGTCTATATTATCAAAATAATGCTTTTTATTATTGCAAATAGTATTACGTCCAAAAATATTTTTATGAAAATAATTTATCATGATTTGATTATCAAGTGAAATATATTCATTAGAAATAATTTCTAAAATGATTTTATTAACTCTAGAAAATCCTTCTGTATCATTATGTTTTAATTTTATCAATGCAATTTCTTTTAAACCAAGAATATGATCAAGAAGATCTTGTTCATCTTTATTATTGGAAAAAACAAATTTTGGAGCATCTGGAAAACAAGGTAGATTAACTTTTAATCATTCAACTTTTTTGTTTATTATATTAATTAAATTTTGATTACTAATGATTTTTTTAATATTATTTTTAAAAGCAATTTCTCCGCCCTTTCTTTGCATAGCAAATTCATAAGCTACAGATGATTTCAATTCTTCTACTAAATTGAATTCATTAATTTCTAATTTTTTTAAAAATAAAATGAAAATACCTTCCATTATTATTCCTAAGTATGATCTATCAATTCCTTCAACATGTTTTGTAATATTTAGACCATCATATATTACATTTTTATTGAAGAAAGAAACATAATTTTTGAATTTGGTCTTCTTTTGAAAACTGTGTTTTATTTCTTCTTTTATTACTCTTGCAATATTATTAGTTATACTATTAACTGATTTTTCTTTAATAAAATTTGTTAAAAAAGTACCATATGAATAAAAAATTTGTAATATATTATATTTATTATTAAATTGCATTAAAAAAACCTCTTTTATAATACTATTGCATTGTTTTCACTTATGTTCTATTTATTTTAATATATTTTACCAACAATAAAAAAGACACTCATATGAGTGTCATATTTTTTTACTTTATTACAAATAATAGTAATTAAAATTATTTTTAAATAATTTCATCTTCTGCTTCATTTTCATTCTCTTGGTCATTTTCTTGTTCTTTTTCTTTAGAAGCATTTTTTCTTGCATATTCATAATCTTTGATTCTTTTAATAAAACCAAATGAAATAATTTCATCAAGAGAATTTCTTGCATTAATGTTAGCATCAGAAATTTGTTTAATTAAATCTTCTTCATCAAAACCTTCATCATTACCTTTTCAATTAAAAATATATTGTCAGTTTGAACTAAACATTTTTTCAATAGAATTTTTATTATTCTTTTTACTTATTTTTAATGAATGGAATGAGTGAGTTCTATCTTGAATAACTTTCATTTTTTTAGCAATTGAAGGGTCAATATTTTTAAAAATGAAATCACTAAAAATAACTATATTGGCTTTGGCATATTGTCTATTACCCATAAAAGAACTTAAAACATCTAATAATTGTCCAAAATCACTACCACCATAATATGATTTTTTCAATCAATCACGAGCTGCTTTAACTTTGTTTTTAGATTCAGATAAATCAAGAGGTTTTGATTGAGTTGAGAAAGGGATTAACACTACATTAATACCATATTCAGAAAGAATATTTACAGTGGCTAAAACTAAAGCTTTTGAAACAACTTCTGTAATACCACGCATTGATCCACTTGTATCAATACAAATAAATAATGGACCTTTATCATCTAAATCTTTTTTAGTAATAGTAATATCTTCTACAATCTCTCTTTCAATTCCTCATAATTGATAACTTAATAATTTTTTTTCAATAAAATTCTTATAAAAAATAAATTCAAGTTCTGGATCATCTAGCTGAGCAATTTCAGTTGGCAGTAATGCATTCAAGTTATCACTTTGATGCAATGCAAACACTTCTTGAGGAACATTTTCAGCAAACATTTCTTTTTCAATTTTAGAAATATAAATACTTTCTTCAACAAATCTACCTCAAGATTTCACAGCATTTTTTATTGACTCAAGATCTTTTATAATTTCATAATAGTTTCATACAGCTTTATTTACAAGAGATTCACGTTCATCAATATGAGTTAAATCTCATTCAAATTTCATGTTGTATGAACTTTTTTCAGGTATTTCTTCTAAAACTTCAATAGGAGAAGCAACAGCAATTCTTTCACCACTTGGCATAGTGAATAAAACTTCATCATCAGCATAATCTTCTTCAGTTAATCTTTTAGATTCAAAATACTTGATAATAGGAAAAAGTTCTAATGCATTTTCTTTTCTTGCTTTAACAGACGCAATTAAATTTTTCTTAAATTTTTCAAACTCAGCTTTTGTAGGGTTAACTTCTTTGCCATTAACAAATTGATACAATTTATTTACAGTTGTGTCACTACCACTAAGTAGATTAACAATCAAATCTTTAATATTTAATTCCATTTATATTACACTTATAAAATTAATATTATTTACTGGCATCAATTGTAGGAAGAATTTTTTGTTTGTCTTTTGTAGTAAATCCATAGTTAATAAGTTTCACATAAACAAACATATCTTTAATTTTATCTATGATGTCTTCAAGAGTAACTATTGAGTTTGAAATTGCATCTTTTAAGAAACCAAGATTTTTGTTTTCAACAAATAAGTTAGATGCAGTCATATTTTCAAAATTTCTGTTTTTTAAACTCTTTAATGATTCAACATCAGAATTTATTTTATTAATTAAAGCAGTTGCTGTATTTTTAACATCTTTAATGAATTCAACAGTTGGTCTAACAAGTCTATAATGATCAACTTCTTTTTCTTCAAAGTTTGTATAAATTTTAATTTTTTCACCATTTTCATCATTGTCTTTATAAATGAAGAAATTAGTACCATCATATTTAACTAATGCTTTATTTACAGATGATGAAGAAGTTTTAAATTCTTCAGCAGTACAATAACTTAACATTCAATCCATAACTTCAAAGTTTTCATTTTTTGGAATGTTATCAATATCTTCTTTCTTAAAGAAATATTTATTTTTATCTGCATCCATAAAATAATAATAAACATCTTCTTTATTTCTATAAGCTTTAATAATTACATCAGTTTTTGCTTCATGAATTGCAATATTGTCAATTATAGTATCTCTAATTTTATTAAATGAATCTACAGCATATGAATATCTACCTTCAATACCATATTCAATAGAAGCTGCACAATCATTAATCATTTGTTTAATAGCAGGAATTTGAGTAGGATTGTTTCATAACACATTTTCTAAAATGAAACAATCTGTGATATCAACGTACATTCTACCATTAATAAATGCAGATGTTCTTAATAAACCACCAATTTTCTTTCATTTACGGTCAGATACATAAATCAAATCAAAGTCATTTGCTTCTGGGTTTCTTTCTAATTCAGCCTTATTAAAAGCAACAATTTTTTCTCTTAATAAAGAAGTGAAAGCTTGAACATTTTTAGGAATTTCTACATATTCAGCATTTTTTGCAACTTTCTTTAAAATTGATAAATCAAATCTTTCATCTTCTGTAATATTTTGTTTTTCCAATAAGTTGGCAGTATTTGTGAATAATTGTAAGAATTTTTCTTCATTTTGAATTGGTTTCATATCAACTCTAATAATGAAACGGTCTCACAAGGCTTCAAGACCTTTATTACGTTCTGGTAACTCATTTGATGCTGCAATAATTAAAGCAAGATCACACTTTACTGGTTTTCCATCATTAACAAATAACTTTTCATTAATAATCATCAACAATGCATTTTGAATAGATGAACTTGCTTTTCAAATTTCATCTAAAAACCCAATGTTAACATCTGGTAAATAACCTTCAGTTTTTCTTAAATATTTTCCTTTTTTAAGTTCAGTAATATCAATAGGACCAAAAATTTCATCTGGTGTTGAATATCTGTTCATTAAAACTTCAAAAGATTTTGCATTTTTAAAAATACTTTCAACTTTTCTTGAAACCAATGATTTAGCAATCCCTGGAGGACCTAACATGAAAATTGACTCCCCAGCCATTGCACAAAGAAATGATAATTTTAAAATTTCTTCTCTTTCAACTAAGTCAACAGCAATTTTATTTACAACATTTGTAGCAGCAGTTCTAGTATATTCTGCTTCCCTTTTAATTTTTTCATATAATTCACTATTTACATTCATATTTTTTCTTTCCATAATAAATCTCCACTATTTGACTTTATTTCAATTGTAATAATATTCTCTCAATTTGTTCATCAACATATTTTTTTGTCACAGCATCATTATCTTTTCTTGGTGGTGCTAAATTTGTGATGTTTTTAAAATTCGCATCTATAAAAATTGAATTTTCTTTATTAGTACTAAATGTATGATATTTTTCAAAAACTTGAATTTCTTGCATCATTGGTTCAAGTTCATTAAAATTCTCAAGCATAAAGATGTTTACAAGATCTGTAAGTTTTAACATTGTAGATCTAGTAGTATCAATAGTTTCTTCAGAAACATCAACACCATTATCTCTCATGTCCTTTAACTTAGCATATAATTTTTTTACTTTATCAAGTTCATCTTTATATGCCCTTTCAAGACTTGCAGGCGATATCATATCAGAATCAGAATTTCTCAATTTATCTTTGATATTTGCTTGTAAATCATCTCAAGAAATAGCAAAAATATTAGGATTAATAATTACTTGATTTTGAGCTTTTTGTTGTTCATCTCTAACAAATTCTTTATAATCATAGACATTCTTTGCAATAATCTTATAAAGGTAACCATATTTTTTGTGGTTTCCTTTTCTTAAAGCCATGATTATTGATTTTCTATATAAATCAATTTCAGCTTTAGTTGGGGAATCTAAAGTTTTATTCATGAACTTATAAATTACTTCAACTATTTCATCAGACTTATCAATAATTCTAGTGTATAAAAGGAGGTTTTTTCTAAACTCTTCAGCATCATATTCATAATCTAAAGTTTCTCTTTGCTTGTCTTCTTCTTTAAGATTTTCTTTTTTTTCATTTATTTTTTGTTCTGCCATACAAAACCTTTCACAAAAAATTTAATACAACTATATTAATTATATTATAAAAATTTATTAAAATAAATAACCAATTTAACATGTTTATAGATACTATTAAAAAATTTATACAATATTTATAAGAAATTCAAATGTTTTGATAAGAATAATATTAATTAAATAATAAAAAAATCTATAGTATATAACTATAGATTTAAAATTAATTTATATAGAAATTGAACTTGACATTAATATATCATTATCTTCAATGTATGTTAATTTCAGTTTTACAAATTTTGCATCAGGGTGCTTTTCTAAATTCAAAATTTTACTTGCATTGTTTTCAACTATGTTAAATTTTTTATTATCTAATGATTTATATCAAATATAACTTAATGAATCATCTTTTAAATTTCTATTTCCGATCTCTGCAACAATATGTGTTCCAGCATTCTCTAAAGAAAGATATGGTTTAAAAGCTTCTGTAACATCAAAAAATGTTTTTTCAGTAATTTTATCTCCACATACAGCAAATACTCAATATGTTTTAGATTTTGCATCTCTAGGCAAAGTAATAGAATCACCTGTTTTATCTTTTAATATTACTGATTCACTTCCTCACACATAATGAATATCTTTATCAGTTGTTATGTTTAATTTTGCTCTTACACTTATTGCATCTACAAAAGAATTGTAAAATTCTACTTCTGTTTTCTCGTTAATTACTTCATTTTGAATGTGAAATGATGGCAACTCAAAATTGTTAAAGACATTTGATGAATTTAAAACCAATTTATAATAAAGATTATCTTTTTCATTAATTAATAATTCATATGAAGAATTATCAAGTTCTGAATAATTTAAATCATCAGATGATACATATCATTTATAATCAACATCATATTTATTAATAAATTCTGGTAAATCAACAAAAAGAACATTATTTTTCTTTTTAATTTTTAAATCATTTATTCCATCAAAAGAAATAACATTAGAATATGAAATATCAAAATCATTTCCATTCTTTAATCTATAAACAAATCTATATTCAACAGTATTATTCAAATCATATTTTTCTAAAAGATCTTTCTGACTTGTACTTAGTTGTTTTCAATCTCCATAATTTTTTCTAAATTCTCAATAACAAATTTCATAATCATTTTCTTTTTGACTACTATTTGAAATAAAAGATGCTTTTAAACTTATTGTATGAAAATCAACAAATTCATAATTCAATTTATATTGACTTAACATTCCAGGTTTTATATTAATAATGTTACTAGTTATTTTACCAACTTCAAAATTTGCAAATTGATATTCTCCACTTTTATATAAACCAATTGGAGCTAAAATATTTTCTATTGCTGTGACCTTAATGTACTTACCACAAAATTCTTTATTAAAAACTTTTTCACTATCAAAAAGTGATGTTTCTATTTGATTGAATACTGTTCCAGGAATATTATATTTTCTTTCTCAAATCAATTTTAAAGAATCATAATACTTGTAATTTGAGTCACTAAAATCAACATCAATAATTTCTATTGCATTAGTAATATATTTTAAATTAGGAGTTAATACAATTTTATTATTTTTAAAAATTGGTCTTACAACAAAATCATTCGCAACAATTGTAACTTTATCAGTATTTGGCAATTGAATATCATATGAAAATGAAACAATCTTTTCAACATCAGTTCTTTCTACTGTATACACATACGAACTAGTTTCAGATTCTCATTTTGGTTTATTCACATATGTTTTATTATTATAAATTTCATAAAAATTTCTGTTAGAAACAACAAGACCATTTGTTCCAGCAATTGCTAATCTAAATTTATAGTAAGTGTCAGTAATTTCTTTTGTAATTAGTGCAGCAGACAAATTATAAATATTATCTCCAGATTTTAAAATATTTTGAGAGATAGTATTTAACTGAATATTATTTAAATCTTTATTATTTTTGAGATGATCTATAACTACACCTAATCCAACACCAGAAACTGCTATTGTAGCACCAGTTATAGATAATATCTTTTTAACTTTATTACCTATCATAATTTTGGTTCCTACTCTTAATAATAATCTCAACATATTGTGATTGAGTTTGAATTTACACTATAAATTTTATTACAGCTTCACATATACACATTTATATGGGTAAATAACTTTATAATAAATAAACTTATATATATAAGTTATTCTCATAATTTACATTAAAAAAGAGATTTTTCAATCTCTTAAAAATATTGTTTAAATTTTTACTTGTTTGTCTTTTGACTACAATATTCTGCTTCTGTCATATTTAATTTTTTAGCTTTAATTTTAATAACCAATTTAAAAATTAAAACAATAGTTGCAATTGAACATGAAAAGAAGTTTGCAATAGAAACAGCTAATTGAAAGGCTGCGCCATTTATTCCTTTTTCTTGTAACATTCCAGCAAAACTATAAAATCCTGAAACCATAAAACATAATGAACTTACTGCTAAAAGTCCAAATAATCAAGCATTAACATGTGTAGTATCTTTTGTTTTAATTAGATTTATAAGTTGTGGCATACTGAAAATAGCAATACCAACAGCTCCTAAATATCCAATAATTTGCATGAAGATATCTAAAGCACTCATTTCCTGCACCAACCTCCATATATCTTTTCAATATATTACTATATTTTTGTTTTATTTTTTATAGAAAATTTCAAAGATTCTCAATCAATATAATCAATTGAAGAATTTAATGGTATTCCTGTAGCTAATCTATAAAATTCAATATTTAAATTTTGTTCCACTAAATATTTTCTAATATAACTTGCTGTAAGTTCACCATTTGGAGTTAAATTAGTTGCTAATAAAATTTCATTTATATTGAATTTATTAATTGTATTCATTAGTTTTTCAAAATTAATGTTATTTAAAGATTCTTTATTTTTGTAATCTAGCTCATTTTCTAAAACATAATAAATTCCATAAAATGACTCAGATGATTCAATTTTATATAAATCATCAACTGTTGTTACAATACACATATGTCTATTTCTACGATCTATATTTCTACAAATATCACAAGAATATGAATTAGAAACTAAGTTATTACAAAACATGCACTGCTTAATATTTGTTTTTGCATCTATAATTCTTGATATGAAATCATTATAATATTTTTCATCAGATTTCAATAAATAGTAAGCTATCTTATTTGCAGACTTTAAAGAAATACTTGGCAATGATTTTAATGCATCAACAAGATATTCAAATTCTTTTGGTTTCATATTAAATTAAAATGGCATTTTTGGCATTGCAATTTGTGTAACTTTATTTTTTTCAGCACTTGTTTTACTAACCGCTTCATTTACTGCTTCAGCAACCATTTCTTCCAAAATATTTTTATCTTCAGGATCAACTAATTGATTATCTATAGAAATACTAATTATTTCTAAATTACCCTTAATTTTTATTGAAATATAATTTTTATAATTATATTCAAATTCTTTAGAATCAAATTCAGCGATTTTTTTATCAAGACTTGCTTGCATTTTTTTAGCTTCAGCTAAAATTTTTTGCATATTCATAAATTATTATTCCTCCTCAATTAAATCACCTAGCATGTTAACAGCTAAATCTTTTATTGTTTCTTTCTTATTTATTTTATCTAATAAATCATCAATATTAACATCATCTAATCTATTATTTTCTTTTAAATATTCTTTGTACTTATTTGCAAAATCTTGGGCTTCATTTTTTGTCAGTGCTAAAAACAAATATACACCTTTAAATTTCTCTTTTAAATACCTCAAAAAATTTACATTGTTTGAATTTGAATTTAAATTTTTACAAGCAATTTGCTCATCAAATAAAATAATTACCCCATTATTTGATGCAAGCAAGATTTTACTAGCATTTACAAAATAACCTTCTTCTAATGTTTTAGCCATCTTATCTTTGATTGTTAAAAATATTGTATTAATTTTTTCTTTAACATCATTATTTTTGTTATCTGCTATTTTACAAAAAATATTAAACTTTTGATCATTGCCATATTCAATAATATTTACAACATTATTTATAGTACCTTTTTCTAATTCATTTGGCTTGCTAACTTTTGTAATAGATGTATTTCTAGTAATAGTTTTTAAATTATTTTTAAAATCATCAATTATTTTTTGTCTTTCACCAAATTTATCTTCTTTAACTAGTTTAGTTTGTTCATCTTTTATTTTGTTTTCTTCAACATTCGTTACCTGTTCAATTTCCTCTTTAACATTTAAATCACTAGATTGTTGATCCAAATCATCAAACTGCATATTAAATAAATTAACTTCTTTAAATTCATCTACTTTCTTTTTTTTAGAAGAATTTTTCTCTAAAGTTTTATTAATAACATCATTTACATTTGAAGGTTCAAAAAAAGGAGTTGTAGAAATTGATTTTTTAATAATATTAGATACATCTAAAACAGCAGGTGTTGAAATATGATCAACATTTTTTTCAACGCATTTTTCTTTTTCTACAATAGATTCAGAAATATTACTTAATTTTTCAAGAGAATTATTTTCTGTCTTATTATTTGATAATTTTATGTAATTAATATTATTAATTTCATTAGAATTTCCATAAATTTTTTTAGTAACCACATTATCAAATAAAACCTGTGAAAACTCACCTTCACTAACTTTTTTAATTGGTTGACTATCTAAACTAACCTTAATTTCAGGAGTAATATTATTTGAACTAATTTTTAAATCTTCATCATTAATTTGTGTTTGTTTGTTGTAATCTATTGATGAAGTGTTTATTGATAAATCAAAATCAAATACTTTTGTTGCAGTTAAACATGTTAATTCAAAATAAAATTTTGGATTAGAATTAGTTTTTATTTTAAACAAACCATCTTGCCAAACTTCTATTAACTTAACAAGTTGCTTTGAATCAATAACAATTAAACCTAAATTTAATTTTGACAAAACTTTTAATAAAGTATCATTATTTGTTTTTTCATAAATTAGTTTATCAAATAATATTTCTATAATTTCAATTGCTAATTGATAAAAATCAATTCCTTTAAATTCAAATTCTTTAATACTTTCAATTATTTTTTCAAACTTACATCCAACAATATTATTGATAAACTCAATCTTTTTATCTAAATCCAATAATCCAAAAACTTGATTAATAGCTTCAACTGTAATGTCAGAATTTGTATATGTATCAATTTGACCCAAAAGAGTTAAACAATCACGAGCAGATCCATCTGCTATATAAGAAATTTTTTTTATTGCATCATTTTTTATTTTAATGTTTTCAATTTCGCAAATTCTTTTTATCATATTTTCAAGTTCAAATAATGACAAATTATATAAAGAAAACTTTTGACATCTAGAAATAATAGTTAATGGTATTTTATGTGGTTCAGTAGTTGCAAATACAAATAGTAAATGTTTTGGAGGATCTTCTATTGTTTTTAACAATGCATTTCATGCTCCATTTGTAAGCATATGTGCTTCATCAATTATATAAACTTTATACTTTAATGAAATAGGCAAATAATTAATATTATCAATAAGATTTCTAACATCAGCTACACCATTATTACTAGCTGCATCTATTTCAACAACATCTAAAGAAATAGCATTATTAATAGATAAACAATTATTACATTTATTGCAGCAATCACCATCTATAGAATTTAAGCAATTAAGAGCTTTTGCAAAAATTTTAGCAATTGATGTTTTTCCAACGCCACGTGATCCAGATAAAATGTATGCATGAGACAATTTGTTATTAATAATAGAATTTTTTAAAGTTCTCACTACAAATTCTTGACCCTGTATTTCATTAAATGACTGTGGACGATATTTTCTATACAAATTAATATTATTTACTGACATATTTTTCCTAGTGATAACTATAATTATAAAATAAGTAGATTACATTTATTAACTAACTTATTCTGTTAAATAACTAATTTATTTTTTTATTTTATTATAAATATTTCTAATTTTTCTTACATAATGATTTAACCCTGTTCTTGTAACAACTAAATTAAATTCATTTTTGTAATGATAAACTAAATTATTTAAAGTTGCTTGTTGATATTTAAGTCTTAAAGTACAAAATATTTTTTCCTTTTCACTTAATGAATTATATATTTCCTTATGCGCAATTAATTCATTAATTCATTTAACTTGATCAATAGATGCATCAACAGTTTTTTTAAGATTTGAAATGTCTAAATTATTAAGTCTTTGCATTTGATTTGTATAATCTCTATAAATTCTTTTATCCTCATAAATATACATTGATTCTGATGCATTCATGTATTTTAATAAATCTGAAATATATTCAGATTTCTTAACATACAAAACATAAATATTTTTTCTTTTCATGATTTTAGCATCAACACCTAATTCACTTATTATTTTTTTAACATATTCAATTAAATCAAAATTATGACTTCTAATTTCAAAGTGATAATTACTACTTGAAGGGTTATTCACACTACCACCGCTTAAAAAAGCTCCAATTAAAAATGCTTGTTTATCTTCTATAGTTTGTAACAAAAAAGTTGGATCTTTAAAAATAAATAATTCATTTTCTATCTTATTAAAGTCACCTTCAAATTCTAATTTATATGTAGTTAAATTATTTAATTTTGAATCTTTTGAAAAATAAAGTGTTTTATTTATTCTGTATAAAGAACTTAATGATTTTGTAATAAATCTAATAATACAATTATTTCTTACTTTTGTTTCATATAATAATTTATTATTAGAAATATTTATTGTAATATTATTTTTTAGAAATGCTGATAGTATACATTTTAATTGATTATTAGAATAACAATTTCTTGTTATTTCTTCTTTTACATTTTGAGAAAAAGTCATAAAAATACCTATAAAAAAAACCAAATTTAATTTGGTTTTATATTAACTCAATCAACTTATTATCAAGCATAACTTGTTTAACTTCTTCTAGTGCTTTATCCTCATCAGAACCTGTAATTATTACTTCAAGTTTATTGTCTTTTTTTGCACCAAGAGACATTAAATTAATTACTGATTTACCATTAGCAATTTTATCATTTTCTAATAATTTTATAGATATAGTTGATTCAAATTTACCTGATACTTTAACAATTGCAGCAGCTGGTCTTGCATGAATTCCAATTGCATCAATAATTTTAGCTTTAAAACTTTTCATATCAATTCCTCTATATAAAATACAATCTATTAATATAATTTATATCAATACACATAAAAAATATCACTTTTTATTTTATATCATTAAAAATTTAATGCATAAAATATTTTTACAATTTTTATAATTTATGTACTGTTTTATCAATTTTCATCATACTTCTTTACCATCTTTCTATTATTAATAATGAAAAATAAAATTAGTGTTAAAGAACTTGTTAATAAAATAAATAATAATAAAGCTAGTGATAAAACTCAATTAATACTAATCTGAAAAACAAATTGTCCAATAATTAATGGTAATAATCATAATATAGAATACATTAATGATAAAAAAAATATATGTAATATTAATAACCAAAGGCATTCAATAATATTAATTCCTCACCTAGTTATTAAAAATAAATTATTTTTAATATTTTTATATATTGCTATAGAAGAATATACTGAAAATATAAAATTAATACAACTCAAAAACACAACACTTAATATCACAAATATTCTATTTGAATTTCCCTCAAATAAAAAAACTAATGACAGGGAAAAAAGTAAACCAAGAAAAACAAACAAAACAACATTTAAAAAATTAAAAAAGAAGTTTTTTTTAAAAAGTCAAAAAAATAATTTAAAAAAATTCCCTGAAAAATCTTTATGTTCTAAAAGTTTATTATCTCTTATTAATAATTCATCATTTGTTGTTGATAAATCATCAAGATTAATTATTTTTATATTAATTTTTTCTCCAGTTTTTTTATTTGGGATTTGGTTAACAAAAATTGTTAAAGTAATATCTTCTAATTTAAAATTTTGCGAAATTAAATCCACAAAAAATAAATAAGAATCTATTGTAGAAATATATTGCTCAATACCATAAAAAAATAAATATTTTGGATTGGATAATTTTGCACTAGCTAACATTAATTTGATTATTAATTTATTTGATAACATTTTAATTCTTGTATTTTTAAAATAATCTAAATCAAATTCCTTAAGTAACTGATTGATTATTGAAATTCTATCTTGTTTTTTTTCAAATATGCAAACACTATGAAACAATAAGTAATCTATAACAGTCATATTTTTGTCATCTGAATTAAAAGGACATATTATTGAGATATTTTTTCTTATGAAAAAAAACTTATCACTCAAATTAAATTGATTTAAATCATAATCATCATAAATTAATCCACCAATATTAGGTTTATAAAAACCTGTAATAATACTAAATATATCTGCTAATTGCTTTTTATTATCACTATAAATATAATTGATTTTATTTTTGTCCAAAACAAAAAAGATTCCATTAGTGGTAATGGAATCATCAATATTTTTAACAACTGATTCAAATTTAACCATAATATAAGATAATATCTTATTTTCCTTTTAATTGTTGAATAATTTTAGTAATGTTTAAACTTTGACTAAAATCTACAAGGTGGTTTGTTTTTTCAGTTAATTGCTTTGCAGCATTAATTTTTTGCATTTCAACAAGATGTATATTATGATCATTGTCATCAAAAAGAAAACCTGTAATAATTTCTAAATTATTATCAGAAATAATATAAGCTCCTTTGCCAATTATTTTTACTATTTTTTTATCTTTTGTGGTTATATGGATTTTACCAACACATACACTTCCAATAGTAGGAGCATAATTTTTTTGTAAAACAGTAATACCATCAATTGTATTAAAAGAAACTAAAGAAATATAATCATCAAATTCTATTTTGGTAGGAGTAATTATTTTTAATTTTAAAGTATTTTCCATACTTAATTACCAAAATGTTTTTCTATTACTTTATCAACTTTTGAATCTTGATGTTTTTTTAAGACATCATCAATACTTCCAACATACAAAAAATGTTGTTCAGAAATATCATCACATTCTCCATTAATAATCATTCCAAAACCCCTAATTGTTTCCTTTGTTGAAACATATTTTCCATCTTTACCAGAAAATTTTTCAGCAACAAAAAATGGTTGTGATAAAAAATTACGAATTTTTCTAGCCCTATTAACTATTAACTTATCTTCATCATTTAATTCATCTATTCCAAGAATTGCTATAATATCTTGAAGTTCTTCAAATTTTTGTAAAATAGCTTGTACTTCTCTGGCAACTTTGTAATGTTCAATACCTACAATTTCTGGATCTAACATTCTTGAATTTGATTCTAATGGATTAATAGCTGGGTAAATACCTAAAGAAGCTATTTTTCTATCAAGAACTGTTTTTGCATCTAAGTGAGCAAATGTTGTACTTGGAGCAGGATCTGTTAAATCATCTGCTGGAACATAAACAGCTTGTACAGACGTGATTGATCCATTTTTAGTAGATGTAATTCTTTCTTGAAGTTGTCCCATTTCATAAGCTAAAGTGGGTTGATAGCCAACAGCAGAAGGTATTCTTCCTAACAATGCAGAAACTTCACTACCAGCTTGAGTAAATCTAAAAATATTATCTATAAATAATAAAACATCTTGCTTATTTTTTTCCCTAAAATGTTCAGCCATTGTTAAAGCAGTTAATGCAACTCTCATTCTTGCCCCAGGTGGTTCATTCATTTGACCAAACACAAGAGCTGTTTTATCAATAACTCCACCTTGAATCATTTCATGATACAAATCATTACCTTCACGAGTTCTCTCTCCAACTCCTGCAAAGATAGACAACCCACCATGTCCAGTAGCAATGTTATGTATTAGTTCTTGAACTAATACTGTTTTACCCACACCAGCACCACCAAATAAACCAATTTTACCACCTTTAATATATGGAACTAATAAATCTATAACCTTTATTCCTGTTTCAAAAATTTCAGTTTTTGTTGATTGTTCTTGAAAAGATGGAGATTTATTATGAATTGATTCAAACTCAATATTTTTAGGCATTGGCTTGTCATCAATTGGTTCACCAATTACATTAAACATTCTTCCTAAAACCCCTTTACCTACAGGAGCCTGAATAGTTTTATGAGTATTAAGAGCTTCTAAACCTCTACTTAATCCTTCAGTTGCTGACATTGAAATGCATCTAACAACATCATCACCAACTATTTGTGAAACCTCTAATACAATATTTTTTCCATCTTTTTTAACAATTAGAGCATCATTAATTCTTGGAATATTTCCACTAGAAAATTTAACATCAATAACAGGACCAAAAATTTGGTAAATATATCCAATGTCAGATTTAACTTTAGAAGATATTTTAACATTTGGAATAGTTTTAATATCTATACTAGTTTTTTTCGCTGTGACTTTTTTTGATGTAGCCATAATTATTCACCTACCTTACTTCCTGAAATGATTTCTGTAATTTCTTGTGTAATGTCACTTTGTCTAACTCTATTATAATTAAGTTTGTAATTATTAATTAGTTCATTTGCATTTTTTGTAGCACCTTCCATTGCATTTCTTCTAGATGCATTTTCAGATATTTTTGATTCTGTAATTGTACCTAACAAAATAGAAGAAATATACTTTTCAAATAAAAATTTGAATAAATTTTGAGCATTAGGTTCAGATACATAATAACCACCAGAAATTGGTTTAGATAAACCATCAAAATGATTTTTATCAAATGGAATTAAATTATATATTGTTGGTTCGAAAACAAGAGAATTAACATATTTTGTATATATTATTTTTGCATTACTAAATTTTTTATTTTTATATAAAAGAATTAATTCTAATGCTAACAAATCAAAAAGATCAAAATTCAAATTCTTATCATCTAATTCAAGATTCATAATAATTTCATTTTCAATATTTTTACTTTTTAATATACTTGATCCTTTTCTTCCAAAAATAATGATTAAATCATTTTTTTTAATATTTTCTTTTAAAAGTTTAATTATATTGATATTATAACTTCCACATAAACCCATAGATGATGTAAAAACAATTCAAACTGTAATATCATTGTCAAGTTTTACTCTAAATTCTGAATCATCAATGTCCTTTATTATTTCTCCAAAAATTTTATACATTGAAGAATAATACTGATGTGTTGCAAAAAATAAATCTTTTTGTTTTTTTAATTTTGATGTAGCTATCAATTTCATTGCATTAGTTATTTTTGAAGTTGACTCAACCACTTTTATTTTCTTTTTTATTTCATTTAAAGAAGACATAAATATTATTTTAATCCAGTAAATTCATATGGATAATCATTTATAGTGGTAATAAATTTTCTAATAAAAACGTCAAATTCATTAATTATTTGTTTTTGCAATGATTCAGTAATATCTTTTTTGTCCTTCAACTCTTTGATAATTGGATGCTTTTCATCAAAATATTTAATTATTTCATCTTTGAAATTTTCAATTGAATTTTCAGGTATTCATTTAATAAATTTTTCTTTTATAGAAAATAATAACAACGCTTCTATTTCTTGTGATAGTAATTTATGTTGACCTTGTTTTATCATTAACATTACTTTTTTACCATGCGATAAAATATCTTTTGTTTCTTTATCAAGATCACTACCAAATTGACTAAATGCATCTAATTCTCTAAATTGAGCAAGTTCAAGTTTTAAACTACCAGAAACTTTTTTTATAGATTTAATTTGTGCAGCACTTCCAACTCTAGATACAGATAACCCAGCATCAATAGCAGGACGTTGTCCTGTATTAAACAAATTGGACATCATAAATAATTGACCATCAGTAATCGAAATTACATTTGTTGGAATATATGCTGATATATCTCCTGCTTGCGTTTCAATTATTGGCAAAGCGGTAATACTACCACCTCCAAATTTTTTATTTACTTTTCCACTACGCTCTAGTAGTCTTGAATGTAAATAAAAAACATCTCCAGGATAAGCTTCACGACCAGGTGGTCTTCTTAATAATAATGATAAAGTTCTATATGCTTCAGCATGTTTTGATAGATCATCATATACAATTAACACATCTTGCCCTTTGCTCATTCATTCTTCTGCTATTGTAATACCAGCAAAAGGAGCAATATATTTTAATGCAGGCAAATCTGAAGCATTAGAACTTACAATTGTAGTATATTTTAAAGCATCATAATCTTCTAAAGTTTTTTTAATTTGAACTATAGTAGAATTTTTTTGCCCAATTGCTACATACACACATTTAACATTTTTTCCTTTTTGATTAATAATTGCATCAATTGCAATTGTTGTTTTTCCCGTCTGTTTATCTCCAATTATTAATTCTCTTTGACCTTTTCCTATTGGAAACATAGAGTCAATTGATAAAATTCCTGTTTCTAATGGTTGATCAACTGATTGACGGCTCATGACACCAGGTGCAATTTTTTCAACAGGCATAAAATTTGTTATATTAATTTTACCTTTTCCATCAATTGGCACTCCCAATGAATTAATAACTCTTCCTAATAATTGATCACCAACTGGAATACTTACTACTCTATTAGTTCTTTTAACAACACTATTTTCCTTAATGTCTTCATAATCACCCAATATTACAACACCAACTGAACTAACTTCTAAATTAAAAGCCATTCCTAAAACACCATTTTCAAATTCAACAAGCTCATTTAACATTACATCTGTTAAACCACTAACTTGAGCTATTCCATCTCCAACATTAATAACATTACCAATCTCATTATAAAGAGCTTTATCTTTATAATGTTTAATTTGGTTTTTAATTAAACTTGAAAATTTATCTAATGATATTGACATACTATTCTCCTTTTGTTGTTTTTATTTGATGTCTTAAATTATCAATTTTGCCTTTTATTGAATAATCTAAAATATTATTGTCATTGTAAATTATTTTAAAACCTGCAATTAATGATTTATCTATTTCAACTGTATAAACTATTTCTTTATTAAATTTGTTTTTATGTTTATCAATAATTTTTTTTATAATATTATCTTCTAATGGAAAAGGAGTGATAATTTTCAAAAAAGCAATGTTTTTTTCTCTATTATAATAAGTAAAAAAATCTTGAATAATAAACAAAACATTGTGCATAAAATTATTATCAATTAATACACATAAAAAATTAATTAAATATTTATCAATGTTATTTTCAAAAATATTTTTAATAATTCTTTTTCTTTCTTGTTTACTTAAATTATTAGAACTTAAAATTCCAATAATATCTTTTTGATGATAAAAAGAATTAAAAACACTATTAAGTTCATCTAAAAATTTTTTATCTTTTTCTTCATAAATGGAATACAAAGCAAATGCATAGTGATGAATTTGATTTTCTACATTTGACATAATAATTTAAAAATATATAAAAATACTATTTTTTTGATTCATCTGATAAATCTTTTAAAATAGAATCTATCATTTTTTTATTTTCATCACTATCAATTTTTTTATTTAAAAATGTTTCAGCAATATCAATTGCTAGCAAACTTGCTTTTTGATTCATTTTTAATGAAGCAATTTCTTCTTGTTTTTTAATATTATGATCTGCTTCGCTCTCAAGATAACTTACTCTTTTTAGTGCAACTTGTTCCATTTTGTTTTTAATATTTTCACCTTCAATTGTAGCATTTTGAATGATAGCAGATGCTGCTTGCTTTGATTCTAATAATTCCTTTTTAGATATTTCAAAATTTTTATCTGCTATATCATTTTTTTCTTTTGCTTCATTTATATCCTTTAGTATTTGGTTTTTTCTTTTTTCCAAATACTTTTTTGTAGGCTTTCATACTAATCAAACAATTAATGAAAGCAAAATAATTGTTGCAATAGCATGAGCAACTAGAACTCAAACATTTGGTAATATTTGAGAAATAATTTCATCAGAACCAGGTATTGCAGGACGAGAATTATTTGCTGTAGTTTCAGAATTGAATATAGTTGAATTACATAAATTTAAAAAAGATGTAATTTTCAATTTTGATGAATCAACAAAATTAATTAAAATATTTATCATCATTCCTCTCCTTTACAAAAAATAAAAAACAATATTATTAATCTTAATTAGCAACAAAGATTAATAAAATTGCTATAATCAAACTATAAATTGCACTTGTTTCAGAAATTGCTGCTGAAATAATTAACATAATTTTTACTTTTGATTCTGATTCTGGATTCTTAGCAATTGCTTCTGCTGCTTTACCACCAATATATGCTTGTCCTCCACCTACACCAATTCCAGCAATCATAGCTATTCCTGCACCAAGATAAGCTAAACCTTTATCTGAAATTTGATTTATAATTACATTCAATAAATTTGTCATATAAAACTCCTTTTCTATTATTCCTATTTCTATTTTTTAAAACAAATATATTATACTCTTGATATACTTTTTAATTCCACACAACATTCACTACTAAAATCAACAAATCTAAAATTGTCAGCTTCATTATCATCTTCAGGTAATGCCATTTTTCAATAAACCATCGTTAATAAAACAAATACAAGTGCTTGTATTGTACCTGTTAAAACGTCAAGATAAGCATTTAATGGAGCAGCAAATAATCCCATAATTATTTGCCAAGCATATGCATTTGGAGGCTGAGGAAATAATGGATTATTTCCAGAAAGCGCCATTGGAATGGAATAAAAAAGTGCTAAAATGATTGACCCACCAAATATATTTCCTCACAAACGCATTGATATAGATATTAAAGGTGTGACACTACCAACAATTTCAAGTGGATTAATAATTATTGGTACATAGTATTTATTATTTGTTTTTTTACTTTTAATATTTATTCCAATAATGAATTTCTTAAGATATGAAAGCCTTTGATATTTAAATCCAATTACAAATGTTCCAATAAATGTTACCAATCCCATTGATACAGTTACTGTAACACTTGCTGTAGGATTTTCAAACCCTATAATACCTATCATGTTAGATACTAATATATAGATAAATAAAGTCAAAAAATATGGAGTTAATTTTATAAACCTTGGA
Organism: Malacoplasma muris; assembly: GCF_046774425.1. NCBI lineage: Bacteria > Bacillati > Mycoplasmatota > Mycoplasmoidales > Mycoplasmoidaceae > Malacoplasma > Malacoplasma muris. The sequence continues at coordinate 736,309 of NZ_CP177248.1, forward strand.
CCTAAAACTTCAAAAACTAATTGTTTTGTATAATTTATTAAAATAAAAAGTAATAAAGCAAAGCCTTTAGGAGGTTGATCAGCTTTTAATTTTTTAATTGAAAAATAATAATAACATATAGCAATAGTAATAAGAACAGTAACAATGATTATTGATAATATTATTGGTGTTCCACTAAATGGATTATATTTAGCAAAAGGATCTTGATTTTCTACACCTACATTAGCATCATTAAAAAAAACCAAATACATCACCTTCTTCCTACTATTTAATCTAGCAAGTCTTGCTATCATCAACTCTCATGTATTTTAAATAGCCAAAAACTATACTTTCAAGTAAGGATATTATAACTCCAATTAAGATTCCAATAATATTAATTTCAGAAATATCTACAGAATATAATATTGTACAGAGTATTATAGGAACACATTTTAAAAAATATCTAACTACTCATACAATTAATAAGTTTGTTTTATTAATTTTTTTCTTTGCTGCTGAATACATCAAATAACTACTTAAACAACCAAATGGTAAGTACAATATAAAACCATATATGTAAGTTCAATCATTAGTTAATGAGCCGACAATTATCAATGAAATAAATGCAATTGCATTAGCTAAGACAAAATAAAATCAAATATTTTTAAAAATCTGTTTAAATTTCATAATATAAATTATATTCCAACTCAACAAAATAGCTTATTTTTTAAAACATATCATTGTATGTTAAGAACTTTCAACAAATAATGTTATTTTTAGTAAAAAAATATTTTTTTATAAAAGTTAGAATTTTTTTCGTCTTTATAATATGGAGGGATAAACATGAAAAGAATTCTATTATACTTTACAAATAAATATTTTGGAGAATGAGAAAAAATCTATTATGCTCTTAGCGATAAAGAAGTTGTTCCTAAGAAATATTATGAAAATACAAAATTATTACCTAACTACATATCTGTAATTGATAAAAACTATCCAGATGAATTAAAAACAATCTATAAGCCTCCATTTTCATTATTTTGATATGGAAATTTTGATTTACTATCTAAAAAAATGATTGGTGTTTATGGATACAGCAACGATAAAAACATCATAGATAATATTCTGAAATTAAAAAAGGCAGTGTATGTTGTTGATTATAATAATTCAAAATTAATAAATTTATTAATGAAGAATAATATTAATTTTATTTGCATATATAAAAATGGAATAGATAATAAAATGAAAAACTCTAAAATATATTCAAAAATAATTAATAGTAATAATTTAATTATTACAGAAATTCCATCAAATAATTCTACTAATATTTTTATAGATCAAATGCATAATAGAATTATTTTTGGATTATCTAAAATTATGATATTTTTAGATGATAATGATAAGTATAGTTTTGAATCAATAATTCAAATATGCAAACTAGAATCTATTAGTTGTTATTCTTATAAAAAATTAAGTAATGATTATTTAATAAGTATTAATGATATAAATAAAATTATTTGTCAAAGATTATCCAATTAAAAAAGTCAGTGAATACAATCACTGACTTTTGCTCGATTGAAATATGAAGTGCAACACATATTGTAAAATATATGTGCACTTCATTTTTTTTGTTTACATAAAATAGGACAAAAGAAAAAGGTGCCCTTAGTTTTCCACAACAGCGAGACACCCACTATGTTATACAACCATTTATCAGAAAAAGAAAGAGCAATAATTGAATTTATGTTCTATCAAGAAAAAGATCTTTAAACTCAATTGCAAAAGAATTGAATAGACATAGATCTACAATATCAAGAGAATTAAAAAGAAATGAATCTTGTGGAATATATAATTCTAATAACGCTCATAAAAAATATTTAAATAGAAAATGAAATTCTCATGCTTTTTATCTTGATAGATACAAAAGCTTTACAGATCTATTTTTAGATAAATTTAGAAAAATAGATCATGGAGTTGAAGCAACTTGTCATTATATTAAAAAAAATTATCCTTGTGTCAAAACACCAAGTTCTAGACAGGTTTTTAATTGAATAAAATCCAATAGATGAAAATTAAAAAGGTCAGATAGACTTAGAAAAGGATATGTAAAAGGAAGAAAAAGACATAAAGGTATGTTTTCTAAATTTGATGAAAAATATGTATTTCCTTTTTGAGCTAGACCTTCCAAAATAGAAAAAAGAGTAGAATATGGACATTTTGAAGCAGATTTAATTATTGGAAAAAGAAAAGCTGGATATAGTAATTTGCTAACTCTAGTAGAAAGAGTTACAAGAATGACATATATTATTAAAGTCAAAAATAAAAATTCTTTTACAATAAATTCAACAATTAAAAAACTAGTTGAACAAAATAATTTAAAAGTAAAAACAATCACAATAGATAATGGAATTGAGTTTAATAAAATAGGAATCCTTGCCTATTGATTAAATTGCAAAATTTATTATTGTGAACCATATGCTTCATTTCAAAGAGGAAGCAATGAAAATGCTAATGGTATTATTAGAAGATTTTATAAAAAAGGAACAGACTTTGATTTATTAACAGATGATGATGTAGTTAGACTACAAAATAGGATAAACCTCATGCCAAGAAAAATGTTTGGTTTTAAATCAAGTTATGAAATAAATAAACATTATATAGAAAGGTAATAATAACTCATAACCATTTTATTGGCTATGAGTTATAAGTTGTGCTATTATGATGTTGCACTTCATATTTCATTCAGGGAAAAGTCAGTGAATACAATCACTGACTTTTTTAAAATCTATTATAAAAATTATTTTTTCTTAACAAGTACTTCAATTTTTAAATTATGAATTTCATAACCTTTTTCAACAAATAAATTAGTAATTTCATTTACTAAATTATTTGGTATAGTTTCATATTCTTCAGTATCTGCTTGATAATCTCTTACATGAATATGAAAATTATTTCTATCAACTAATTCATATCTTTGATTTTGAGATTGATAATTTGGATAAACATCAATAATCCCTTGTGCTAATAAAGCTTTTAAATTATTATAAACAGTTCCTACATTTAGATTATTATGTTTTTTTCTCAAATGCATAACTATGTCATTTGCTGTGTGTTGATGATGTCCATCTGATAAGCATTCTATTATGTCAAGTCTAGTATTTGTAACTCTGTTACCTTTACCTAATTTATTAATAATTTTTTCTTGTTTAGTTTTTCTTTGATTCAATTCTTTATTATTACTCATATTTTTTAAATTCCCCAGATATTAAATTTGTTATTTCATATTTATAAATAGGTTTTTCATTATAATAAGGTGTTTCTAAAATTTTTGGAACACTATTTATTCTTTCATTATGAACTCATTTGACCAATGTATCAAAACCAATTTTTCCTAAACCTATATTTTCATGCCTATCTTTATGAGCACCTCTTTCATTTTTTGAATCATTTAGATGAATAACTAAAAGCTTATTTAAACCAATTATTTTATCAAACTCATCTAAAATACAATCAACATTACTAATGTCATATCCTGCTTCATGAATATGACATGTATCAAGACACACTCCAATTCTTGACTTATCTTGAACTAAATCAATTATTTGTTTTAATTCTTCAAAAGTTACACCAACTTCTGTTCCTTTTCCTGCCATTGTTTCAATACAAATAATGACATCATTATTAATTCTTTCAAAAACTTTATTTATCCCCTCTGCAATAAATTGAATAGCTATATCTCTTTTTAATGAAAGACTACTACCTGGGTGTAACACAATTTTATTAGATTTAATTTGAGCAGTTCTTTCAACTTCAATACAAAGTTTGTCAATTCCTAATAATCTTGTAGATTCTTTGTCTGAACAAAGATTTATCAAATATGGTGCATGAACAATAATATTTGCACTATCAATATTATTTTGCTTCATCAATAAAATTGAATCATTCACATTTTTTTTATCAATTTCTTTTCTATTAAAATTTTGAGGTGGTCCTGTAAAAACCATAAAGCAATTAGCATTGTATGATAATGTTTCATGAACGCTTCCTAACATATATGATGGATTTTTAAATCCAACATGACTTCCTAATAATATTTTTTTATTATTCATACTTTTTCCTCTACTCTACTTTTATCATATTAAAACATAAAAATTAATTTTGTAATATTGTGTTACTTAGAACAATAAAGTTATTATTACATTTTATTTATTAATTATAAACATTTAAGTTATTATGAAAAAATATTATTATTTTTTCAAAAAAAATTACAATTTCATTATTTTTCCACGTCTTTATATATAGGAGATAAAAAATTATTAAAGCAGCATAAATAAAATTAACTAAAAATAATAAAAAATATAGGAGAGCAAATGGATAAATATTTAATATGATTACATAGTGTTAAGGGATATAGCATTTTAACTTGTAATGTCTATTATAAATATGCAAAATTATTGAATGAATCAAATATGGATTATAACATTGCTTTATCAAAATTTCCAAATATCTCTAATAATACAAAGAGAGTAATTTTAAGTGCCATTAAAAAATTTTACTATTATAAACAAGACAAAAGATATACAGAAATAGTTTTGCCAAAAAAAAATAAAATTGTTTGTGATTATTTATCAATTGATGAATATCAAAAAATATTAAATTATGTATTAAACAAAAAAAGAGTGAATTGATTAAAAATATTAATGATTAGACTTTTATTTGAAACTGGGATTAGGAGTAGTGAATTGCTATCAATAAATTCATTAGATATTAAGGATAATAAAATAATAATAAAAGGAAAAAATAACAAAGAAAGACTAGTTTATCTTTCTCCATCATTAACAAAAATTCTTAATAATGTAATTAGCAAAACAAATGGATCAACTAAAATATTTCATTTTGGTTATAAATCACTTTATAAGAAAATAAAATTATTAGGAAACAAAGTTTTAAATAAAAATCTTACCCCTCATATGTTTAGAAGAGGTTTTGCAACACACTGCATAAGCAATAATATTGGAATATATGAATTATCATTAATGATGGGTCATGATAATATAAATACAACAAAATTATATTTAAGAAATGATGATAAAATATCAGTCATGCAAACTTTATTTAATTAAAATTCAAGGCATTATAATTTTTTAAGAATGCATAAAAATTAAATTATTATAGTATATTTGTTTTAAAATTGATTAGTTAAGAATGAGGTAACTATGAAATTTGATTGCATTGTAATTGGAGCAGGCCATGCCGGTTTAGAATCTGCTTTCATACTTAGTAAAAAAGGATTTAAAGTTGGATTATTTGTTTTAGATAAAAATTTAGTAGCAAATATGCCTTGCAATCCATCAATTGGAGGTCCTGCAAAAGGAGTAGTCACAAGAGAAATTGATGCACTTGGTGGCATTCAAGGCAAAGCAGCTGATGCTACACAATTGCAAATGAAATTATTAAATAGTTCTAAAGGTGCTGGAACATGAGCATTAAGAGCACAAATTGATAAGATTGCATACAATGAGTATTTTTTAAATTTAATCAATGAAAATAAAAACATTATACTAATTGAAGAAGAAGTTATTGATTTAATAATTTCTAATAGTCAAATAGAAGGTATTATTACAAAGTCAAATAAATATTTAACAAAATATTTAATAATCACAACAGGAACATTTTTAGATTCTACTATCCATATAGGGGAAAAACAAATTAAAAAAGGACCAGATGGATTTCAGAATTCTGTTAATCTTTTAAATTCAATAAAAAAAGTGGGATTTAAAACTATTAGATTAAAAACTGGTACACCAGCTAGAATTCTAAAATCTTCAATTGATTTTAGTAAAATGCAATTGGAACCAGGAAGCAAAGAAAAACATTCATTCACTCATTTTAATCCTATATTTTTACCTTACGAAAAACAATTACCATGTTATCTAGTTCATACAAATAAGCATACACATAAAATTATTAATGATAACTTAAAAAGATCTGCAATGTACAGTGGTTATATTAAAGGCACAGGACCAAGATATTGCCCATCAATAGAAGATAAAATTGTTAGATTCAGTGATAAGGAAAGACATCAAATTTTTGTTGAACCAGAATCATTAAAATTAGATACTATGTATTTAGCTGGGTTATCCACTTCTATGCCAGAGGATGTGCAAGAACAAATCATTCATAGTTTAGATGGTTTTGAAAAAGCTGTTATTAAAAAGTATGCATATGCTATTGAATATGATGCAATTAATCCAATTCAATTATTCCCAACTCTAGAAACAAAACTAATACAAGGATTATTTTTTGCAGGACAAATTAATGGAACAAGCGGATATGAAGAGGCTGCGTGTCAAGGTTTAATGGCAGGAATAAACGTAATATGTAAACTTGAAAATAGACCACCTTTTGTTCTAAAAAGACATGAAGCATATATAGGGGTTTTGATTGATGATATAGTAACAAAAGAAATTACAGATCCTTATAGATTATTAACAAGTAGAGCTGAATATAGACTTGAATTAAGAAATGATAATGCAGATGAAAGATTATATAAATATAGTTATGAATTAGGATTAATTTCAGATAAAGAGTATCAAAATTTTTTAAATAATTTAGATCAAGTTAATGAGATAATAGAAAAGTTAAAAAAAATGACACTATCTGATTGTAAGGGTTTAAAATTTGAATCTAAAAAAACAAATATATTTTTATATGACATTTTAAAAAGACCAGAATATAGCATTAATGACATTTTGCCATTCTTTGATAAAAAATATAATTTGAATGAATTTTGAAGACAAAAAATTGATATTAAAATTAAATATGAGGGATATATTATTAATCAAAAAAAAGATATTAAGCAAATGGAAAACATGTCAAATATTAAACTAAATTTAATCAAGGATTATAATGTTATTCCAAACATTTCTTTAGAAGCTATAGATAAATTAAATAAAGTAAAACCTTTAAGTTTAGATCAAGCATCAAGAATAAGTGGCATTAATTTACCTGATTTAATAAATATAAAACTATATTTAGAAAATAGAAAATAATTATGAATAGAAATGAATTTATAAAAAAAATAAAAGAAGAATTCAACATTAAAAATGAAAAATACATAATGGAAAAAATTGATAAATATATTGTTCTTTTAAATGAATATAATAAAAAATTTAATCTAACTAGATTGAATAAAGATGACATAATCTTTTCACAATATTTTTATGAAAGCATAATTCCATATATAGGTTTTGACTTTAGCAAAATAAAAGAATTATTAGATATAGGTTCAGGATCTGGAATACCTGGAATTGTCTTAAAAATAATTTTTAATGATATAAATTTAACTATCATTGAATCTAATAGAAAAAAATGTGAATTTTTACAAATTTTGACAAATGAATTAAATTTAGAAAATGTAAAAATTATTTATGATAGAGTTGAAAATTGCTCAAAAATTTTTACTGAAAGTTTTGATTTAATAACTTGCAGAGCAGTGGCAAGTTTAAAAATATTAATAGAAATATGTTTTCCTTTATCCAAAATTGGTGCTACACTTATTTTTCCAAAATCAATAAATTATTTAGATGAACTAAATGATGCTCAAACAATAATTAAAAATGTTTTTGCACAAAATTATAAAATTAAAAAGTTTGTTTATAATAACAAAGAATTTAATACATTCTTTTTTACAAAAACTAATAAAACACCCACTCTATATCCAAGACAATGAAAAGATATAATAAAAAGTTAATTATTTTAAAATAATAGTTAATATTATTAATTAATTAAAGGATAAAATATAATAATGTTAACTATTTTGGAGTTACTATGAACTTTTTAAATGAATTAAAAGAACGTGGAATTATAAATAATATAACTAATGATAAAAAAGTTGAAGATTTTTTCAAAAAAAAAGATAAAAGTCTTTATATTGGATTTGACCCTACAGCAAACTCATTGCATCTTGGTAATTATGTAGCAATATCAATTTTAAAAAGATTTAAAGATAATGGTTTTAAAACATTTGCTATTGTAGGTGGAGCAACAGGAATGATTGGTGACCCAAGTGGAAAAACAAGCGAAAGAGTTCTATTAAATACTGACATTATCAAAAAAAACATAACTTCAATAGAAAAACAACTAAAACAGTTTTCAGGCGCTGAAGTATTTAACAACTTTGAAATATACAAAAATATGAATGTACTAGATTTTTTAAGAGATATAGGAAAAACAATTAATGTGAATCATATCTTAGAAAGAGAAATAGTAAAAAAAAGATTAGAAACAGGTATTTCATTTACAGAATTTACATATTCTATTCTTCAAGGATATGACTTTTATTATTTGTACAAGAATAAAAATGTTAGTTTACAACTTGGTGGCTCAGATCAATGAGGAAATATAACTGCAGGTATTGATTACATTAGAAGACAAGAAGGTGATAATAATACAGCATGCGGTATAACATTAAATTTACTAACAAAATCAGATGGTACAAAATTTGGTAAATCAGAAAAAGGAGCCATTTATCTTGATAAAAATTTGACATCTCCATATGAAATGTATCAATTTTTAATTAATCAAACAGATGAAGAAATAGAAAAATTATTTAAATTTCTTTCATTTAAAACACTTAATGAAATTCAAGAAATTAATGATAACCATAGAAAAGAACCATTTAAAAAAATAGCTCAAAAAGAACTTGCAAATGAGTTAATTTCAACAATTCATGGAAATGAAGAGTTAAAAAAAGTTTTAAAAATTTCTCAATGTATATTTAATAATAAAATTGAAGAATTAACTAATGAAGAATTAAAAGAAGCTTTTAATTCTGTGCCAAATTATCATACAAATTGTACAGAAAAAAATATTGTGGAATTATTGGTAGAATCAAAAATAGTAGATTCTAAAAGAATCGCAAGAGAATTAATAGATGGTAAATCAATTTATGTAAATAATAAATTAATAACTAGTTATGAATTTATTGCCACAAAAAAAGAGAGTTATAATAATGAATTTTCTTTAATTCGTAAAGGTAAAAAAAATTATTTTTTAATAATTTGAAAATAATAAGGAGGAATTATGTTTCAATCAATGATAGCATCTATAGTTTCAAAATCAATGAAAAAGAAACTTGAAAATTCAACAATTAAAGAAGAGGATCTTATTGATGTACTAAAACAAATAAGAATTTCATTATTAGATGCAGATGTTAATTTAACTGTGACAAAAACATTATTAAAAAATATAAAAGAAAGTGCAGTGGGCACAATTGTTGATCCAGGTAAAGATGCAGATCAAGTTCTGCTTGTAATTGTTAAGGAAGAATTATTAAAAATACTTGGAGAAAAAACTGCAAGTATTGATTACAAGAAAAACCCATTAAAAATTATGATGGTTGGATTACAAGGGTCAGGGAAAACAACAACTGCAGCTAAAATAGCATATTTTTTAAAAACAAAACATTCTAAAAAACCTCTTTTAGTTGCTGCTGATATTTATAGACCTGCAGCAATTGATCAATTAAAAACACTATCAAATGAAATTAATGTAGACTTTTATGATAAGCAAAAACAAAATCCTGTTAAGACATCAAAAGAATCAATAGAAATAGCAAGAAAAAATGGGAATGATGCAATAATTGTTGATACAGCTGGACGTTTACAAACAAATAAAGAATTAATGGATGAATTAGTAAATATTAAAAAGAATTTTTCTCCAGATGAAATTTTATTAGTTGTCGATGCAATGGCAGGTCAAGATATTATTAATGTTGCTCAAGAATTTAATGATAAATTAAAACTAACAGGATTTATTATTACAAAATTAGATTCTGATGCTCGTGCAGGAGCTGCACTATCATTAAGAAGTATATTAAATGTACCAATTAAATTTACAGGTGTCGGAGAAAAAATTGGATCATTAGATATTTTTCACCCTGATAGAGTTGCAGATAAAATATTAGGTTATGGTGACATGATGACACTTGCTGAACAAGCAGCTGAAAATCTAGATGAAAAAGTTGTAAAAAGATCTTTTCAAAAAATGTTATCAGGAAATATGGACCTTGAAGATTTAATGAATCAAATGGAACAATTAACTAAAATGGGTTCAATTGGAAGTATTATGCAAATGCTTCCTGGTGCTCCAAAGATAACAGAAAATAAACTTAATGAGATTGAAGAAAAAATGAAAACTTGAAAAGTGTTATTATCTTCAATGACAGTAAAAGAAAGAAGAAATCCAGCTATTATTAAAAAAAATAATAATAGAAAAATTAGAATTACAAAAGGTTCTGGAAAGAAAATGGATGATTTAAATAAGTTGCTAAATGAGTGAGAAAAATCTAAAGCAAGAATGGAAGAAGTTGGAAAAGTAATTAAAAAAGGTCAAAATCCTTTTTCAGAATGAATGTAAAAACATATTTTATAAAAAAAATGAAGTGTATATAGATTTTACTATATGTATTACACTTCATTTTTTAATTTAAAATAATAGCATTTCTAATAATCTTATATTTTTCTGTATTATTTATCAAATTTTTTATCTAATGCTTCAAGAGCTTCAAGTGTTTTGTCACTAATTGACAATTCAATGTTTGAATCATTATCATGAACTGAAAGATTTAAATTCTTTCCATCATGATTAATAATTACATTCATTTTCTTTTTTTCCATTTTATTACTTCTTGTATTATAAAAATATAATTAAACAATTAAAAAATAAGATATATTTCACTATATGTTCTATTTTATTTTCGAGTTAATATTTTGCATTTTATGCAAACTACATTTTCATGCGAAAAGTACAATTTTACAGTCAATAGATTTATTATTGTTATTTAAACTATTAAATTCATTTAATTTTTATAATTCAAATAATGCATTCATAATAACTACCTCTATTTTATCTGAATCAGTAAATATAAATTACCTCAATTTTACTATAAATGTTATTACAATTTTCTTGATCATTTGAATGATTCAACAAATGTACTTACACCATTAAAAACTTTTTCATTTATAGCATAAATAGAGTTGTTATATATAAATATTGCAATATTACAATTTTTAAAGTTAACTAAATTTTCTTGAATATATTTTATATATGAAGATAATTTATCACCACTCAAAACTATTTGTGAATTGCAATAAACTATATATGTGTTTACAGCATCATTAAATTTTTCTGAGTCATAAACTAATTTGTCTATTTTTTTAGTAAAACTTAATACAATTTCTTTTATCTTTGTTAAATCAGCTTGTGTTTTTACACCAAATGCATTATTAACAGAATAAAGAGATTTCATTTTATGTTTTTTATATCCACACAATTTAATTGTTTTATTTAAATTTGATATCTTTTTATCTTCTAAGAATTTGTCAAAATATTTAAGTTTATCTCTTTGAAACATAATTAACCTTTTAATCCGCTTATCTTATCATTAATTAAATTAATTATAATGTTTTTTTTGAAATATCATTCTATTTCATCAATCTCAATTAGGTTATATCCTCTATCTGAAATGAATTTATTTCTATATAAATTTTCTAATGTTGTTTTTCAATCATTGACTTTGTATGTTCTATTAAAATTAATACCCAATAACATCTTATTTAAATCATTATCAAAAATAGCACAATCTATTTTACAACTACCAAAATTTAAGTTTTTTGATATTTTATATTGTCCTTTAATATTTGCAAGTATATAATCCAATGCTTCTTTCTCAAATAATTTGATTCTATCTTCTCTGTCATTTGATTCAAATATTTTTTTATCCTGCATTTTTTCAACATACACAATATATTTATAAAATATATAAGCATCTTTATTTTCTGTATTTATTTTCATATCACTTGCTTTAAAACTTTTTATAACAATTAATTTTTCTTTTGCTCTTGTTATTGCAACATTAAGTCTATTACTACCATCTTTTTGTGTTATTGGACCAAAAGAGTTTAATAATTTATTATCATTATTAAAACCATATCCTATTGATAAAATAACAAGATCTGATTCATGTCCTTGAACATTTTCAATATTTTTAAATGAAATTTGATAACTATCATATTTATTTATCATTTCTTGATTAGATGCAAATTCTTTAATAAAAGTTTTTTCAAGTAATTCAAGTTGCTTTTTATTTAAAGTTATAACCATTATTGTTTTAAAATTATCAACATTTTCCTTTAGTAATTCTATTACTTTATTTACTTCAGTAATATTTGTTTCATTCTCTCATTTTCCATCAACATCAACTGTTACAAGTGATTTTGTAAAACTGCCATTTTTTGTAATAAATTCCAAATTGTTATCATAAAAATTAGTAGAAGAAAATTCAATAAGTTGAGATGATTCACAACGATAATGGTTTTTAAGATAATAAGTAGGTCAATTACATAACTTAGCTCTTTCTAATAGCGATTCAGCATCATCCAAAGAACTATTTTCATCGCTTTCATATCTTGCTTTAAAAAAATCAGTAGGTTTTAATTGCTTGTCATCGCCTGCAATTATATTAAATTTTGATCTATATACAATTGGAAAACCTCTTTCTAAAAATATTTGACTAGCTTCATCAAATATACCATAATCAAATATACCTTTTTTATTGGGAATAATTATTGCACTTCTTGTAGGATTAATTAATCAAATAGGAAAAATTAATTTTAATTTAGAAAAATATTTAGAAGCATACACATTTATATTTGGTTTTCTATTCATTTTTGCCTCAGCAAAAAGATTATCAATTTCTTCTTTTTCTGGTTGTGATAATTGGTTATATATTTCCTTGAATTTTTTAATATAAATATTTAGAACTTTTTCATCATTAGAATTTGAAATAGATATTTTATAATCAATATATTTTAAAAAATCTTCTTGAAGAGAAATGAATTTATTTTTTTCTAATTTTGATGCTATTTGTTTTTGAACAATACTTGCAATAAAATTATCTTCAGAAATATCAAATGCACTAGATTTTCCAAAAGCAAAAGCATTTAATTTATGAATATTAAATGATTTAAGACCCAAAATAAAATCATATATTCTATCAGGAGAAACTCTTAATTTTTCATGGTTTTTATTTAGCGAAAAAATTGTTTTATCTCCAACTTTTTGTTTCACTACATAATTTCACATTAAATATTCTTTGTCTTTACTTTTTCCAAATTTCTCAACAATTTTATTTAAATCATCAAGATAAAAATCTTCAAAATGATTTTCTAGAAATAGACTTAATATTTCTCTATTGCTAGTAGCAAATTCTTTAAGTTTTAAAAATAAATTATATCCATCTTCAATAGTTATTTTTTTATTAGTTATTATGTCATCATATGCATCAATTATATCTTTAGTTTTAGAGTCATAAATTAAAGGACTAGACTGCAAAATTATAGCAATCATAGAATAATCTTTATTATGTATTTTCATTTCACCTATCTTATTTAAATAAGAAAAATTATCTTTTAATTCTTGATATTTTTTCTCTCAATTTTCAATTTTGAATTCTTGAAATGTTTTTGTTAATAAATTTTGAAAATCTAATATTTTTTTATAAAAAGTAGTTGAATCATACATATCATAAGTGCAAAGACAAATTTGAGACAATGCTTTTAGTCTTTTATGTAAAACATCAAGAGCTGCTTTTTTTTCTGAAACAATTAATGCTGATTTGTTATTGTACAATATATTTAAAACTATATTTGAAATAACTTCAGATTTACCAGTTCCAGGCGGACCATAAATAATACAATTATCCTGCAAAGAGGATGCTACTGCATATTTTTGATATAGATTTAGAGTTCCATTCATTTCTAAAATAAAATCATTTTCAACAACATTATTAATAATTTCATCATTTGTTTTCATTATTGAATAAGTTTGAAAAGGATTTTCTTTTTTTTCAAGAATCTCTAATAAATCTTTTTTTAATTTTCCACCTGTTGGATCTAGTAGAGAAATACATGAAGAATAATCAATTTGCAATCCTTTTACATCATTCATGTCACTTGCATCATATACAAATTTTTCTAAATCATGATCTACATCAAAATCAACATTTATTGAAGAAAGACTTTCTTTATAAATTGAAAGTATTTTATTAATTGGTAATGAACCATTTGTATACAAATTTTCTTCAAATGTTTCATTCAATTTGATAGCATAATTTTCTTCTAATGCTAAATTAAGTTTTTCATTATAAATAGGTTCATCTAATTTATACAAAGAAATTTTACCTTCATTAAGTTTTACATCAACTGGAAATAAAACTAATGGAGCTTTAATATAGTTACCATCATTTAATTTGCCTTTAACAAAAAAATGACATAAATATAATGATCAAATTCCTTCTTCCATTTTTCTTTTTTTTGCTTCTACAGATAAAACTTTGATTTGTTTAAAACTATTGTTATATTCTTTTAAAACAGTATCAATAATTTTTTTAGTATCATTTGTTTTAAGCAAAGTTTCAATTTTAGTTTTGCTAAAGAATATTTCATATTTTTCTAAAATAGAGCTTAATTCAGTAAAAATATCTGATGAGTTATTAATTTCCTTACTTAATTCATCGGAAATACTTTTATCTTGTTTTAAATATAATGGCTCTGAATTATTGAAATGAATAAATTCATTATAACTAGAAGATGTTGTTAAATTAAAAATTGGTCTTGTAATTTTTAATGAATTATTTATCCTAATTGCACCATCTCTTGTATCAGTTGTTAAAAAATTATTTAATAGTGTAAATTTTTTCATATATTAATACTCCAATATTCATATTAGAAGAATATTATTAATATATTATAATTCTGAAAAATTATTTATAATTATTAACATTAACTAACTTAAGGGAATAATGATGAAAAGAAAGATTAGATTTATTTCTTTTGAAGGTGCAGATGGATCTGGAAAAACAACAATTCTAAATTTACTAAAAAAATATTTAGAAGAATCAACAGATTTTTTAAAAAATAAATTTATATTCACACGAGAACCTGGTGGAACAGACATTGGTGAAAAAATAAGATTAATGCTATCAAATGATGATATGGATATAAGAACTGAAGCATTATTATTTGCCGCTTCAAGATCAGAGCATGTAAATAGAATAATATTGCCAGCAATACAAAATGATAATATTGTTATTTCTGATCGTTTTTTACACTCATCTTTGGCTTTTCAAGGTATATATAAAGAGTTAGGAATAAAAGATGTTCTATTTATAAATAATTTTGGGATTAACAAATGTTATCCAGATATAGTTTTCTTTATTGATGTTCCAGTTAATGTCTCACTTGAACGATTATCAAAAAGAAAAGATAAAATTGATAGATTAGATTTAACTACTATTGATGAAATAACAAAAATTAACAACTCTTATAAAAAATCATTAAAAGCAATAAAAGAATCAAAAATTATTATTATTGATGGTAATAAAGAACCAAATAAAATTCTTGAAGACATTATAAATCACTTAACTAAAGAAATACTATAGGCAAAATATGAATGATAAAATTTTAGAAATATTGATTAACAATAAACCATCTCCAATCTTATTAGTTGAAAATAGATATAGTGATGTTGATGAAGTAATTTATGGATTTATTAAATCTTTAAATTGTTCTTTTAATAAAGAAGGTTTTTGCAATAATTGTATAGATTGTAAAAAAATTAATTCAAATTCCTATTATGATATGCATATTGTTAATAAATACAATAATTTAGGGATAATTAAGGAAGAGATTGTTGAAATTATCAATTCATTATCAACAACTTCATTAGAATCAAAGGGAAATAAATTTTTAATAATATATGGAATTGAACAAGCAAATAAATTTGTAGTAAATTCGCTTCTAAAAGCAATTGAAAATCCATCAAAAAATACATACTATATTTTTGTTGCAAGAAATAATCAACAAGTTATTCAGACTATAACAAGCAGATGTGAAGTTTTTAAAATATTACCAAATATAGATTCTGTAATAAAAAAATTAAATGAAGAAAAAATTGATCAAATATATCATGATGATTTAATAAATGTCTATTTTAATTATAATGAAATGATTGATAATTTCAAAAATGGAGAATTCTTAAATCTATTGGAAATGTCAAAAAAAATAAACAATTCAATGAACAATTATCCTCTACAAAAAGAGATATTAACAGAATTTAAAAAATTAGATTATAACAACATAATTAATTTAATTAATTTAATATCTTATAAGAGAGAAAATAACATTAAAGAAAAAATATTTAGTTTAATTTCTACATGTAAATTTAACATTAATAAAACTCTTATTTTCAATGAATTATTAAACATAATTTTTTAAACCATAAAGGAGCAAATATGAGCAATACTTTTGTAGCTCTTGCAACTCCATATTTATCTAGTGCAATTGCAATCATTAGAATAAATGGAGATCAGGCATATGAAGTAGTTAATAAAATTGTTGATAATAAACTTATTAAAAAAGGATATTCAGTACAAAAATTATTTATTTATGACAAAAAAAACATTATTGATGAAGCAATTTTTGTGAAATTTGTTTCTCCAAGATCATTTACAGGAGATGATATCATTGAAATTAATTGTCATGGTGGACCAATAATAATTGATAAAATTATTAATCTTTTATTAAAAAATGGAGCAAGACTTGCAGAACCTGGTGAATTCACTAAAAGAGCATTTTTAAATAATAAATTAAGTTTGATGCAAGCAAATTCTATTAATAATTTAATCAATGCAAAAACTGAATCATTAACAAAATTAGCTATAAATAACTTAACTAGTTCAACTTCTAATAAATTATTTGAAATTAAAAACAAGTTATTCAATGTAATAGGAAAAATAGAAGTAAATATTGATTATCCTGAATATGATGATGTAGAGGTTATTAATCATAATTCATATATAAAATATCTTGAAGATATAGTAGTTATGTTAAATCAAATAATTAATAATTATGAGTCTGTAAAACACATTTATAATGGAATAAATGTAGCAATTATAGGAAAACCAAATGTTGGGAAATCATCATTGCTAAATTCTCTTCTAAAAAAAGATAAAGCCATTGTATCAAATATTGCTGGAACAACAAGAGATATTGTAAATGACTCAATAATTATTGATGACATTCTTTATAACTTCATAGATACAGCAGGTATAAGAGAATCAAAAAATAAAATTGAAAAAATTGGAGTTCAAAAATCTTTAAATACTATTAAAGATGCTGACTTTATAATTTTTTTAATTGATTCTACAAAAAAAATTAGCTCTCAAGAACAAGATATTATTAAAAAAATAAAAAATAAAAAATATGTTATTGTTAAAAATAAAATTGATTTAAAAAATGATAAAAATAAAGAACTTACTAATACCATAGAAATATCTGCTAAGAAAAATAATATTGAAAGTTTATTAAAATACTTGAAGCAAACATTTAAAGTAGATTTATCAGTTTTAAATAAAAATCAGTATATTGCATCAAATAATGAGCTTAATCAAATTAAAAATATAAAAGAAATTCTATCAACATCCATATCATTTGCAAAAGATAAAATTCCACTAGATGTACTTTTACATGATATAACAAAAGCATATAAAAATTTTGCAATATTCCTAGGAGAATCTTCAGATTTTGATATATTAGATGACCTATTTAAGAATTTTTGTTTAGGAAAATAAAATATGAACAATATAAAATATTATGACACTCATGCACATTTAAATATCGAAGAGTTTAATATTGATGTTGAGTCAATTATTGAAGAATTAAAAAAAGAAAAAATAATTATCAATTGTATTGCAGTTGATATTGAAACTTCAAAATCATCAATTGAATTAGCACAAAAATATAAAAATATCATTTATGCTTGTGTTGGAATTCATCCAACAGATGGGTGAAAATACAAAGGTAAAGTTAATGAAACAATTAAAGAACTTGAAGATTTAATAATTAAAAACAAAAATATAATTATTTGTTTAGGAGAAATTGGTTTAGACTATTACACAATTTACAAAGGGAGTGAAATAGATAAGGAATTTCAGCAAGAACTATTTAGAAAGCAACTTGATTTAGCAGTGAAATATAACCTTCCAATTAATATTCATAATAGAGATGCAGATGAAGATTTATTAAAAATATTAAAAGATTATAAATTACAAAAAGTTATGATTCATTGTTTTAGTTCTAATTTAGAATCTGCAAAAAAATTTTTAGAAAGAAATTATATTTTATCAATACCAGGTATTGTGACATTTAAAAATGCTAAAAATCTACATGAAGCTGTTAAAGAAATACCATTAGAAAAAATGGTTGCTGAAACGGATTGTCCATTTCTAACACCTGTTCCTTTTAGAGGCCAAATTAATAAACCTCATTATGTTCAATATGTTGTAAAAGAAATTGCAAAAATAAAATCAATTGATGAAGAAGAGGTTAGAAAAATATTATTAAAAAATTCTATAGATTTTTTTCAAATAAAAATAGACGATAAATAGATTCTTATTTATCGTT
The DNA here is from genome assembly GCF_046774425.1 of Malacoplasma muris. Classification (NCBI taxonomy): domain Bacteria; kingdom Bacillati; phylum Mycoplasmatota; order Mycoplasmoidales; family Mycoplasmoidaceae; genus Malacoplasma; species Malacoplasma muris. The sequence continues at coordinate 754,812 of NZ_CP177248.1, forward strand.
TTTTAATTTAATATAGAATTTCCATTTACTCCAATATGATCATATTCATCTTTATTATTAATAACAAAAAAACTAAATCCATCAAACTCTATTATTTTTTTATAAATTGGCTTCAAAACTCATTTAAATTTTTTATTAATAACACCATATTTCCCTTTATATTTAATAATGCAATAATCATTTTTAAATTCTGAAATTTCATCAAATTTTTTTAATATTTCAATTTCAAAAAATTGATTCATAAAACCTTTTTTATTCTTATATTCAAAACCAACCAAGAGCTCACTAAAATTATGAAAATAATATTTATTAAATAAATTTTCTAAATAAATATTCTCATTTTTATCAATAAAATATTTTTTATTATCTAAAATTACTTTTATATAACCAGTACAGTCATAACTAATATAATCATATTTTGGAGCAACAACAAAATTTCCTTTTATATTTATTACTCCTCATTTGTTCTTTATTTTAACACTGGCATATTCACTAACAAATTGATTAGCTTGGTCAAATAAAAAATCTATTAATATATTTCCATTATTATTTAGGTAACCAAATTTATTATTTTTTTTAGATAGTATAAAATTATTTTCACAAATTGAAATAGGGTTAATTTTTTCTTTCAATTTAGTAAATTTATTACTTAATTCATGGTCAATAATAAAATAATCTTTTTTTATTCTAACAATAGATAAATTTCCATCATAGTCTATTAATTCATTAATTTTTTTATCAATAATAATATTATTTTCATCATCACTAAATACTCAAAAACCTTTTTTAAAGAGTCAAACACAATTGTTTATCATTTTACTAACAGATTCATGAATGCATGGAATGATTTCTTTTCTATTTCTATCAATAAAACCATATAACTCATTTTTCTTTCATAAAAATAACATTTTTGTGCCAAATAAACTCATAAATTTACTCCTAAAAGATAATAATTTTAATCTATCTCTTTTATAAAGATTATAAATACTTTAACTTTGTTATATAATTATATAGTTAAAAAAGAATATTGGTGCCTTCGCCAAGCTGGTTAAGGCCAGGAGCTGCAACCTCCTTATCGTCAGTTCGAATCTGACAGGCACCTCCATATGCACCCTTAGCTCAATTGGATAGAGCGTCTGGCTACGGACCAGAAGGTTATGGGTTCAACTCCTATAGGGTGCGCCAATTTTAAAAGATTTAAAAAAATTTAAAATTATTATAAAATAAGTGAGTGCATTCTTTTTTTATAATAATACATTTCGGGAAGTAGCTTAGCTTGGTAGAGCACTTGGTTTGGGACCAAGGGGTCGCAGGTTCAAATCCTGTCTTCCCGACCATATTATGGCAAGATATCTCAGTTGGTTAGAGAACTCGGCTCATACCCGGGGTGTCGTGGGTTCGAGTCCCACTCTTGCCACCATTAATATGGAGCTATAGCTCAACTGGTTAGAGCCCCCGACTCATAATCGGTAGGTTACAGGTTCAAGTCCTGTTAGCTCCACCAATTTTAAATCAAATTATAATTATGTGTATTGTAACTATAATATATGTTACAATATTTCTTATGGATGATTACCCAAGCCTGGTTGAAGGGATCGGTCTTGAAAACCGAAAGGTGCTGAAAGGTGCGCGGGGGTTCGAATCCCTCATCATCCGCCATATTAAAATTAAATTGTCGCGGGATAGAGCAGTTGGTAGCTCGTCAGGCTCATAATCTGGAGGTCGTGGGTTCGAGTCCCACTCCCGCAACCAATGGTTCTGTGGTGTAGTGATTAACATGCCTCTCTGTCACAGAGGAGATCGCGGGTTTGACTCCCGTCAGGACCGCCATTATATGGTTTCATAGCTCAGTCGGTAGAGCAACGGACTGAAAATCCGTGTGTCGACAGTTCAATTCTGTCTGAAACCACCATTTAAAATTATTAAAAACAAAAGAGTGCAGTTTATGCACTCTTTTTTGTTTATAATATTTCTATATTTTTCTTACAATTTTATTTTTTCATTCAGGTAATAATATATTTGTTTTTATAACAAAATGTTCCATTGGAGTGTTTATAATATTAACTAATTCATTATTTTTATTTTTAATTTGATTTAAACTAAAAATTACATTTTTCATATTTGGCATCAATAGTTCAAATTGATCATTTATAGTAATATAATTTTTAGATAAAATTTTATAATGATAATCATCAATTTTTTCAATAAATGTAAAAGCAAAAATTTGATTCAAATCTCTTTCTTCTTCATGATATAGCATCTTATTCTCATTTGGATTTTTATCAAATCATGCATTATCTGTTAAACGATTTTCTGCTTTTAAAAGTTGCTCTTTTAAATATATATGATCATAAAATTTATTATTTGAAATATTATCAATTAATTTTTTATAGCAAGCTGCAATAGTAGAAACATAATGAAGTGATTTCATTCTTCCTTCAACTTTAAAAGATGCTACATTTAATTTCATAAGTTCTTTCATATCATCAAATAGTGACATGTCTTTTGCTGACATTGTAAAATATTTATTGTTTGTGTCAAAATCTAAAATATTATAATTTCATCTACATGATTGAGCACATCCTCCAACATTAGCATCTCTTGATGAAAAATTATTGGACATCATACATCTACCAGAGTATGAAATACAAACAGCACCATGAATAAAGTATTCAATTTCAATTTCATTTTTAATTGATTCTAATAACATTTTTAGTTCAACACAAGAAGTTTCTCTTCCTAAAACAATTCTAGTTGCACCATTGTTCTTTCAAAACATAGCCGCTTTTGAATTACAAATAGATTGCTGAGTGGATATATGTAAATCAAAATTAGGATTTATTTCTTTAATTTTATTAAAAATAAAAGGATCTGCAACTATTGCAGCATCTACACCGATTTCATTTATTTGTTTGAAAAAATATTCAAATCCACTTAAATGAGCATTATGACAGATAATATTCAATACAACATAAACCTTTTTATTGATACTATGTGCATATTCAACAATTTGTTTAATTTCATCAATATCAAAATTTGAACTTCGTGCCCGTAATGAATATGCTTTTGGTCCAATATAAATAGCATCAGCTCCATATTCAAAAGCATATATTCCCTTTTCAATATTGCCAGCTGGCATTAATAATTCAAATTTATTACTCATTTTTTTCCTCTTTTAACATATGTAATCTATCTTGTATACTTCCAAAAAAACCTTCAGAAATTTTATGTTCAGCGTTTTTTTCAATCTCATTAAAATAATTTTCCAATTCTTCATTAGACAAATTATTTTTATTAGCATTAACAAATTTATCAATTATTGTGTATAGTTCAATGTCATGAATAAAAAATGCATCAATTAATAAATAATCTACATTCATAGTCTTAAACTCATTAATCTTTTTAATTCCACAAATATAATATCCTGTTAACATATGTGTGCCATATTTATCTTCATATAAAATATTTGGCATAACTCTTAAGTCTTCTTTAATTAACAGATATTCAATGTTATTAAACTTTTTACTATATATATTAGTTTCAGATGAAATGTGCTCTCTAAAGTTTGAAACCATAGGTCATCTTGAATGCATCACAAAACCAAGGCCATATGCTTTAATATAAGTTGTCATGTTTTGTTTGTTTTCATGTATTTTTTTTAATTCACTCATTGTTAATTCACTTGCTATAGAAACATTTTTAATATTATTTTTTAAATAAAATTCAAATTGACCATAACTTGTAACTAATGTCTCAGGATTATAATGCAATTCAATATCAAAATTATTTTCTTTGACAATTTGTGCTACTGCAAAATCATGGAACATTATACAATCAACTTTTAATGCAACAAGTCTTTTAATTGCATTTTCTAGTTTTGGAATACTTTCTTCAAAAAAAATGTCATTAATACAAACTGTTATTTTTGATTCTTGTTTGCTTTCAATAAGTTGTTCAATTTCTTCAAAGTCAAAATAATTATTAAATCTACAAGAAAAATCTCTTAAACCAACTATTATATTATCAATTTTTTTTATAGCTAAATTTATTCCTAATTCTAAATTACAACATGTTACTGCTATTTTCATATTTTTCCTTTTTAATATTGCTAATCCATCATCTATATCTATGTATTTAACATCAAACATACTATTATTATTTAAATATTTCAAAAATCTATCATGATGCAATAAAATTTTTTTTGATTGTTTATTATTCTTTTCTTTAACTCTATTTAAAAAAATATTATCAATTACTATTAAACCACTATTAGATAAGAATTCACTCACATGTTCTAAAATTTTATCTTGATTTCGCTTTGGGCCATCTATAAAAATAAGATCATATTTTTTATCTGTTCTATATTCAAATAAATCTAAATTAATATAATTAATTTTATGTGTGTCATCTAGTTCTTGTGCATATGAAAAATATTCTTTATTTTTTTCAATTGTATCAATTTCTTCTACAAAAGAATTCTTGGCAAAAAAATAACTACTAAATCCTAATCCTGTTCCAATTTCTAAAATATTTTTTATTTTATATTTGTTAATTAATTCACAAATATAAACGCAAGATTTTAGATCTAATGGATGATTATTTTTTTCTCTCTTCAATAATTCATTGTATAAATTTTTTCAAAATTCCATAATGCATATTATTATAAAAAATTATTCTACAAATTTTCTATATTTGTTCATTTTATGACTAACATATTTTCTATAATTAAGAATTTTTTTAGTTTCTTTCATTCCAAAGGTTCATTGATAAGCAAAATTTGTTGTTATGTAAACAAATTCACACATTGTTTGAAAATCTAATCCCTTATATAAATCAACCATATATTTTAATCATTTTGTACTTAAATTAGTTTCTCTGTAAAAATTTGCTATATCTCAATATTTATTATTTATTCTTCCTCATTCAAAATCTATTAAATACATCTTAGACTTTTTTGAATCATAAATCATATTTTTAGGATTTAAATCATTGTGTGATAATATCAACTCTAAATTCTTATATTTATCTATTAATTTTAAATAAAGTTCTTTATCAAGATTATTTTGAAAAATAGCTTTATTAAAAAAAAATAAATAATCATGTTTAATCAAATTAGAATCATTAAATTTAATACTATGCATTTTAATTATTTGTTCAACCAATAATTTTAATTTTTTCTTTTTATTTCAGAAAAAAACAGGAGGTTTTCCTTCTATTCATTTTTTAATTGCATTTCCTTCTTCATCAATATACAAATAATTCTCTTCTTTAATTGCTTTTAAAATAGCATATTCATTTTTTCTACTAACAACATCATTTGATCCGCCAAATCTAACTTGATATTTTTTATTATCAGTTGTTACTAAAAGATATGATAAATTTGTAAAACCATGATGTATTTGCTTCAAATGTAAAATATCTTCTTTTTTATATTTTGTATGTTCTATAAAAAATTCTATTGCTTTGTTTTCCATAATAATTTATTTTATTATTTATTTATGAAAAAACATATATTTTATTATAAATTACTACAAATAATTTTATAATAATTCAAAATTAAAATATATGTTGCAAATTATAAATCTAGTGACTTTAAATACATTTTCTTTATTCTAATTTTAAGAACAATAAAAGTAATAAAAGATATTGCTGGTATTAAAGATAAAATGGCTAAAACAATTAAATTATTTTTTACTAATTTATTTTTACAAATAAAAATTAAAATCAATAAGATTATCAAAAATAAAATTCTTACACTCTCAATACCTGCAATAATTTGCAAGACAATTTTAATAGTTTTTTCATAATTAGTAGTTAAATTGTTCATCTTAGCAGTTATTATATAAATTAGTAAAAATGCTAAAACAAAAATTTCTACAATTAATAAGAATGTTGATGCATGGCTAAAGTCATAAATTCTTTTCATTTCTGATTTAATAGCCGCATTTTTGTTAACACTATTCTCTATTAAATTATCTTTTTTGTTTGATAAAGAAACATTCTCTTTCATAGTATCCTCATTAAAGTTTTAATAAATATTAATTGATATTCCAATAAAATGATTATTATTTATGATAATAATTTTAAAACAAATTTATTATAGTCAAATATAAAATAATTAAAATATTTTTTCTTTTTTAATAAAATATAAACAATGCAAAATAAAGTATCATTTATGGATAATATATGAAAGTTATAAATTTAAACAATTTAAAAGAAAAAATAATGGTAGAAAATTTAGTAATAGGTCACTTTAACATTGTTCATAATGGGCATATTAAATTATTTCAAGACTTATCTAATTTTTCATTTTTAATTTTTCAAGATAATCCCTCTAAAAAATTTAATCTTTATAACATTGAAGAGAGAATAGAAAATTTAAAAAAATTTTCTCCAAAATATATTTTTATTTATAACATTTTTAATGATAATTGTGATGCACAAACTTTTATTAATAAATATTTGCTAAAATATTTAGTAATACAAAAAATATATGTTGGTAGTGATTACAAATTTGGAAAAAATAAATCTGGTGATGTTAATACACTAAAACAACATTTTAATGTAACAATAGTTGAAAATGATAATTCAATTTCAACATCTAAAATTTTGAATTTAATAGAAACTGGAGATATTGAACAAGCAAATAGTTTAATGACTCAAAATTTTTATTATTCAGGTATTGTAGTAAAGGGAAAAGGTATAGCAAGAAAAAACTTTTTTCCAACAGCTAACATTATAGAAAATAAAAACATAATTATTAGACATGGAAGTTATGTATCTAGAACTTTTATAGACGGCAAAGAATATAAAAGTATAAGTTTTATTGGAATACCAAAATCACTGGAAGCTTTACATAATTTTGTAGAAACATACATATTTGATTTCAATAAAAATATATATGGTAAATTCATAAAAGTTGAAATATTAAAATTCATTAGAGATAATCAAAAATTTGATAATATTCAAGAGTTAATTAAAAACATTAATAATGATTTAAATGTAGCAAAAAATTATTTTAAATAGGAGAAAAAATGAATAATATTACAATCATTACTAAAGAAAATAAAAAAGAAATAAAAAATATTGGAAAAATACAATTTCAGTGTTGTTGATCTTTATTTAAATTACTTAATACACAATATTGAAATAATCCAGGTGAATGATTTTATGATTTTATTTTTTCAATAATTTTTATGGCTTTATTTGGTTTTATAAATCAAGCAGTTATACTTGATGGAAGTAATAATGTACTCAATGCAATGAAATTTAAAGATATTCTAATAGGATTAATAACTTTAAATGTTATCAGTATTGGTTCTTTTTCTATGCCATCCTCTGTTATGGAAATAAAAGTATCAATATTAATGAAAAGAATAGGTTCAACACCCATAAGGCCATGAATGTTTATTTTAACAACATTCATCTATTATTTCATAATGAACAGTCTTATTACATTATGATCATTTTTATGAATACTTTTACTTTTTGGATTTCAAAAATTTCAACTTATATTATCAGAAAATAATACACAAACAATTATGGGTTATGATTTATTTTTTTCTACTGGTAAAAGTTATAGTTCAGAATGAGTTGGTTTAATAATATCTATTACATATATGAATATAATATCTATTTTTATTGGATTGTTTAATCTTAGCACTTCTAAAACAAGTGCTTCATTGAATATTAAAGGTACAATGTTATATTTTGCAAGTATGCTATTATCAGGCATGTTGTTCCCCTTGTCAGTTATTACAAACAATAAAGTACTAAATGTATTTTCATACTTAACTCCTTATAGATATTCAAATTCATTAGTAACTATTTCTTGATTAAATGGAGATATATTCAACCCATATGATGCACACACCAAACTAATTTTAGAAAATATAGGAATAAATGAAATAGAAGTAATTATTTCCTTTGTTATTCCAATTATTTTTGTTGCAATTTCAATTGGTGCAATGATTAAATTTTTTAAATGAAGTATTAGATAGGTTATTGTGAATATTATGAAAAAAATATGAGATAAAATTTTTTTAAAAAAAGAAAAGAAAAAGCAAGAAATTAGAGAGGAAAATAGATTTAATGTTTTTCTAGAACAAACAGAAGATAAACTAAATCAAAAAACTATTATTGATACCAAGCAAAAACATAATGGTGATCCAATTTTAGAATTTAAAAATGTATACAAATATTTTGGAGCAAACAATAAAATTTGTGCAGTAAATAATCTTTCTTTTACATTGTATGATAATGAAAATGTTGCTTTAATTGGAGCAAATGGAGCTGGTAAGACTACAACTGTAGAAATGTTAGCAGGAATAACTAATCAATCAAAGGGCGAAATAAACTATTTATTTGACTACACAATTAATTTTCAAGAAAAGATAGGAATTCAATTTCAAGATAGTGCTTATCCTAATGGATTAAAAGTAAAACACATTATAAAATTTATAGTAGATGTTTATAAAGTTGATATTAATGATGCTGAAATAGAACAAATGATTACAGCATTTGGACTAAAAGAATTTTATAATAGAAAAGCTAAATCATTATCTGGCGGGCAACAACAAAGACTTAATATTCTTTTAGCATTAATTCATAAACCAAAAATAGTAATTCTTGATGAATTATCTACAGGACTTGATATTAGTGTAAGAACAAAAATAATTGATTTTATTATTCATTATTGTAAATTCTTCAATATACAAATATTACTAATTTCACATAATATGGATGAAGTAGAATTAATAACAGATAGAATTATGATTATGCAAAAGGGACAATTAAAAGTAGATTTAAGAAAAAAAGATGTGATAAAAAAATATGGAAGTATACAAAAACTTGCTGAAAAATATATATAGTAAAAATAACATTAATCAAATAAAAAATGAAGTAGATAGTTATATATCACTTCATTTTTTATTTGATTATGATATTACAATATATTATAAAAATTTATATAAAAATTGATTTATCATCAACCAAATCTTTTTTACAACATTTATTATTCCAAGTTATAAACCAACTATGCAAATTATTACTTTACTACTAGAATATCACTTATCGTCTTTCATTAAAAAGAGTTTTTATAGAACTTTCATTTATTTCATGATTTAATAATATTTTTTGTATTTTTCCATCAGCAATAAATAAAACTTTATTGCATATTTCAACTATATCTCTAACATTGTGAGAAACTACAAGCATTGTAATTGAGTTATTATTAAGAAATTTTCTTATTTTTTGGTTAGTTTCAATATCAATATTTGATGTAAATTCATCCAATAGTAATAGTTTTGAATTATATGATAGTATAGAAAATAAATTAACTTTTTGTTTTTCACCAGCTGATAATTTTGAATATTTTTTATTTAATAAAGTTTCTATATCTAAAACAGAAGTAATTTCATAAAAATAATATTTAATATAACGATTATTTAACTTTAAATCATCTAAAATTAATTTATATATATCTTTAACTTTAAAAAATGTAGGAAATCTAAATTGTTGAGAAATATAACCAATGTCCAATAATTTATCATTAATAAATTTATTATTAAAAACAATTGTTCCTTTATCTTGTGGTGTTTTTCCAATTATCATATTTAATAGTGTTGTTTTTCCAGCTCCATTCTTTCCAATAATTCCAACTCTATCTCCTTTAAAAATGTCTAAAGAGAAATCTGAAAATAAAATTTTTGTATCATATTTTTTATATAAATGTGTAATTTTACAAACTGAATTATTATTTATGCTCATATTATTATTTCCTTTTACCTTGTCTTATATTCAAAATAATCCCATTTATAATTATTGGAATGATGAGAATAATAAGAAAGTTTAATATTTGATCATATTGTTTGAATAATTCCATTTGTTTATACTGAATGCCATTTTCATTAATTTCAGCATATGTAATTACATAAGGTGTAGAAAAATTAAAAACATTAGTGTTTTGTAAGTTATTCATTCCATCAGATAATCCATTTATGCTTTCTATAAATAAAGCATTTATATATCTAAATGGCGAAAAGTAAGAAATAATATTTAAGGGTTCATTTGTAATAATTGTTACTCATGGAATTATATTTCCAGAGAATAATAAGAAAAACATAGATAAAACATAACAAATGATTTGATTTCAAATAATTGACCTAACAAATGTGTACATTATACTTGCAATTGATAAAGATAAAAATATAGAAAATATTAAAGTGAAAATTAAACTTCCTACATTAATATTCTGAAAAAAATTAATTGGAAAATTATTTTTATCAAATGATATTAAATATACAACAAAAAAATTAATTAAAAAAGATACCAAAATAATAATGTAAAAATATAGTAAAGGAATACTATTTACATAAATTGGTTTTTTAGAAAATAAAAAATATTTTTCAACAATAGAATTCTTTTTAATATCTATCATTGATGAACTAATAAGTCAAAATGGTATACCTATTATTACATTGCTTAATACACTAGGAATAATAGTAGAAACATAATTTTTATTTATATATGCAAAACCAATAGACATTATTGGTATAAACAAAAAACAAATTAATGGTCCTACTCATGATTTAAAGAAATATAAGTTAATAAATTTGATAAAAAACAAATGTGTTTTTCATTTCAAAAAAAACTTCATATTATATTTATCCTTTGCAAATATTTAATAATTGAAACTTTAATAGTTAAAAAATGTCGAAAAAACATTTTTCTATTACATTGTAACAAAAAATAAATAACACTATAAAGATTCATAGTATTATTTATTTCAATGTTTTTATTATCTCTTTGTTTTTAAAAATTTTATTTTCTAAATTAATAGTATTCTTTTTTAAGAGTCTTTTTGATATCCACATATTAATTCTTAAAAAGAAAATATCTAGTTTTAGATCATAAATATAAAATGGTTTACTTATATATTTAATTTTTTGATATCAAAATTTATCTAAATACATTTCTTTTTCTGGATCTTTATTAGTTCAATTTTTTATACCCATTAAAGAAAAAGAAATTAATACTGCAATAATATAAGCTATTATTTGAATTAGTGGAAATCCTATTGGAAATAATTGATACACTATACCATATTCACTGAAATTGTGATAAACATCATCATATCAATCAAATTTTGAAACACCTGTTGTGTTATATAAAACACCTTTTAAATCTACAAAAGCCTTTACATACCCTATATAAAGACAAATAAAAACAAAATTAAATAAAAAACTATATCTTGTATAATTTTTTGATGTTAACATAACACCTATTGCAATTACCAATGAATTAAAATGCATCATAAAAAACATTTCATTAGGAGCTTCTCCAAGAAAAATATAATTTCAAACATTACCATTAGGTGTAGTTGATAGTGTTGTTGAATATATTGTAATAATACTTCCAATTATTGCATATGGAGACATAATTTTTGCAATTGAACGTGTTGGATCAATCATTAATGATAGTGGTAATAAAAAAGCAACAGCAGGACATAAATCTAATAAAAATGCTTTACTATAAGTAGTGGATTTATAATAAATATCACCACTATCTAATAAATCTTTTTTGTTAAAAAAATCTATGATATTTTGATTATACCTTGCTAAAAAAAAGTACAAAAAACTAACAGCTCCTATTATTAATCAGTAATAATATGAATGAAAAAATATATATAAAAATTTACTTTTTCTAGTAAAAAGAAAATGAAACAAAACAATCATTATCATTAACAATAATGTTGTAATTCCCAATGCTATACCAACAGATGTAAAAGTAAATTTCATAATAAACCTATATATTTGTTATTAATTAAATTTAACCCAATTTTTAAAATTATTTTCAAGAACTTTATAAACATTATTATTTGACATAATTGATGAATATGGTTTTGATCAATTATCATTTTTATTTAAACTATTTCTTTTTAGTAAATAATTACTAAAAATAGTATCATATTTATCTACTTCATTCTTTATGTCAGTTAAAGAATATTCTTCAAAATACACTTTATTCATTTTTGGTTTAATATCATTTATTTCATTTGAATAACCAATTAATAAACCAACTATAGGGAAAATATTGCCATCAAGTTTTAGAAGTTGTTTTAAATCATCAGTTATACCCTTTATTGATCCTAAAAAACAAGTTCCAAGTCCTAATGAAATACTTGCATCCATTAACATAGTTGCACCAATATAAGCATCTCCTGATGCAGTTGCTAATAAATCTAAACCACCTAATACTGGTTTTAAATTGTTTTTTGCACATGCATATTCTAATCTATTTAAATCAATACAAAAAATTGCTAATAATGAAGCATGATACACAAATGATCTATCAACACTATTTGATGGCATATTTTTATCCATTAATTCTTTAATGAATTTTAATTTGCTTTTATCTCTAACAAAAACACAACTAAAAATCTGACCATTCATTGATGTTGGTGCACTATTTACAACTTGAGATAATTGTTTAATTGTTTCATCATCAATTTTTTTATCCTCAAATGATCTTATTGAAGTTCTGCTCAACATTTTATTAATCATAACTACTCCTATTTAACATCATATTTTGTTAATAATTCTTTTATTCTATAATGAATATTTTCTATAGATTTATCTGTTCCATTAAATAAAAACTTTTCATCATAATAATCTTCTACAAAAGCTGTTCTTGGCATTCTTGATATAACAAAAGCATACAATAATGTTCCATATTTTTTCTTTAATAAATTTAAGTTATTATATAGTTGTTTGTTAATTGACTTAACATCAAAATCTGAAATTACAATAACATCTGATTTCTTATATGCATTTCTTTGAATTATTTCTAATGATTTTTGTAATGCAAGATCAAGATTTGTGCCGGCATAAAATGACTTTTTAATAAATTTAACTACTAAATCAAATTGAGTTTCATAATCTTCTATTTCATAGATGTCTAAAATATCTGAGAAATTAATAATATAAACTTTTCTATTCAATCTTTTTGCCTCTATCAACATTAATAGAACAAATGCTTTAGCATATTTGTCTCCAAAATGTTGCATTGAATATGAAGTATCAATACAGATAATAAAAGCTCCTCCAAAACTATCATCAGCTTTTTTTAATGGTGATTTATCATCATGAATAATTTTTTTTGATCTATCTTTTTGATCAAAAATTAAAAGTTTATTTTCTAACAAATTTGAATTAAAAATTTTCTTTGTCAATTCATCTTGTCTATAAGCAAGTTGATATGGGACAATAGATGAAATAATATTGCCTGTTTTTATACCATTAATCTTTGTAGGATTATATTTATTATCTTTTTTATTAACTTTATTTACTTCTTTGACATTTTCTAAGAATGTTTTTCTTTTAGAACTATCACTTACTTTTCCAAGCATTTTAGTTAAATCATTTAGAAAAGTTTGTTTTGTAAAAGTTTCTACAATAACATCAATTAATTCACTATCTATTTGTAAAATATCTTTTAAAGGTAATGTTCCCATTTTGTCTAGTAAAAAATTACTAGCACTTTTTAATTTATCAATAGAAGCACTAGCTTGACTAATATCATTATCAAGATGCTGATAATTAATATCATTTTTTTCTAATATTTTTCTAAAATAAATGTCTATTGTATTAAATTCTATAGAATTATAAATTATGTCATGCAAACTATTAACACCTTCTATATTATTGTCATTCAATAATTTTTCTATATATTCTTTAAAATCTAAATTCAATCAATTTTGATCTTCTAAATTCTTTAAACCAATTTTTCTATGCGAAGTTAAACCTTGATTCTCATCATAGTGTCTTTTAAAATAATCACTTATATCAATAGTTTTAAGTGCTTCTACAATAGATTCATTAAAAATATTTTCATCAAATTCATATAATGCTTGATATGCAGCTTTTATATTATCTTCATATATCAAGTCATTAAACTTATGGTTATTTTCTGCATGAGTTTTTGATTTTTTTTCTATTAAAACTTTTAAGTTGTTTTTTATTTTATTAATTATATTTTCTCTCATCTAATGATTACCACTATTATTTTCAATTTCTTTTATCTGATTTTCAATTGCATCCATTGATACTTTCACTTTAGTAAAACTGCTTGTAATTGAATTTAATAGTTTAGATTGATAATAATCATAATTTGGAACTAAAATATTTATTTCATCTTTCAAATAATTCACAACTTGATCTTTATAATTTTCAATTTCATTTATTTTTGTTTTAAGCTCAACAATTTTTTCTTTTAAATTTTTCAATAAATTAATATCCTCAATCACAATAATATTAGATTCAACAGGCATTACTTTCATACCATTAAATTCATATCCATCATTATTATTTAACATTTTAAAATGTTGGCTAGTATAAATTTTTTGAACTCATTCTTCATTATTTTTTTCATAGTAGTAATAACTAAGTGGGTTCCCACTAAAATCCACTGCAATTGTTTTATTTTGAATGTTGTATCCGTAAGGAATATATCTTTTCCCTCAATTATCTGTCATTAATCCAACAGGTAACAAAAATTTTTTAATTACATTTAATTCAGTTGTATGAAATTCAATAAAACTTGTCAATGTACTACCTGTAATCAATTTATTAATTAACTTTGTTTTCTTTACAATTTTAGAGTTAACTTGAATGTCCTGTTGCAATTTGTCAATAATATCAAACATCTCATTAAAATTTAATCCCAATAAATCCAAATTATATTTATTAAATACATTATCAAATATTTCATTTATAGATTCAATTTCTTGAGGTTTTGATCATAGTAAATGCTTTATTATTAATAAATCAGTTGCATTTACTTCTTCTCTGTCATTTGCAAAAGCCAATGATTTTAGTATTCAAGCAACTTTTTTTCATCTTCTATCTGATACATAAAACCCATTTTCTCCCAAATTTCTTTGTAACTCATTTTTCAAAGATAAAATAAAATGTAAAATTTCATCAGATAAATACACATTATTTATATGTGATTCAAAACTATTAATTTCATCTACTGTAAAAGTTAAATTAGGTAAAAAACTAATTGAAATATTTTTGTCAGATCTTAATAATGAAAAGAAATTTTTATCATCTTTAATTGGACTTACAATTATACGTATCAAAAATCTATCATATAAAGCTTCTAAACCTTCATTTTCAACTGGTAATTCATTACTTGCTGATATTAATAAATTTAATGGAACATTAATTTTATTACTTCCATTAATATAAATTTTTTCATTAATAATATTAAGTAAAGTATTTTGAATTGCTGGAGAAGCTTTTCAAATTTCATCAAGAAAAACAACATTACTTTCTGGAAGATAATTTTCTACTTTTCTTTCATAAATATCATCATCTAATTTTTTTAATGATATAGGTCCAAATAGTTCTTCTGGAGTAGAAAAACTATTCATAAGATATTCAAAATATTTACCATTTTTAATAAGTTTACAAACTTGTCTAGCCATTAAAGACTTAGCAACACCAGGTTGACCTAACAAAAATATATTTTCTTTTGAAATCAATCCTAATAATGTAAGTTTTACAATATCTTCTTTTTCAAAAATTTGGTTCTCGATGGTTTCAATTATATTAATTAATCTATTCTTTACAATCATACATTATCCTAAAATTAATACATAATTAAATAATATATTAATATACTAATATTTATAAATATTTTAATTTCATATGATAAACCTGAGTTAAAAAATATCAATACATATTTTTAGTTTATTCTAATGTATTTTTAAAACAAAAAAGTCCAAACTTCTAAATTTTGTTTGAACTTTTATTTATTTTCATTTGTCATATATTATGTTAATAATGCTATTTTAGCTATTGATCTAAACCCATCTTTAGTTATATTTAAAAATTATTTCTAAGAAAATAAATTGTTCACTTTTATCATATACACTAATTATAAATCATATATATTATTATAATAAATCATTAAATATATAAATATCTTTACATTAAATAATTTTGGTAAAAATATATATTTGTATTTTCTTAATAATTTTCAATTTAATAGCATTGCTTGACTTATATTTAATTTGCTAAATAAAATTGATATATTATTACTTTTATTAAGAACTATGAAATTTTAATAAATATAAAATCAAAATCAAATAAAAATATTGGTTATACAGCCAATATTTTCAAGAAATTATATTACTTTTAAAAAAATGAGAAAATAGAAAGGCAAGATAAAACAGATGATGCAACACTCAAAGGCATCATTGAATAAGGAAAATATATTGAAAATCTTCTTTTTAGTTTTGTAGTATTTACTTTTTTATTAAGATCTAATAATATATCTTCATTAATAAAATTAAACAATTTTACATGTG
Organism: Malacoplasma muris; assembly: GCF_046774425.1. Classification (NCBI taxonomy): domain Bacteria; kingdom Bacillati; phylum Mycoplasmatota; order Mycoplasmoidales; family Mycoplasmoidaceae; genus Malacoplasma; species Malacoplasma muris. The sequence goes on from NZ_CP177248.1 coordinate 771,187, forward strand.
ATAACAATTCTTTTATTTTGTCAATATAAAATATATTATCTTCTACATTTAAAGAATACAAACTATATAAATACATTTTATGCTTTAAATATATCTTAGGAATTCTTATTCTTTTATCAATATATGAACCAATATAAAAGTTATACAAGCAAATGCAATTAGATAAAACTCCAAATACTATTAAAATTATTAAATAAATAATTCAATTATTTGAATTAATATTTATACCAAAAGCAATAATGAAAGAAAAATATATTAGAGATACTACTAAAAATAATAATAAAAATAATATTAATATTAAATTGGTAATAAATATTTTTCTATTGTATTTATTGTTCACTATTTGTTTAGCTATTTCTAATACACAACAATTATTGTAATCATCTGAATCAGAATTTAATAATTTATTTTCAAGTTTATATTTTTTTAGCATTTGTTCTCCATTCAAATTCTTTGTTGTTAAAAATACTAATAAATTCATCTTGACTCAATTCAAAAATTCAGTCAATTAAATTTAAAATATCATTAAACTCTTTATTAGCTATTACAACAGTGCCTGGATCTTCATTTATATTTTTTAGATATTTATTTTCAGGTTTTATCAATATATATATATTAGCGGAGAATAAATATAGTTAATGATAAAATTATCAAATACACTAGTATTACTATATTTAATTCTTAACACTCAAGGAAAAATAAAAGAGAAAAAACATGCAAATAATATCAGAAAAGGGATTAATATAAACCATGCAGCCTTAGAATCATTAAAGTTAGTAATTCCCATTCACAAGAACACCATTGAACATACTATAGAGCCAACAATTAAACAACTTAGAAAAACTAACCCACTTCAAATTCTTCAAAATCAAAATTTTGAATATGTAGATTTAAATGAAGTATATATATTTCTTTTGAAAATTATCAAATAAATAAAATTTAATATTGGGATGTAAATTAATTTAGGAAATAATTTTTGAGTTAAAAATAATTGTTTATCATAATCTAATTCTTTTTTATGTTCTTTCATAATTGAAGAAAATTTATAAAATTTTTCTCTATCATGAAAATCTTTGTCAAGAGGTTGTTTATTAAAGGTAACAATAAAATAAAGTTTAACTATTGACATAAATTATAATCTCTACAAAAAAATAATATCACTGATAGCAACATATAAACTCCGTATTCTCTGTATACATCTCAATTTAATCAAAGATTAAACCAAAGTCCTAAATTAAGACTCTCAAATACAAATTAATATTAATTTAATTTTATAATAACAATCGAATATATAGTGATAGAATTTTAAATTCTTAAAAAGAAACATATGTGATAATAAACAATTATAAAGATTAATTAAAATCTATTATAAAACCTAAAGATAAAAATAATCTTTAATAAACAAATACAAAAAATTATTAGTTTTAAATAAAAAAAATATTAATGTTTTTCATATAAACTGTAACAAAATATCTATTATGAATATTCAAACAATTTTATGAAAATTAAAAAATGAATAAATACATTTTTTATATTTATAATTTAAAAAAACCAAAAAGACATGAAAAATAATTTAAAAAATTAAAACAACTAATAAAAATATTTATTATGATTTTAGTTTTTGTTTTGAATTATTTCAATTATTTACATGTCAAGAAAAATCTTTGAATTTAAATCAAGTCATGAAATAAATATTATATAAAAAGCAATAAAAACTCATAAACATTTTATTGGTTATGAGTTATAAGTTGTGGAATTATGATGTTGCACTTCATATTTTGCTTTGGTAATTTTAATTAATTTCATTAAAACATTCTATTTCTCAAAACTAATTATTAATTTTTTCTCATTTATAATATGTATCAATAATGTTATCTTCTATTATTGTCATAAATTCATCTTTGTTTACAATCATACTATATCCTTTATTTTCATCTAAAATAGGGACTTTGTTATTATTATAAAATATGATGACACCAAGGAATATATACATCCCTGATAAATCTCTTTCATGAAACATATATGCATACATAAATGAATATCTTCACATTAAATAATTTAGATAAAAATATATATTTTTCTTTTTTCTATTAAAAAACTTATTATTTTTCTTATTCATTAATAATATGAATCTATCAATTATTGTATCATTAGTTCTTATATCTAATAAATTAGACAAATTCTTAATATCTAATAAATTATTTGAGTGGTCTTCTAATTCTTTTTCTTTTGTATTAGATTTACAATTTTCAACATTTTTATATCATGATCAAAATTTAAATAAAAATATGGAAAACACAACTAAAACTATAAAGTAATAAACAACTGTTATAGTTATTATTAAAATTTCTGGTCATTTCTGTGTTGCATATCAATTATTTATTGAAAATAAAACTTGAATAATAAAATATATGACTATCGAGAATAAAACAATATAAAATGATAACATTAAGTAATTAAAGAAAAAATAATAAAATTTATCTCTCTTAATAATTCTTAATCAATTTTTTATGCAAAAATTGTTAAATTTATTGTTATTATCTTTAAAAATAATTGTTTTAAAGCACTTCATTCTATTGTTAGTAAAAAATACATATCCAAAGTGTAATAAAATCAATAATAATGCAAGAATATAACAAAATCAAATTGTAATCTCATTCATATTATGACTCCTAATTTAATATTTAATTGCATCTATGATAGCTAAAATAGCACCACATGTCTCAATGAAAGCACCTAAAAGTGGAACATATCTTAAAAACTTACCTAAATTAACTATAGGATATAATGCTTTTGCAATATTTGTTGCTACATGCCCTACTTTATAGGTGGTAGCCCCTGCACTAATTGCTCTTTCTCAGTCATCTCTCTCTTTATCAATTATGTCAATCGCTAATATTAACATACCACTAGCAGTACCAACAGCAATAGAAGCTGCAGATAAACCTATAGCAATGGGCAATGTTCCACCAAAAGAAGGAACAACAAAAGCATACATTGAAGCTGATGCAATAGCAAGTGCAGCTGAAATAGATGCAACAGCTGCATTTGCAATTCTTAAATTTTTTAATAAATTATAGATTGACTTTTCAACTCCAGTATTACTAATGCTATTACTATTACTAGTTTCAAGTTCACTTGGCATTATTAGTCTATTTAAATTAACATTGTTTATAGTACTAAAACTATCATTTGAACTCAAATTATAATCACTATATTTTAATTTCATTTCATTCAAGTAATCATTAATATCATCTAGTGTAAATTTTTGTTTTTCAAACAAATCAGTAAAATATAAAGCTTTATCTATAAATTCTTTTTTACTAATTCCACCAAAATCATTAATGTCATTAGCATTAATGTCATTAGCATTAATTTTATTGCTAGAAAGACTATGATGTAATTTTTCTTCAATAAATAAGAAATGTTTTTTCACATCATCATAGTTAATTTTATCATTTTCTTTGTTAACAATATAATTCATTGACGTAGGTATTATCACTGATGGCACAGCAATAATAAGTGGAAGAATTATTCTAAATTTACTTATAATTTTCATAAATTAACCTCATTAATTAAATTTTATTAATAACAAAATTATAGGTAAATAAAAAATAATTTAAAAAATAAAAAATTCTATATGACCATATTTTGAATTTTTTATTTCAATTACTTTAATTAGTCAATTAATAAATTAACATTATGCTTAATATTTATTGAATACTTATTATTTTATTTATTAAACTAAATATTTAAAAATGTGTCTTATTAAATAAACTATAGATAATAATATTTATTAATTGATCATAAATCATTTTAAAACGTATAAATAGTTTTTTGTCATTATCAATCCGTTTAAAATTTCCTATTACAATTTGAAACACATTTTCTCTATAAGGTTGTAGAATAGATGTAAAAAAATATGTTTTTATCTTTTTAGAACTCAAAAAATCTAAAAAATAATTTTCAATATCACTAATAACATTAAATTTTGTAAATAAAAAAATGCTATCTTTTTCAAAATCTTGAACTTTTTTAAAAAATTCAAAATATTGCAAACTTGTTAATCTAACTAAATGTATTTTTTTAAGAGAACAATAAATATCAAATGCTTTAACTTCAAATATTTTATCTTCTTGAAAAACATATATTGTAGATTTTGACATTATGTCTTTTTGCATTTGCTTTATTATTTGTCAATCTATATTAGCAAGAGAAACCTTTAAAAATGATAAATACTCATTTATATCAAATTCAGGCAAAAATAATTTACTAATATTACTATCTATATCACTAGCATTAGAAAAAGTATTTTCTGCTCTTTGAATATATCTATTAATTAAATCAAATTTCATATCAATAAAAGAATTAAAACCTAATTTTTTAGCTACTCTATGAACAGAAGCAATTGAAAAAGGTTTTCCATGACAAAATGACTCAATAGTTTCATTGTTTTTAATAATTGAAACAAATTCACTATTAATATAATCTATTATTATTAAATCAGTTTGTGTCATTTTAGATGAATCATAATCTAATATTACTTTAAATTTTTCATTCATAATTTATTATATAACAATAGAATAGATAGAAATAAAAAAATAGAATGGTAAACATTCTATTTAATAAATTAATTTTTCTTTTCTTCTTTTGGTTCTTCAGGTTTTTTAGCTTCTTGTTGTTTTTTCATAGCTTCTGCAAATTGAGATGCCATAGCTTCAAATTGATCAATTTTAATTTTTAATTCATCATATTTTTCTTCTTTTAGAAGTTTTTCTAATTCATCAATTTGTTTTTGAGCTTCTTCTTTTTGTTTAGGATCAGCTTTTTTACCTTCTTCTGATTCCATACCTTGTTTTAAAGTATTAATTAAAGATTCTGCTCTATATTTTGTTTCTTTTTCTTGTTTTACTTTTTCATCTTTTTCTTTGTTTTCTTCAGCTTCTTTAACCATTCTATCAATTTCTTCTTGACTTAATCCACTTGAGTCTTTTATAGTAATGTTTGCTTCTTTATTAGTTTTTTTATCTACTGCTTTAACATTTAATATACCATTAACATCAATGTTAAAAGTAATTTCAATTTGTGGTACACCACGTGGAGCTGGTTCAATTCCATCCAGAATAAATCTACCTAATGATTTATTATCAGCAACCATTGGTCTTTCACCTTGAACAACATGAACATCTACTGCAGGTTGATTATCAGCTGCTGTAGAAAAGATTTGTGATTTAGAAATAGGAATAGTTGAATTTCTTTTGATAATAGGAGTTGCAACTCCACCCAATGTTTCAATACTTAGTGTTAATGGAGTAACATCTAATAATAAAATATCTTTTACATCACCCATTAATACTCCACCTTGAATAGCAGCACCTTGTGCAACAACTTCATCAGGGTTAATATTTTTATCTGGAGATTTTCCAAGTTTTTTTGTCACCAATTCTTCAACTGCAGGCATTCTAGTAGAACCACCAACTAATAAAACTTTATGAATATCATTAGGAGTTAATTTTGCCTCTTTTAATGCATCATCTACTGGTTTTATAGTTCTTTCTAATAAATCTTTTGATAATTCTTCAAATTTTGCTCTACTTAGTTTTAGTTCCACATTTAATGGACCACTGCTTGTCATTGAAATAAAAGGTAAATTGATTTCAACTTCTTTTAAACCTGATAATTCAATTTTAGCTTTTTCAGCAGCATCTTTTAGTCTTTGCATTGCCATTTTATCAGATGATAAATCAACACTATGTTGTTTTTTAACTTCAGCAACAATTCAATCAATAATTTTTTGATCTCAATCATCACCACCAAGGTTGTTATCACCAGATGTAGCTAAAACTTCAAATGTTCCATCTGCAATATCAAGAACAGATACATCAAATGTTCCACCACCTAAATCATAAACAAGAATTTTTTGTTCTTTATTTAGTTTATCAATACCATAAGCCAATGATGCAGCTGTAGGTTCATTAATAATTCTTTCTACTTCTAAACCTGCAATTTTACCTGCATTTTTTGTCGCTTGTCTTTGTGAGTCATTAAAATAAGCTGGAACTGTAATAACTGCTTTATTAACTGAAACTCCTAATTTTTCTTCAGCACATTTTTTGATGTAAGAAAGAATTTGAGCAGAAATTTCTTCTGGAGTATATTTTTTACCTTCAATATCAACAGTTTTTTTAGTTCCTATCAAACGCTTAATAGAATGAATTGTGTTTTTGTTTGTAACCATTTGTCTTTTTGCTGCTTCACCAACAATAATTTCTCCACCCTTAAATGAAACAACTGATGGAATTGTTCTTTTACCCTCAGGTGTTTCAAGGATTTTTGGTTTTCCATTTTCCATTACAGAAACACAAGAATTTGTGGTACCTAAATCAATACCAATAATAATATTACTTGCCATAATTTTTCTCCTTAAACATACATTTATAAAATCGAATGTCTATAGTATAGCATAAAAATTAGCACTCTCAATAGTTTTTTGCTAATATTTATTTTTTTATTTAATAAATATATATTTTTAAGTATAAGAAATTGCATAAAATTAACAAAAAGAATTTAAAATAACTACAAAATACATTTATATAAAAGCATTACAAGTACTAAGTGCAATGTAGGAGAATAGTAATGAACTCAAAAAACAATGACATAATAATGTTTTTTAATACAAAAGTATTAAAACATATGGCCCCACTAGTAATTGATAAAAAAATCAGTAATGAAATATATAATCTAGAAAATATTAAATGTAATTCTATAAAATATCCTTACAAACCTTTTTTGCTACTATCGATAATTAATGCTTTTAAAAATAACAAAAAAGACTTATTTAAATCTGAAATAGATTTACATCATGAAACAATTATTAAATCCTTTTATGATTTAATAACAAAAGATAATTTATTATTTTTAATTTTAAAAAATCATTCAGGAAAGCAGAGTTGAGAAATTGGTTTTAATGAGAACACAAAATCAAGTGTTTTTTCTATTATGTTGCAAGGACCAATAAAAAAATTAGAAAGTAAATGATTTATTTATGATAACAAAACTAAAAAATTAAAATTTAATTTTGACATTAAACCTTCAGATGAAAATTTTATAATGTTTGAGAGTTTATGTTTTAAAGCAATTAAAGAAGCAATACCTTGATACAAAGAGAAAACAAATTCTCAAATAATAAATTTAGATTATTACTATGATATGGACAAATTAACACGTTCAATTCCATTAGAAATAGAAAGTTATAGAAGAAGATATCAACATATTTTTAGAAAATTTGTTTTAGATAGGGATAAAAAATGTATTATATGTTGTTTAGATAATAATTCTATTTTAGAAGCTTGTCACATAAAACCATATTCAAATAGTGATGATTATGAGAAATATGATCCAAATAATGGAATTACATTATGTTCAAATCACCATAAATTATTTGATAAAGGTTATTTCAGTTTTGATGAAAATTGAAATTTAATTATTACAAATAAATTTATAAACAACTCAGATGACAATTTATATTTTAGACAATATGAAAAATGTTATACAAAAATGTTGAGTGATTTTCCTAGTATGAATAATTATGCAAAATATCATTTTCAAAATGTATTCATTAAATAAAATAATATAGAAAAATCCTATTAGTTTAATTCTAATAGGATTTTAATTAATAACAGATATTATTACAATTGGTGTCTTATTAAAATATTTTTCAATTTGCTTACTTATATATTTTTTAATAAGTGGTTTAAATTCTTTAGCATCAAATTTACCCATTTCTTTTAAAGATGATCTTGAAAATTCAAATGCTTCTTTTGATAAATTATTAAATCAATCCAAATGTTCCTTATCGTTTGGAACAACTCCAAAATGTTTTAAATCAACATTTTGTAAATCAAATTCTTTTTTATTATCATCTAATAACATTGAAAAGAAAACTATACCATTTTCACTCATAACTTGTCTTTCCATTAAAATGTTATCTCCTTCATCAAGAATACTTCCTTGATTTCCAACATAAACCTCATTAACAGGAACAAATTTTTTCTGTTTAACTTTTTCTCCATTTACAATTGTTAATAATTCACCATTATATAAAGCTATAACATCATCACTTTTATAACCTATATCTTTTAATCTATTTGAATATTTAATAACTTCAGAATACATTCCAAGTGTTGGAATAATATATTTTGGTTTTAATTCATTAACTAAAAATTTATGATCTTCAGCTGATGCTTCCATTTTCAATATTGTTCTAGGTAAAGATTGAATATTGATATTTAACTTAGAAAATCTATCTAATATATCAGCCTCAGCTTTTTCAAAACCTGACATTGTTTTAAAACCTAAAATAACTTTATCAGTATTTTTAAGTTTTAAAATTTCATCTTCATCTCTAGTTAATGAAATTAATTTATTGAACAACCTATCTGGTGTAGAAGAAACTAATATAATTCCTCTTTTTAATTCATTTATTTTATGAATAGGAGCTAATGGAAACTTATTACTATCAAACATTTTTTCATGAATAATTTTATTAAATACATTCATAAAAATCGGATTATATATTATAAATGGAATTTGTTTTTCTTTAGAAATTTCAGCTAAAGTAATGAAAGTGTGTAAATCTGTATCAAAGCAACCTACAATAACTCTACTTGTTAAACTTTTATCAATTACACTTTCATAAAATGATTTAGATTTATGATTTGGTGAAGTAAAACCTATATTTTTTGCAATATTTCCAACATTTGTAATTAATAATAAATTTTTACCATGAGTAATATTATTAATTCTTGTTATTTCATTCATAAAAGCTGAACTTTTGTCACTACTTATAATAAATTCATCAATATAAATAATATTACCATCTGGAGTACCAATGATAAAACCATATGAATCTGGTAATTCATTAACAATATGAAATGGTGTAATTGGATATGGTCCAAGATGTATAGTTTTCAATGCTTCTAATGGTTTAATATTTAAATCAGTAAAATTAGGTTTTTTTTGCATACTTTTTTTATTTAAATATGATCTTAAAACAAGTTCTCCAATTTTAGATGTGTAAATTGGAATATTTTTTATCTTATCATACACATACTGTAATGCACCCATATTTCTATGAGAAGCTACTCCAATAAAAATACCTTTTATAAGTTTTGAATTTTTTTCTATCCAATCAATATAAGGTATTATTTTTTTAATACCTAATTTTGTATAAACAGGTATAGTTATACCTAGATTAAAAATATAATAATTCCCATCAATTTCTAAAACATAGCATGCTTTTTCATTCTCATCCATTCCTCCAAGAGAAAAAAAATTAATAGTACTCATGATTTGCCCCTTTTTTTATTTTTTTTAATTAGTTTATAATACATTTAACTCATAAATATTCACACTCTATAAAATTAACATTTATTATTAATAATAAATTTTAAAAAATAACATAAAAATAAAATCAAAATGTAAAATGAGTTGAGTTATTTATAGTCTAATTATAGCAAGCAATAAAAAAAAATATAAACTAATTGAAGATAATATTAATTTTTTTAAAATTTTTTATTTATAAATTAAAAAAGTTTGTTTACAAACAAACTAATTATTCATTATTCAGGCGTATTATTAGTTATATAGTAATCATGAAATGTATTTCATAAACTTCAACTTGGTCCTATATTTTTATAATCAATTGGATTTTTTAATTCTTGTTCTATTGTAAATTCAGGATCTGCATAACCAGTCAATTCTTGTTTTGAATCTAATCTACTTCCATCTGTATAAACACTTGATAGTGATGTTCATGTTGATTTATAGTAAACAGGTATATTATTTTTTGTAATAGAGTATTTTATTGATATAAAAAAATCACAAGTAAAAGATCCATTCAATGATCTTGTTACATCAACATTTGTAAAACTAAAATCTAAATTATTAACAACAACATTTGAGTCAGCATTCATTTGATGACTAAAAATCTCATTTCAAATAAATAAATATATTGTATCCCTAAGCATTTCTCTACTAATAATGTCTTTAAGGTTGGTTAAAATATAAGATGGATTATCTTTCAATTGAGTCTTTATCTTATCATATGTTTCAGGTTTATAACTACTATTTAAAAACATATTCTTGTCTCCACTATAAACAGTACTTGATGTTTCTTGTGAACATGAAATACATGCAAAAGGAAGTGCAACAAAAGATAACAATATTGGAAATTTAAAAAATCTAGTCATACCCATACAATTATTATTATATAAAATAAAAAACAGAATTCAATAAAAAGAATTCTGTTTATATTATAACTTTAATTTGGAGCGGGTGATGGGAATCGAACCCACGTTAATAGCTTGGAAGGCTATAGTTCTACCATTGAACTACACCCGCATAACATGGTGCTGGAAAAGGGACTTGAACCCTTACGACATTGCTGTCACAGGATTTTAAGTCCTGTGCGTCTACCATTCCGCCACTCCAGCTGCCAAATGTGTAATATTAAATTGGTGTCCCATAAAGGAATCGAACCTTTGACCCCTTCATTAAAAGTGAAATGCTCTACCGCTGAGCTAATGAGACATGAAAATGACTTATTAACAATAAATCATTATTTATAATTTTTTAAATGGCTGGGCTGGTTGGGGTCGAACCAACGCATGATAGAGTCAAAGTCTATTGCCTTACCACTTGGCTACAGCCCAATAATGGTGGGCAGTGACGGATTCGAACCGCCGAAACACAAGGTAACTGATTTACAGTCAGCTGCGTTTGGCCACTTCGCTAACTACCCAAATTATGTTTGCAATACTACAAACATAAATAATTATAAGATAATTTTGAAAAAAATCATTAATTTATTTCTAAAATTTTAATCTTATATGGTTCATCTATTCCTTTAATATGAACATCATCATTTACTTTTTTACCCATAATTGATTTTGCTAATTGACATTCATTAGAAATTTTATTTTCAGTTGGATCTGCTTCAACAGAACCTACAATTGTATAAGTTGAAATTTTATTATCTGAATAATCTTTTATTTTAACTAAAGATCCAATTTGAACTACATTAGTTTTAGTTTTATCAGATTTTACCTTACTAATAATTTTAGAATTATTTAATAAATCTTCTAATTCTTTAATTCTTCCTTCAATTTGTGCTTGCATATTTTTTGCAGCATCATAGTCAGCATTTTCAGATAAATCACCTTGTTCTCTTGCTTCTTGAATTTGTTTAATTATTTCAGGTCTTTTAACATCAACTAATTCTCTTAATTCTTTTTCAAGTTTTTCTCTACCTGCTTTAGTCATTAAATTCTTGTTCATAGCGTTTATTTCTTTCTTCACTAATTTATGATTTGTACTAATAAACTACCTATAAAACATATCACAAAAAAAGTTAAATTATTACTTTTTTTTAGAAAGTTTTAATTTAACGATTTCATCTTTTATAGATTGTTTTTGAGCCACATAAAGATTGTCTCTTTTTTGTCTTAATAAAAATTTATATAAAAAGGTTTTAGTGTTTAACATTGAAATAACAAGAAAAAGTATAAGAGTAATTACAAGATTTGGCGGCATAAAAATTGGTTTAACAGCAAATCTATAATATTCTCCAATAGCAGTACCAAGTCCTGAAACACCACTTTGATTTATTTGATTAATAAAATAGTTTCAACCCTTGGTAACTTCACTACCACCAACTATTACAAATGGATATAAAAATAGAATTAATAATAAGATAAGTGGAACAATAAAAAATGTATAAACACAGCCTAATATGAAAGCACTTTTAAAATCTCATAGCATTTTTTTATCAAATACAACTTCTTTTTTTAAATCTCCAAACCCAACACAAAATCTTATAAAAGAAAGAAATGTGCCAATAAATAGTGGTAAGAAATCTAAAACATTAATTGAATAAAAACTATTGTATTTCTTATTACAAATTGCATAACCAACTTTTTTAGGTCTTTTTAAAGCCTTTTCATATTCAACTCTTTCAATTGGAGATAGAGACTGTAACACACTAGGATCTAATTTCTTAGCATTTTTTGGCAAGGTATATTTTTTATTTTCATCTAAGGATTTAATAGAATTAGATGATTGTGATTCACTTGTTGTTATTTCTTGATTATTTAAAACATTATCATTCATCTTATTTCTCCTTATCCTGTAACACTCTGTTGTTGCTCATTTTTAGTAGGAGTGTACTCTACTGTAGGTGTTGAATTATTTTCAGAAATCTGTTGATCTGATGGCACTTCGACAGTTATAAATTTTTTTATCATTTTCTTTTTCTTAGGACTAACAAATCTTGATATCTTCATTTTCAAATTATCTTCTAATGTAAACAATGTAATAGTTAAATCATTTTGCTTGTTGATTACAAAGTAAGATATAATCACAGAAATATTAATTGATGATATTAAACCAATAACCAGCAATCCAATTCATCAGGCATTGCTATTAAAAGTTGGAACAATAACTGTTGTTACAAAACCATCAAAGTTACCAGAAAATAATTGCTGCCATCCAGAAATTAAAGTATTAAAATTTAAACCCCCCAAGACTGGATAAAACAAAATTAATGCAATTAGTAATACAGGACCAAAAACAAAATAAATTAAAATTAAAGATATATATCTCCCAAAAAAATACTTATATAATTGCTTATTAAAAATAGAACTTGATTTAATTCTTCCATATGATGCAAAAAGAGAACTCATAGAAAGAAAATATCCTATAAAAAATGGCATAAAGTGTCAAAGTGATATTTTAAAAAATTTTGGAAACTTTTTATATATTGATATTTTTTCAGAATTATTATTATCTATATTTTGTTCAACAATCCCATTTACCTTATCCAAATATTTTTTATTTCAATAAAATGAAGGACGATCAACAGCGCTAACACTATTTGATTCTACACTCATGTTATCTTTCATAATTACTCCAAATATAAAGTATCATATAAATTTTATAATATTTTATTTGTAGACTCAAGCATAGACAAAAATAAAAAATAAAAAAGTGTTATATGAAACACTTTTTTAAATGTTTATTTTTTTGTAGACATCATTTTTAAATATGCATCAAGAATCAAAGCAGCACTACTCATATCTTTAGTTTTTTTTATTTGAGAATTTTTTAATCCAAACTCCCTTTGAATATACTCACTAGATTTTGTTGTATATGCTTCATCTTGAAGAACTATTTCTAAATTAGAAACTTTATTATTAATATTATCTACAAAATCATTTATTAGTTTATGCCTTGCAGAAACATAACCATCAAAAGTTGTTGGATAGCCAATAACTATAATTCCAATATTTTCTTCGTATATAATTTCTATTAATTTATCAAAAAAATTATTAGTATTTTCTTCAACAGAATAAGGAACTGAGAATGTATTATCATCATCAGTAATTGCTAAACCAATATATTTTGTTCCATAATCAATTGCTAATATTCTTTTTTTAACATTCATTATTTCAATTCTCCCATTATTTTATTAAATAGAGAATCAATTTTTTCTATACTAGATTCATTAAAATTACCTTGAACAAAATTAAATCTTCCACCACCTTTACCATTTAAACTTGAATTTACTAAATTAGCAAATTGCTGTAAATTTAAATTTTTTAATTTAATGAACTCATCATTTCCACACAAAAAGTATTGATAGTTATTATCAATAAAATTTATTATTAAATAAATACTATTTCTATTTTCATTTACTAAATTTGTTAAAGTCTGCATTAAAATTTTTCTATCAATGTTTTCTAATTTAACATAATTCACAAGTTCATTATAAGATTTAAGATTGTTTTTTAAATTTAAAATTATATTTTCCTGATTTGTTTTTTCAAATTTATACTTAATAACATTTAACGCATTTTTGATTAAATCATAATACTGTTTTAATTCAATAAAATGCATGTTATCAAAATTTTTATCTATTAGTTTTTCAAATTCTTGATCTTTCAAATCAATAGAATGGTAATCAGAAATAAACTTTTTAATATCATCTAAAGTTTGTTTTTTTATTGTTCTATCAAAATCATTAATTAATTTTTTTGTTGCAATAGCTTCTATTCTTCATGTACCAGAACCTTTTGAGTCCAATTTAATAATTTTAAAATCCTCAATATCTGAAGTTTTTTTAACATGTGTTCCTCCACATATCTCTATAGAATAATCTCCTAATTTAATTACTCTAAGCTTTCCTTTTATCTTTTTATATACTTCTTCAAAATAAGCAAGCGCACCAAGTTTCTGTGCTTCTTCAAGAGTAACTTCAAATAATTCACTATTTTGATTTTTATTTATGATCTCTTTAATATCATTTTCTAATAATTTAATGCTATCTATATCCAACTTCTTATGATAATGAAAATCGAATGTTACTTTTTCTGGAGATTTTAAAGCTCCTTCTTGCTTTATAGAATTATCAATTTTTCTTTTTAAAGCACTATGCAATAAATGTTCTGTAGAATGATGTGCTGATAAAATATTTCTTCTATTAACATCAATTTTGCCATCAACTAGTTCACCTAAAGTAAATGTTCCGCATTCAAAATGATGAATATGTTGACCATTTGGAGATTTTATCACATTATCAATTAATGAATTTTTAATTACTCCAACATCATTAACTTGACCACCTGACGTAGCATAAAAACATGTATTATCTAATACAATATAACCTGGACTATTTTTTATTTCTTCTACAATATTAAAATCTTGGTCAAATATCTTTACAACTTTTGATTGTTTAATATCAAATGCATTGTAATCAAACTTTGAAACAACATCTAAATTTATTAAGTTTTTTGTTTGTCTATCTAATCCGCTGACATTGTTATTTGAAGATTTTGATATTTCTCTATGTTCTTCAAAAAATTGATTGAATAACTCAAAATCAAGTTCTAGTTTTTTTATTGATTTCATTTTATAGTTAAATTTATTTAATATTGCTTCTAAAATAAAATTAACTGCATTAATATCTTTATGAATTTCTAATTCTTTTATTATTTCTAATGGAAAACCATAAGTATCAACTAATGTAAATAATTGTTTTTCATCAATTTTTTCATTATTTGTTAACTCTATAAATTGTTTAATTGACTTAGATAATGAATTATGATGAACTTGATATTCATTTTTAAATACTTCATATAATTTTGTTTTTTCCTTTAATAAATATGGATAAAAATCTTTCATAGTATCTATAATTGCATCAATAATAAAATTAATAGACGAATCTTTTAATTTTAAAATATCCATATTTATAAAACTAACTCTTAAAAGTTTTCTTATAATATATCCTCTATCTTTATTAGATGGTATAGCTCCATCACTAATTGCAAAAATGCAAGATTTAAAATGATCAATAATAACAGAAAAAGCTTTATTAATTAAAATCTTAATTGAATCTTTGTTTCTTTCAAAATATAAATTACTATCATATTTATATTCTGTATATTTTTCCATAATGTTTCTAACATATACAAAAACATCTGTATCATAGTTTGTGTTTACATCTTGCATCACACAAGCTAATCTTTCAAGACCTGCTCCTGTATCAATATTTTTTCTTGCAAGTGGAGTGTAATTATTCTTTCCATCATTTTCAAATTCACTAAAAACAATATTTCAAATTTCTATATATCTATCATTTTCTATGTCTTCAAAAAATAATTTCTCTCCAATCTTATCAAAATCATATTTTTCGCCACGATCATAATATATTTCAGTACAAGGTCCACATGGGCCTTGGCCTATTTCTCAAAAGTTTCTATCTTTTTTACATTTAATAATATGAGACTTTATTATGCCAAGTTTAATTCACAAATCATAAGATTCTTTATCATCTTCAAAAACTGTAAAATAAAGTTTATTAACATCAAACTCTAAAACCTTTGTAAGATATTCAAAAGCCATTTCAATAGCTTCTTTTCTAAAATAATCTCCAATAGAAAAATTACCAAGCATTTCAAAAAAAGTGTGATGTCTACTTGTAACACCTACATTTGAAATATCATTTGTTCTAATACATCTTTGACTATTTGTAAGTCTAAAAGCAGGTGGTGTTTCAACTCCTGAAAAATATTTTTTTAAAGTAGCAACTCCTGAATTTATTCATAATAAAGAATTATCATTCTTTGGTATAAGCGATTGAGACTCTATTATTAAATGATTTTTGCTTTTAAAAAAATTTAATCATGATTCTCTAACTTGACTAAATGTCATTTTTTTCATAATCAACTAAATTAGTGACTTCACTAATTTCTCCTCCTCCTAAACATCTATTTTCATAATACAATACTGCATATTGTCCAGTAGTTACAGATTTAGTTTCTTCATAATTTAATAGTACATTGTCATTAATTAATTCAAATGTAGAATTTATTAATTTCTGACAATGTCTAAATCTAACCTTAACACTATTATTATCAGGAATTTTGCCTATTCAATTAAAATTTTTAATTAAACATTTATTTGAATATAAAAATTTATATTCTTGTTCAACATTAGCAACATACAATATGTTTTTCTCAATATCCTTTTTGCAAACAAAATTCTTATTTTTATTACCACCCAGATTTAAACCTTTTCTTTGACCTATAGTGTAGAAAAAAGCACCATTATGTGTACCTATAATTTGTTTTGTATAAATATCAATTATATTACCTTGTTTCTCTTCAATATAATTGCTTAAAAAATCTTTAAAATTTCTTTTACCAATAAAACATATGCCCATAGAATCTTTTTTATTTCATGATTCTAAATTATATTTTTTAGCAATTTGTCTTACTTGTTTTTTTGTTAAATGCATCAATGGGAAAATAACTTTACTTAGTTGCTGTTGGCTTAATTCACATAAAAAATATGTTTGATCTTTATGCTTATCTAATGCCATATTTAAACTATAATAGTCTTTATCATAATTTACTCTAGCATAATGTCCTGTTGCTATGTAATCACATTTAAATTTATCAAAACAATATTTTGCAAATTCATTAAATTTTATATATTTATTGCATAAAACATCTGGATTTGGAGTTTTTCCGGATTTATATCCGTCAATGAATTTTAAAAATACTTTATTTCAATATTCAGAAATAAAATCTACTTTATGCAGTGGAATATCAAGTTGTTGACAAACATGAGATGCATATTCAAAATCAGCATAGGAATCACAAGAATCATATTTTGATTTATAATTCAATTCATTGTTAACTAAATTATCTCAATTTTGCATAAAAACACCAATTACATTAAATCCCATTTTTTTTAATACTAATGCTGCAACTGAAGAGTCTACACCTCCAGATATTCCAATAACAACAGTTTTCAATTCAAACTCCTTCTACCATATATAATTATATAAAATATAAATAAAGTTAAATTAATATTTTATCCACTATTTATTTCACCATTAAAGTAACAAAATGAATACTAGATAAAAAAAAGATTGACCCCATTATCCCTAAGGGGTCAATCAAAATCTACTCTATACATACATTGGTATAAAACCATGCAGTTTGCACAATAACAATCACAAAAAAGATTGTTTTCACTTACATTTAACTAAAATGTTAAAGGTCAGTTATGAATGGGAGTCTTTATACATTGAATAAATAAGATAAAGAAACTTCAATATTCTTTTGAATCTACCAAGCGGCCTTTACCGAATTGTTATTTTAATATATATTGTTTTTCCCGCCAGGAAGCATATATATATTTAATAAATTTTCGACACCAAAAGTTCTCGACAAACAATCAGCTGTATACCAATTGAATATTTTATTTTCTAACCTCATTCACTCCCTATATCCTCGACACCCTGGACAGCGATCGAGACACAGCCCGTTTTTTCATCTTCAAACCTAAAATGAATTTAGCGAAAAGCGCAAAAACATTTTCAAACAATTTTATAATTATTGCGCAATATAATTAAAGCACAAAAAATAGATTTTTAAACAAAAAAATAAATTTTTTTCTAATTTTTTATTTAAATTGTGAAAAATATATGAAAAATATTAAATTTATATTCTGTTTTTATAAACAATCAATAAAAAATAGAGGTTTATACCTCTATTTATAAATTATTTACTACCATTTTTAGTAGATACATTTTTATTAACAAGTTTCATTAATTTCTTTTCATCAAGATTTTCTTGTTTTCTTTTATTGATTAAGATAACTGAAATTAACACAACTTCTAATAATAAGATCAATAATAGTGAACTAGTAACACTTGCTATTAGAGCAGTTTTTGCTTGAGTGCTTTGTCCATTAACATCTGGTAAAGGTTCTAAATCACCTGCTGGAGTATAACTTACATCAAGATTTAATGTGTCTTTACCATCAGCATATTTAAATCCTTCATTTAATTGAACTGACATAGTAACTTGTTGTTCAGCTCTTTGATTCACTTGTTTTGGTGCAAAAGATAAATTTTTAATATACATTTTTCATGTATTTAAATCAGAAATTCCAAATGCACTTCCAAATTGATTAAATTTTTCATCTAAAGTTGATTTATTAAGATCATCTAATGAATGTATAGTTGCTAATACATCAGCAATTGCTTTTGTATTAATTGATTCAGCTGAAAATGGAGGTTGACTATCTGGCAATGACGAACCATTACCTTCACTATTTAATTTAATATAATCAAATAAATAATTATATAGATCTTGATATTTTAAGAAACCATAAGTAGATTTAGTTCCATTATTATTAATTGATAATACATTCAACTTAGTAACTTTATTTTTTAATAAAACTTGAGAATTATCATCATTATTGTAAAATACATAATCCAATGATTCTTTAACATCAATTTGATTTTTAGCATTTTCTAAAGCTTGCTCTTTAGAAGTTGCATAACCATCATTTGTTATAGTGTTTCCATTAACACTTTCAAAATTTACAATGTTACCACTTGAATCTTTTACAATAACTACTTTTGTAGGTTTGTTTAATTTATTTGATTCAATTGATTCTTCTTTTTCTTCAATAGATTTAATTAGAGAAACACTATTATCACTTAAACTTTCGTTAAATTTATAACTATTATCAAAATATTCAGAATATTTAACTTGAAGTGGTGTTTTATCTGCATTGAATAAGAAGATAACATCATTTGGATCACTCACATAATTTGTGCTTAAAGTTTTCTTTTGAATATCAGAAGGTGAAGCTTTACTTAAATAATTTTGTAAATTATTGTTGTAATTTTTAATTGCTAAAAATATACCATTTTGATTTTGTAATAAACTTTCATCATCAAGTTTTGTTGCATTTAAACTTTTAATTAAAGATTGATCAGTTAAACCATATTTAGCAAATTGAGATTCATCAATAAATTTACTAGAATATGCAGCATCAAAATTATTTGTAAATCCTTCACCTGTTTTTGAAACAAATCCAAAATTATTTTGCTTTTTGCTACTATCTTTATAATTATCAATAGTTGATTTTGTTAATACTGTATCAGCAACTAAACCATTATTAGTTGAAGTTTTTTTATTAAAACTATTAGAAATATTACTTAATCCATTAACAATATTAGTTATTGCTGATTGGAAATTATTATTTAATGCAAACTTAAGTGATTTTTTAACTTCTTCCAATGGTTGAACTCTAAACATTTCATTTGTATCAGTATATAGACTACCAAATAAACTTTTTTCTAATTTAAATAATGGAACACCATTATAGTTAAATGTATAAATAATGTCATTAGTATCTTTGTTTTCAACATATTGCTTATTTGCAATAGTCTTTTCACGAATTACATCTGTAAAAGATTTTCCAGCTTTTTCTTTATACAATTGGTCTATTTTACTTAGAATAATGCTATCAAGTTTATCTAAACCTACTTTAATTTCACCTGTAGACTTAGGAGCATTAATTCAAATTTGATCTTTCGCAATAATCTTATTAGTTAAAACATTGATTATAGGATCTTTTATATTTGTAATAAGAGTTGCAATTTCTTGATCTGAAAGAAATGATTTAAAATTTGTTTTAATGTAATTGTCAACTTGAGCAACAACATTATTAGCATTTTCTGTTTGTTTTGTTTTAAAATCATTGTTTTTCATTAATTCAGCATATTTTTCTTGGTTAGGGTTTACGTAGAATCAAATATTTGATTGCTTACCACGACCTAAGAATGAAACTTCTTCACCAGTTCATCCTTCTAACATAACTCAAGACATAATAGCACTTTTTTGAGTAGCATCTAAAGATATTCTATATTTTTGACCACCAAAAATTGTTTGTCCACTTTTAATAGTTGCATCTCTATAAGGGTCTGTATTAGAAAATGTATCACTATACATATTAAATTTTTGTAAAAATTTTTCTTTATCTGTTATATAAGCAGAATCATTGATTATAGTATCATATGTAGTTCCAATAGAACTATTATCTACACCACCGTCAGCAAATGTACCATAACTAATACTAAATTTTTTTAGAGTTACAGACCCAAATGAGCCATATAATTTACCTTGAATTTTATTATTGTCTGGTTTTGCAACAACATTTGTGTTTATTCACATATTTTTCTTAACAAGATTTGTAACACCCTGTGTTAATTTATTTAATGTTTCATTAATTTGTTGATTTGTTCAACCTTTGAAGTCATTATTTACATAACCAGCATCACTACTTGACATTCTTGATAGAGTAAATCCTGAATCTTCAATTAAAAAGTTTTCTCCAGCAATTCTTTTAAGTGCTTGAACATCTTTTTTATTTAATGGGTTAATTTTAACAATTGTTGGATTACCATTAGAATCTTTATTTGCATAGTCTTTTACTTCATAGTAACTTACAGGAGAAGTGAACTTATTATTTAGTATACTTTCAGCAGCTTCACCTTCACTATCAAATATTGAACCACTATTATCTGTTCAAGCAATTACAGGTTCTTTTAAGTAACTTTTTTTAGCTTCATCTATTGAACTAACATAACTATCAGTTAAAGTTTTATATGCCTTAGAAATTTTTGTTAAATCATATTCTCTAAGTTTTGAAAGATTAACAGTTTCATATTTATTAGTTATAGATGTTGCATCCATTACATCACCTACAAAAGTTTTTTCAGTTACATTTTCAGCATTTGAAGCATAAGTTTCAATTGCATGATAAATGTTTTTATATGTTTTGCCTTGAAATACTAATGATTTATTAGGATCAAAAGTAGCATTAACTACTGCTTTTGAATTTACAGAATTAATATTTAAACCACTTGCATTTGCAATAGTACTAATACCTATAGCAGCAGAAGTACCAATAGTAGCAAAAGTAGATGTAGAGATTATTAAAATTTTCTTAATATTATTTTTCATAATAATTACCCCATAACGATTACAGATTGTAATCAATCTTTTAATTCAGATGTACTTGCAAAGTACATTCCATTATATACATAAGATGCATCAGTTATTACATCTGTATATTTTTCAAAATTTACATTTTTTAAAATTCAATTTTCAGCATTTACTCTTTCAGTAAAGTATACAGTTCCTTGATCTGGAAGTGTTGCTTTAAAGATTTCTTTTTCTTGTATTTCTGAATTTAATTTTGTATATTCATTATTTTGTAAAATGTCAGATTTTAAAACAGTTTTTGAATTTGGTGCAGCTTTTGTTTTAAATACTTCAAATAAAGCATCCTTTGCAGCATTTGTAGCAGCTGCTGCATCTGAAGTTTTAAATATCTCATTACTAATATTACCATCAGCTGGTAATGTAGTACCATTTTTTAATTCATTTGCTGAATTATCAGTAATATAGTTTGCTGCTTGTCCTGAATGATCAACTATACCTGCTGATGATCATACCTTTCCAGGTAATACAAATTCTTGATCATTTTTACCAGAAATTTTTCCATTTGTAATTTTTGGTAATTGAGCAACTTTTGTTGGTCTAATATTTTTTACAATATTATCAGCAATTACAGAATTTTGACCACCAGTATTAGATGAAATACCATTTCCTAACACATATGATGTATTTGACACATATTTTGAATTTGTATTTATACTACTAAAATTATATGTACCATTAGTTCCTTTAGTAATTCCAATATCAGCAATAACACCATTTATTAAATTTTCTTTTGTATCATAACTTCCATTCGCATTTTGAAAATCTGGAGAGAATGTGAAACTTCTTTTGAAGTTTTCACCTAAAGTAACCTCATCATTAGAAATTATTGTTAACAGTTGATCTCTTTTCAATTGTGAAATATCAAAATATTTAACTTGGTTATAATAATAGAATTCAGTAATTTGTGGTTTAGTAATTTGAACTGGAGGAACTAATTTCATTGCACTTATTCCGACTTGTTGTTTAACTTCAAGACCAAAGAATCTACTAGTAGTTAAACCACCATCTCAAATAAATTCAGTACCATCAGCTGTTGTATAAACATAGAAGTCTTGAATATTTGTTACTTTAATTAATTCATATACTAATGTGAATATTTCAAGTCCAGCTGCTGCAAGCCCTATGAAAGGTGCAGCTTTTGCAAATAAATCACCAACTTTTCCTATTGATTTAAAAATACCAGCAGTTGATCATTTTTTAAATATTGTAGGAGCACCATCATAATAAAGATGTCATGTTCTAAATCTAAAAGGAATTTTATTTTTAAGAGCAGTTCATTTATTTTTAATAGAATCTTTTACTGTATCGTAAACAGAACGTATTTTTGCAGGAAGACCATCAGGTCCATAAAAGTTATCTACAAAATCTTGAAGTTTCAAAGAATTTCTATATAAACTTTCAATTGCATAAGCTGCTCCACCTACAGATGCAAGTGAAAAGACTACTACTTTAGCAATATTTGCTTTATATAATTTTTCATTAGATATAGAATCATGAGTGTTAAATACACCAGAACCTGTTCTAAAATCAATTAAAGCATATATATATGATGTATAAATACTAAAATTTGGATCATCTTTTGTATTCTTATATAAATCAACTAGCCCTTTTGCTCTAACATCTCCAAGTTGAACTAACATTCCACTAGTATTTCATTTTCCAGTGCTAATATATTCATCAATCTCAGCCTTAAGAGCTTCTTCAGCTAAAGCAAACAAATAAGTGTTCTTAGCTGCAACACCTTTAATAAGTTCTTGAGCACTATTTCCATGAATTGTTTTTATTTTTGCAAGTTCTGTATCAATTGATGCAATTGTTGAACCATTATTAATCATTGATTGAAGTTTAACAATATCTGAATTTGTTGTACGTTTTATATATTCAGTTAACAATGCATCATAACTTGTTTTAGAAAATGTAGTAAATATATTTTCAAATTTTGCATAGTTTTGATAAAACTTATCTTCATTAATAATTTTGAAATCAAATAAATATTTTTGATTATACCCACTATATACTAGCGTACCAGCTAATGTATTAATATTATTAGCAGCACCAACATAAGCACTTATACCAGCAATTAAACAATCATATGTTTTAAATTCATTTAAAAAATATTCTGTTGATGTATTAAGGTCGAATTCATTGTTTCCAATTTGAAAGAATTCTTTAACATCAAATTTTTTACCATCTGAACTTCTAGTCAACAATGAACTATCTAATAATGCAAGTTCAATTGAATCTTGAATGAAATCAGCAACTTTTGAGAAATAACCAATTGTTAATGCAATCATATCATTTGTAGCATTCATATTGATTAATCTTTGCATAATGAAACTATACATCACTGGGATTTTATAGAATGTATTAAATTTTTTACCATTCATTAAAGAATTTAAAGTAGTAACAATTTCATTATATAAATCAGCATTATATGCCTTAACTTGTTCTAAGTATCATTCATCTAATGATTGATTATCTGCTGTTACTAATAAAGTTCTAAAAATATGTGGCTTAGTTTCATTTGTTTGAGTTTCTAATTTATTAACTTGGTTATCATCATTGATTACTGTTGTGAAAAAAGTTCCAATTAAGTTATCAATTACAGAAGACTCATAAACTTGTTTAGATACACCATTAGCTTTTTTTCACATACTTTTATTTGAAAAACTTCCTACATCCATATTACCTTTATAAAAATAAGGACCTATTAAGTTATGTTCATCTTCAATGCTATTATCAATAATATATCTACTTTCACCTTGATTAGATTGTACATGTTGATAATCTAAGTCTTCAACTCTAATATCACCAATCACATCATTAATATTTTTTCTATTAATATTAATCTGTTCTTGTGTGTTTGAATTAGTATATGTAACAACTTTTTCAGCATTTGCATCTATAAAATTCTTTATTTCTTTAATTGCACCATTTTCACTAGTATCAGACAATGAAATTGGATTAGATTTTACCCCATTTGGACCTTCAATAGTAATTGAATTAAATGCCCCTTTAGTATTTGGTAAATAATCTGAAATAAGATAATTTCTTAAAGTTTCTTTTGAGTTAAAGTACATATTATTAAAGTAATATGCATCTTGTACACTAAAATAACTTTTCATAGCATCATCTGAACTTGTTGTAAATCCACCATTACTTTTTTCATAAATAGTTTCTTTATTAGCATTAGCATTCGTTCCAGAATTCATGCTTGATCATAAACTATCATCCAAACCTAAAATACCAGTTGACTTATCAACATAATTATCAAGGTTTAAAGATGTACTATATTTTTCTGATTGTATTTGATTAGTAAATAAATACTGTCTTAAAGCCTCTGGAGTATCAAATGATCTTTTAACTCCATTCATAGTAACATATCATTTAGACTTCATACCCTCATTTTGATATTCTTGTACTTCTGAATTATTTTTAACATAATCAAAAGCAGAATCAACAGAGCTGAATGATTTTCCATCAAACTTATAAGAAGCAATACTTCTTTCAATTTGTGTAATTCCAACAGCTACAGGAACTGCAACCATTGTACTAGCCATTAAACCAAGAAGAACATTTTTTCTTGTAAGAAATTTTGAATTCTTCTTTTCAATTTTTGCTAGTTTAACTAAATTTGTTTTAACTACATAATTATTCGGTTCAGTTATATTTACACTATTAAGTGACTTTTTTTTCATAAATAATTCCTACCCTATAAATAACTAAATAATGTGGGAGACTAACAATGTGTAACTACACATTTTGTAGTCTACAACACTATGATTAAAGATATTCTATAATAATGGCAATACCAACATAACCTATAATTTTATATGGTTATTAGAAGTTAGTTATACAACTTTATATTATAAAAATTATAAATAAGAGATTTTATTAATGCTTTTTTAAATTAACATATCATTATTTCATTAATTGAATATGAATATGTTTTATCTAACATTATCCATATTATTACATATAATTATAAAATAGTAAATACTAGGAAAAATAATATGAATACACTCAAATTTAAATTTGATAAAAAACTCAAATTAAAAGAATATTCATCCAAATATTTTATTTCGACTCAAAAAATATTTAAAGAAAATAATTTAGGAAATGATGTAACCCTAAGATTTTTTCATTTTAATGATACAGCTATGGTTTGCGGAATAGAAGAAACAATACAGTTATTAAAATTTTGTTTAACAAAAAAAGAATTTAATTCTTTACAAATATGATATGAACAAGATGGATCAATAATAGAAAAAGAAAAACCAGTATTAATAATTAGAGGTAACTATCAATATTTTGGACATTTGGAAAATGTAATTGATGGAATTTTATCTAGAAGATCATCAGTTGCTAACAATTGTTACAGAATAATAAATGAAATACAAAGAGATAAATTATTATTAATGGCAGATAGAAGTGATGATTATTCATTACAAAAATATGATGGATATGCAGCATATATTGGTGGTGTTAAGAATTTCTGTACAAAACAACACATTGAATTAATAAAAAATAAATCTGATGTAAATTATCTTGGTACTGTTCCTCATGCTTTAATTCAACAATTTAATGGTCAAATAGATAAAGCATTAATTGCATATCAACAATCAATTAAAGAAGGACCAATTGTAGCTTTAATTGACTACAATAATGATTGTTTATCTGAAATACAAAAAATAGCTAAATTACCATTTAAAATTGATTCTATAAGAATTGATACATCTAATAAAATTGTAGATAAATCACTACAAGTTGGGAATTGAAAAAACAAAAAAGAATTATATGGTGTTTGCGACAAATTAATATTAGCTTGTAGAAAAGAACTAGATAAATATAACATGCATAATACAAAAATAATAGTTTCTAGTGGAATCAATATTGATAAAATAAAACATTTTAAAAAAAATAAAATTCCTGTTGATTTTTTTGGTGTAGGCAAATCATTATTGGAAGTAAATGTTCACTTTACAGGTGATTTAATTAAATCAAATGAAAATTATCAAGCTAAATTTGGTAGAAATAATAACATTGATAATTTAATTGTTAAAATGAAAAAAATATAAAAACACATAATAGCAAAACTATGGCTTTGTGTGTTTTTATTATACATAATTTGTAATCCAATAATTAATATGCTCTTGCAAAATAAACTAGTTTAGCATTATCCTTGTTGGTAAAAAAACATTTTTGATTACTTGAATTTTGATAATCTGCATTATGATCTCAACTAATACAACGAGATGATGCACCTGTTAAATCTTTTAATCTTTTTTCATCTTCTTGATTACCATTTCAATAGGCTAATGCTATTTTTTTATTTTTAATAGCTAATATAAATTCCTCTAAATTATTGACTTTAACAATTGAGTCTAATAAGAATTTTTCTGCCTTTTTAAATAATTCTTCATCATGTTGTAATAATAAATTTCTAAATAAATCAAAATTAATTTCATTTAATGAATAACCAATTTTTTCTTGTGTATTTCTTTTATAAATTGTTATTTGATTATTTTCAACTTCTTTACTACCAATAATAATTTGGAAAGGTACACCCTTAACTTCGTATTCAGAAAGTTTTAGACCTATACCTTTTTCTCTATCATCATGTTTAAAAATAATAGAACCTAATGATGCTTTAACATGAGACAATACTTTTTCTAGTTTATTATCTTTTTCATTATTTGTAATAATAATATATTTGTAAGGTGCAATCAAACTAGGCAATACAAGCCCTTTATTGTCAGAGTGAACTAAAATCATAGCTCCAATTAATCTTGAAGAACAACCAGCAGATGTTTGATAAACATAATCAAAATTATTGTTTTTAGTTTGAAATTTAATATCAAAATTTTTAGAAAAATTTGTACTTAAATAGTGGGATGTTCCAACTTGCAACGCTTGCCCATCCTGCATTAATGCCTCACATGTAAAAGTCTTTGAAGCTCCTGCAAATCTTTCATATTCAGTTTTTTCTCCCATTAATACAGGAAGACATAAAAATTTGTTCATAAAATCTTTGTATATATTTATCATTCTAAAAGAAAAATCTTTTGCATCTTTTTCATTAGAAAAAATTGCATGTTGCTCTTGTCATAAAAATTCACTATTTCTTAAAAATGGTCTAGTATTTTTTTCCACTCTAAAAACACTACATCATTGATTTAACACAATTGGTAAATCATTATAACTGTTACAAACAGATTTAAAATAATGACAAAATGCAATTTCAGAAGTTGGTCTTATTACTAGTTCATCTTCTAAAACTTTATCACCTAACTTACTAATTTTAAATAATTCAGGAGCAAATCCTTCAACATGTTTAGACTCTTTGATGAACTCACTATATGGAATCATTAAAGGAAAATAACAATTTTCTGTTCCAACTTTTTTAAGATATTTATCCATTCCTTTTTGGATATTATTTCATATAGAATATCCATAAGGTTTTAAAATCATTGTGCCTTTAACTAAACCATATTCTATTAACTCACTTTCAAGGATTATTGAAGTATATCATTTTGTAAAATCTATATCTTTATCAAAAATTTTTCCCATTTTAAATTACCTCTCCAAAGTTTGTTACAACTCATTGAATATCATCATCTTCTTCACATGAATCTAAAAATCTTGTTAGCTTTTCATAATTTTCATTATCAAGATTTATATAATCATTTGGAATATATCTCACTTCAGAATTAACTAAAGTTAAATTAGATTCATTTAATTTATCTCTCACTACATAAAAATCCTTTGGTGTAGTTAATACTTGTAAACAATCATCATTTATTATGATATCAATATCATCAATTCCAAGTTCCATACATTTTTCCAAAATAATTAATTCGTAATTATTTGCTTCTTCTTTTTTTTCTTGATCTTCTAATTTATTTAAAGGAATAATAATCTCACCACAATACTTAAAATTCATTTTAACACTATTTGGTGTAGCAATATCAGCTTTTAATTTTGATAAATATCCTTTTAAAGAGCTTAATAAACGGTTTTGATTATCTGTTAACCCCATTACAATAATAGCAAGACCTTTAGGCCCATATATTTCAAATAAATAATCTGTTTGATTATCCTTATCTTTAGTTGCTCCATTAATATTTCTATCAATTGAATCTCTTGATAAATTATTTTGAAGTGCTTTATCAATAGCAGCTTTTAATCTTGGATTTGCCTCAGGATTTGTTCCTCCAACTTTAGCTGCTGCCTTTATTTCTTTAGCAAGTTTATTTCATATTTTAGCTTGCGATTGTTGTTTTTTATTAATTCCAGATGCAATTAAATGCTTTCTTGGCATAACTTTTGCTCCTTAAATACTTATTATTATACTTTTAAAGATAAATAAATTTTTAATTTTTATCTTTTGATTTTTTAGCATTTTCTATTTTATATTTTTTTATTCTTTCTTTATTCACAAGTTCTTCAATTCTATTTCTTTTTGCTTTTCTTTTTACCTCATTTATTTTTAGCTTTATTTTCTTTTTATAGTTTGGTTTTACTTTTTTACTACTTGTTTGAATAATTTTTCTTATTTGGACATCAACTTCAGTTTCCTTCTTTTCTCTATTTTTAAATTTATAATCAAAATCTATAAATTCTCCTTTACTATATTTTTTATTATTTCAATTGATTCCTTTTTTTTGTAATCTAATTATTTGATAACTTGTAGAGTTATCTAAAAACACATAAGAATCTCCATAATAATTACTACGTCCTGTTCTACCAGATCTATGTATATATCAAATATCTTCTTTAGGCATATTTCAAGAAATAATATGACTTGCTCCATCTATATCAATTCCTCTAGAAGCTAAATCTGTTGCTACTAAAAAATTTAAATTATTATTTTGAATATCTTTAAAAACATTTTTTCTATCACGACTTGATAAGCCACCATGAAGTTGCAAAACATTTTTATTGTTTTTATATAAAATTTTATAAATCATTTCTACATCTTTTTTTGTGTTTGCAAAAACAATGCAAAAATATGGATTAATATTATTTACAAGATTTAAAAAAACCTTTTCTTTATCATCTTTATAATGAATAACATAATGGTTAATTTTTTTGTGTTTTCAAATCTTATTTGAAATTTTAACAATTTCTGTATTTTTAAAATACTTTGATAATTGAACACTTAGTGTTTCATGCAATGTTGCTGAAAATGCAATTTTTTGAATTGCATCACTTTTCTTGAAAAAACTAAAAATACTATCAATTAGTGGAAAGAATCCAAGATCTACTAACATGTCTGCTTCATCTAAAATAATTTTATTAACACTCAATAAATTAACTTTATATTCTGTTAATAAATCATTTAATTTTTTTGGGGTTGCAATTAAAAGATGTGGAGGATTTTTAGAAATTATTTGAAGATTATTTTGAGTACCACCAATTAATGTTGATATTTTAATATCATTATTAAATTTTTTAAAATAATTTGCTTTAACATATATTTGTTTTGCAAGCTCTCTAGTTGGCGAAATAATAATAGATTGAATGTTTTTCTTTGATAAATCAATAGAATCAAAAATAGGAAATAAAAAACAATAAGTTTTTCCTGTTCCTGTTTCTGATACACCTATAACATTTTTATTATCCAAAATTAAAGGTATAGATTTTTTTTGAATTTCTGTAAGTGTTTTAAAATCTAAACTATTCAATACTTCTTGTATTCAAGGATTTTTAAATCATTTTGCCATTTTTTATCCAAACAATTATTAATAAATATTAACAATAAAAATAATACAATAATTTAGACAAAAAAATACACCAAATATTGGTGTATTGATTATGCTTCAAAATTAATTATAAATTTATACTTGATTCAAATTTTTTCTAAGAATGCTTCAAGTTTATAAATATTCCATTGTGTCAAATATTCCATTAAAACATCAGGATTAAATTGTTCTCGATAACAAATCTCTTTTGAACAATTTGTATACTTAAATCATAATGATCTAAAAGCATCTTTATTAATTAAATATCTTGGTTCAATTAATTGATATCAAAATGCTAATGTCACATTTAAAGGTTTTCCCTTAAATTTGAATAAATCAACATTTAATTCATCATCTTTTTGGATTCTTGTTACTGATACTTTCATTTTGTATCTCCCACTATACACAAATTATAATATATCTATCTTTTTGAAATAACTATTGGTTAAATACACTATTAGTTATTTTATCAAAAAAACTAGTTTTTTCAGTTAGTAATTCATTTAGGACCAAGTTGAGTATTTAATCTTGTATCATAAACTGTTAATTTACTATTTTCTAATATTGATACTAGTGCTGTAGCTTGAATATTAGTATCTGCAGCTGCTGTAAATAATAAATTATAAATAATATCATTTTTTGAAGAAGAACTACTAAAGACTTGTTCAAAACTACTTCAATCTTTTAAATCACTATTATTTATTTGATAAACAAATGCTCCAGATTTTATATTATCACCATTTGAATTATCAGTAACAGGAGTTACATCACTATTATTAGTATTTCCAGTTGGTTGTTGTCCTATATAATTATCTCTTCTTTGAAACATTACATCTGTAAATTTAGTTGTATCATTTACAATGCCTTTTAAAATGGTTTTCTTTTGTTCAATTTCTGTTGCAGATTCAAAAATTTGTCCAGCATCAAAAGCTTTTGTTTTATTCATTAAATCAGTTGTTAATTCAGAAATTTGTGATTCATAACTATATGAATCTATTAAATTCAATAAATCTTGTTTACTTCCATAAGAAAATAGAACACCTTTTTTTGTAGAATTATCAATTGTTGGATCAACAAATAATCTGTTTTTAATTGCAACACTATTAATTGTAGAATCTTGATTTATTAATCCCATGTACCCAAGTTTACCATCTACAAAATTATAGTAATTATTGATTTCATTTGAAATATAAGCATCTGCATTATTTTGTGACACATCAACTATTGCATTATTAGTTTTTAATCCTGTATAAGCTGAAGTGTAATTATTATTAACATTTTGTTGCATATTATTAACATTTAATAAATCACTAACTTTAGTAATACTATTTGGTTTAGTAGTCAAAGTTGAATTATATGTGTTTACTCATGCAATATATGAATCTTCTCCAACAACTATTTTTGTCTTTAAATAATTTAAGAATTCTTGACCATTATTATTTAATAAATATTTTGCAGTAGAAATTAACGTTAAAAGAGAAACTTGATTTGTTATTGTTGCATTATTCTTAACATTCATTGATTTCTTATATAAATCAAATTTGTAATTATTTAACTTATCTTTATCAAATGTAGTTTCAGTATATTGAGTTCATTTATTTGTTAATCCATTAAAAGTAGAAGAAAAATAATTGTTAATCAAAGCTGTATCTAATTCAGTTTTTGTTTTACCAGCAAATGCTTGATCTTTGAATTTTAATGTATTTAAATCAAAATCAGTATCAAGATACTTAGAAAGTATATCAACTTTCATTGAATCACCCATACTATTTGAATCGCTTCCATAAGCTAGTAAAATACTATTTACAATAAAATCATTTGAATAAATATATTGACTATATTTAAACCCCCCAAAATTACTTGTTAATGGTTTTAAATTTAAAGCACTAATATATGGATTAATTCTTTCTAAATATTTACTATAAGTGCCTCCAGTTTCAAAAGGATCTTTTGAATTAGGAAGTTTAACAGTATTTGCAACATCATAAATATTATTGGTTTTAGTAAAAATTCATCCTGAAGCAAATCCATTCTTTTTAGCATCAACACCATAATTATTAGAATAAGTTTGTTTTTGAGAAAACATCTTTTCATTATATTCTTTTACTTTATCTATTTTAGAAAGTTCCATAGCATAATTACTATAACTTTCATACAAGTACTTTAAATTAAGATCTAATATTGATGGATTAAATATTTTTTGTTCCTTATCTGTTTCTATATATTTTGTAATTAAATAATCTGTATTATTATTATAAAAATTTGTTAATTCCGTTTTAATATCTATTTCTAATCCCTGTTTATTTTCTGTTGATTTACCTAAAAAATAATGAAATAAAACAATTTGTGCAGCATTCTTTTTTGCATTAGCTTCATCACTTGCAGATGCAATATATTTTTGTCCTTCAATTGCAATAGCATGTACACCAGCTTCATCTCTAATAAATAGGAAATCATTTAATTTTGAATTAGCATTTGGTTGAAAAGCATCAATTGCATAGATATCATTATTTGCCAAAGTTTTTAAAGGACCATTCATATTTATGAATTTTTTTGCAAGATCTGATTTTATTTTAACTGCACTTGGATTTGATGAAGTAGTTGTTGAAATAAAATTACTTGTAATTACATCTAATCCATTACTTGCAGTTGTAGTAATATCTTTTTCTCAATTAGTTGTAGAAGTAGTAGTTTTTGAATATGCTTTTTGAAATAAATAACTACTAGCTGCTGCAAATTCTATATAAAGATCATTATAGATACTTCCATTTTTTGCAAATATTAATGTTGAACTATCTGTGGTATATCCCTTATCGATATTTCTTATACCTAATTCATTTTCAGTTGCTTCACTAGAATAATAATTTTCATCATTTTTTGCATCATTTACAAAGTTTGTAAATTGTGTAATTGGACCTCCATTAGAATTTGAAGTTCCATTTGTAGCAAAATATGGGAAAGAATAATTTCCAGTTGCTGTCTTATCACTAATGCTTGAAGCATCTTTATTATAAATATTACTAATACCTTCTTTTGGAGTTCCATATTTTCACAATACCATATTTATAATATATGGATTTTCTACTTGAACTCATTGATCAAAAATAAATTGCTGAAATTTAGCATATTCTTTATCAGCATATGGATTCTTATTACCATTCTGAATTGCATTTTCTGTAAAAGCAAATTTATATCCATCATTTTTAACACTTTTTCTTATTTGGTCAATTGTTGGTTGCATAGTAACAGAAGTTGAATCATTTATATCTACTACAGCTAAATAATCTTTTTCAAAAAGTCTTGTTGCAAATTCACTTTTTGCTCATTCAAGCATTTTCTTTTTCTTTCAACTATCTTCAGTACCACCATTTGGGTCTAATTGATCTTGTTGAAATTTTAATTCATGATTTGCACCATTTGTATTAGTTGAATTTTTTAATTCATTTTTATAATCATCATCAACTGTTTTCTTTTGAGAATCATATGCTCTTTTAGTTACTTCTTGACCTGATTCTTTTGAAAGTCTATCAAATCAATCTAACAACAAAGTATTAGCAACATTTGAAGCCATTGCTTTTGCACCTGCATCTGTTTTTAGTGCTTGTTCTGCAACTTGAGCAATTGAATAATTATTTGCAAAAGAAGTTCCATTACCTTTACTAAAAGTTTTTTCAATTAATGTCTTATCTATAGAAGAACAAGATGTTAAAATAGTTGGAGCAGCAACTAGTGTTGCTAAAGAACCAATACCTATTAATATTTTTTTATTTCTAAATATATTTTTTTTCATAACTATATCCTTCTAAAATAATTATTTAATTAAATTATTCTTCTTTGCTTTTTCAATTAGATAATCAATAACCATCTAAATTATTATTTGTTCTTTTATCATATGAAATAACTTTATTTTGAGATGATACTTTATTTAATACTTTTTTTTGAATTGAACCATCTTTTGATGCTTCTGCAATTAAATTAAAGAAGATTTCATCACTATCAATATCAGTTAATTGTACTGCATTACTTCCTTTATTACCTTTTAACCCATTTAATAAACTTGCCTTTGTTGCTAAATCATTCTGATTTAATTGAATAACTGCAGCACCTGAACGCAAAAATGGACTATCAGTTGTAGGAATAGGGTCTGAATTAGATTCTTGAATATAAGTATTTCTAGCAGTAAACATCTCAGGTTTAATTTGTGCATTATCTATAATTTTTTTAAGTTCTTCTTTCTTTTGTGTTAAAGATAACTCAGAATTATTATATGTACTTAAATCTAAATGTTTAATTTTTCCTGCAATATCATTTGAAACATTTTCTAAATCTGCTTTTGTTGAAACAGAATCAATGTATGATTTCATTTTTTCAATTGATTCATATCCATACAATGCACCTATTCCAGTATCATTATTTACTCTATCATTTGTAAATAGACGTTCAATTATTGTAGAACTTAATGAATTTGATGCATTAGTTTGAATACCTTTATAACCAACCATATTACTTACAACATTGTAATAACTTGAACTATAACCAAAAGCACTTACCATAATCTCATTATTATAAAGAATAGCAGTAGTGCTTGATTGATCTATATAGTGAGATGTTAAACTATTATCTATATTCATTCTAATTGCATCTGCTTTTAACATTTTTTGAACATTATCACTAGAAGCTCTACCTAAAAATGTATTTTCTGAGTTTTCTCAAACTATAAAGGCATTTTGACCATATACAATTTTTGTTTTCAAATATTCTAATAGTTGTTTTGAATCATCCTCTAATAAATATTTCACAGAAGCAACTGCTGTTAATAAAGATAGATAATTTGTACTATAGGTTGAAAGACTTGTATTTGAATTTTCTTTAATATATAAATCTTTTTTATATTTTTCTAAAGCAGCTTTATCAATTTCATTATCATTAATAGATGGTGTTGTTGAAGAGTTACCACTTGATGTTGCACTATAGTTAAATCATTTATTTTTTTTATCATTAAAATTTTGTCCAAAAAAATAATTTGCAAAAGCACTATTCATTTTAGTATCATTTGGAGATGATAATAAAGTCCCTGCTTTAAAACTTAATGTAGTAAAATCAAAAAAATCATTTCCAATATAATTCTTTAATATTTTTATTTTTACATCATTACCAATATTGTTACCATTATTTACATAACCATCTATTGCTGCATTCAAATACTTATCATTTGAATATACATATTCACTATATTTAAAGCCTGCAAAATTTGATGTTAAAGGCATAACTGTATTTGCTTGTATAAATGTTGAAACTGCAGATTTATAAGTTGTTAATAATGTATCACTATTAGAATCAGATTTTATAACATTTGTTAAATCATAACCATAATACTTATTATATATTTTTAAATGACTAGTATTACCTAATGAATAAATCCATTTTGATGCCAATCCATTCTTATATGTATCAACACCATAATTTGATGAAAATTTTGATTTTGCATCAATCATTTTAGTAATGTAATCTGTCTGTCTATTTTCAAGTTTTAAACTATTAATATAATTAAGCAATGATTGTAATAATGTAGAATAACTAGCTTTTTTATCTTCAAATAATTTGTCTAAATCAAACATCTGTTGTGTATTTGTATCATTTGATTTGTCTTCATTTGCATTAAATGTTTTAAGGGCATATTCTAAAATTAAAGAATTAGTGTTATTACTAAAATATGTAGATAACTCACTTTTTAAATCTATTGTAAATCCTTCATTAGCTTCACTATTATTTCTTCCCATTAATGCATGATACATTACAATATCACCAGCTCTTTTTCTAGCATCACTCATTGATGTAGCTTTATTTATGTAAGTATCACCATCAATTGAAATAGCATGAACACCAGCTTCATCCCTTATTAACATAAATTTATTCAAATGAGTATCACTTACTTGGAAAGCATCTATTGTATAAAGATCTTTCTTTTGTTGAATAATTGGTAACAATGGATTACTTTCATTATTCTTTATTATTTTATTAACTAATGCTTTATCTAATTTTGTTTCATTTAAATCAGTAGCAGTAGTTTTAAAACTTGTATCACTTACAAATTCCTTTGTAATAATATCAAATCCTAAAGTAGAAGCAGTATCTGGTGTAATAGACTTTAATATATTCTTTTTTGCTACAGGGCTTTGTGCTGTAGTTGAGCCATTTTGTGTTACACTACTTAATCCAGATCCATACAAATAACTACTAGCTGCTGCAAATTCTATATAAAGATCATTGTAAATACTTCCATTTTTTGCAAGAATAAATGTTGAATTATCTTCTGTAAAATCTTTGCTAATCTTTTTCAAACCATAAGTTGTATTTATTTCAAAATTATTTTTTGTTTTTGCTTCATTTACAAAATTTTTATATTTAATAGTTGTAGATGTATTGTCATTTGTTGTAGGTTCTTGAAAATATGGAAAACTATAACTTCCAGCAACTGTGCTTGTTGTTTCAGACTCTCCACTATCACCATTGCCTTCTCCTTCAGTAGATGTAGAATTCAATGTTGAAGAAGCAGTAGTAGTTCCTGTATTAGTGCTATCATCTTCTTTTTTAGCTTCTACATTATAGTAATCACCTACTCCATTTGCAGATGATGGTGTACCATACTTTCATAAAACCATATTCACAATAAAAGGATTTTCATTTTGTACTCATTTATCAAAAATAAATCTTTGAAATTTTGCATATTGTACATCTGCATGAGTTATTTGATAACGATTGGAACTAATAGCATACTCATTAAATCCAAATTTATATGTTGGGTTATCACTTAATGCATTAAGAATTGTTTCAGGACTTGGATTATTTTCAACTTTTGTTCCATCTGTACTAACTAATGTAAAATAATCGTCAGCAAATAACTTATTTTGCAATTCAGTTTTTGCTCAATCAATCATTTTCTTTTCTTTTCAACTAGCTTCAGTTCCTCCATTTGGATCTAATTCTTTTTGTTGAAAAACAATTTCTCAATTTTTTTTATTTTCCTTTTTATACTTATCAACTAAATCATTATACTCTTCATTAATAGTTCTTCTTTTTTCATTCAATGAATTTCTATATTGGACTTGATTATCTTGATTAGCGCTATATTCCATTCATTGAAGTGCTAAAGAATCTGCAACTTTGCTCATAAATGATTCATATCCAGAAGAATTCTGCAATGCATTTGTAACAACTTCAGTAAGAGAAAGGTTTGATGTAAAAGCTTTCCCATCTCCTTTTGAAATAGTATTATTAATAATTTTTTGCATTTCTGATGTTGAACATGATGAAAGAAATAATGGTGTAGCAACTAAAGTTGTACCCACTAAACCAAATAATATTTTTTTCTTATTTAAAATTGATTTAATTTTTCCCATAGTATTACCATTATCCTATCATTTTCAATTCTTTACATATGTTGAACCAAGTTCATTGTAAAGTCTTATATCATATACATTTATTTTATTTGATGTTGTTATTTTATCAATTGCACGTTTTTGAATATTAGAATCCATTGCTGCTTTTACAATTAAATTACCAATAACATCATATGTATTTTTATCATCAGTTAACTGAGTTTTAATATAACTATAAAATGTATTAAAGTCAGTTATATTAGAATAATTTAATTGAATTACATATCCACCATGTTTAATTCTGTTATTTTCTGAATCAATTATTGGAAGATAAGATTTAGTATTATTAGTTACTGTTTCTAATCCAACATTTGAATTTCTTGGTTTAAAATAATTATCCTTTATTTGATTTACATCATTTATATTTTTAATGAAATTTTCTTTTTTTAGATCTAAACCTTTTTGGTTTACAACATTTTCTTTTTTAAATGTACCTGTATATTTAAATAAATTATTTGCCAATGTATCTACAGCTGATATAGTAGATAAATTATTTACATAATTAATTAAATTTTCTTTATTATTGTATGAATATAAAACGCCTGTGCCATCAACATTTTGAGATAAAGGATCATTAAAAATTAAATTACCTATTGTAGTTGGAACAGCAGCTGCATTTGCAACTTGTAATCCATAGAATCCAAGTTTACCACCTGAAACTATATAATAATTTTCATTGGTAGTATATGTTGCATTTGCATATGAATTATTAATTAATTCATTTTTTTGAATACTTGTAGATATACCAAAATAATCACTTGAATAACTATTATTTAAATTTTGTTTTATATTTGAAACATTTAATAAATTATCAATTGTTTTAGCAGCTGGTGGATTAGCAGTATTATTTGCATCTTCAATTTCAAAATTATATGAATTTGCTCAAACTAAAAAAGCATTATTAGAAATGGTAATTGTGTCTTTTAAATAGTTTATAAACTCACTATAATCATCTTGTAGTAAATAATCAATTGTCACTAACAAACTATATAACTCATTCATAGATGACATAACATTATTATTAACATATTCAGCATTATAACTTCACAATCTATTTCTATATGTATTTAGTGCACTTACATCAAAATTAGTTGATGTTGAATCTTTTAACATATTATAACTGCTTCATCTACCTGCTTCGCCATCAGTAAAAGATTTGTTATAAAAATAATTACTTAAACCTTGATCTATTCCACTATTTAAATCAGTATTTGTTGAAAAATTTGATTTATACTCACTTGAATATTCATATTTTTTTGGACTACCAGTTGATGAAAGAGTTCTTGAAAAATTATAGTTATATTTTGAACCTAAAGCTTTCTTTAAAATTTGATTTTTAACACTATTTGAAATATCTGAACTATTACCATATGTTAATAGAACTCTATTAACAATTGTGTTATTTGTGTAAAGATATTGACTATATTGAAATCCTTCAAAATCAGATCTTAAAGGCGAAATACTATCTTTAATTTCATTATAATATTTTTCAATAGAAGAATTCATTGTAGTCAATGAACTATCAAGTGATTCAATAAATGATTTATTAGTATCAATTTTTGGTAAAGCAATTGATGTGAAATCAAAATTATATGGATCATCTGTTTTAGGAGAGAACACATAAGGTGTACCTAAGCCGTTTAAATCTGCTGTTTGCCCATAATTTGTAGTACTATAATTTTTTTTATTTGCATATAATTTTTTTTGATATTCTATTTCTTTATTAGAACTTTTTTCTAAAGTATAATATGCAACTAAACTTTTTAAATAATCAGTTACAGTTGAGTTATTAGAACTAAAACTAGAAAAATCAGCAGTTATGTTTAATGTATTATTAGAAATAAAATCAATTAAAACTTGTGAAATGTTGTTATTAAAATATGTAGACATTTCATTTTGTAAATCTATAGAAAAATTAGTATTGAATCCATATATATTATTAAAATAATGATACATCACTATATCAGCAGATTTCTTTTTTAAATTCACAGTATCTGTAGAAGTTTTTAAATATGTTGACCCATCAATTGAAAGAGCATGAACACCAAAAGAATTTCTAATAAACATGAATTCATTTAATTGAGTATCAGTTGGTTTAAAAGCATCAATTACATATAATTTTTTGTCCCTATTTCCACTCAATGGACCACTACTTGTCAAAGTGTTGTTAACATAACTTGTTGATAATTGTAATTGTTTTTCAAAATTACTTATTTCTGCTGTACTTAAAAATTCTGATGTAATATCATCAAAACCTGATGGAACATTAGAAGGAGTAGCTGGAGTAGTTACTAATGCATTTAAATTTTTTTGAAACTTTGTATCATTATTAGTTATTCCACCTTTAGTTGAATCCAATAAAGTTCCATATAAATAAGAAGAAGCAGAAGCAAACTCTGGAACTAAATCAGAATAACTACTTCCATTTTTAACTAATATTAATGTTGATTGGTCTTCAGTAAACTCTAATGGAATTTCTTTTAAACCATATGTAGTATCTGTTATGAAATTAGCAGTTGTTTTAGCTTCTGCTACAAAATAATCAAATTTTTGAACTGTACTTGGTGTATTATTTGTTCCATTATCATTTGCAAAATATGGATAACTATAACTTGCTGAATTAGTTGTTGTAGTTTCATTCCCTTCATCATCAGTTGATGTATTAGTGTCAGAAGCATTAATATATAAACTTGAAACACCTTGTTTTGGAGTCCCATATTTTCATAATGACATATTTACAATATAAGGATTTTCATATTTAACTCAATTATCAAAAATATATTGTTGTATTTCAGAAAAAATTTTTCCTTCAATTGTATCTGTTTTTGCATTTATTGCTTTATCACTAAATTTATATAAATTAGTATTATTAGTAGCCAAAATAGATTTAACAGCATCTTTTGTAGGTGTTTTTATAATTTGATTTGCGCCATCAAAAAGCGCAACAT
This sequence comes from Malacoplasma muris, assembly GCF_046774425.1. Classification (NCBI taxonomy): domain Bacteria; kingdom Bacillati; phylum Mycoplasmatota; order Mycoplasmoidales; family Mycoplasmoidaceae; genus Malacoplasma; species Malacoplasma muris. The sequence continues at coordinate 811,746 of NZ_CP177248.1, forward strand.
AAAAATTCTCAAATATTTTAGAATTTAAATAACTATTTGCTCAAGAGATCAATTTATCAAATTTGTAACTTTCTACAGTTCCACCACTTTGATCTAAAACATCTTGTTGCATCTTTAAAGCTCAAGCATCTTTATAATCTTTTTTATATTGTTTTACTAAATCATTATAATCTTTATCTATTTTTTCTTTTTGGTTGTTTAAATCATTTTTATAAACATTACCTTTTTTTTGATCTTCTTGTAATTTTTCAATAATACTAATAGAAATTAATCCATTTACATATGCTAATATTTCATTTCTTCCAGTTCTTGATTTAAGAGCGTCAAGAACTATTTGTTGTAAACTTCCAGTTCCAAGTGTGTCATAAAAATTAGACCCATTTCCTTTGGCTAAAGTTTTTTCAACATAAGAACTCAATACATTTGAACATGATGTTAATGTTAAAGAAAAAGCTAAAGAAGTAACAACTAAACCACTACCTAAAAAAAATGATTTTCTCTTTTTAATAATCATATAATCCTCACAACAAATATATTAATTTTCTAAACAAAATATATTCAAATATTACATAAAATTAATTAGATAGAATACTATTGTTATTCAATAATATACTTGCTCTTTTTTAATATGTCAAATGTTTCATTAATATTTCTAATATTTTTAGGTTTCACAATATTTTGCACTTTACCAATATTGAAACCAATACCTTTTTCATATTTTGGTATAACATGCAAATGAAAATGTTTTACTTCTTGTCCAGCTATTGATTGCTCATTACTTAAAAAGTTAAATCCTCATGGCTTCAATGGTGAAAGAATTAATTTTTTAGCAATTTCTTTTGCTAATAAACTAACACCTACCATATATTTATCATTACAAGTTGAAAAATTTTCACAATGTAATTTCGGAATTATCAAAGTATGACCATCAGTTACAGGATCTGCATCTAAGAAAGCTACAGCATAATCGTTTTCAGCTATCATTTTAGCTGGTATTTCTTTGTTTGCAATTTTACAAAAAATACATTCACTGTTTTTAACCATAGAATTTACCTCAAATAAACAATACTACTATTATAAACTTAAATAAGTTATTAATTTATCAAAATTTATATATAATTAATTTGACATTACAACAGTTGTGGCGAACCGTGTCAGGATAGAAATATAGCAGCACTAAGCATAAACAATTGTGTGTGGTGTCTTTTTTTATTCAGCATTTTTAATATAACAAAAAATATGGACACTTGAAGTCCATATTTTATCTTACTAATTTACCAATTGTTTAATATTAAGTGTTTCTATTCAACTTTATAAAGTTTTATTAGTATATTTATACTAGAAATTAACTTCCAATTTTTTCATATTTAAATTAATATCTGATGTTAGTCATCAAAGTCCTAATGTTGTAATTATTGATTTTCTATCGCTTTTAATTGATAATAAATTTAAACCATTACCACCACCTCATTTTTCTCCTTTTGCTAAGTATTGTGAAAATATATTTGAAAATTCTAAAGATTGCTCAAATCAACGATAAGGATAATCAAAGAAATAATAATATGATGTTGGTTTTGGAGTTATAACAAAATCTAAATAATCAACTCCATTATATTTTTTTGTAATTTCTCTATTCAATGTTTTTCTATAAGAATCAACTCCCATTGGCATTTCATCTGGATCAATTACCCCAATAAGATCAAAATTAAATTTTTGATTTGAATCTATAATATTATTTCATGAACCAATATTAATATAAATAAATGGTTCCATTGTACTTCCTATTGATTTAAAAGAATAAGAATTATCTAATTCATAATTTTCATTATAAATAGGTTTACGTGTATCTCTAATTCCAGAAGTATATGTAAATTTAAAAACTAAATATGTTTTATTTAAACTACTTGTTGCCATATATAAATCATCACATGTAATATTAACTTTTCCTAGTGAGTTATTAGCTGCAACTTGTATTGTTTCTCCTTGTATGATATGTTCATGGTTATTAACATATTTTTCACAACAACTAGATAAAACAAGAGGGCCCAAAAAACAAAAAGGTGTTAGTGTTAATAAAAATTTTTTACATTTCATATTTGTCCCTTTTTATATTATTTATTAATTGTTAAAGACACTCCTAAATTAAGATCTATATTCACCAATCCTCAAAGAGCATCAAGTTTTATATGACTAATATCAAATCATGTTTCAAAGTCATTGTGATTATCATTTACCATTAAAAGATTTACAAAAGAATTCGTATAAAATAATAAAACCTTTTGTTTTATCACATATCTTTTGTATCCAGTAACAACAATAGAATGCGGTACACCAAATTGCTCATGAAAAAAATTTCACATTACAGGAGTATTGTTTTTAATTGGTTTAACAAAAAAACTATTAAAATCAATTGAAAAACCAATATTAGTTTGTCTTTGAAAAAAATTTTTTTTGCTTTTAGAATATCTATTCACAACTGTTTTGGTTATAGTTTCCACAAATATAGGTGTTATTATTGAACTTTCATGTGTATAGCCAAATTGTTTTGCAACTTCTCTTATTTTTGAATATAGAAAAGGAATTTCAACTCTATCATATTCTTTTTGTTCATTATTGTTTACTTCAACAAGAGTATTTTTACCTTTATCAACTAGAAATCAGTCTTTATTTATTAAATCATTATATAAAGAATTTTCTTCTTTTTCTGGTATAAAATAATAATTATCAAAAACACTTTGTCATTGTCCAACACCAGTTATACTATGATCACTATCTACTCATACATTTTCAAATTTAATTTGATTAGTTTCATGCATATATTTTAAAGTTAAATATAAAGAAGTAAGCAAACAATTTCCTTCACCACTACCAGTTAAATTATTTCTATAAACAGAAAAATCATCTTGCACAGTATACTCTCAATATCTTAAATAATGATCGTCATAAAAAAAATAGTTTTTTCCATGATGTTTTTCTAAATATTTATATTCATTAATAATATATCCAGGACCAAATGGTTTACCAATTATATGACCTGTTTCTGTTGATGGTTTTTCAGGAGGACCATCACCATTAATTAAAAAAGTTGTATAATTTTGATTTACAGAAACAATATCATTAGGATCAAATTGTTCATTATCATTTGAACCATCTAGTTTTTGTAATCTTTGACTTTTTTCTAATGAATAATTTTCATTAAATTGATTTCATTTATCATTCTCATAATATAAAAATCCAAAATCTCTAGAATATGATATTTCTTTATTTGTGTTTTTTAAATAAGATAATTCTAAATCTAAAGATATATCTAATAATTCTAAATTATCTCCTAGAATTAAATATCCATTAGTACTATTAAAATCTAAATATGAAACTGATTTATTTTCCTCTCCATATAAATTAAAAACATTTTTATATTCAATATAACTTGGGTTGAACTTAGTTGAATAATTATTATTTATTTCTTTTTTAAAAAAATCTAAATTTTCTTCAATATATTTAGCTGACTCAAGATGAGTTGCATTTGATGATAAATTATTATTAGGTGTTAAAAACATGAATGAAGGAACTGCAATAAATGCAGAACTAATTAAAGTTGTAACTCATGCTTTAAACTTTTTTTTACTTCTAAATTTCATTTTCTCCTCGAATTTAAATTATTTTTTATAAGTATTTTTATAGATTAAATTGACAGTAAACAAAACTAAAACAAATAATGTTTAGTTCTGTTGAATGTAAATTTACAATGTTAAAAATGGTTAATAAATTACTATTAACTATATAAAGTAATAATTTTATATAAAAATTTATATTAAGCTAATCAATTAGGATCAGCAAAAAATAAACAATGACATCGTAAACTACTAATTTCACTTTCGATATACACCATATCGCCTCCTAATTAATCTATACTTTTATTATATACAATAAAGAGAAAATAGAAAAATAACTTATATTTTTATACAAATGTATTAATAGTACAAAAAAAAATATGACCTTTAATAGGTCATATTTTAACATTTTAGAAAATAGATGTATTTGAAGTTGTATTTCCATTTATTGCTTGTCCAATTAATAATAGCATTAGTGAAAGTCCTATAAGCACTAATAAGAATCATCATGAAGCTTTATAGAATTTACCTAAAGGTATATTTGAAACAGATAATGCTGACATGAAGATTCCACCAGATGGCATTGAAATATTAACAATACCACTTGCTAATGAGAACGAAGCAATACTACCACTAATTGTTAAACCATTTAGAGCTACAGGATGTCCAAACCCACCAATAGCTGGTCCAATAATTGGGAATACAGCTGAAGCAAATCCTGAAGTACTTGGAATTAAGAATGATAATGCAAAGAATACTAAGAAGAAGATAATTGTTACACCATAAACATTACCAATACCTTGCATCATTCCCGTTAATCCATTAATAATAATTGTATCTAAACCTGTTTTTGATACAGCAAGAGAAATACCTCTTGAAATAGAAATTACAATACCTACACCAATAAAGTCAGCTGCTCCTGCCATGAATTTATTGATGAAATGTAAAGAACCTTTTCATGATAATAAACCAATTACTATTGATGATAAGAAGAATAAGAAACTCATTTCTACTAAGTATCATGTACCTCAAGCACCAATCATTCCTGATCCATCTTTATTAACACCACCAATAAAAGGGAAATAAGTGTTAACTCAATTAGCTGCATTTGAGAAAGCTTCAGTTTTTGCAACATCTGGTCAAGTAATAACTGAAATTATCATTGATACAAAAGTTATAGCAAATAAAGCTAAGATAATTTTTCTTTTAACTGTAAATTCTGGTAAAGAATTTAAATTAAATGAAAATTGTTTTTCATGTTCTTTTCTTAAATCATAAACAGCTGATTTTTCAGGGTGTTTTTTTACTCTTCAACCATATCATGTAACATAAGAACATCCAGCAATCACTAATACAACATAAATTACTGATCTTCATACAATACCAATTGATGGAGATAAAGCATCTCCAGATCAAGAACCTGCATTATTAACAGCTGAAGTTGCTGTATTAACAACAAATGGGTTAAGAATTGAAGCAGCAGTACCAAGACCTGCACCAAGTAATATTACTAAGAATGCTGTATATGTATCAAAACCAGCAGCTAAGAATACTGGAATTAATAATAAGTAGAATGGTATTGTTTCCTCAGCCATACCATAAGTTGCACCACCAACTGAGAATAGTAAGAATAGAATAGGAATTAAAATAATTTCTTTTCCTTGTAATCTTTTAACCATTCTACCTAATCCTGCTTCAAGAGCTCCAGATTCAGTAACAATAGCTAAGAAACCACCCATTATTAATAAGAAGATAATAAGGTCAGCAGCATTAACAAACCCTTCAATTGGAGCAACTAACAAATATAAGAAACCAGCAGAAGATTGTGCATATGTTATTGCAGCTTCACCTACATTTCATTGTTGATTTCCAGTACCTTTAATATTATCTTGTATTAATTTAATAACTTGATTAATATCTGCATTTGCTGACAAATTACTAAGAGCAGTATTTGTAGTTCCTATATTTGTCATAAGTTCAGAATATTTTTCAGGAGTTAAACTTCCCATATCACTTACACTAACACTTCATTTACCATCAGGACCAAGTGTAGCTGTAATGGCAGCAGAAATATCATTTCCACTTGAAACATTAAAACCAAGTTTGTTAGCAGGTGATCCTGTTCATGTAACAAGTCATGACACAACAATAATTACAAATATTATTGCTAATAATATTATGTAAACATGAGGCATTACAAATTTTGGTTTTTTATAACCTAAACTTGTAACTTTTTCATTATTAAAGAAAATCTTTTTTTCAAAGCTTGTAGATACAAAACCAATAATAAACCCTAAAGGTATAAAGGCTGATATCATGGTGATGTATTCTCATTTTTTATCAAATGACTTAATCCTTTTTACAAAAAAGTAAAAAATCACAATTAATGAAATAGCAATAAAACTGATTGCTGAAACAATAGAGGCAAAGATAACATTTGCTGTATACTTATTTGCATCTGCTGCTTTTCAAGTAAATGCAAGAATAAGTAAAACAATACCAAAAGTTCAAGCAATATTTACTCAACTAAGTTTGTTATATCAGCTATATGCTGCAATATTACCAAATACTTTTGATGCCTTTTCTGTTGGTTCAGAAATACTAGCTTCTTTTGCATCAATTGGTTGTTCAATATCCACAGAAGAAGCTCGCACTGAATCTTCAGTTGCCATTTCAACTTCTACAACTTTATCATCTTTAATTGAATCAACTACTTTATTTTTTGTCTTAGCTTTTGATGTAGTTGATTTTTTAGATGAACTAGTCTTAGTAGAAGTTTTTTTTGACTTCTCAGACATATGAATCCTTTCATAAATATTTATGGATATATTATACCCATGGATATTATAAAATATTTTTACACTTTTATATAACATATAGATAACTTTTAATTAATATTTGCTTTTCAAAAAGAAACACAAAAATAAAAAAATTATTCAGTTCCTTTAAATTAATCTACTCCATATAAGAAAATTTATATTTTATAATTTATAATTTTATTTAAGAGTGGTTTTAAAGAGAACAATATATGGGTGGAAAATTATTTGGATTATCATTGCTTATAATTTGTATAGGATATGTTTTGGGTAACATACTTTTTGGTTTACTTGTTTCAAAAATAAAACATGTAGATTTAAGAACTATTGGTTCTGGTAATGTTGGTGCCACAAACACTTCAAGAGCATTAGGAAAAAAAATTGGAATATTGGTTTTATTATGTGACATGTTAAAAGCATGAGTAGCTGTAATGCTAGCAAGTGTAGTTTATCAAACTTTAGGTCATTCAATAATATTCAATAGTAATTACACAATAATTGAAAAAGAACAAACATACATTAAATTTGGTACATTAATATATCTATCAGGATTTTTTGCTATTATTGGGCATTGTTTTCCTATTTTTTATATAATTGCTCTTTTTAAATTTAAATTTAATTTTGAAAAAGCAAAACAGTTTTCTGGGGGTAAAGGAGCAGCAGCAACAGCTGGTGTATTTGCTGCAATCTCTCCATGAATATTTCTATGTGCATTTTTAGTATTTATTACTTTATTTTTAATATTTAGATATGTATCTTTATCATCAATGGTTGCTATTTCAACAGTCTGTTTATATCCATTAATTCCAAGATTAGATTTTTTATATATGTTAAACATTTTTAATATAAAAACAATACTACCTATACCAAGTGTAGTATATGCTTATCAAGTTGATACACTAATTAACTACAATATCAATTGAGAATATATATTAACTATTTTTATAATTGGTTTTAGTATAGGAATGCTAATTTTATATAAACATAAAGACAATATTGTAAGACTAAATGCAAAGACAGAAAAACCTTTATTTAATTATCATAAGAAACAACAAAAAAATCTATAATTATTTTTGATTATAGATTTTTTTGTTTATGTTTTCTTTTCAAAATAACAAATAGCAAACTTGATAAAATTATTAATATAACAACTGGAACTGAAATATAAATTCCAATTAGATAATTATCAGCTTTAGAATTAACATTTTTAAAGGAGCTATTATCATAATTTATCAAATCATTTTTAATAAAAAAAACATGATCTTTATTCAAGTTGTTATCATCAATAATTAACTTAACAATATAATTATCTTTTTCTAGATTAATATGAATATCTTTTAAAATTTTTATAAATTCATCCTTACTTAAATCAATTGAAAATAAATATAAAGAATCATCATTGTAATCATTTTTATATTTTATTAAATTGTTCAAAATATATTCTTTTGTTAAAGCAAAATCATGTTTTAAGTTAATATTAGAATAACTAAGTGATTCATGTATTACTTTAATATTAATATTTTTTAATTCATCAAATCCATTAATTTGATATTCAAGAATACTATCATCTACAAATGTAATTCTTATATTAATTATTCCTAAATTATCATTAGGTATCATTTCATAATTTTTTATAATTTTTTTTAGCACACTATTTAAAAAATTAAAACTATCATTACTTATATTAGACAATATCAATTTGTCAATTGGAATTATATACTCATCAAACTTTGAAAATATTCCAAAATTAAATTCATTAATATTTTCACTAGCTAAACCAAATATTTTATTTTTTATTAAAATTTCTTTTCCTTTATTTTTGTCATAATTTACTGGAGTAAATAGACTTGCAAGATTTTTTTGCTTTTTAAAAAATTCATTATTACTCAAATTAGGTATTGGTTTTTTGTATTCCAATAAACCATTTTTTTCAAAATAAAATCCACAATGATAATTTTGAACATAAATAACTTCTTGACTAATACTTTTTACAACAATTGAATCAATTCCTATATCTTGAAAATCATCTCTAATACTATTTATGTTTTCATTATAGTTATAAACTAATTTATTATTTTTATTATTTATTAAATCAAGTAATGATATTGTGTGTGATTTATATTTATTGTTTTCGCCTAGTTCAAATTTAATATCAAAAACTATATTTTTTAAAATATTCTCATCTTTAAAAATCTTATATAAATTTCTACCTAAAAAGTAGTTATTAATTTCAATATTATTTTCATTGATAAATTTTCCAAAATCTAATACTTGTAATTTACTAATTGTGTCTTTTATGTATTCTTCAGTAAATTTACTAGAATTTTCAATTCAATATCTAATATTGTGTATCTCATTATAATTCAATTCATTATATCCAAAATACTTTGGAATTATTCCATCAAAAATAGTAATTTTATTTTGTAATATAGCAGAAGCTATAAATTCTTTTAAAGAATCTGAAAATGGTCATGAATAATTCAAATAAAAATCTGTAGCATATGCTAAATTAAAAGAACCCATCATAATAGCTTTAAGATAATCTCTATTATAATCAATGGTCAAAAAAGTTTTATCAAAAGATTTTATATAATTTTCCTCATTAATTTTTAATAATTTTCCAAATTGAAATTCAGGGTTTAAAATCATGCTTGATTTTAATAAATTACTATATTCTACATTTGAAAAATTTTTTGTAAATGAAACATCTTTTGTTCCATGTATACAACCTGGACATTCATATCAATACGATGTTGTACAACCTCTATTATGCAAATGTTTTGGATCACTACATACTTTTCTTCCTACATGTTTTTTTCCACACTTTAATAATGCACTATATCTAGATAAATTATTTGATGTTATTAATCCATAATCATTATTATTAGAAGTAATTTTAGTAGGATTAATGAAATCATTTATAACAGGAGAAAAGTTTATAACTTTATTTGATTTACTATCTAAAGGAATGTTAGCATTGCTAAATATGTACTTGTTAGCATCAAGTTTTGTATTATGAAAAGATATTCTATTATTAGAAATACTAAAACTATTTTTTCCTTCAAACTCATTTTGATAATCAACATGTAATGTAGCTACAAAACTATCTTGATATGGATTAACAAAATTATTAATAGGAGTGAAGGCATAATTATTTATCTTATTGCTAGAACTCATTTTTGTTTTAATGTCATAATTGTTAATATTAATATTTTGTGATACTGGCATAGAACATAATACACTTGAACTAACCAAAATTGGTATTATATTTAATAATTTGTTTCACTTATTTATTGTCATTACTTAAATGTCCTTTCTTATTTTTCTTTCTTATAATCAAACATACTAAAATAGCAATAATTGGTAAAATTAAAAATAATAAAAAGTATAAGTTATTTTTATTATCATGAGTTTTCTTACTATTATCTTGCTCTTTATCTGGAAAACTATTATTACTATTTTTTATCAATGTAAATTTTTTATGCTCTGAAATAGATAATTTATTTTTATATTTAATATCTATTATGTATTTATTGTTATTGTATTCTATATTTAATTCTTCTAAAATATTGTCTATAAAATCCTCTTTTGTTGTTCCAACTCAAAATAATTTTTTATTATCAAAATCATTAAGATAACATACTAAATTATTCAAAATGAACTCCATATCAATCTGACCATCATAATCTGTATTAATCTCATTGTTTATTACATTAAATTGGAATGTCTTTTTTTCAAATCCTGTGACATCATAAGAAATTATTTTTTGATTTATTAATTTTATAATTACTTTAATTTTTCCCATTGAATCATAATACTTAAGAGAAATATCACTGATATATTTTTTAAAATGATCTGAGTTTAAAAAGCAGTTACTTTCATTTAAATTATTTAATCAATCTTTATCATTTAAACTAATATATGGTGAAGATTTTAAATCAGTCAATATTTTAACTAAATTTAAATTATTTCTATTGTCTGAAGCAAATGAAGATAAATTTTTACTTAATATATATTTTTTTGACATTTCTTTATCAAATGAATTTATTGTTAAAATATTATTTATATCTAATGGTAGATTATATTTAAACCAACTTTCTCCATTTTGTTTTTTTGGTATTTCTTTATAGTCTGAACCATCAATATTTTTTTGAGTCACTAATCCTAAATTATCATAATTAATATATGCATTATTTGAATTTGACTCTATTGAAACATCAGTAATGTATATTGCTTGATCTTCAAAATTATGATCAATATTTAAATTAGAAAAATAATAAGTAATATTATTATTTTGATTATTCATTAATTCAAATAAACTAATTATTTTAGGTGGATTTGAATTATTTAACTTTGTATTATATGAAATTTTAAAATATATATTTTTTAATTTATCATTATCACTAAATATTTTATATATTTGATGTCAAAGATAATCATTTGTTAACCAATCATTATTAACATTTAAATAATTTATTAAATGAATTTTTTCTAACTGATTCAATTCATAAATAATTGTATTAACATCTTTATATTCCATACTCTGCAATCAATATGTAATATTGTGCTTTACACCAAAATTACTTACATTGATTCCTAATCATGTGGGCAAATAATGAAAATAATCTGTTATATAACCTGATTTTATCTTTTCATATATTATTTCAAATAAATTATTATTAATTTTATTATGATAATTTAAATAAAATTTATGAGCTAAATATTGGTTATAAGATAATAATATTTTTGCTTTATAATAATCAAAATTAAATTTGAAAGACAAAATATTTCTATTATAGAATTTATATGAATTACTATAATCTACTTCAATTAATTTAGCAAAGTCAAAAATATCTTTATTAATATTATTTGCCTTAAAAAATCTATCAAACTCAAATTCATTAAAGTTTAATTTATTAACTAATATTTTTTTAGTCGGTATACATCCTTTACATTCTCTTCATTCTGTTTTTATGCATTTTTTTGAATGTAAATGATCCAAATTACATTGAATTAAAAAAGGATGTCTTCCCTCTTTGCACTTTTCTTTATAATCATATTCTCTTTCAATTTCTTTTGGATTAATTGAATATAAACCATTGTGATATGTGATTGTACCATTTATTAATTCATCATATGATGTTTTAAAATAAATATCGCTTTCACTCAAGTTTATTAATGAACCTTTCAACATTTCATTTTTGCTTTTGTTAATGTCATTACTATATGTAATTACATTTGAGTTGTATTTAAAAGAAGCAGAAAGAGCAATATTAGAATAATTTACATTAAAATTGATTAATTCTAAAGAATCCACAAAATCTATTGTATCACTTTTATAATTAGTGCTTTTTAATTGATTTTTATGTACATCTATATTTTTTTCAGTAAATAAAACATTGGTAAATACAAATGGTAAAATGCAAAAACAACCAAATTTTTTTATATTAATATTCATCTTTTTTCCTTGTAAATAAAAATTATTTTATATTTTTTAAAAATTTAAAATGGGACTAATTTAACATGTGTTTGTAAATAGCTCCCATTAATATAAACGTTAAAAAAATGTCAATTTTATAAAAAAAATGAAAAATAATAAAAATTTTTATAAACTATTGGTTAAATTTAAAGTAATATATTTTCAAAATACAAATTATTAAACCAATTATTTTAATAATAATTTATTTTTTATTTGTTAAATAGTATTGCTTATTTTTTATGTTCTTATGCATCATTATTTTTATTAAAGTACTTATAATAATTAATTAAAAATTTTATTTAGAAATATTTAATTCAGATTTAATTGTTGGACAATTTTTTATATCTTTAATATCATTTTCAACATTATCCAATCTCAAGTTAATTTGTTTAACTTCTCCTTCAACATTGTCTAATCTTGAATTCACTTTTTTGATTTCATTATTTACTTTTTTAAATTCTTCTCTTACTTCAACCTTGAATTCATTAAAATCATTATTAATTGTTTTCAATTCATCTTTCACTTCAACTTTAAATTCATTGAAATCATTTTTCATATTACTAATTTCAAAATTAATGTTTCTAATTTCTTGAAGAATTAAATCTGTTTTATCTATTTTCATTTCTTGTTTTCCTTGAGTTATTTCTATTGTCCCACATATTGATTTACTATTCAATTCTTTTTGAATATTATTGTTGGCATCAATAATTTCAACATATTCGTGTTGAACTAAAATATCTTTACCTATGCAAGTGTTGCTTGCTTTAATAAAATCTATTAGCTGCTTCTTATTAAAAGATCCAGATTGAGTTTCGTTTTTATTTAAATCAATTTTTTTATTTTTCACATTCACTCCTTGAAAATAAAAATATATGAAGTGCAACAACCCTTCATATATAAAAACGTTAAAAAATCTTGAAATTATAAAAATTTGTTAATTTATTTAGAAATATTTAATTCAGATTTAATTGTTGGACAATTTTTTATATCCTTAATGTCATTCTTTATTATTTTCAACTCTTCTTTGATTTCAATCTTGAATTCACTAAAATCTTTTTCAACACTGTCTAATCTTGAATTCACTTTTTTGATTTCATTATTAACTTTTTTAAATTCATCTTTTACTTCAACTTTAAATTCATTGAAATCATTTTTTATGTTTCTAATTTCTTGAAGAATCAAATCTGTTTTATCTATTTTCATTTCTTGTTTTCCTTGAGTTATTTCTATTGTCCCACAGATTGATTTACTATTCAATTCTTTTTGAATATTATTGTTGGCATCAATAATTTCAACATATTTGTATTGAACAAAATATCTTTGCCAATACAAGTGTTGCTTGCTCTGATAAAATCTATTAGCTGCTTCTTATTAAAAGATTCAGATTGAGTTTCACTTTTATTTAAATCAATTTTTTTATTTTTCACATTTACTCCTTAAATAAAAATATATGAAGTGTTTGATAATCCTTCATATATATAAACGTAAAAAAATTTTTAAGATTATAAAAATTTATAATTTATCTAGAAATATTTAATTCAGATTTAATTGTTGGACAATTTTTAATTTCATTAATATCATTTTCAACATTATCTAATCTTGAATTTACTTTTTTGATTTCATTATTTACTTTTTTAAATTCATCTCTTACTTCAGCTTTAAATTCATTGAAATCATTTTTCATATTTTTAATTTCATCATTTATATTGTTAACTCTATCATTCATATTTTTAATTTCTTGAAGAATTAAATTTGTTTTATCTATTTTCATTTCTTGTTTTCCTTGAGTTATTTCTATTGTCCCACAGATTGATTTACTATTCAATTCTTTTTGAATATTATTGTTGGCATCAATAATTTCAATATATTCATGTTGAACTAAAATATCTTTGCCAATGCAAATATTGCTTGCTTTGATAAAATCTATTAGCTGCTTTTTATTAAAAGATCCAGATTGAGTTTTGTTTTTATTTAAATCAATTCTTTTATTTTTCACATTTGCTCCTTGAAAATAAAAAATATATGAAGTGCAACAACCCTTCATATATAAAAACGTTAAGAAATTTTGAAATTATAAAAATTTGTTAATTTATTTAGAAATATTTAATTCAGATTTAATTGTTGGACAATTTTTTATATGTTTAATGTCATTCTTTATTATTTTCAACTTTTCTTTGATTTCAATCTTGAATTCACTAAAATCTTTTTCAACATTGTCTAATCTTGAATTTACTTTTTTGAATTCTTCTCTTACTTCAACTTTGAATTCATTAAAATCATTTTTCATATTACTAATTTCATCATTTATATTGCTAACTCTATCATTCATGTTTCTAATTTCTTGAAGAATTAAATCTGTTTTATCTATTTTCATTTCTTGTTTTCCTTGAGTTATTTCTATTGTCCCACAGATTGATTTACTATTCAATTCTTTTTGAATATTATTGTTGTCATCAATAATTTCAACATATTCATGTTGAACCAAAATATCTTTACCTATGCAAGTGTTGCTCGCTTTAATAAAATTTATTAGCTGCTTTTTATTAAAAGATCCAGATTGAGTTTCGTTTTTATTTAAATCAATTTTTTTATTTTTCACATTTACTCCTTAAATAAAAAATATATGAAGTGTATCAGTTCCTCATATATAAAAACGTAAAGAATTTTTAAGATTATAAAATTTTGTAATTTTCTTTAATTAAAATTAGTATATTAAAATAATTTGTAGTTTTTTTATTAAGTAAAATAAATTAATAAAAATTATTTTCATTATGATTGTTAACAAATATTTTTAAATACTTATTTAAATATTTTTTTCTAGCTTCATTTAAAAATTCTTTTTTTAATTGAACTTTATTTATTGGTATATTATTTCTCAATTGATAACAATAACCATTTATGTCAAAATAAATATTTTGTTTATCAAAAAGAGCATGAAGTGTTGGTGATAACAATAAACAATTATTAGGATCAGAAATTTCTTTTAAAGTATTTATATTTTTTCTAGATATTTTAACTGGAATTATGTGACAGTGTTCACTAGGAGGGTTATTAATATTTTTTATAAAATTAGCGAAATAAGATGAATCTAAATGCTTATTTTTATCATATAGATTTTGTAATTCAATTTGAACTCCAATTTTTTGATATCCTCTTAATTTTTTAACAAATTTTTCAAACTCTATTTTATCATTTATTAATTTATCATTCATATAACAATATGCATCAATTTTTTCATTAATCTTTTCAATAAAAAAATCTATTGGATCATTATTTAATATTTTATTCTCATTCATATCATCATTTATAGTTTTTAATATATTTCTAATATTAAATTTATTATCATTATTTGCCACATTAATATCAATATCAGTATCATCTATAGAACTATTAAGAAGATACATTTTTGTTAAATTATATTTTATTATTAATTCTTTAGCCACTTTGCTTTTACTTAAAAATTCTTGAAAAGAAATTAAATTTATTTGATTTATGTTTTTTAAATTAATTTTCTTTTTTATAAAAATTTTTTTATTATTTAATGGATTAGTAAAATTTAATGAAGTATAGTCATAATCACTATAATATGTAATTACATTAGTTGCTTTATGGTTTGATTCTGCACCACTTGAATTACTACCAGAAAAAATATCTATTGAAGATTTCACTTTATATTGTTGTAATAATTGTTGATTTATTGAATCTATATATGTATTATCAATATCTATTTTTATTTTTTCATTTTTAGAAATTTTAGATTTATCAAACCCTTTTTCTTCTTGTATTTTTTCCAATATTTCTCTTCTAATCATCGTACTTTTTCTATTATAATATTTTGTCTTTGACATCTCTGAATCAGTAGGTCGAAAGTTTGCACTTTCAATTTGTATAAATTGTTTATAGATAATAAGATTTTCATCATATAAATAAAATGCTTTGCCTTTTATTTTTAAATTATTGTTATTTCTTTTATCAAGATATCCCTTTGTTACAAAATCTACAAAAAAACCATTATAAATTTTTTGCATAAAATCTCCTAAAAATCTAAAGTATCAAATATTTTTTCTAATAATTGTACTGGTATAGAATTTCCAGCTAAAAAGATAATCTTGTTATTTGACAATAATCCTGTATTTTTTACTTTAATATAATCATCTAATTCAAAACCCATATACAAAAATGATTCTTTAGCATCCATATATCTAACAAAGTTATCAATTTCTATTTTTATTCTAGAATTGGCCCCTGATGCAGTTAATGTTGGCCCTTTACCATTAATACTGTAAATATAGTTTTCACTATTAAATTTTGTATAATTTTCTATTTTCTTATGTATCACACCATTTTTTGTTTTAGTATAATTAGTAATTTTGTAGTTTTTTAAATCTATTAAATTACTTTTATTGTCTAAATCAATAACATCTTTTAAAATTGAATCATTCTCTATTGGGATAATATCTTTAAATGTATAATTAATTTTTTTCATAAAATCTTTTCTTATTGATAAGCAAAATACTCTAGATCTATTTTGTGGTGATCCAAAATCCTTTGAATTTAATACATATGTTTTTGATGCATATCCAATTTTATCTAATTGATTAAGTCACTCATTGTAGTAATTGATATTTTTCTTTCCTAATAAATTAGTAACATTTTCCATAAGCAAATATTTAGGTAGTTCATCTACTTTAAAGTTTTCTTTTATTTCTAAAAACAATCTTTCAATCTCTCATAATAGTCCACTCCTAGTATTCAATTCTTTTTTAATTCCTTTTTGTAAGCCCTGAATACTTAAATCTTGGCATGGAAAAGAGTATGTAAAAATATCAATATTTTTAGGAAAATTTTTAAATGATAAATCGTTGATATTAAAAATATTATTGAAATGACTATGTGAATAGTTTACATAACTATACTTAATTGATTCTTTCAACATTTTTTTATTATTACTATTCATTAATTTTTTTGAATCTAAGCTAATATTAAAATGATTTAATTTTTCATTCATTGGTTTAAAGGATGAATTATGGATTGCAATATAACCTATTATTGCATCCATATATCATTCAGACATACCTACATGTTCAATTATTCAATTCTTTTTTTTAGAAATATTTTTCAATGCTTTGTATTGAGAACCAATACCAGCAAAAGATTCAAATAATCTAACACTTCTGGGGATAAAATTATTGTTTTCTCTACTTTTTTATTAGAAAAATATATTTCTATACAAAAAATGTTCTTCCATTTATTAAAAAATAATCATTTAAAATATAATTCTAGAAAATAAAGGAAAATATTAAATGATTATTAACAAAAAAAGTAGAGAAAACAATAATTTTCTCTACTTTTTTATTAGAATGTAATTTAAGAACTTTTTCTTTTTAAAACAAAATTATAAAAATTTCATTGTGCTATACCTTGAGGATAACTAAAAATATCTTGATTATTTATAGCTAATTTTATCTGAACATTTTTAACTCGACTTCAAGAATCCCTAAACAATTTATCATTAACAAAAAGAGGATTATTAGAATCTCTTAAGTTTTCACAATTATCACTAAAATCCCAATGTCAACTATGAGTAAAATCACCTAATCCAACATCATTTGAGATTAATGTTGGTTTACTAAAATTATTGTAAGATTCGATTTGATATATAACTCTATCTCCAGTTTTTACACTTGTTGTTCCATAGAAACCATCTGTTCCATTATGAGGTTGTATTGCTCACTTAAAATTATTTTTATCATTTTTAATAATTCCTTCTGCAACAGCTATAAAACCACTAGATGTTTCATTTTTAATATAATAATTTATTTCACTAAAATTATCACTAAACATTTGATAAATTCCAAAACGAACTTGATACATAAAATTTAATTTTATATCTTCATTTGTTGTCTTTCTTAATAAATCTACATAATTATTTTCACTAGTTACTTGTATATCAGTAAATTTAAATTTTTCTAATTTTCCCTTGTAACTGGTACAACCAGATGGTGTAGTTAATACTTTGATAGGTTCTCTATCTAGAGCGCCTCATCAATCAGGATTAATTTTAAAATCATTTACTATTACTGTCTTTTTAGTTTTAGTTCCTTTTTTATTAAATGAAACTTGAAATTTAAGTGAAGATGGATTATTAAAATCAAAACGCTTATTCTCATATTCAGAAAATGTAACTAAAAAATTATCATAATCCTTCATTACATCACCAAATTTTTTATTTAATTCTTCTTGATTAACAATTAAATAATTATTATAGTTTTTATCTTTACCCTTATAGTCAAGGTTAATAAATTTTGCAAAATCTTTAGTATAAATTTCTTTATGGTTATAAGTTCCACCTGCTGGTATCAAATTTATAGCATTATATATTTGTTCATCTATAGATAATTCTCCAGTGTCTGGTGGATTAGGTTCTGGTTCAATTGGAGGATTTGGATCAACAGGTGGTTGTGGATCTGGTTTAACAGGAGGATTAGGATTAACAGATGGTTTTGAATCTTGATTTCCAGATGAATCACCACCATCTGTTGGAGGAGTTATATTTTCCTGCTTAGAATTTGTTATAGAACAAGAAGAAGCAAAAATAGGAATTGTTGAAATAATTAAAGTAGATAATAAAATAGAAAAACACTTTTTCATAAGTTTACCGCCATCTATTTACATTTATTTTACTCCATAAAACAAATAAAGTAAATTTATATAAATACATGACAATTTACAGAAAAAATTTTTTTAATAAATTACTATTTTTTTCTATTAGATAACAAATTTAGAAAGTGAAAATTCAATATGTAAGTTTATAAATGTAGAACAAATCACAATTATCTCTACCTTTATTAAGATTTAAAGGATTTGAAGGGGAGTGAGAGAAGAGAAAAATTAAGGATATATTGATAGTAAAAAGAGGTGCTTCTCCTCGTCCTATAAATGATGACAAATGATTTGAAAATGAATCAAATATTGGTTGATTACGTATTTCTGATATAAAAAACACTTTTTTGGAAAGAACATCTCAATATTTATCTAAACTAGGTTCATCAAAAACTATTGTTGTTCCATCAGGCGAACTTATTATGAGCATATGTGGAACACTAGGTAAAATATTTATTAACAAAATAAATGTTGGACTTCCTGACTCTTTTGTTTGATTAAAAAGTATTAATGATAATTATGATAAAAAATTTCTAATGATTATTTTAGGAAACTACAACTATGAAAAAAAATTGGGACAACCAGGATCACAGTTGAATTTAAATTCAAATTTAATATCAGAAATAAGTATAAATATACCTTCTCTTTCCGAACAACAAAAAATAGCTAAATTCTTTTATCTTTTAGACAAACAAATATCACTTTGGGAGAGAAAATTAGAATTATATGAACTTTTTTATAAATATTATTTAAATTATATATTCAATATTACTAAATTTATTATTAATAAATTTTCAAGAATTATTAATATATTTGATTTAATTAATGGTAAAGCAAGTGAACAAATGTTCACAAATAACATTACAAATTATAAAGTAATTTCAATAGGAAATTTTAGTCCATGTTCTGAATATATTAATGATGGAAATTATATAAACAATAATTCAATATTATTTGATAAAAAATTTATTCCTAAAAAAGATGACTTAGTTATGGTATTAAATGATAAAACACATAAATTAGATATTCTTGGGAAAGTTATACTAATAGATGCAAATGATAGCTATTATATTAATCAAAGAACATTGATAATGAGAAATAAGATATGTGATTTAAATCACATATACTATCACTATTTTAAGTCAAACGAATTTAGAAGAATTATTCATAAAATAGCTCAAATAGGGAACCAATCTTATGTTAATTTTTCTGATATTTCGAATATTAAAATTCAAGAATTTAACAGTAGAAATGTAAAAGAATTAAAAATTAATAATATTATAAAAAAATGTTTATCAAATATAATGAAAATTCAAAAATTATTAGAAGAAAAATTAAAATTTATGAGAGTAACAAAAAAATATTATCAACGTAAAATGTTTATTTAATATTTAATTGTTTTTAAAATAATATTATGTAAAAAACATATTTAAATAAATAACTTATTTAAGTATGTTTTTTTTAACTCTTTTGTCAATAATATATTTTCAGAAAAATAATTAATTAATTTATCAATCAAAGATAAAAAAAATGCTATTTTTTGTTGTTCAGGTAGAGAAGGTATAAAAATATATAAATTTTCAAAATCACTTTTTGACAGTGTGTATCTGCTAACACCTTGTGAAACATTATAGAAATACTTTTTTACTCTTTCTGTTCTTAATTGATATGAAATATATAGTGGATGTAATCTATCATTAACTCTTAATAAATTTAAATGATAACTATATAATAAATATTGAGTATCATTTATGTTAATTAGAGAAGATAGACCTATATTTATTTTATCTTCTGAACTTGGAGTTAACAATATATCGCCTTTTTCTACTTTATATTTTTTATACTCTTCTTGAGTGAAAGTACAACTTTTAAATATATAATCCTCATCCAATTTTACATTATGAAAAACATCAGTAAAATTTACCATTTTCCCTTCATTTTCATTATCATTGAATACTTTGTCTATTCCAGCTCCAAAAATATTTGATCAATTAATTAATCTATCAAAAATTATTTCATTTTTTTCAAATCCTTTAAATCTTAATAATGGGAATTTATTATTGTCATGATTAAATAATAATTTATTTAAATAATATTTATAAAAAAGTTCATATAATTCTAATTTTCTCTCCCAAAGTGAAATTTGCTTGTCTAGAAGAGAAAAGAATCTAGCTATTTTTTGTTGTTCAAAAAATTCAGGAATAAATATTTTATATTTTTGAAGCATTGGCAATCTGATAGAGTCAACTGTTGCTTTAGCAGAAAAAGATAATAGATATTTTTTGATGTTCTTTTGGAATTCATAATATAAATATTTTAAATTAATTTTGCTATTAATTTTGTTAGATAGTTTATACACTCTTTGGTGGTAATCAAATTTACCATTAATGTAATGAAAAATATCTCCTATTTTTCCATCACCAGGAATTAAAATTGCTTCACCATTAAATGAATATGTATTAATTTTTTCTATATTTTCAGATCTAACATAGAAAGGATAGATTCCATTATCATTTTTATCTTTTAAATCTTTTTTGCCAGTATTTATATCAATACTTTCATCTAGAAATATTTGGTCTCACTCCCCTTCAAATCCTTTAAATCTTAGTAAAGGTAGAGATAATTGTGATTTATTCGTCTTTCTCATGTAATTTTACCTCATTTATTCTTTCTAAAATTTTTTTTCTAGTTTCAAAATCATGAAAATACAAATATACTTTATTTTTTGCCCTTGTCATTAAAGTATAAAAATCATTAAAAATAATTTTATTATTAATAATTTCATCATATTTCAGAGTAGAAATAATATATATGTCTTTAATTTCGAAAGAAATTAAATTATAAGATGTTCCACACAACTCTTTATTATCTGCATATGCAAACAAAGGAAAATCTTTACTCATAAAATTTTTTAAATTATAATTTTTTATTAAATTCAAATTTTCATTTTTATCATAAATTGTATAAGCAATTTTTCTTGAACTATTTCATTCAAAATTATAACTTTTTATGAATTCATTCAAATCATTAAAAACTTTTATTTCTATATCATTTTTTATAATATAATCAGGCAATTTAAATTTAATATCATTTAAAATATATTTAACTGTGATAGGATAATGTTGAGAAAATCTTCTTTTTACATCACATTTATATTGTATTTTTTTAACTTTATATCCTTTTGTAGTTAATAACTCATGTATTTTATCATAATCATTGCCTTTCCTTTTATTACAAAAATTTTGATATTTATCTCCAAATAATATAATTTTTTTAAATTTATTTTTATACTCAATTATTTTTTCAAAATCTAATTTTTGGGCTTCATCCACAATCAAAATTCTTTTTAACAACAAATAATTAAGTTTTAATGATAAATCATCAGGTATATAACTTGTATTTTTAAAAAAAATATCATTTCTTGCTTCTTTAATTTTATACATAACTCTATAATTATGAATTAACAGTTGACATGGTATATTTTTTTTGAGAAATTCAACTAAAAAATAGAAGCAAAATAAAGTTTTTCCAACTCCGGCCTCTGCATCAATAATAATAAAATCAAAATATTCAATTGAATTATTTATATTATTTATTAATGTTATTTCAGCATTAGAAAAATCTACATCATTTGTTGAAATATCTTTTATTTTATTAAAAGTGTCTACTAACTTAATACATGAACTTGAAGGAATATGATGTGAATTATAATTATTAGTTTCAAGAAGTAAAAGTAAATTATTAAAACTTTTATTGATATATATTTTTTTGATTTCTTCATTAAATACAAACACAATTTCTTTTTTTGTATTCTGATTATATGAAACACCATAATAAAGACATTTTTTGTATCCTAATATATATTTTTTTAACTGTAACATATGCCTTTTTAGTTGCGCTTCATTTGATTCATCTTTTGATTTTATTTCAACATTTATGAAGATATTTAATTCATCCTTAAAAAAATGAAAAAATAAATCATTTTCACAGATAAATACTTTTTCAAGGCAAGAAAAATTTATTTTTTTTCTGTATTCTGAATTACCAAAATCATTCAAAGATAAAAATTCATATATACTCTTTATTTCTGCAAATTTATCAATATCTATTAAGCAATTAATTTTTAGAATTTCTTTGTAATTTTTTTTAAATAATTCAAAGTCATATTTGTCATTTAACTTTGATTTATTTAATAAGTAATTCAATATTTCAAAATTGAGATTCATTATTTTGACTCCACTAATTCCTTAATCATCTCCTCAATTTCTTTTTCTGTTTCTGCTATTTTTAAATTTAATTCTTTTAATTCTCTATTAACTGCTTCAATATCTATTTCTTCTTCTTCCTCAAATGTATCTACATAACGAGTAATGTTTAAGTTGTATTCATTTTCTTTGATTTCATCTAAATTAACTAATCTAGAGTATTTTTCAATTTCTTTTTTATTAGCATAAGCATCTACAATTTTATTTATATTTTCTTGACTTAATTTATTTTGATTTTTACCTTTTTCAAATTCACGACTAGCTTCTATAAATAAAATTGGGTCATCTTTTTTTCTGTTTTTCTTGAATACTAAAATACAACTTGGAATACTTGTTCCATAGAATATATTTGCTGGTAAACCAATTACTGCATCTAAGTAATTTTGTTTTTCTATTATATATTGTCTAATAGTGCCTTCAGCTGCTCCTCTAAATAAAACACCATGAGGCATAATTGTAGCCATTGTTCCATCATCTGCTAAATGATAAATCATATGTTGAATAAATGCATAATCCATTTTTGATTTAGGTGCAAGTTTGCCATAATCACTAAATCTTGGGTCGCTTAAAAAACTTTCTGGAGCATCTCATGGCAATGAGAAAGGGGGATTGGCTACTATTACATCAAATTTCTGATCTAAATGCTGTGGATGTAAAATAGTGTCTTCAAGTCTTATATCAAAGTCATGATAATCTTTTCCTCTTAAAAACATATTCATTCTACAAAGGTTAAATGTTGTATCTTTTACCTCTTGGCCACATAATTTACCAACCTTTATTAATTTAGAAATTTGTAATAGTAATGAACCTGATCCACATGTTGGGTCATATGCATTTTTTAATATTTTTCTATCTGCCATATTAGATGTTACAATTTTTGCTAAAATTTGTGAAACTTCTTGAGGGGTATAAAATTCACCAGCTTTTTTGCCAGCTTCACTTGCAAAGTTTGCAATAAGATGTTCATATGCGTCACCTAAAATATCTATCTTTGCATCATCAAAGCCATATTTAATTTCATTCAAATTTAAAATAATATGTTTTATAGTATTGTTTTTTGCAGTTGGAGAATTACCAAGTTTTGATGATGCAAAATTAATATCTCCAAAAAGATTTTTAAAATCATTTTCAGAATCTAATCCCATTGTTGATTGTTCCACATTTTTTAAACCATCTTCGATATTAGAAAGAATATTTTCCCCATTATTTAGTTTTTCAACTCATGTTGAAAACAAGTCTTCTTTTTTAATGAAATATCCAAGGGTTTCTTTTAAAGATTTATCAGTTGCTTCTTTTATTTCTTGATTTTTTACATCTAAATACTTTACATTATCACCTTCAAGTAATTCATTTGCTAAATTAATAAATTTTTCAGAAATATATTTATAAAAAATAAATCCTAAAATATAATTTCTATATTCTGATGCATCCATTGTTTTTCGCAAAACATCACATATTGCATTCAGCTTACTGTATAATTCATTTTTTTGTTCAAAACTTGACATAATTTCTCCTTAAATTAATTACTGTTTATACTGTCATTTAATAAGATATTAACAACAAAATCATCATTATAAATATTGTCTATAAAATCAATAATTTTATTTATTAATTCTCTTTGTTTTATTATTCCTAATTTGTTATCATTTAAAACATTTCTTCTTATTTCTTCTGAATATAATATTGAATCTTTTTGTTCAATATTTTTTTTGCTAATAATTTCAATTAAATTAGTAGTGTCCAAATTATTTTCTTGAGCAAATTCTAGAATTTTATTTCTCATTTTTTCAATTCTAAATTCACCATACATTTTTGCTGTATGTTCGCTTAATTGAGATTCACTTATTTCATTATTAATCATTTGCATTTTTCATTTCTGAATAAATTCTTCAATTAATTTTGCTTTGGACTTTAAACCTTTTTTTTCAATTTCATCAATAATATTTTGTACATTCATTTCAAAAACATTTGTATCAGTGATTGTTTTTAATTTATCTAATTCATTAAGAATATAATCAACATCAATCTCATCAACTTTGATTACTTCTAATTCAAAATCGATTTCATTTAAAACAGATTCTTTATCATTATATCTTTTTGTTAATCTATGAATTTCTTTTTGAATATTTCTATATTCTTCAATAGTTTCAATTGATCAATCTATCATTTTTTGTTGAAATTCAATAAATGTTTTTGCAACTAAATACAATTTGTTAAATTTTTTCATTCCAATTACAAAATCTTTTTTAGCTGTTTCGCTCATTTCATTTTTAATATCCAAAACTGTTGGTCATCTAGAAACAATTTTTTCAATTTCAAAATTTGCTTGTTTTATTAAATTATCTAAAGTATCTTTTTCAAAAACTTGAGATAATGATTGATTATCACAATATAAAGATATCGCTTGATCAACATTCTTTTTAAATGTTCTAAAACTAACAATATTAGCTTTATCTTTTGATAAATCAAATACTCTATTGGCACGACTTATTGTTTGAATTAATTCATAAGATTTTAAACTTCTATCTAAATAAACTGTGTTAATTGGTTTTGCATCAAAACCAGTTGTTAACATTTTTACAACAATTACTAAATCAATTAGACCATTATTTTTGTTTTTTAAATTATTTTGAATATCTCTACTATATTGCTTGAAATCAAATTCATTATAGCTTTTATCATAATCCTTGTTATATGCTTCAAGAACTCTATTCAAGTTTTCTTTAGCATATACTACTTGACCATCATCTGATTCACTAATTTTTTCATCATTACTATTTTTGCTAAATAATACTGCTACTTTTAAATCAGAATGTGCTTCTCTAAATCTAAAATAATATTTGCATGCACTTTCAATATCTTGACAAACTAACATTGATTTATAAGATCTGTTGAATGTTTTTTTCTCATTTATTTGGTAAATATAATCAACTACTTTATTTATATATTGATCACTTTTGAAAAAACCTTCTGTATCAATTTCAAAAACTTCTTTATCTTTTTCAATGCCTTCTGACTCAATATCATCTCCAGGTTCTAATTTCTTTTTAGGACCTTTAATGTATTCAATTGTAAATGGTAATACATTTCTATCATTAATAGCATCAACCATTTTATAATTATGCAAACATTTACCAAATATTTCTTCAGTAGTATTTCCATCTTTTTGATTAGATGGGAAAATTGGGGTGCCTGTAAATCCAATTAATCTTGATTTTTGAAATGCTTTTCTTAGTTCTTTATGCATGTCACCAAATTGAGTTCTATGACATTCATCAACAATAAAAACAAAATTTCTATTTATAAATTCTTTATTTTTATTAACAAATTCACGATTATTTCTTGTTAATAAATTATTCATTTTTTGCATAGTTGTAATAATAATTTTTCTTGTAGGTTCAAGCAATTGTCTTTTTAATTCATCTGTACTATCTACACTTTTTACATCATCAGTTTTGTTTTCATTACCTAAAAATAAATTAAAAGAATCTATTGTTTGAGCATTTAAATCTAATCTATCAACTAAAAATATTGATTTTTCTATATTAGTAAATTTATTATTACTTAATAACTGTGCAACTTTAAAAGATGTTAAAGTTTTACCAGAACCTGTTGCATGTCATATATAACCATTTAATTTTGATCTTTCATCTAAATTAATAATAGTTTTATTTTGTTCTTCTGTATCTTTTATATGTTTAATAATTCTTTCAACTGCATAATATTGATATGATCTTAATATCATAATAGTTTCATTATTATCTTCAACAGTAAAAATCATATAGTTAATGATTAAATTAAACAATGTTTCTTTATTTAACATGGATGCAGCTACATCATAAACATTACCAAAACATTTATTTTCTTCGTCTTTTCATTCAAAATAAAATTTTTTTTGAATGTTATTAGCATTTGCAAAATATTTAGTTCTAGTTTTATTAGATATAATAAATATTTGAACTAATTTAAATGGACTATCGATATCAAAAGACTCTTTTTTATATCTACCAATTTGGTTAAAAGCTTCTTCAATGTCAATTTTATCTCTTTTTAACTCTATTTGAACAATTGGAATGCCATTGATAAATATAGTAAGATCACTTCTATTTCCTTCTCTTGAAGTTGAGCATTTATGTTTAACTTGTCTGCTAAATTCAAATATATTATTATCTAAATTATCTTTATCAAAAAGATTAAATCAATAGTGTTGATTACCACTATCTTTTGAAATCATTATTTTATCTCTTATTAATTTTCCATTTTTAAAAATACTATTTCTATAAAATGGTTTTAAAATAAGATTATAAAATTTATCATCATCTAATGATTTTCCATCTAATCCACCTGATGTATTTGCATTTAATCTTTCAATATGATATTTAATATTTTTCTGAATTGCTTCAATTGTATTAATATCATTAGATCTATCTTTATAACCTAGCTCAAGAAGCTTATTGCATAATTTTGTTTCTATTTCATATTCGCTAGTTAATCTATCTGACATATGTTATTCCTTTCTATTACATAAATTACTAATAATTTTTTCAAGCAATAATTTTCTATTACTATGCAGCTCATCTAAAAATTTAGATTTATAAAATAAATTAGCTTTTTTATCATTTACTTTATCTAAATTTATAAACTTATTTTTAAAGTCTGAAGTTTTAATAGATGCTATCCCTAAAGTTTTATTTATATACTGCTTAAACTCTTCTTCAAAATACATATTTAAGTACAGTCATAATTGTTTTGGAGTAATTAGATTTTTATTTTTAATTCTAAAAATACAGTATTGTGATGATGCCAAAAACATATCTATTGTTCCATCTATTAATATAAATTTAAAAGGCATTACTAATTTCATTAATATATCTCCTTTTAAAAGAAAATTTTTTTCATCTATTGATTTATCAAAATAACATTTTTCAAAATTGTAATTTTCCTTTGAAATTAGTATTGAGTTGTTAGTTGAGGGTCTATACAAATTATATGAATAAACATATTCACTTTTATCAATATCATTTAATTGATTTTGAGTTTTAAATCTATTAACACCTATAAAAATTTCACATAATTCTGATAATCTTATAATATTCATACTTTCTCCATAATGATATCCTATCATGATTTTTTGTTTTATGGACATAAAATATTTTTTTTTACTATAAATTTATATATTTGTTAATAAAAAAGCAAACTAATTATTTAGTTTGCTAAAATATAACTCAATTCATTTTTATTTATTATTAATATCCGATAATTCTTTTTTAATAGTTGGACAACTTTCAATTTTAGTTAATCTATCTTTAATTTCAATAATTTCATCATTTATAGAATCAATTTTTGTTTCTATAACTGTAATTCTATTATCCATTTCATCAATTTTATTTTCTATAACTGTAATTCTTTTATCCATGTAATCAATTTTATTTTCTATAACTGTAATTCTTTTATCCATTTCATCAATTTTATTTTCAATAACTGTAATTCTATTATCCATTTCATTAATTTTGACTTCTATATTACTGATTCTATTATCCATCTCATTAATTTTGGTTTCTATATTACCAATTGTATTATTAATTTTTTCAAGTTGTTGTAATATTAATTGATTTGTATTTGGTCTCATATTTTTATTGCCTTTTATTATTTTAATTTTCCCACAAATTGAAATTAACTGCAATTCATTTTGATCTTCTTGTATAGAAACAATAATTTCTTCTCCACTACAAATATGAGCTTCTTTAATAAAATTAATCAATTGATTTTTAATAAAATCACCAGATTGTATCCCATTCTTTTCTAAATTGATTTTAGAAATCATATTATTCTTTTTTATATTTATCTCCATTGATAGAAAAATATAAATTTTATATTGCTATATATAAAAACGAAGTATATTGGTTTTTTTTAGAAAAATTTTATAAAAATAAAATATTTTCAAAACTACTCTATTAAATTATTAATTTTCATATTTAATAATTTTATAAATAATTTTTATTACTAATATTGTTTACTTGACAATACCAATATTAAGCATTATAAAATAGTATAATTTTTATATGGGGTAAGCTATGAAAATAAAAAATAAAATCTGACATGTGGCTTCAATATTAGCAGTGTCACCAATACTAGTTTTTGCAACTTCATGTAAAACTAATTCTAATGTTAATTCAAACAATGTTGAAAATAATAACTCTAGTGTTAATACAAATGATAAAACTGATGTAACAAATTATGTTAATTCACTAAAACCTGCATTTAAAGGTAATACTTCAGACTATAAAGTTTCATATTTTACAAATGAGCAAAAAATAATTGAAAACTTTGATGGTTTACCAAAATCTCATGGCTCAATTGAAGTTCAATTTGTTGATGCAAAAGAAGGTACTAATAGTCAAACACTTGAAGTAAGATATATAATTTCTAAAAATGATTATTCATATTTATATAGTTTTTCAACTACTGGATTTAAAGCTGTTGATAAAATAAATGATATTAAAATAGTTGAAGATTTCATAAACAAATTAAATCCAACTATTAAATCAGACAAAGTATCTAGTTTAAATACAATCATTGCTTCTAGTATTAAAACACAAAACCAAGTGAATGCATTATTTGATGGATTGCCAACAAACAATGGAACAATTGTTGTTGAATTTGTAGTGAGTACAGAAGTAAAAAGTGGAACACTAGAAGTAAAATATATTATCTCATCTAATAGTTATTCAAAACCATATACTTTCTCAAAAGATGGCTTTAAAGTTGGTGAAGCTAACATCAGTGATAAGAATTCAGTATTGAATTATCAAAATAGTTTAAACCCATCTGTAAGAAGTGGAAAAGATAAATCTAATACTTTAGTAGAAACTTTAAATAATGAATCTAGTGTTAAAGAGTTTTATGATAATTTACCAATGAATAACAATTCATATGGAGTAGTTACAGAATTTGTTTCATCAATTGATAAAGGTAATGGAAACATTGAAATTAAATTTTTATTAACTAAAAATGATTATTCATCATTGTATGTTTTTAATGATAGTAATTTTAAAATTAATCCATTAACAGATGCTAAAAATTATATTGATAATTATGTTAAACAAATTAACATAACTTTAAAAGATGATAAAGTAGATCAAATTAAAAATACTTATGCATCAAGTATAAATACAGAAGGTAAATTAAATAGTTGATTTACTGGATTGCCAACAACTATTCCACTTGGTAATGATAGAAGAATTTGTCAATTAATTTCAGCAGTTCCATCAACTTATGATAGTTCAATTCTTGTTTTAACTTATATTATGGAAAGACTAAGTTATAAAACAACAATTTCATTTGAAATATCTGGTTTTAAACCATTAGATACTAATCATGATTCAAGTCTTTCTAACTTTAAAGATTTTTCACAAAATAATACATTTAGATTAAGATTTGGTGTACAAGATGGGAAATACTTCACAGAAGGTACAGCATGAAGCTGACATGTAGTTGATAAAAATGCCAATAATTTTGATTGATATTTAATGACAAACCTTCATGTTGTAGATAATGTAGTTGCTGATATTAGTGGCAATTGAAATAATGGAAATATAAATGTTGGAGCATTAAGAACTTATTATCAAAATAATTATGTTTCAACATTTCCAATCTCAGACAGTAAAGAACCATTTCAATTAGTTTCATATAGTAACAACAACACTGCACAAGCAATAATAAATGTTAATCCTAAAATTGGGTTAAATGAAAGCAGTCCTAATTACATTCCAAATGCTCCAAATGTTGTTGATAAAACACATGTAAAATCTATCAAAATAATTCATGATTTTAACAATGATAATATTGAATTATTTTCTAAAACAACAAATGGGACAAGCAAAAATTACAATTTAGATATGGCTATTGTAAAAATAAGTTTAAGTTTTGGAGCAAATACTGACTATCTAAATCCAAATTATGTAAAGAAACCAATTTATCAAAAATTCCTAAATTTAAATAAACAAGCTAAAAATGTTGACTCAAATAATGGAATTAATATATCAGGTATTCCATATAATAGTTCAAAGCCAAAAGAAACTAAAATAGTAAATTTTAATTCAATTTCTAATGTTAATCCAAGATATGAATATTCTAATTTATTATATAATAGTTCTGTTTTAAGCGATTTACGTGGTCCTTATTATTACCTAACATTACCAGAAAATAAATTTCAACTAACTGGTGGAGCATCAGGTTCTGCTGTTTATCAACTTGAAGACCCTTATAACTATGTAGATTATGACAAAATAATTCCTGTTGGAATATATTGAGGTCATGATTCAAATAGAAATGGCCTTTATCAAAGCCCTGATAATACAATGCCTTCATTTCTACCATTCGTATTTAATGGATCTAATAATGATGATGCACATTACAATATTTGAGAAAATTTTTATAATAGCTTTTCAGTAATTCAAAATCTGTAAAATAAATTTTTAACATGATAAAAGTAAATCAAAAATAAAATGTAATAATGGAAAAATTAATTTATAATTTCAACATCTATTTAAATTTATTTTAAAAACATTTATAATACATAGTGCATAGGAGGTATTATTATGTTTGATTTCAAAAATGTAAGAAATTTATCTGAAAAAGAACTTAAAGAGCTTTTTGATGAAACTGTAAATGCTCCTTTAGATGAAGAGCTTATAGAAATAGTAAAAGCTCTTGCAGATAAATAAATCACTGTATAACAGTGATTTTTTTAATATAACTAATGATAATTATATGATTAGAAAAAATATTTATATTAAATGAAAACTTAAGTAATAACACTTTTTTCAACAGTTGATAATATTCCAAACAAATGCAAATTATTTAGAAAAGAAAATAAAATTTTATTTTTGAAATGTTAAATTAAATGAAATAAATAGATTATATAAAATAATTTTAATCTAATTTCAGATGTATTCATTAAAACACTTGGAAAAATAGACAGTATAGTTTATTCTTTGCTTGATAAATATTTTGAACATAGAAATCAATTAAGATTTGTTTCTAAGTTACTAATAAGATTACTCATGCACATGCATATTCAAATGGTAATAAAAGAACTGCTATAGTATCTGCATGCCTTATTTTAAATTTTTTTTGGTTTTACTTAAAATTTCCTAACAATAAAGAAAAATATATTTCACACCAAGAAAATTTGATGATTGATATTTTGTCATGAAAAAAAAGAAAAGAAAATCCAAATTTTCACATTTATCAGAGGAAGCATTAATTGATGAAGTGCATATTATTCATTAATAAATACAATATAACTATTTTTTTAAAATTATGTTTTTTATCTATGTGAAAAGGAATTTATAAAAATATTTATCTTAAATTAACAAAATACTAATATAACTAATAAAAATCTACAACTAAATAGTTGTAGATTTGCTCGATTGAAATATGAAGTGCAACACATATTGTAAAATATATGTGCACTTCATTTTTTTTGTTTACATAAAATAGGACAAAAGAAAAAGGTGCCCTTAGTTTTCCACAACAGCGAGACACCCACTATGTTATACAACCATTTATCAGAAAAAGAAAGAGCAATAATTGAATTTATGTTCTATCAAGAAAAAGATCTTTAAACTCAATTGCAAAAGAATTGAATAGACATAGATCTACAATATCAAGAGAATTAAAAAGAAATGAATCTTGTGGAATATATAATTCTAATAACGCTCATAAAAAATATTTAAATAGAAAATGAAATTCTCATGCTTTTTATCTTGATAGATACAAAAGCTTTACAGATCTATTTTTAGATAAATTTAGAAAAATAGATCATGGAGTTGAAGCAACTTGTCATTATATTAAAAAAAATTATCCTTGTGTCAAAACACCAAGTTCTAGACAGGTTTTTAATTGAATAAAATCCAATAGATGAAAATTAAAAAGGTCAGATAGACTTAGAAAAGGATATGTAAAAGGAAGAAAAAGACATAAAGGTATGTTTTCTAAATTTGATGAAAAATATGTATTTCCTTTTTGAGCTAGACCTTCCAAAATAGAAAAAAGAGTAGAATATGGACATTTTGAAGCAGATTTAATTATTGGAAAAAGAAAAGCTGGATATAGTAATTTGCTAACTCTAGTAGAAAGAGTTACAAGAATGACATATATTATTAAAGTCAAAAATAAAAATTCTTTTACAATAAATTCAACAATTAAAAAACTAGTTGAACAAAATAATTTAAAAGTAAAAACAATCACAATAGATAATGGAATTGAGTTTAATAAAATAGGAATCCTTGCCTATTGATTAAATTGCAAAATTTATTATTGCGAACCATATGCTTCATTTCAAAGAGGAAGCAATGAAAATGCTAATGGTATTATTAGAAGATTTTATAAAAAAGGAACAGACTTTGATTTATTAACAGATGATGATGTAGTTAGACTACAAAATAGGATAAACCTCATGCCAAGAAAAATGTTTGGTTTTAAATCAAGTTATGAAATAAATAAACATTATATAGAAAGGTAATAATAACTCATAACCATTTTATTGGCTATGAGTTATAAGTTGTGCTATTATGATGTTGCACTTCATATTTCATTCAGGGAAATCTACAACTAAATAGTTGTAGATTTTTCTGTATTAATATTTTATATTTTTGATAATTCAACCTTTATTAAATAACCATAATAATTATCACCATGATTTTTATATTGAATTCCATTTTTATCAAGTTCTAATTCAAATAGATAATCACCTTTATTTTCTATAGGAACTGTAGTGTTCAAAAATAAGTAAATAATATTATCAGTATTTGCTGGTTTAAAATTTGATACAACTTGTCCATAATAGTTCATAGACACTGTTAGTCCAAAATATTCAAATGCTTCTTTAATATTTGAATATGGATAATATCCATTAGTTAAAGTTGTTAAATAGTCCAAACTTAAATTAAAATTAAAGAATTTTTGTCTAAATTCAAAATTATATAATTTTTTATAAGTTTGTAATTCTAAATAATAACTTCTGTCTGATAATTCACCAATACTTACATTGGGATCATTATAATCATATGCATTATATTTAGATTCTACTTTTAAAGCATTTTCTTTTGAATGTGCTTTTGAATCTAATGAATCAGGTTTTATATTTCATTCAAATTTTGATTCATTTGTAGATTCAGCTGGTTTAGTAGCTGGTTCTTGTGGCATTTGACTATCAACATCAATTTCTGTATCTCATGTTGGTTTTTTGTTTGTTTGTTCTCAATGTAAATTACTTTGTATTCCCAAAACTATTGATATTGGAAATACAGAAAAGCAAGTCATCTTTGAAACTAGTCTTTTATGTTTTCTTTTCATATTTAATATATTTCCTAAAATTAAAAATATTATATACTTGCCATTTTCAATAAGCAAGTAAAAAGCAGTAAAATAAAAATCACTATCTATTAAGATAGTGATATACATTAGTTTTGTTATAATATTGATACTAAAATTGTTTGTGTTTGATTACTTGTAGGAACATTTTTTAAAAAAACACTATTCATTAAAAAGAATATTATTGCACACAAAAACAAGACTACTGTCAAACAAATCATAAATGCAAATTTATTTAATTGTCAAAATCTAACAAATTCATTATAGTTATAATTGTAATTTTGAGCTTCTTCTCTAGAGTGTCTCCATCTATATGCAACATAAGCACACAATATAGCCAAAATTAAAAATATAGTTCCTATTAGATAATATACTCAGTGCTGAGCACCACCATAGACACCACTATTATCTGTAGCACTATTTAACACAAATAAATAATTTAAAATATTATAAACTTTCATAACAATATTTTATATTAA
This sequence comes from Malacoplasma muris, assembly GCF_046774425.1. NCBI lineage: Bacteria > Bacillati > Mycoplasmatota > Mycoplasmoidales > Mycoplasmoidaceae > Malacoplasma > Malacoplasma muris. Next base: position 846,438 of record NZ_CP177248.1, read on the forward strand.
ATAATCGCATTGTTGAAATGTATTCATTCAGTTTTTTTGTTTGGTAATAAAAACATAATTGAGAATGAATTAAATGCACTATGATAGACTATATAAAATGTTTTGCAACTATTATATAAATTTACATACTCTTCAACATTACTTATTTTTTTAATTATTTTTTTGTAAATAGATTTTGCTTTTGCTGCATTTACAAAATATACTTCCTTTAAATCTTCGCTTACATCTAATCCACTTCAGTAATAATATCCATAATCAGTATTAATAAAGAAGTCATTTCTTTTAAATGTATAATCAGCAAGATCAATACAAAATGTTTCTAAATCTCTTAATAAATTATCCTTAATTTCTAATGTATCCAATAATTGTTCAATAGACGTGTTATATAATTTATAAAAATAAACTGCAGGGGTAACTTTCTTTTGATCAAATTCAATTATCTTACTATTGTATCTAAATCCTGTTTTAAATCCTAATTTCTTTGCTAATTTTTTACTAACAATGGCTTTATTTCTTGCAGCTCATATTATAATGTCAGCATTATTAGTGTAAACATATGATTTTATAAATAATGATAATAATTCAGTAAATATTTTATTTTCTCTATGGTCTTTATCTAATCAAAATGATAATTCATCATGAATTCCTCATTTCTTTATATATACACATCCTATTAATTGATCATTTTTAGAGATGATAAAAAATTCTTTTGATCTTTTTATTAATTCATAAAATTCATTTTTTGATTCTATTAAACTCATATCTAATTGAAAATTAAATAAATCTTCTCTATTATTTTCAAGTAAAACAAATAATTGCTTAGATGTTTCAGTAGTTACTTTTTCTAATTTAAATGTATCATTAAACACTTTAACTGATATATTATTCATTATTGCCTCCATCTAGAACTAAATAAATTATAAAAGTTATTCAAATAAAAAAAACATAAGATTTACTCTTATGTTTTTATTAATTATTGTAAGTTTAATTGATCAATATTAATTTCAAATAAATTTTCAACATTCTTGTTTGCTTTTACATATCTTGCAATTAAATTTGCAATAGAAACTATTATTCCACAAACAAATACAATATCTACTAATAATATAGAAATTGCTCCACCACCTAAACTAAATTCTCTTTCTTGTGTTGAGTTATTTATATTAACAGTAATCATATTTGCAATAATAGGTTTTTTACCAGTAGTAAAATCTGCCATAGCTTTAGCTTCATCTATATTTCATGGACTACCTAAGAATGCAATTATAGTTGTAAATATTAATACAAACAATGTTATGCCAATTGTTCAATAGAAATATGTTTTACTAATAAAATTTGGTTGAAATTTACTATATAAAACAATTAAAACTATTGAAGAAATTAATGCAATTACTAAAAAGAATACTGCAGCAATTCCTATTCCACTTAAACTTGCACTAGAAGTACCATAACTAGTACTTAAACCCAAGTTTTTAAGCATATCTGTTGTTCCATCATTCCTAATAATATTCAATAAATCTTTTGTTACTAAAGATGCACCTAAAAATAGAAGTGTTGATAATAAAGCTACTCCAACTCAAACCATTGATAAAATTAAAAACAATTTATTTAAAGAATTACTAGATCTTTTGTTATTCATATATCCTCCTAATTCTTACCATCTTGCTTTTTTGGAGCAACTTCAATTAATGGTTGACCTTTTTCTATTTGGCCACTTGTTTTTAATATCTTAACATTTCTACCTTTTAGTGATTCATCTAAAACAATAATAGGTGTAATTAAAGATTTTGCATGTTCTTTAATTTGTGCAACTTTAAATGTAGCAATTGCATCTCCCATTTTTACTGAATCATTTGTTTTCACTTTTGGTGTAAATGGTTTTAATTCTTTACCATCTTTATCTTTTAAATTAATAGAATCAATTCCAATATGAACTAAAATTTGTGTTCCTTTTTTAGATTCAAAAGTATATGCATGACCAGTATCAAATACTAATGATATTTTTCCACTAATTGGAGAAGATAAATTTCCATTTTTTGGAAGTATAGCAATACCTTGTCCCATTATTGATTTAGAAAATGTTTCATCTGGAACTTCTTCAATAGGAACTATAGTTCCATCAAGCGGTGATTTAATAATTATTTTTTCATCACTTACTTCTAGATTATTACTAGTAGTATCCTTTGAGTGTGAAATTGGTTTAGATTTTTTATTATCACCAAAATAAACATCATTTAGTTTTGGATTTTCATTAACATCAGAGATGATATCATTAATTTCGTTTTTAATTCTATCAGCTTGAGCACCATAAATAGCATATACTGATTGCTTACTTGGTTTAATAACACCACGTGCTCCCAATTCTTGAGTTAATTTATCTCCATCAACTATGTCTTGATTATCAACTTGAATTCTTAATTTAGTAATACATGCATCAACATTTTTAATATTGCTTAACCCACCATAAGCATTTATTACTTCAATTGCTAAAGCACGATCTGAAGAAATATTCATATTTAATTGTTGATTATTTGAATTAATATCTTTATTTTTATTTAAGAAATCTTGTTTATTAAATAATCTTGTATTTTCACCACGTCCTGGTGTATGTATATCAAACTTCTTAATTAAGAAGTAGAACAAGAAGTAGTAAATTGGTGCATATGCTAAACCAATTAATAATGCTCATCAAGCATTTGATCCAAATTGAATTTGAATAGCACCATAAATTACTCAATCTAATAATCCACCACTGAATGTCATACCAATATGAGGCGCTAATCCTGGGTTACCAGCTGCAGCAGCTGCTAAACCAATTCAATTCATTAAACCAAATGATAATGCACAGAAAATTGCATGAACTCCTCAGAATAATCATGGAGCTAAGAATAAGAATGTAAATTCAATTGGTTCAGTAATTCCGGTTAGTAATGATGTAAATCCAGCTGAAATTATAATTGAACCTGCCATTTTTCTATTTTCTTTTGGAGCAGCCATAACCATTGCTACTGCAGCTGCTGGAAGTCCAAACATCATGAATGGATATTTTCCTTGTAAATATTGACCAATATTTACACCTGTTGCCCCATTAGCTGGTTGTAAACCACTTATACCTTGTAAAGCTGTTAAATCAGAGAAAGTTAAAGTATGTATTGCTCCATTACCATTTAAAATTTCTACTTGTTTACCAACTAAATAAGAATTTGCAAATGCTCATAGTGTTTGATCACCAGCAATTGATCCTGCTTGAGAACCACCAGTATATCCACCAAGCTGTTGAGCAATTTGTAATCAAGTTGCTTGTGCTCCATTAATTGCTAATGCAACTCCACCTGAAGTGATTGCATATGCATTTAAGTTTAATTCCCCACCAACATTTGAATATCATAATGGCGAATAGAATGCATGGTGCAATCCAAATGGAACCAATGCTCTTTCAATATATCCAAAAATGAAAGAGTTAAATCCATACATGTTACCACCTAGTGCTCCACCAATAATACCAAATAATGTTCCAATTAATGGTCAAATAATTAAAACTATTAATGTAATTGGAAATAACGTAAGAAATGTAACTATTGGAATAAATCTTACTCCATTAAAGAAACCAATTACTTGTGGTAATTGTATATTTTTAAATTTATTATATAAAAATGCTACTGTAAAACCAACTATAAATCCACCAAATACTGATGTTTGCAATTGGTTAATACCCAATACTGAACCAAATAGTGATTTAGGTAAACCAAAATTTGCATTTCCTAAAGCACCTGGTCCATAGAAAAGTAAATTATATCCTAAAAGATTACCTGAATTATCATTCACTGGTTGAACTAATGCAGATTGAAGACCAGCAAAGACTAGAAATCCAATAAGAGCTGACAAAGCAGCAGGACCTGCATCCTTGGTGAATGCAATGGCAATAGCAATTGCAAATAATACTGGTAGTGCACCAAAAATAACATCACCTGGAACTTTTAAGAAGTTTCCAAATAACATTAATCCAGCATCATTACCTGCATTATTAACAATTGCAGAACCAACACCAAGAAAAATTCCAGCGATTGGAAGCATTGCAATAGGAAGCATCAGTCCACGAGATAATTTAGCAATAAATTCTCTGGCAGAACCAGAATTCTTTTTTTCTTTTTTTGAACCAAAGAAGTTTTTAAATTTAATACCAAATTTTTGTAAACTTGTGTTCATATTTTCCCCTTTCTTTTATTTTGTAAAGCTGAACATATTCTCTTGATTAAAACTATAAATTATCATTGATTTATTTTTATAAAAAGAGTACTTTACTCTTGAATTATATTCCAATAAATTAAATATGTTGATTTTTTAATATTTGTATTGTTTTATTCAATGCATTTATGCTTAAAAATGTAAATAAAAAAACCATAATTAAACAATTATGGTTAATTAATATTAATTAGTATTATTAGATTCTTTCCCACCTGTGTAACCACTGCCAGTGTCACCACCAGTATTTCCTGAGTCTCCACTACCACTACTAATATTTGCTCCCTTTGTATAATAACTTACAAGTGAGTCATATGAAGCATCACTTGCATCTAATTTTTGAGGAGTTGTCTTTTTTCTAAATGCTATCATTCCAGAAGTATCTGCAAAAGATCCATTTGGTCTAATTGATTTAATATATGTAATAAATTCTCTATACACTTTTGCCTGCTCATCAGTTCTTTTATATGTATTAACTTTATAACGATATGATTCAGGTAATGTTTTAGCATCATATTTATTTGCAATGTCTCCATTTGCTTCAGCTATTACTTCATCCAATGTGTATTTATCAAAAGGAGAATTTATTCCATCTAACCCGTTATTATTCAATCCAGCATTTCCATTATATGGAGCAACATCAACATACAATATTAAACTAACACTATAATTTAGCAATTGACCATTACCCAATGAATTATAATCAAAGAAGTTTTGAATAAAAACACTTGATGAAAAATTCAGTTCATCCTTTTTATCATTTCCAGTACCATCATTACCATTTGGCCCATATAAGAAATTTCTAAATGATGCATCAGCTGTTGTTCCATAAACAAAAACATAATTACCATCATTATAATTTGATCCATATGCTAATGATTCAATTGATGTGCCAGAACCATTTAATTTTGTGTACATTTCTGAAGCAAAATTTTTAGTAACAAGTTTACCTTGAGTACTGTTTATTGTTTGACTACAACTTGTTGCTACTAATGATACAGAAAATCCTATTACTGGAACACAACTTAATAAAAATAATGTTTTTTTCTTTATATTCATAACAATTACCTATCTAAAACATAGTAAGACATAACTATAATATTATATATTATTATTCAAATTTATATTTAATGCAATATATAAAAATTAATATCTAATATAATACTATTAAATATTAATTTTAAAAAATAATTATTATAAGAATGATTTCTATAATAAATGTTTATATTAAATTAAAGTATTAACAAAATCTTTAATTTCATCAAAATTTAAAGGTTCAGTAATAGATTTTGCAAATTGTACATATGCAATTTTATTATTTTCATCTAATACAAATACTGATCTATAAATCAAACAAAAATTTGCTATATGAACCCCATAATCTTTAGCAAATGAATGATTTTTATAATCTGATAATGTGATTACATTATCTAAACCACTATTTCCACATCATCTACCTTGTGCAAATGGTAAATCTGCACTAACATTTAAAACAACAACATCGCTATTTCCTGAAAACAATTCATTAAATTTTTTTGTTTGAGCTTCACATACACCTGTATCAATTGATGGAAAACAAGAAATAATTTTAATTTTTTTATTCGCAAAATCACTTAATGAAACATCATCTAAATCTTTGTTAGTTAATCTAAAATCAGGAGCTTTTTCTCCAACCAATAATTTTTTATTTTCTAATTTTAATTTTTCACTTATTAAATTTGCCATAATATAATTCTCCTAAATAATTATGTTTAAAATTATATATTATAATTTTTACATTCTATTATTAAGGTGTTGGAAAAATATGAAATTAACAAAAATAACACCTAGAGGGTTTTGCAAAGGTGTTGTGGATGCTTGAGCTCTTTGTAGAAAAGTTGCTAAAGAAAATCCTAATAGAGAAATATATTTAATTGGATGATTAGTTCATAATAAAAATATGATTGAAGACATTGAAAAATTATCAATCAAAACAATAGATGACGTACATATTTCAAGAGAAGAAATTATAAATAGTATAGATAAGAACAAAAATCCTATTGTTATTTTTAGTGCACATGGAACAAATCCAAAAGTTATTGAATATGCAAGAAATATCGGATTAGAAGTATATGATGCTACATGCGTTTATGTAACAAATGTTCAAAAATTAATAAAGGAAAAAATAAATAATGGTTATCAAATCATTTATATTGGAGTAAGAAATCATCCAGAAAGCAATAGTATACTTTCTTTACATTCATCAATACAATTTGTTTCTGATATTAATGATATTGATAAAATAGTAATTGATCCAAATAATAAAATATTTGTAACAAATCAAACAACAATATCAATTTATGAATTTTATGACATAGTGAAAATACTTAAAATAAAATATAAAAATATTGAGTTTAAAAATGATATTTGCAATGCTGCAAAAGAAAGACAAGAAGCTGTTATAAATATGGATGATACAATAGATTTACTATTAGTAGTTGGTGACAAAAAATCAAACAATACAAATAAATTGTGTCAGATGGGAATTAAAAAAAATGTTGAAACATATTTGGTAAGTAATTTAAGTGACATTGATTATAATTGATTTATCAACAAAAAGCATGTTGGTATAACATCTGGATGTTCAACTCCCACTTGAGTTACAAATTCAATTATTACAAAATTAGAAGAATACATAAGAGGACAAAATGGAAAAAATAATTGTTAATAAAGATAATGATTTGACAAAAACAGAAATGAAAAATGTTTTTGTAGATTTTGCAAATCATGTCAAAAAACTATATAGATCAAAATATATCATTTGAAAGGCAATAATTTTTTTAGTAGTAAGTTTAATTGTTTTTACTATATCCTTTGTATTAAGAAATATAATGTTAAATAGTACAACACAATCTTATCAACTAATGCCTGGTTTTTTAGATATATATATTATTGGTAATACTGGTATAGCATTTAGTGGTTTAAGTGATGTAAGCAGTAGTGTGGTCTATTTTGTTCAATCATTACCAATTATTATTTCAATTGCTTTTCTACTATTTACTAAATCTATTTCAATTGATATAGGTTTATCACTGGTATTAACTGGTGGATTATCTAACATAATTGATAGAAGTTTATTTGATAACTATACGCATTTACAAATTAATGGCGAAAATGCTGTGGTAGATTATTTACAATTTTCTTTTATTAAAGGTTCAGCAATATTTAATTTTCCTGATGTCACTGTGATTGTAGGTGTAATTGTTATTGGAATAACACTTCTTATTCAATTTTTTAAAGAATGAATTAATGATAGTGAAGATAAAAAAAATAAATCAAAGTTAAATCAAAATACAGACAAAACGTTAAGTGAAGCTGAAAAAGATAATATCAAAAAAGAAAATAATGCAAAAATACAAGAATTTCTTTCAAAACAAAAAAAGAATGGTTCTAAAGATGGAAATACAAAAAATTAGAATTGATATGCATTTAGCAAAAATATCAAATATACCAAGAACAGAAGCACAAAAATTAATTTCTAATGGTTGTGTAAAAGTTAATAACAAAGTTATTAATAAAAACAATCAATTAATTAATCCATTAGTAGATAAAATTGAGATTAATAAAATTCATTCAAAAAATGAAAATACTAAAAAAGAAATAAATTTTTCCATAGAGCCATTTAATAGTAATCTAGAAATAGTATATGAAGATGAATATTTATTTGTAGTAAATAAAGACAGTGGAATAATGGTACATCCAACAACTTTTAATGAAACAAATACTTTAGCCAACATAATTAAATATCATATTTCTAAAAATAATATTAATAGCAAAATAGATGATATTAGAATGGGGATTTGTCATAGACTAGATAAAGATACATCAGGTCTTATTGTAGTTGCCAAGGATGATTTAACTTATCAAAAAATGGTTAATCTATTCAAAGACAATAAAGTAGAAAAAACTTATACTGCCTTGCTATTTGGAAATTTAGAAAGTAAGCAATTAGATGTTGATGCTCCAATTAAAAGAATTGATGGCACAAACAAAAGAGAAGTTAGTACTGATTCTGATGCAAAAGATTCCTTTTCAAGTTTTACACTATTAAAACAATATGAAAAATTTTGTTTAGTAGAAGTAAAAATTAAAACAGGAAGAACTCATCAAATAAGAGTTCATGCTAAATATATTAAGCATAATGTTATTAATGATCCAATATATGGTATAAGTAAAAACACAACAAAATATGGACAGTACTTAGTTGCTAATAAAATAAAATTTATTAATCCAATAAACAATAAATTGATTAGTGTGAGTATTGATTTGCCAAAAGAATTTAATGATTATATAAAAAAGAATGGGTAAATAATTATGGATTTAATAATTGATTGTTCATTAAACTATTTAGAAATAGGATTAATTAATAATAAAAATATTGTAGATACATTTTTTGTTATTCAAAATAAAAATTTAACAAAAATATTAATCCCTTCAATAAATGATTTTTTAAACAAAAATAATATAGATAAATTTTCAATTAAAAATCTTTATATCATTAATGGCCCAGGCTCATTTACATCAATTAAATTAATAGCAATTTTAGCAAATGTTTGAAAAATATCATCTAATATCAATCTATATGAAGTAAATACATGTTTATGAAATGTTAATAACATTAATTGTTTTTCATATCTTGATGCTAAAAGTTCAAAATGATACGTTCAAAAAGTTGAAAATGGTGTAATAAAACCTATTTGTATTTTAGAAAATAATGATTTTGAATTTGAAAGAAATAATTTTATAAAAAAACACAAGTTTTATTCAATTGTAGATTGTAATCAAAAACAAACTATGTTTGATAAATGAAATTATACAAAACATAGCTTTAATAAGGTAAACAAAATTACACCTTTGTATATAAAGGATTCAGTCTAATATGTTAAAAACCAAGATTAATCATAATGATATTGAAAAAATAAAAGAAATAGAATTAATAAATTTTCCAAACAATAACTATTCATATGATGAATTAAATCATTTTAATAACAATGATAATTTTAAAATAATTGTGACAAAAGAACACGATATTCTTGTAGCATATTCAATAATATTTATTGCAAAAGAATGTATAGAAATTTATAAAATATTTGTTGATAAAAATTATAGAAAAAAACAAATTGCAACTAAAATTATTGAAGATATAAAAATAGAGTACAATAGAAAAATAATAATTGAAGTTAGTGATAGAGATAATACTATTGAATTCTATAAAAAAAATGGATTTAAATTAATCCATTTAAGAAAAAACTATTACAATGATAAAAGTAATGCATACATTATGGAATGAAGTCCTAAATAGGATTTCATTCTTTTATTTCATAATCAACAATTTCTCCACCACTTATATTTAAAATTGCATAAGTTGGAATTCCTCTAGAATTTCTTGGTCTAATTAATGATCCTGGATTAATTCTTAAAATTTCATCTTCCTTTTCAATTTCTTCTTTATGTGTATGACCTGTAATTGCAACATTAGCTCTATACATTTTTGCAGTTTTAATTATTTGTTTTGAAATTAATCCTTTAAAAATTGAAAATTGATTTCCATGTGTTAAAAAGAAATTAATTCCATCAATATTAAATAATTTAACTGGATCACCTTCATAATCACAATTTCCTTTAACAAAAAAATCAACATTCCTTGAAATAAAGGCAACATCTACCTCATAATCACCTGCATGAATAACATAATTAGGATTTTCATAATTAATTACATCTAAAAATACTTTTTTATCACCATGTGTATCAGAAATAATCAATATCTTTGTCATAAAATTACCATAACCTTTGTATAATATGTAAATTTTAAACTCCAATTTTAAACTATGATAAAAATATTTAATTAATTCTATATAAATTAATATTTACATTTACAATAAGATAGTTATATTAATTTCATTAATAATTTTGAAAAATCAATTTTTATAAATGTTAAAAGTAGAGGCAAAAAATATGATAATTAATAATTCGCAATCAAAAAACGCATCGAGAGAGAGAGAGAGAGAGAGAGAGTAATAAGAATTATTTAAACTTCTCTATAGATACATCCATGTTTATTTTAGAACTTAGAAAAATTTTAGGAGACATTACCATAAATCAATTAATATTGGAGATGGGATGAACAAATGATAAGTATTATTCTAAAATTGTAAATGGTTATATATGTAAAAAAACACTAAAAAGAAAATATAGTAATCCAACAGTTAACTATATTTTTGGTGGTATAAGACATGCTATGAATTATTATGATCATTGAAAAGAACAAAAAATTAAAATAAAAAATTTAATAAATGAGCATTTTACTAATTGGTAATTTTTTTTGAATTCTTTATTTCTTTTCTATACTGTTTTATAAATTTTTTATCTTCTGTATTTAATAATTCTTCACCATAGTGGGCAAGAGCTTTATTTATTTCATCATTTGTGTAATGTCAATTTTCCTTTTTATTTTTATAATTTTCAATTCTAATAAGAACTTTCAAAAAATTTTTTTTAAAATTTTTATTTCACTCATCAATTTCTTTTCTTCTTTTATTGTATTTTTCCATATAATCTGGATCATTTCTTATCTTTACATCCATGTCCATTAAAATATACATGATTCCAGTTTTAACAACTTGTGAAATATATAATGGTTTATTATAAACATATAGTTTTTCAAAACGATTTCAGTATTTAGTATTCTTACTTATTTTTTCATTATCTTTTAACATTTTTTTATGAACTAAATCTTCAAGACTACTTCCAAATGGACATGCAGTACATCCAAGTCTTGAAAATCTTAATTTATCTATATTATGTGTTTCTCTATTGTAATCATATGCTGGGTTAACTTCTATATTATTTTTTTTAATATATTCTCAAACATCATTATTAGTTCATAATGATAATGGTCTACTCATAGGATGGTTTTTTGTAAAAACATTACAACCATTTTTAATTCATGATTTTTTTCTAAGCAATGATTCACTAGCCATTGTTCCTACAAAAGAAGGTCTTTTATCATGCTTCAATCCTCCTTTTACAAAATCACAACACTTTTCTGAAAAGTCATATTGTACTTTTACATTATTTTCATCAAAATAAAAAGTCATATCATCATCCAATAAAAAAACTCTTTTTTTTGATAATTTAAATCTTGCAGAATCTGCTATACCAAAAGCTCATTTTGATAAGCCAGTTTTTTTATTCAATCTTTTTAAACGATTTATCATCACAGATATTTGTTTTGAATATATGGGAAATCCTTTAGTATGTAAAATTTGACTTCATGGTTTAATTGGTCTAACTAAAAGAGCATTTGTTAAGCAATCATATTTTTCTTTATAATTTTCAACTGTTTGATTAATGAATCTAATAGTTTCAGGAAATGTTATTTCCATAGCATATGCTGGAACTAATACAATTTTTGATTTCATTTTCTTATGAACTTTTAAAACTAAATCTAACAATACTGTTGAGTCTTTGCCACCACTAAAAGAAACCAAAACTTCTTTTCTTCCATCAGAGTTATTATAAAAATCCTTTTCACATCAAGTTAAAAACTCTTTAATTTTTTCTTGTGCATGATAAATTTTATCTTTTAATGGCATATGTGATGAAAGTTCATCAACATGGATTCTACGTGATTCAATAGAGTTCATTAGATCAAAAAAATATTATTGATTAAAAAAATCAATAATATTCTCCTTTCATTATTTACTTCCAAAAAATAATAACAAAAATAAAAATAATGCAGAACCACATATAGTTGGGTTTAGATATATTTTTTTAATTCTTCTATTGAATTTGTTTTACAATTTGTCACATCAATATGACACTTTAATTTCTTAAGTCCACCTTTATGTTCAAAATGTATTTTAGGCAAAATGCTATTATCTAAAATAAAGCATTCTACTTTATCTAATAACAAACAACATTCATCAATAAGTTTTCTTAAAGTTTCATCATAACATCAAGATTCATATTTATTTTTTTTATATAAAATTAATTCATTTGATGAATTTAATAAATCGTATAATTCACAAATATTGTAGACTTTATCAATAGAATTCTTTTCTAACAATTGATATTTAGAAACTACAAATATTTTTTCATTACATTCTTCAAGTTGTCTTTCATCAACTATTATTTCTGACATATTTTTAGTTGTAGATTTAACTTCAACATATACTCTATTAAAATTAAAATCATATACACTTGTATCTAAGCTTCTTATTTTTTCATCAGCCTTAATGCCTAGATCTTTACATTTAAGCATAAAAACTAATTCTCCAATATCTCCAAGCAATTCTTCTTTAACTTCCTTTTTAAATTTTATTTTACTAAATAACTTGATAACAAAATCAATGGCATCATATTCACCTATATTTTCATTTTCTATTTTTTGTTCAATAGTTTCATGGATTGATTTTAATAATTGTTCAGGCATATTTTCAAAGTTTATTATATGGGCTTCTATTTTTTCTGATTGATTTAAACTATCTGCAATATTTCAAACACCATTATATTTTATGAATGAGTAATTTATTGCTTGAAGTTTTTTAATTGATTTCAAATCATTTGTAATAAAACCTAGTCCAGTAATCATGGGCTTACTTGGATTAGTAGTGTTTCACAAAAACACTACAGTACTATTATTTTCTTTTGATTGCACTTGTCGACTCCACATTAATATTTATTTTGTCTAATATATTTATTTTTTCTACATAATAGCTAATATTTTTCGTAGAAACTCCACCTTGAAATAAGTCAAGATATGACTCAGATTCTTTCAATGAATCTAAAACTTTTTTATTCATAAATATTTTTAAAAATTTAATTCTATTATTCTTTTTTCTATTCCCAAATCATCTACATCTTTGTAATAAAGTATCTACAGCCACTTTACTTTCATTAGGAACATTCAAAAATAATTCTATGGTTAAATATTCAAATGTAAATCCTCTAGAAATCATATAACCACCAACAATGATACAAAATTTCTTCTTCCCACTTTTAAATTTTTCACTATCATTGTCTGCATTCAATAAAATAAAACAATTTTCAATATCATTATGTAAATAAACAATTATTTCTTTAATTTTTTTATAGATTAAATCAACTGTATATTCTTCAATGATTGATTTGTCTTCACACCACTTAATAATAATTTTTTTTATTCAATCTTCGTTTTGAATGTTTTTATAAAATAAATCAAATATTTCTATAATGTTTTTAAAAATTATTTCTTGCTTGGAATTATTTATTTCAACATTAATTAATAATTCTGACTTAAAATATTCATCATCAATTAAACCCCCAGATGTAGAAATCAATCATTGTATGAATACTTTACGGTAAATTATAGAAATGTTTTCATTTTTTTTAAAATCAGTCAAAATATAATTATTTGAATTATTAAAGTAATGTAACCCACAATAATTATCATAATGTTTTAAAACAACTAATCTATTTGGATATAATTCCTCACTATTGCTAGACAATATATTTGCAAAAGGCGTTCCTGTAAATGAAGCTAATTTTCCAATGTGAATCCTATTATACAATTTGGATATTAAACTATATATTTTTGATTCATTTTCAGGTGATATATTAACACTTGCAAAATCGCACTCATCATCTATAATTAAAACTTTTTTATTAACAAGATTTATATTATCAATATAATCAAATAAATCATTCAATTGTTTATATGTTTTTAATACATTAACTATTACATTATTTCCAGATTCAATATTTATCTTTATCTTATCAAATCAATGTTTATCAATGAATCTAGTTTTATCCATATTGATATTATTTTGAAGTCTATTATTTGTTTGACCAAAAAGAATTTTATTTATTCCAGCTAAAACAATTATTAAACAATAACCATTTTTAACACCATTTATAATAATATTCTCCATATTTTTTGTTTTACCAGATTGCACTTGTCCTATACATAGGACATGTTCTTTATTAACTCCATTATCATTTAATAAACTATTATTTCAATTGTAAAACTCAAAATTATTATTATTATTGTTGTTGTTTTCAGTAATTGGTAAATTATGAGTAATTTTATCAAGTAAGACAAACATTTGTCTATTCTTCATCTTTATTTTCCAATGCACGAACTACACTATTTATAACATCATAAAAACTTTTTGGTTCTTCTTGATCATCATCTATATTTAAAAAATCACTTAGTAATTTATTTCCATCTAAATATAAATATGAAATCACTAGTAACAAAACAATTGGATATGTAACATTTGATCTAAGATCAATTTTAGAATCTTCATCATCCATAAATGGTTTTCAAAATATATGATTAACATCAATATAAACATATATATTTTTATACTCACCATCATAATCATCATGCACTGTTATAAAGTCAATATTTTTTTCATTAGATTCATCTATTCAAATTTTTATATTTTCTTTCTTTAATGTAAAACATGGCTTTGAACGTCTATCCTCTGGAGAAATTTGGATACTAGCATCTATTTTGTATTGATTACATATTCTTTTAAAATTATTAACTATTTTATTTTTATTTCTATCTGTCTCTTTATCTAATGTTGAAGAAATTCTAAAATATTCTCAACCTACTATTTTTATTAATAATTCATGTAATGCATCTCATATGTCTTTTAATTCTTTTGTTAAATTTTCATATCCATTAAGACTTCAGTTGAATTGGCTTTTATTCACATCTGGTACTTCTATTCCTGTTAAATCTATTTCACCGTATAGACGTCTTCATGTTGGGTTCCCACCACTTGCTTTTTTGTTTCTCTGTGTATTTTCATCAAATTGAATACATGAAGACCCAGATGACCCATCTATTTTATAATTTGGCCCGTGGTTTATTGCTCTTTTTAAATGGAAAGTAGTCACTCCAGAATATGCTGCAAATCCACCTGTTTTAGCATCTTCTTTCACACTATAATCTATTATGCCATATGTTAAAGTTGTAGTTTTTTTAGTATTTTCAACTTCAAATTCTATATCTATTTTGTCAATTAATGGTTCACCATTAAGTAACTTCAAACAAAATTTATTTAATATATTTCTTTTTTTTGGAAAATCATTCATTTCTGGAAACTCATCCATTAATTCTTTAATATCTTTTTCATAATTTTCTAAAAATTTATTTTTATCATAGTCCTTTTTATTAAAAAAAATCTCTTTAAAATTATTTAACAAAAAAGGTGTGATGAATTTGGGTTTAACAATTTCATTTGCATCATTTTTAGTTTTTTTATCATCTGAGCTTAGCCAATTAATTTTAATTTCCATTCCACTAAAACTATTTTTATCATTTTTTAATAATTCTCTATATCTTCATCCAAATGCATCTGTAATTAGTTTCAAATCTTTTATTCATTTATTAGGATATATTTTTTCAATAATTATAGTTGTACCAGATTCATATTGGACTTTATTGTAAGGGGATAATTTAGATTCAACACTTACTGCTTCATTACTTTCATGTTGACTTGTCCTTAATTCAACATAATATTCATCATTATTTTTTGTTTTAGAAAAAACTATTCCATCTTTTCCTTGTCAAAAAATGGCCAATTTCATACCAACACCAAATTGGTTGTAATGTGTATCTTTTTTCCCTGTGGTATCACTTGGTTGCATTGAATTTACTAATTCATCACTATTCATACCATTTGCATTATCAGTAATTATAACTTTTCTATTTGTTTCATCTCTTTCATCAAATGTAATTGATATTTTTAAACCATCAACACTTTTTTCTAAATTATCTTTTCCTTGTCATGAAGAAATAGAATTATCAATAAATTCTGCTAATGCCAATCATAAATTAGTTTTTTCATTTTTATAATTGCTTATCATTCCATATGTAGCAACTAATTGTTTGAAGCTCATTTCTTTCTCCTAAATAAAATATAAGAAATCATTTTAAATTTTATTTAGTTGGCATCTATATACAACCATCTATATGATCTAAAAATTAATAACAACAAATTTATCATTTATTTTTTAAAAGCAATAGAAATAAAAAAGGATTAAAAAATCATTTATTATACCATTATGCAATTTATAAGTGCAATAATTTATAAAAAATAATGTAAAATATAATAAGATATTATTTTTATACCCAAAGGGGGAGTAATGTTAAGGGATTTATTCAAAGATCGTAAAATCGTTATTTTTGATATCAAGACAACTGAAGAAGGAATGAATTCAGAAATTCTTTACTTTGCAGCTAGAGTTTACATCAATAATGAAATGGTTTCTAAACACAATTTTTTTATTGCTACTGATAACAAGATCAATGGAAAAATTATTAGAAAATATAGAATAACTAATAAAAAAATTGAAAGTGAAGGAATTGACAAAATGTCAGCTCTTGAAAACATAGCTTTCATTTTTCAAGATGCTATTTTATTTACATATAATGGTGACAATTTCGCATATCCTTTATTGGAAAAAATTTATCACCAATATGGATATAATTTAGAGTTATCAGAAATCGATGCATTAAAACTTGCAAAACAAATAATAGGTTTTGATGATGACATTTCATTAGAAGAACTAGCTACAAAACTTGGTATTAAATATGATGAAGAAAGATTATTAGGTTCACCATACACAACTATGGTGCTTGAAAAAATTTGATTCAGACTAAAATCGTTCATCATCTAAAAAACGATCTAATAAAAGACATAAAACATTCGCCACATTCGCTATTATCTAGAGTGTGGTTTTTATATTTCACTAAATACACAATCATATTATTTATTAATATAGCTATGTTATAATTATTTTTAGTTAAATAGATGAAGGGTGGTGAT
Organism: Malacoplasma muris; assembly: GCF_046774425.1. Taxonomy (NCBI): domain Bacteria; kingdom Bacillati; phylum Mycoplasmatota; order Mycoplasmoidales; family Mycoplasmoidaceae; genus Malacoplasma; species Malacoplasma muris. The sequence continues at coordinate 863,543 of NZ_CP177248.1, forward strand.
TATATGCCAAAAGTTGAAGTAAAAAATGGTGATCTTGAAGCAGCATTAAAAAGTTTTAAGAGAATTACATCAGAAACTGAAAAGTGTAGAAAACGTCACGAATTCTATTTAAGACCAGGATTAAGAGCAAAAGAAAAAGAAAAAGCTGCTGCTAAAAAAAGAAATAAATATAATAAAAGAAATAATAATCGTTAAAAACTCTATCCATGTTACCTATGGATAGAGTTTTTATTTAAATTATTTTTAAATATGTTGTATTTTCACATTTTACAACATTAATATCTGAACAAAATTTATTTATAACATTTTCAATAACTTTTATAAAAATTTTTTCAGCAATATGACCAATATCTATTAATGACATTCTTTTATTAAAAGCTAAATTATATAAATGCCATTTAATTTCACCAGTTAAAAACAAATCAATCTTATATTTATTTTTAATTGAATATAATTCACTACTTCCAGATCCACCAACAACAGCAATTCTTTTAATGTTTTTGCTATTAATTAAATGGTATGAATATTCATCATAAATTACATGATTTAAATCTAAATAATTTTTTATATATTTTAAAATAGATTTGAAATCTAATTTATTCTTTAATTCTCCAAAAAATATATAAGGAGATTCTTTTAATTGTTTAATTTCTTTCAATTTAAGTTCTTTTAATAAAGAATAATTCATTCCTTTTTTGGCTTTATCAAAATTTGTATGAAGACTTAAAATTGTAATATTATTATTTTCAATTATTTTAATTAGTTTTTTAATATGGTTAAACTTTAAATCAGATTCATTAATGTAAATTGGATGATGAGATATTATTAATTTTATATTATTATTAATTGCTTTATTTATAACATCAATATTAATATCTAAACTGACTAATACATCTGTTACATTAAAATTTTCATATTTATTAAAAAAACCTGAATTATCTCATTCTTCTTGTGTATTTAATGGATATAATTTGTTAAATAAATCAAATAATTTAATAAGTTCCATATTTTTCTATATATCTTTCTATTCTTTTACATTTCTTATATAAATTTTTATTTTTTTCTTTTAATGATTCATAATCCTTTTTTAATAACTCTGCTTTTAATTTATCAATATAATATTTATCTAATTTTTTTATTTTTCTAATTCCAAATTCAATATCTTTTTTGAAAATAAGTTTTTTACCTTTTAATTTTGAAAAACATATTATTTCATAATAAATATTGTTTTCTAAAATAGTAGTTTCATTATAAATTTTAAATTTATTATTCTTAATTCATTCTCTTAATTTATCATAACCATTATTTGCACAAATAATATAATATTTAACATTGTTAAGACATTTTGAGAGTATCTCTATTATTGTAGTTGCACCCATTCCTGCAATAACACAATAATCTATATCAATAGAATTATCAAAAGATTTAAAACCATCACTTAAAATATTAAAAATTTTATTAGAATATTGTTTTGTATTATTAATTGAATTTTGTAATGGTTGCGGATTTTTTTCTATATTATAAACAATATTTGATTTATTATTTTCAACTAATAATAAAGACAAATATGCGTGATCACTACCTACATCTACACACACATTTGCCTTTTCAATAAAAGAAGCTATTGTTTTAATTCTCATGATTTGATTCAGTAAATCCTTTAAGAACACCAGATTTTGATGGGTGCTTAATTTTTCTTAAAGCTTTTGCTTCTATTTGTCTTACACGTTCTCTTGTTATTTTAAAATGTTGTCCTACTTCTTCTAATGTCATAGGATTAGCATATGGAGTCAATCCATATCTCATTCTAATAATTTTTTCTTCTTTTTCAGCTAAGTTCTTTTTTAGAATATCATCAATATGTTCTCCCATTAAGGCTTTTTCAACATACTGTTCTGGAGTTAAAGCATCATTATCTCTAACAAAATCTACAAATTTTGACTCTTCATCTTTACCAACAGGTTTATCTAATGAAACTGGATCAACATTTAATTTTTTAATACTTATGATTTTTTTAGGAGTAAATCCTGCTACATTACCACCCATTGCATCACTTAATTCTTCAGGTGTAGGATCTCTTCCTAAATCTTGCATTAATTGTCTTTCAGTTTTTGATAATTTATTAATTGTCTCAACCATATGAACTGGTATTCTAATTGTTCTTGCTTGATCTGCAATTGCTCTAGTAATTGCTTGTCTAATTCATCATGTTGCATATGTTGAAAACTTATTACCTAATTTATAATCAAATTTAGTAATAGCTTTCATTAACCCTAATGAACCTTCTTGAAGTAAATCTTCAAGATCAAGACCTCTATTTAAATATTTTTTTGCAATAGAAGTTACAAGTCTTAAGTTAGAAGTCATCAATTGATTAATTGCATAATCTCTAATATATTGATCTTCACTATCAAGCATTGCTCCAATTTCTTTTTCTTCATCAGCTGTTAACATTTTAGATGAACCTAAAACATTTAAAAATGATTTAATACCATCATCAACTTTATCCCTTGTTGTGCTACCATAAGTCACAGGATCATTTACCATTGAGTCAATTCTCTCAGCAACTGTATTTTTTAATGATTTTATAACTGATGAATTTTTAGATTTAAATGGATTTGAATCCAGTGTTAATCCATTAGCCTCAAATCATCTGAATAAATCATCATATTCAGAATCAGATAAACCATATTTATCAAAATGAACTAATATTTCTTCAGCAGAAACTTTCGCTCTTTTTTTCTTCTTATTTAAATGGTCTTTTATAAATTTATTTTTAGCAGCATCTATATCACTTAAATCATGCCCTCTTGAAATATTACCTTCAAGAATACCGCTGCTAATATAATCTTTATTTAAAGTCGCAGATAATTCTTTATCTTTGTTTTTCTTTCCAAAAGCCACATTTGTCTCCTAATTATAATACAAGCATTTTATTATTATAGCATTTAAAACAACAACAAAATCAATAGATTAAATAAATAAAAATATACTATTTTAACCTAGTATATTTCTTAAAACTTCATTAACTATATCTGGATTTGCTTGTCCATTTGTATCTTTCATTACCATACCAATAAAAAACTTTTCTCCTCTTTCAGGTCTTTGTTTATATTGTTCTACCATATTAGGATTATTATCAATATATTTTTGTAAAATATCTCTAATAATATTTTTGTCAGTAATTTGTTTAAAATTATTTTCTTCAATTATTTGTTCTACACTTTTATTTGTTTCATAAATAAACTTAATAATTTCTTTTGCTTGTTTACCATTTATTTTATTGGCTAATAATAAATTAATCATATTACCTATATTGTCTAATTTTTCTACTGACACACTTTTAATAGTTGAATTATTTTTAGCTAATATTCCAACAAGTTCAATACATAATCATTTTATAACTTCTTGTTTATTATTTACAATACCATCTAAATAATTAAATGCATTGTATAAATTGACATCATCTAAAAGTATATTTATAAATTCATTTGATATATTAGATAAAAGCAATTCATTTTTAATATCATTAATATTTGTGTAATAAATATTAATTGATTCATTAATAAAATCAGAACTTATATCTCTAATATATGTATTTGGTTCTGTCATATAATGATAATCTACTGCATCAGTTTTTAATCTCATAAATTCTGTTTGCATTGTTTTATCATTAAACTTTCTTGTTTCTTGCTGAACATTTTTATTAGATAAAATTAAATTAATTTGTCTATTAACTTCATACTCAATTGCTCTTTCAACATTAGAAATAGAATTGATATTTTTTATTTCAACTCTTGTACCATATTCATCTGAAAGAACATGATTAACCGAAATATTAACATCTGCTCTCATTGAACCATCTTCTAATTTTGCATCAGAAATATTATTAAATATTAATATTCTTTTTAATTCTTTTAAAAAATCACAAGCTTGTTTGGCACTTTTTATACAAGGTTTTGTAACAATTTCTATTAATGGCATTCCTGCACGATTGTAATCTAATAAAACATTATTGTTGTCATCAATAAATTGTTTAGCAGTGTCTTCTTCTAAGTGGATTCTTTCAATTTCTATAGATACATTATCATCAATTTGAATAACACCATTTCTTCCTATTGGATTATACTGTTGAGTTATTTGAAATCCTTTTGGTAAATCTTGATAAAAATAATTTTTTCTATCAAAAGATATTGTTTTTGAAATGTCCATGTTTAATGCATATGCTAATGTAATTCCCTTTTGAATACAAGTTTTGTTAGGTTGAGGCATTGTTCCAGGATGTCCTAAATCTATAGGAAAAATATTGTCATTTGGTTTACAATTATGATCAGATTTTGAACTTGAGAACATTTTTGTTTTAGAGTTAATAACAGTATGAACTTCTATTCCAATCACTGTGTTAAATAAATTTTTCATCTTATTAATCTCCATTGTTTAAAATGTAATTTATATGTTTTGCAATTGTTAATAGCTGCTTATCATTATTCATGTAACCCATTAAATTTATACCTATAAAATTATTGTTATTTTTATACATAGGTAATGTAATTGATGGATATCCACTGAAATTAGCAATTTGCAAATAATCATCAATTAATGTGTCATTATATTTTTTTGTTTCAACATCTGTTTTTGTAGGGGCTCATGTAGAACTTCCTGGCATAATTACAAAATCATATTCTTTAAATATTTCTTTAGCTTTCTCTACAATAAGTCTTCTAATTTTTTTAGAAGAAACAAAAAGATCATCATAATTTTCAACAAGTGTACAATAACTACCAAACACAAATCTTCTTTTTAATTCTTTACCAAAATATTTTGATCTAGTATGAGAAATAGTTTCCTGAAAATTTTGTTTAATATCTTTTTGTCCAAAAGGAATTCCAGTAATATTTTGATAACAACTAACAGCTTCAGAGTAACTTATTATTTTATATACTGGTGCAATTGCTTGAATTAATTCAACAGGAAAATTAATTGGTCTAATTTTAATTTTATTACCTTCAATTTTCTTAATACTATCTAAAAAGATATTTTTATTTTCAGATGGCATAAAATCTAAAATATTTTCCAAATAACATATTTTAACAATCCCTTTAATTGGATCATTTAATGATTTATAAAAATTGTGTTTTTCTTGTATTTGACTTGTGAAATCTTGCTCATCATGTTTACAAATGCAATCTGCAACTATTGCAACATCTGTAACTGATTTTGTTAAAATACCTACATGGTCAAGAGAGGGAGAATATGGGAATACTCCAAATCTTGAAATATATCCATAACTTGGTTTATAACCAATTATTCCCAAATAGCTTGCAGGTTTTCTAATTGAATCACCAGTATCTGTACCTAATGCAAATGGGACAGTATCATTTGCAACCAATACAGCAGATCCTGATGAAGAACCTGATGTTATTCTTTCTTTAAAAAATGGATTAACAACATGACCAAATCCAGAAAAAGTTCCTGTTCCTCCTAATCCAAATTCATCAAGATTTGCTTTTGCAACTGGAATTGCACCTGCTTGATTTAATAATTCTACAACATGTGCATCATAAGGACTTATATAATCTTTAAAAAATAAAGAACCACCTGTGGTAATAGTGTTTTGAACATTTATGTTATCCTTTATTGCATATGGAATACCATTTAATAATGATGTTTTATTATTTTTATTATTGCTATATTTATTTACTATATTAATGTAAGCATTAAGATTTTTATTTGATTCTAATGTTTTTAATGTTTGATTTATTAATTCCTGAGAAGTTATTTCTTGATTATTGATTTTTTTATTTAAATTAATAATTTTACTCATAATTAAACCTTAATCAAATTCTTAATAACTTCTTTTGGATGTTTTAATAATGACTCTTTATTTTTAAAATCTTTTATAATATCTTCTCTAAAACCATTACTTGTTTGAATTTCTGGAAAATCTAGTGGTTGAACATTTAATAAATTATATTTCTCAGAATGAAACACAGCCAAATGACTTAAATCATCAACTGATTTCTTTATTTCTTCCTTAATAATTTCTATTTCATCATCACTCATATTCATCATTAAATTTGAAGAAATTTTTTTCATATCAAATATAGTAATATTTTTTTTCATAGTAATTAATCCTCCTGTAATTTAATATGCAATGCTTCACTTAACTCTTTTTCGTAATCATATGTAACTAATGGAGTAACAATTGTATATACTGGATAAATAATAAACATATTTAAAAACACCATAGGAATAAATAAAACAGATCTTATTGCCAACCATTCAGTTGGACCTAAAGATGTTACCTCAGCATCAAAATGAGGCATTGCAAAAACATTAACAAACATTTCTGTTATAACAACACATGTTATTGTTGCACAAAAAGCAATAAATTTATCTGATGTTTGTTTTTTCTTTTTTCTATTTGGATTAGTATTTGAAAAATACTTTCTTTTTTCTATACTATTTCTCACTCATCTTAGATTAAGAAAATAAAAAGTTCATAGAATAATAATGGTAATTCCTGAAAAACTTACCAATATTACAATCATTGTCATCTTTGGAATTAATATATCTGCTCCAAATTTTATTTGCAAACCTGTTTCTGGTGTTTGTGTATAAAAATAATAAAAAGTAATAATACCTGTTAATAATAATGCAATTGTTGAATAAATAGCAAATCTTAATTTATTTTTTGAACTAAAAGTCACAAATGTTCTAATAAGTCCAGCTATCAAACCATATCCAATTGCAGCAACAAAATACCCATAATGAAATATACCAGCTGTCATTAATACAGACAATAAATCTGTAAGCATACCAATAAATAATCCTAAAAATGGTCCAAACAATAATCCTCCAATCTTAATTAAAATACCTTCAATTGTTACCCTGGTACCTGGGAATGCCCTAAATAATACAGAAAACAAATTAGAAGTTATTATTGTCATTAAAATTAGAACTGCAACTGATAAAGCAATAGTCATTGAAATACTTGCTATACCCTTTATACTTGGTCTGGGTATCACAAAGTATTTTTTCTTTAATCAAAATCTATAATAAATTTTTTTAATAATACTTGCAATTACAATTGAAATAAAAAAAGCACAAAATATTAAAACAATACCAATGACATTTAATTGGCCATTAGTATCAACAAACGGATTACCACTCCTAATACTGACATTTAATATATTGTTGTTATTACTCATATTTTACTTCTTTAATATTAATATATTTTACCAAAATATAATACTTTTATTCATTGATAAAAGTAGATTATTAATTTTCGAAAATACTTTTGAATTTTTAAATGATATATGACAACTAAAAGGTGATGGATGAGATGTTTTAATTATAAATTGTTTATTATTAACAATTAATGCTTCTTTACTTATTGCATTATTTCCCATCAATAAAAAAATTACATTTTTTAGATTACAATCAATTTCTTTAATTATATTATCAGTAAAAATTTCTCATCCTTTATTTGCATGAGATAATGGTTTATTTTCTAAAACTGTTAAACAAGTGTTCAAAAGCAAAACATTTTGACTTGCAATATCAGATAAATCACAATTGGTTCTTGTAATATTTAAATCTGTTTTTAACTCATTAAACATATTCATTAATGATTTTGGTTTAATATTAAGACGAGTAGAAAAAGATAATCCATCAGCCATTTGTGGCACATGATATGGATCTTGACCCAAAATTACTAATGTCGTATTTTCAAAATCAAAAAAATTAAAACATCTAAATATATCATCTTTACTTGGACAAACTTTTTTTGTTCTATATTCATTATTAATAAATGACATTAAATCTATAAAATATGGTTTTTTAAATTCATTTTCTAATATTTTTTGTCATGATGTTTTAAGTTTTACATTATTCATAATTTAAGCCTTAACTGTTGTTAAAAAACTTTTAAATTCCTTAATGTTATTAATAAATTTTGAATAATCATCAACTGTATTGATTGATGGTGTAGAAGTTATTTTTCCCATAGCTGTATTAAGTAAATTTGAATTACTAAAATCATTCATTCCATTTTTATCTTTATTTTCATTTAGAGCAAACAATAAAGGTGTAGTTTCTTTTGAAATTGATAAATTAGATACAGGTAAAAATTTTGCTTCATAAAGTCAATTAGAAAATTTATCAGAAGCACCATCTTTATTAAAATCTAATGTTGTTTCATAATGTGCTGTTCCATTATTTGTAATTTCAGTTAAATTCACCAATTTTTTTATCTCATCATCAGTAGGTTTTTGATCCTTAGACTTAATAACATATGAAGAAAATTCAAACTTTGGTCTTAGTGTAATTTGAACATTTACTTTTAAACTAAACTCAGTTTTTGAAGGTTCTACTTCTTTATTTCATGCGTTATATTTATTAACATAATTTTTAATAGGATCAATGCTTGTAATATAATCTTTAAATTTATTTTGATCTTCAGGATAATAATATCTATATGTTAACTGTAAATTCATTGTAGGAGCATCACCAATTAAATACCCTTTATTTGTAAAATATACTCCATTTTGATTTTCAGCTAATTTATATCCATTTGTTTGATCATAAATATAAATTTTTTGATCTTCTTTTAGTGTAATTGGAGTAGATAATTTTTCAACAAATATCTTACTATTAGCACCAGAATCATTATAAGGCAAATAACCATTTGATAAACCATTTATACCAATTTCTGATAAATATAATTTTATTTGATCATTTCTACCTTGATTTAATGTATTAGAAGAAGCATACATAAATTCTTTAAATAATAGGTTAGGAGCATTATTTGTAAGTGTGTCAGATGTATCAAAAACTAGATTTTTATCATATATTAAATTTTGATTTGATTTATCTTCACTAAAGTGTGATAAATTTATTAAACGATCAGCAATTGTTAAAAAAGGCAAAATACCAGTTAAATAGAATTTAACAAGATCCTTTGTTTTAGTTGCTTTTGAATCTAATTGTTCTTTTGTGTCTGCATTATAAATAACATTGTTAGAGCCATAACCAACATAGTATTTTTCAGTACCAATATTCATTTTAACAGCAGGAACATATTGACTTAATTGTCCACAAGAGGTTAATGCAAAAATTGGAACAGCAAGTAAAATTCCACATGAAGAAAATAAAACAACTTTTTTAGACATACTATTATCTCCTAATTATTTTTAAAATTTGTAAATGAAACATCTATATATTTACTTATTGATTTATTAAACACTAAATCAACACTTCCAATTGCTCCATTTCTATTTTTTGCAATAATAAATTCTACTACAACATTATTTAAATCTTGCTTAGAAGAATTATTTTCATTATTAATCATATCCTTATAATTTATAAAGCAAACTAAATCAGCATCTTGTTCAATAGCTCCTGATTCACGCAAATCTGATAGCATAGGTTTTCTTCCTTCTGCTTTTCTTTCTTCTATTTTTCTTGATAATTGAGCTATTGCAATAACTGGTATATTATATTGTCTTGCCAAGGATTTTAATGATCTAGAAATACTTGCAACCTCTTGCTGTCTATTCATATTTATATTAGTTTTTGCTCCCTTTAATAATTGAAGATAGTCAATAACCAGAAGTTTAATTTCTTTATCATTTGACATTTGTTTTATTTTTGACTGTATATCAATAATAGACAAATCACTTGAATCATCAATATATAAAGGAAGATTATATAAATTTGATATTGCATCAGTAATTAGACTTGTTTGCAAAGAATCTAATTGCCCTGTTTTGGTTGCACTTATTTCCACACCAGATTCAATAGAAACAATTCTTTGACAAACTTGCAAATTTCCCATTTCCATTGAAAACATTAATGCAATTTTATCTTTATCATTTTCCTGATTATTTTTGTTTTCTAAAATATTCTTTGTTGCATTAACTAAAAAATTAATTGCTAATGCAGTTTTCCCAACTCCAGGACGAGCAGCTAGAATAATTAAATCACCACCTTGAAATCCATTTGTAATTTTGTCAATTGAGGCATAACCTGATGTTGTTCCAGTCAACAATTCAGTTTGATTAGATATTTGCTCTAATTTTTTACTAAATTCTTGTACTATTTTTCCAATACTTTCAATTTCTTTTGATTTTTTATTATTAGTTATATTTAAAAATTCTTGCTCTAAAGATCATAACTTTTCTCTACTTGATATTATATCAATACTTGTAGAATTTAAAGTTTGAGCAAAATCAACAAATTTTCTTTTAATAGATGCATTTTTAATAATATCTATAAATTGAATAATATTTTGTTGATGAGTAAATTTTACATTAGTTTGAATAATATATTCACGATAATTATTAAATTGCATTTCACTATTATCATCATAATAATTTATTAGACTTAAAAGGTCAAAATCTTTTCCTTCAATTTTAAAATTTAAAAGATTTATAAAAATATTTCTATTTTCATATGAACCAAAATCTGATGGCTGCAATTGCAAAAATATATCTTCAATAAATTTCCCTTTATTTAAAATGTGAGAAAGGACAATTCTTTCAATTTCAAATACTGATTCTTCATTAATGTCTTCTTTAGAATCATTCTTATTTGTATTATTCATAATCCCCTCTCTTTTAAATAAAAATCACTTTAATAATTATATATAAAATAAAACTAATATCTTAAGATATTAGTTCAGTTTTATAAATTCAAATTATTTCAACTAATCACCAAATTTTATAGTATCTTGGATAGTGCCATCAACTTTTCTTATAATAATTGTAGAAGATTTTTTTCCAGCAAGTTCTTTAGCTCTTTTAATTGCTTCATCTTTAGTTTCACAAACTGCTGAAACTTTTTCACAATTTTCCATTTTTACTTCCCATCCAATTTTCTTGCCATCTTCTTTTCTTGCAGAAATATAATATATGTTTCTACCTTTTACATCTTTTTTATCAACCATAGTAAAACTCCTTAAGCAATATATTTATTATATAAAATATTAAAGAAATTTAAAAAAATAAACACCTAATTTAGGTGTTATTAATTAATCTTTTATATATGGAATCAATGCAACAAGTCTTGCTCTTTTAATTGCATTTGATATTCTTCTTTGATGAGATGTACAAGTATTTGTAGATTTCTTTGATAAAATTTTCAAATTATAACTTAAATGCTTTGATAATAATTCAACATCTTTATAATCAACATGTTCAATTCCTTTTGCACATAATTTACAAAATTTAATTCTTTTCTTAAAATGTCTATTAGAAGAATAATGCTTATTTTCATATTTTAAAGGTGCATTTGAAGATGAACCAGTTTTAAATACTTTAGTTGGTTTAACAGTTTCATTTTTTTCTTTTGAATCTGATTTTGTAGTAGAAGTTTTTGCTACTTTTTTACTTTCAACTTTCTCTTCTTTTTTAATTGTAGAAACTTTTTTTGTTGTTTCTTTTTTAACTGGTTCTTCTTTTTTTGCTTTAACTGCAACAACTTTTTTTGTTGTTTCTTTTTTAGCAGTTGTTTTCTTTGTTTCTTTTTTAACTACTGGTTTTACTTCTTTTTTAACAGCAGCTTTCTTTGTAGTAGTAGACTTTTTAGTAGTTTTAGATTCTTTTTTATCAGAACCTAAACCAGATGTAGCCTTTATACTAGTTTTTTTTGTATTAGCCATTCTTTTATTTCCTTTCTAATTAATGTCATTCATTCAATCTAAATCAATAATTTCATCAGAATCTTGATTATTTGATGAATTTTCTAAAAAATCACCATTCTCAAAATTATTGTTTTCAAATTCTTGTAATAAATCTTGAATTTCTTTATCACTAGAATCATTATTAGTTTTGTCAACAACATTTTTTGAAGAAGGAACAAAATCATTTGAATCAACATTTCTTCTTGACCCAAAAGGCTTTATTGTCTCAATAACAACTTCAATGATATATACTTTTTTACCTTCTTTTGAAATATAACTTCTTCTAATTAGTTTTCCATCAACAACAACTGCATCACCTTTTTTAAGATAAGTATTTATAAAATTTGCAGTTGATTGTCATGCAACACAAGGGAAAAAATATGCTTCATTTTTATTTCAATTATCAGCACATGCAATGCTAATTCTTGATTGAGTTATTCCATTTTGTGTAACAAATTGTTGTGGGTCACTTGCTAAACGCCCTGCTAAAAATACTTTGTTCATAATAATTTGTATCCTTTGTTTCTTCAAAATAATATTTATTAAATGTCTGTTAATTTTACACTACTTGTGTCTCTTTCAATCTTAGCTTTTTCTTGTTCTGCCAAAATTGACTCTTTAATTCTTTTATATCTATCAGCTCTAAATTTTGATCTTGCAATCTTTTTAGGGTTAATAGTTGATTTATATGCATAATCTTTTTCAAGATTAATAATTAAGTGACGAAGAACATGCTTGTTTAGAAGAGTTACTCTTCTAAATTCTGCAATTATTGATGGATCATCACAAACAAAATTAAAAACAAAATAAAAACCTTTTTTAATTTTGTTAATAGGATATGCTAAATCTCTTAAGCCCATATTAGTAACTTTAAGTTCTTTTGCATTTTTCAATAAATTTTTAGTTTCAGTAATCACTTGGTTAGATTCTGATTCTTTAATAGAACCATTTACAATAACCATAATCTCATATTTAGCCATTTTATCTCCTCTTTATGGGTATAGCCTTAACTCGGCAAAGAGTGCATTTTTTATTGAATGCATATATATTATACATTTAAGATATAATTTATAGTTACAAAATAATAAAAATCTCATATATTTCTATATGAGATTAAATAAATTTTTAATATTCTTCTCTTCTATTATTTTTTCTACCAAAAAGTCTTTTTCATCATGGAAGTTTCTTTTTAGGTTTATCATCATACTCTCTACTTAAATTAGTTGTAGGAACAGTTCTATTAATTACTGGATTTCCATTACCATATCTTTGATTATCTAAAGTTTCATCGTCATCATCTTCAAATGAATAAGATGAAGTTTTTGGTCTATTATAGTAATCATAAAAATCATTAGATGTTGATTTAATAGGAGACAATGATGAAGTGTCAGAATTTTGAGTTGGATTAGTTTTTGGTGTAGGAAAAACATCTTCTTCTTCCTCTTCACTCAAAGCATTTAAATCAATTGAAGAAGTGCCAATTGCTGGTTGAGATGAAGAAATTTCTTCTTCTTCATCAATTGCACCCAATTCAAATGAACCTGTTAATAAAACATTAATTTGAGCATTTTCATAAACATCATTATATGAAATACCATGGACAATGTTAATATTATTAACTGAAACTAATTCCTTTAATGCACTTCTTGTATTTTCTAAAATAATGCTTGGAACATTTTCATTTAATCTAAAATTAATAAGTGCTTTTTGTGATTCATTGATATTGACATCACTTAATCCCATTTTAATAGCATGTTCCAAAGACTCTTTTATTGCATCCTTTGTATAGTCTGTCAAATCTATTCTCATGAACAAAAAACCATTTTTATCTTCAAAAAAGTTTCTAACATCTGCAAAGTCAATATTAATATCACTTGGTTTTGTAATAATGTTAATAATTTCTTCTACGATTGTTTTTATATATTGATTAGCACCTTCAAATGCTTTTTTAATAGATGTTCTTTCTCTATCTAAAGAAATAATTTTATCATTATTTACTGTTGTTAAGCCATTACATAAATAAGATAATTTTTGTAAACCACTTAATGCATTTGAATATGTTCTATTACCCTCTGCACCAATTGAAGGAAGATTAAATAAACCAATTGTTAAAATTCCAAGTTCTTGAGCAATTTTTGCAATAATTGGAGTAGCACCAGTACCAGTACCTTTACCAAGACCTGCAGTTAAAATCAAAATATCTGTTCCTTTTAACATATCTTTAATTATTTCTGCATCTGCTTCAGCTGCCATTTTACCCACATTAGGATCTCCACCTGAACCATTACCATCAAGTTCTTTAGCTCCTAAAATAAAAATATCAGCTAAATCTCCCATTGCACTTAAAGCCACATAATCAGTATTTAAAGCAATAATTTGAACAAAATCAGGTCATTCTTGTGATGTTTTCATATATTTAACAATATTGTTACCTGCACCACCTATACCAACTACTTTAATGTTAAATGTCTTAGAAAATTGTGTTTTATCCTTAGACATTGTTTGAATAAATGTTCTTTTATTTATCTCTGCAAGAATAGAGTTTACATTTTTCTTTATTTTTATACCATTATTTGTAGGTTCATCAATACTACTATCAAAACCACTACCAAAGTGTTTTTCAATAGTTTTTTCTAATTCTTCAGCATTTTGACCATTAGCAAAAATTCTATCATCATCTGCTAATGAAACTTGTTTTTGTTTAACTTGTGTTTGTGCTTGTCTATAATTTGTATTATTGTCGTTTCTCATATTTTCTTCATTTCTTTGATATTTTGCTTGAGGCATCCTATTAGAATTATTTTTAAACTCTGCTTCAACTTGAGGCATTGGTCTATAGTTTGCTGCATTTGAATTACTATATGTTTTACTAGAATATTCATCTATGCTTGGTTTTTGAAAATTTGCATTTGTTTTAACTCTAGGTGTTTCATCTATTGAATTCAAAATTTTGTCAATGTTACTTTTGTTCATAATTTAACTCCCTAAAAAATTATATTAGAATTTAGCCATAATTTTTCAACATATTCACAATTATACATTTATATATCTTAATATATTTTATTCATATTTATTTATATTCTTTATATTCCTTATCAAAATGCAACATTGTTGCAATTAATGAAAGAAATTTGGACTCACTTACACCAATATATTTTGATTCTAAACATATCACATCAGAAAATTTAACTAATCTTTTCTTAATAAACTCTATTCAGCTATTAAATATATTAGTTGAAGAATAAATATATATCTCATCAATCTCAATTTTCTTTTCTAAAAAGAATTTAATATGACTATTAATGTGATTTATTAATTTTATTATTCAGCTTGTAATTAATGCACTAATATCATTAATTTTTGTTTGAGAATAATCTAAAAATCTTTCTTTAAAATGGTTTACAAGAGGTAAATCATTATCAATTGGAGAAAGATTTCTATATATTTTTAACAACTCAATGGAAGTAATTTCATCTATGTTTGCTGATTCACAAATAGTTGATGTTAGATTTTTTATTCCAAATGGGCAAGTCATTTGATAAGTTAAAATCATATTATCATACAACTCAAAAGAAGTTTCAGAATGACCAATGTTTAGCAATAGTTTTCTTTTTCTTTCAAAATTACCAAATAAGTGACTGATAACCAAACTATCACAACTAAATAGTTTTACATTTAATTTTAGTTCATTTGCAATTTTAAAATATTCTTCCATATTATCTCTATCAACCAAATAATGTCTAGATGTATAAGATATTTTTTCCACATATTTATTAAATGGTATTGGTCAGTAATTATTAGAATTTATTCTCACCAAAAAACACTTCGAATATAATTCTAATAATTTTTTAGATGATTTATTAACCATTGTATTTTTTAAAATTTCATCCCATTTTTTATGTGTAAGTGTATTTTTAAAAATTATTTCATTAGATACATTATCTTTAATATTTAGTTTTTTAATTGGTAAATTAAATATTAATATTGTCTTGTCTAAACTAATTGGAATTCTTTTAATTTGATCACTTAATATTTTTGTCAACAACTCTTTATCAACAATTACTGAGTTACTAAAACAATTTTTTGTTAAAAAACTACTTTTATACACTGGAAATATCTTTCCATTTATAAAATTTGAAATAAGAATTTTAGTTTCATAATTACCAAAAGAAATAACAGCATAAGTTTTAAACATATTAATTCCTTTCAATAACTTTTAAAAGAGAGCTTCTAGCTCTATGATTTTTTTGTATCTCATCATCTGTGGCTCATTTATCTTTAATGTTAATAATTTTATACTCATTTTTTATGTTATTAACAGGCAATTCTTTAGGGTATTCATGATTTAAAATGCTTTTAAACGCTTTCTTAACTTCTTTTTCTTCAAGAGAATGAAAAGAGATAGTAACAATTCTTCCTTTAGAGTTCAGTCTTTTTAATGCTGCAATAATTGCCTTTTGTATTTCATATAATTCATTATTTACTTCTATTCTTATTGCTTGAAAATATTGTCTTGCAAAATGCTTTTTTTTATTCAATTCTTTGATACTAACTGATTTTCTTATAATATTAACAAGATCAATTGTTGTTAAAATTGGTTTATCACTTCTTGACTTAATTATTTCTTTTACTACATAATATGGATTTTTAATATCGCCATATTTTTTAAATAACATTGCTAATTCTTTGTCACTATAGTTATTAATAATAAATTTTGCATCAATTTTTTGTCTCTGATCCATTCTCATATCCAATGGGCCTTCTGACTTATAACTAAATCCTCTAGACCCATCATCAAACATTGGACTTGAGACTCCAAAATCAAAAAGAAAACCATCTACAAAATTAATATTTAAACTGTCCAATATTTTTTCTAAATTTGAAAATGTATCATGAACAAATAAATGATTATCATGCTTTTCAAAATTACTTTTGTAATAGTTAAAAGCTTCTATGTCCTTATCAATAGATATCAATTTCCCGCTTTCATTTAATTTTTTTAATATTTCAATAGAATGTCCTCCTCTTCCAAATGTACAATCAACATATATACCATTTGGTTTAATATTTAATAATTGAATTGCATTATCTTTTTGAACTGATACATGTTTAAAATCATTCATAAATTACCTACTAAACTATTCTAATTTTGTCACTAATAGATGACAATTTAAAATCATTATTCACACATCTTATACCATTAGATAAAAGGACAACATTATAACCAAACTTCAATGCATCAAGTGCTGTTTGCTTAACACAATAATCACCAGCTAATCCTAATATATAAAGATTTACAATATTATTCTCTTTTAAGAAATTATTAAGTTTTGATTCATCATTACCATCATAAAATGCTGAATAATTATCAACATCTATGCTTGTGCCTTTTTTAATAATAATATCGGCATCTTGTTTACTGATTATTTCAACAAACTCACTACCATATTCTCCCTTAACACAATGTTTGGGCCACAATGAAAATGAGCAATGATTGGAAGGATGATAATCTTGAGAAAAAATTATTTTTAAATTTTTTATTTTAAAAAAATAAATTACATCACTTATATAATCAACAATTTCATCACTATTTTTTATCTCTAAACTTCCATTAATATAAAAATCATTTTGCAAGTCAACAACAATAAGAGCTGAATTTTTTAAATATTCTAAATTCATAAATTTCAACTTTATTCTTTTATTTTTAAAAATAAATGCAAATAATAAAAAAGCATTAATAATAATTGATAAACTAATTGCTAATATAAAAAAAATAATTGAGTTATTTCATTGCATAAACATTGATTGTAAAGAAATTAAATATGAATTATTTCCCAAAAAACTCAATATCATTGCTATTGGAGAACCACAAACCAAACCTAATGAAATACATTTAAAAAAATAATAGTATTTTTTTATTAATAAATTAATTGTAAATATACTTGTAACTATACCTAATATAATAAATAAAACAATTAATAACAATAAACCTATATTTTCTAAAGGATTCTGTAATGCAACTCAATAAACATCATCATAAGTTTGTGCCAAAAATAGTATTAAACTGCCACTTATACCAGGAATAAACATACAAAATCCAGATAAAAAACAAGTAAATAATATCAATAATACATATGGATTAAATTGTATTTTATTTCCAATATGTTTTTTTTCTAAAGAGATTCCTCCATTAAAATACAAATATATTCCAATAGAAACAATGATTAAAAAAAATACTATAGTTGTTACAGCTAGATACAATTTCTTTTTTATATTGTTATTTTTTATTTTATTTCAATCAAAATAAATATTTTTTAATATAAAAATTGGAATACAAAAAAAAGAAAAACTAAAAAATAAGATAAATAGTACTATTTGATAATTAGTTCCTTGTTTTGAAATAAAAGAGCTAAACAAAGAAAATAAAATTAGAAATATTATTCATGCAATAAAAAAAGGAAGCAAAGAAAATAGGTTTGAAAATCAAATTGATGATTTATTTTTTTTAAAAAGCAATTTAATTTTATTCATTAACACATCATAGAAATTAAAAAGTGATAGAGTTGTTCCACCTGAATATCCTGGAATACCATCACTTATTCCCATAAATATTCCTAGAAATATTTTTGACACTATATCATAAATCAATTTCTTATTATTTTTTTTTATATTACCTTTATTATTCATAACTATTATTTTAAACAAGATATAGTAAAATTATTAATAAATTGGTAATAATATGGATATCAAAAAAAGATTGGACAAATATCTTGTTGAATATTTAAATGTAAATTCAAGAAATCTTTCTCAAAAATTAATAAATAATAATTGTGTTTTGGTTAACAAAAATATCATTAACAAGCCAAATTTTTTAGTTAATGAAAATGATATTGTTGAAATATTGAAAGAAGAAAAGTATGTATCTAGAGCTGCATATAAACTTTTATTTGCATTAGAAAAATTCAATATTGATATATCAAATAAAATAGTTATGGATATTGGATCATCTACTGGAGGATTCACACAAGTATGTTTAGAAAATAATGCTGCAAAAATTTATTGCATTGATGTTGGAAAAAATCAATTATCACCAAAAGTAAAAGATAATGAAAAAGTGTATTTGTATGAACAAACAAACTTCAAAGATATAAATGCATTGGATTTTAATGATGTTAATTTTATAACTTGTGATGTTTCCTTTATTTCTATACAAAAAATACTAAATAAGATTAAAGAATTAAATTGAAAAAACATAAGTGGAATTTTTTTATTAAAACCTCAATTTGAATTGACCCCAAAAGAAATATCAAAAGGAAAAGGAAAGGTTCATCCAAAATTATTAAATCATGTAATCAATAGTTTTAAAACATTTTGCAAAAATAATAATTTTGATTTAATAAATATTTGCGAATCTCCAATAAAAGGAGCAAAAAAAAATAATATAGAATTTTTAACATACTTGAGGTGATAGAATGGAGTATATAATTTTTCATATTGATATGGATTCTTTTTTTGCATCAATTGAAGAAAATAAAAACATAAAATTTAAAAATAAACCATTAGTTGTAGGCGGAAGAGGAAAAAGAGGAGTAGTCTCATCAGCAAATTATGTTGCAAGAGAACTTGGAATAAAATCTGCAATGCCAATAAGTAAAGCATTAAAAATTTATCCTAAATTAATAATTGCTGATGCTCATTTTGAAGACTATAGTTATTATTCATTTGCAATTTATTCTTTTTTAAAAACAATTACAAAATTAGTTGAAATCGGATCAATTGATGAATGATATATTTCATTAAAGAATACTAAGTATGAATCATGAACCGAAGAAGAATTTGCATATTACATAAAAGAATACATATATAAACATTGAAAATTAAAATGTACTATTGGATGTAGTTGAAATAAATTTTTAGCTAAAATGGCCACTAATTTATCCAAACCTAATGGTTTTGGAATTTTAAACAAAAATAATTTTAAAGACAAAATATATAATTTAGATATATCTAAAATGTATTCAGTGGGAAAAACAACATCAAACACATTAAAAGAACTTGGAATAAATGTAATTGGTGATATTGTAAAAAAACAATACAATGAAAATGAAATTCAAAAAAAAATAGGTTCTCATTGAATAAGCATCAAAGGAAATGCATTAGGATTTGGCAGTCAAAAAATAGAAACATCAGCAGATCCAAAATCAATTGGAAGGAGTCATAGCATTATTGAATATTATGATTTTAATGAATATAAAAAGTTGTTTTACAATATTACAAATAGTTTAAACAAAAATTTAATTGAAGGTAATTATTCTTTTAACAATATAACATTAAAAATTAAATATATATCAAATGATATTGATACAATAAACATAAAAAATAATACAAATCAAAAGTATTTAAATGAAAATAAAATAATTTTTGAATTTGACAAAAATATACCCAATACAAAATATAATCAAATCAAAAATATTAGTGTTTCTTTATGACCAATAAAAAGAAACATATTCACCCAAGAACAGATGAATATGTTTAATGATAACTATAATGACATTGATTCTATAATTGTTAATGTTAATAATAGTCTAAGTAGTAAAGCAATATTTAAGGCTTCAGAATTAAAAAAACATTATTATAAACCATCTAAATAATCTTTACCATATTTAGTAATAGATCTCCCATTACTATCTTTAGTAACAAAATTTAATTGTATAAGATATGGTTCAATTTTATTTATTATTGTTTTTTCATCTATATTTAAAATTTGTGACAATGACTTAATTCCCATTTTTTTATTAGTATTAATTGCTTTTAAATAATTCAAATCGATAGAATTTAATCCCAACTCAAAAATTCCTATTTTTTTTAATATTATTTTTGGTTCTTCTTTTTGATATGAGTAATGATCATTAAATCTAGATAGAATTCTTTTTGAAATACGTGGTATTCCTTTTGAATGATTTGCAATAACATTTAAAATAGATTTATTCATTTTTATATCACATTTGCTTGTTGTAAATTTTAATATTTCATATATTTCTTTATTGCTATAAGGTTCTATATGTTCAACTATTCCAAATCTTTCTTCAAATGGGTCAGGCAAGTTTCCCAGTTTTGTTGTTGCTCCAATAATTGTGAATTTTGGTAATTGTAGTGACACCACTTTTGCATTAAAATCTTTACCAATATTTATATTCATAACAAAATCTTCCATTACTGAATATAACATTTCATAACACATTGGTTCTAATGAATGAATTTCATCTATAAATAAAATGTCTTTTTCTTTAATAGAATATAACAAATTTATTAGATCAACTTTTTCTTTTATTTCTGGACCCTGAATAATTTTTATATTTGTTTTCATTTCATTAGCAATTATCTTAGCAATAGTTGTTTTGCCAACTCCAGGTGGTCCATAAAATAAACAATGATCTAATGTTTTATTATTTGTAATTGCATTAGAAATATAAATTTTTAAATTATTTTTTAAACTTGTTTTACCTTGAAAATCATCAAAATTAGTTGGCCTTAATTGTAGTATGTCCATTTTTGTTTATTATTGTTTTTATTGCTTCACTTACTAAATCATTTATATCTAAACCATTATTAGTATTTGAATTATTTTCAAGTTCATTCAATGCATATTCTATATCTTGTTTTTTGTAACCTAATACTTTTAAAGAATTAACAATATCTGGAATTTTTTCCATTCAATTATTGTCCAACGAATCATTTTCTTGAGAATTTATTGTACTGTTTTTATTATCAATAATTTCATTTCTTAATTTATATCCTAGCTGATTTACAATCATAATAGATAATTTATTTGTGAAACCTGGTAAAGTTTCTAATGTTTTTATATCATTGGATTTTATTAGTTTTTTTAATAAAGAAACATCATTTTTTAAAATAGCCATTGCAGTTTTTGGACCAATGCCATTTAAAGTTAATAATAATTCAAAAAAGAATTTTTCATTAATTGTTTTGAATCCATAATACTCATAAACAAAATTGCCTTTATTATTTTGTGTTACTCTTGTATATAAATAAAGTCTATGGAAAGCATTTAAATCTAAATTATCTATTCCATTAACAAAGACTTTATAACCTATGAAGTTATTTTCTAAAATAACATAATTTGTATTTGTATAATTTATTTTTCCTACTATATATTCATACATTTTAAATATCCCCCATATATAAAAACGAAAATAATTTTGAAAATTATAATTTTTTACTTTTTTTTAAAAGAAATTAATAATATTAGTCTTTACAATATAATGAATTTATGTGTGTTATATAACATTTATAAATTTTGGAGACTATTATGAATAAAATGATAATTATTGTTGGTCCAACTGCAAGCGGAAAAAGTGATTTAGCAATGATATTGGCAAAAGAATTGAATTTGGAAATAATTAATGCCGATGCTTTTCAAATTTATAGAGAAATTAATGCAGGAATTAATAAACCAACTTCACAAGACTTAAAAGAAGTAAAACATCATTTTATTAATAATAAATCCATAAATGATGAATGAAATATAAAAGAATTTCAAAAAGAAATTAATTTATTAATAGAAAATAATCCAAACAAAAATTACATAATATGTGGTGGTTCAAATTTGTATATAGATTCTATAATTAAAAATTATGATTTAAAAGAAATAGACAGAAATATGGAATTTGGGAATATGTCAACTGTTCAATTATGAAATAAGTTGAATGAATTAGATCCTGAAGAAGCTAAAAAAATAAATATAAATAATGAAAAAAGAATAAAACAAGCATTAAGAATTATTTTATCTCTTAAGCAACTTAAATCAGAAAAGGATAAAAAAAATAAAGGATGCATTTTTAAATACATAATTATTTCTGTACACGTGGAAAGAAACAAATTATATGAAAAAATAAATAATAGAACAATAGACATGATTAATATGAATTGAAAGGGTGAGGTTGAAGATTTAATACAAGATTCAAATTACAAAAATAACAATGCATTAAAAGCTATTGGTTATAATGATGTATATGAAGCAATAATTTCAAATACAAATATAAATGTTGAAAAAATACAACAGAAGACAAGAAACTATGCAAAAAGACAAATTACATGAATAAGAAATAAATTTAATGTTGACATTATTTATGACAAAGAAAAAAACAATTTAAATGAAGTTATAAAAAAATGTAAGGATTTTTTAAATGAATAAATTTACAAAACATTTATATATTCATATTCCTTTTTGTAAATATATATGCACTTACTGTGATTTTGTTAGAAAAATTCCAAAAAATGAATTTGAAGTAGAACTATATATAAATGATTTAATTAACAAAATTAATAGAATTCAAAATAAATTCAAAACAATTTACATAGGGGGTGGAACTCCAAATTTTTTGTCTGATTCCTTGTTAAACAAACTTCTTTTATCTCTTCAAAAAAATATTTACTTTAATACTGAGTTTACAATAGAGTGTAATCCTGATTTTATAACAGAAAGTCAAATAAAAGTTTTTAAGTTAAATAATGTCAATAGAATATCATTAGGTGTTCAGACAACGAATAATAATATTTTAAAATTACTAAATAGAAAACATTCCATTCAAGATGCTGTTGATGCAATTAAAATTTTAAAAAAATTTGAAATAAATAATATATCATGTGATTTTATTTATAATTTACCATTATTAAAAAAATCAGACTTAGATGATGCTATTAATTTTTGTCTAAACAACAATATCAATCACATTTCATTTTATTCATTAGAAATTAAAGAAAATTCTATTCTAAAAAAAATGAAATATATTATTAATACAGATGAAGAAGAAAAACAATTAGAATACATAATAAAAAAATTAAAAAAAACAAAGTTTAAAAGATATGAGGTTTCTAATTGATCTATTTCTAAAAAATATAGAAGCAATCATAACCTTGCTTATTGAAATTTAAAGGACTGAATGGCAATAGGTATAGGAGCATATGGATTAGAAAATAAAAACTATTACACTAATGTAGGATCATATCAAAATTACAAAATAAAAAATAACATATTAGACGATAAAGAATACTACTTATACATACTTATGATGGGACTAAGATTAACAGATGGTATAAATTTAAATAGTAGAAATAAAAAAGCATATGAATTCTATAAAAATCAAATTAATAAATCAATGATAAAAATAAAAAACAACAAGTTAATTCTAAAAAACATTAACTTGTTGGATTCATTATTAATTAATCTTATTTAAATTTTGCTTTTTTATATTCTATTAAGTATATTAAATCTAACATTTTTTTATTCACTAAAGTAGATGATGAATTAGTTGCGATATCATCAATTAATCCTATAGAAATGAATTCTTTCATTTTTTGATTATATAAATGTCTTGTAAAATAAATTTCAAATAAATACAGTTTGGGAAAATCTATTATCAATTCGCTTGACATTAATTCTTTAAATTTATCATCATATATTAAATCAATTTTTTCAGTATTATTAATTTCATTAATAAAATTAATAATGTCATTATATATTTCTAAAGTAAAAGAAATAGTTTTAATTAAATTAGATTTAATAAAATTTGAAAAATCTAATAAATTCATTTTTTGAATTTCATTTACTTTCAAAGAATATTCAATATCATCATTAAAAATAAATGGAATTAATAACGTAAAAGAAGAATTTATATCTAAATGATATTTTTTTAATAAAAAACCAAATATTGTAAAAAGAACTTCCAATGATAAGATAGGAGTTAAATAAAAAAATTGCTTCATAATGATTGATATTTTAATTATAGGAAAATCATCTAATTCTTTTGAATTTAAGAAGTCAAAAATATCATCCATTAATTTGTAATAATCAGTGTCTCTATAATTTCTTACAAAATTACTATTGTTTAATTCTTTTCTTATATATTTTATAAACAACTTAGATGATTCAAATTTTGACAAATCAAATTTTGTAAAATTAATTCAATCATTAAATCAAGTGAAATAAGACAATTTTTTTTCAATGCCATTTATTTCTTCTTTATTCACAAGACAATCTCTAGTTATTAATGTTAATAAATCAATTTTATAATTTTGTAGTTTAGAAAAATCATATACTAACAATAGATTATTTATTATTTTTGACACTTTTCTAAATACATAATTATCAAGATAATTAATTTGATTTAAAAAAGATTTTAAATCGTAAAATTTTTCAACTAATTCAAAATCTAAATCATTAAAATAATAATTTAAATCTTTTTTCACTTTATTGGCAACATTGAATAATGATTTAAAAGTAACTCTATCCATAAAGTTTATTACATCCTTACAATCTCTAATAAATTATAATAAAAAAATACTTTTTAAATTATTAAAAAGTATTTTCAATTATAAATATATATTTTTAAGTTTATTTTTTATTTTGTTTTTTATTTGAAGCAGATTTTTTTGTAATTGATTTTTTTGTTTCTTTTGGTTTAGATACTGATTTACTATTTTTTGAAGAAGTAACAGATTTTGACTTATTATTTGTTTTTTTATTTGTTGCTACATCACCACTATTTTTAATAATAGAAATACCTGGCAAATCACTTCCTTCTAAAAATTGAATAGAAGCACCACCACCTGTTGAAATATGGCTAAAACCATTTTCATAACCAAGTTTGATAGCCGCAGATGCTGAGTCACCACCACCTATTAATGTAAAAGCGTTATTTTTACTTCCATATTTAGCAATAGCTTTACAAATGGCATTTGTTCCAGCTGAATAATTATTAAATTCACAAACTCCCAAAGGTCCATTTCAAATAATAGTTTTTGCTTTCTTAATTTCTTTGATAAAAATTTTACATGTTTTTTTACCAATATCCAATCCTTCATAAGATTTATCAAAATTTGTAACTTTAAATCTTTTAGGTTTAGTATCAGCAAATTCTAAAGATGCATTAATATCTATTGGCAATATAATTTTATCTCCATATTTTTTTAATAATTCTCTAGCAACATCAAGAGTTTCTTCTTCAAATATAGATTTTCCTATTTCATACCCTAGTGCTTTTTGAAATGTATAAGACATTCCACCACCAATTAAAATTTTGTCTGATATTCCTGCTATGTTTTCAATTGATTTAATTTTATCTGAAATCTTTGCCCCACCAAAAATTGCAACAACAGGCTTACTTGGATTATTAATAGCTTTTGATAACATTTTTAATTCTTTTTCAATTAAAAAACCAACACATGAATCAGAAATATTTGATGCTATACCAACATTAGATGCATGTGCTCTATGAGAAGTACCAAATGCATCGTTTACAAAAACGTCTCCAAGACTTGCTCAAAATTTTGCAAGTTTTTGATCATTTTTAGATTCTTTTTTAACAACTTGTCCTTTAGAATCAATATCATTGAATCTTGTATTTTCTAGTAAAATAATTGATCCAGTAGACATTTTCTTTATTTTATCAACTAATTTTGCATTAGTATTGTTTTCCTCAAATGAAATACTAACATCTGGTAATAACACTTTTAAATGATTATAAACAGGTTTTAATGTTCTTTTTTTCAAATCATCTAAATTTTTAACTCTACCAAGATGAGAAAGAAGAATTATCTTTGCATTTTTTTCCAATAAATAATTTATGGTAGGCAGCGCTTCTTTAATTCTTTTATCATCAACTACAACACCATTAGATATTGGAACATTAAAATCTACTCTTACAATTACATTTTTATTATCAACATTTATATCAGTAATATTTTTTTTATCATAAATCATAATAATAACCTTTCAAAAAAAGTAGCCTAAGCTACTTTATAATATTTAAAACTAAGTAAATTATATATTTATAAATCTAAAATTGTTATAATTTTCCAACATATTCAATAACTCTAACAAGTTGAGCAACATATGAACTTTCATTGTCATATCAAGTAAATACTTTATATGACTTTTTACCATCTACATCTAAAGCCATTGTTAAGAATGGATCAAATAATGAACCATGATCATCTCCAATAATGTCAGATGAAACTATTTCATCTTCTAAATATGCAAATGACTCATTAGCGGCTTTTTTCATTGCAGCATTTATTTCTTCAACTGTTGGTTGCTTTTTTAACTCAACTGATAAATCAACTAATGATCCAGTTATTGTTGGCACTCTGACAGCCAAACCATGTAATTTCCCTTTAAGACTAGGTAATACTAATCCTATTGCTTTAGCAGCACCTGTTGTAGAAGGAACAATTGATGCAGAAGCTGCTCTTGCTCTTCTTAAATCAGAATGTGGTGCATCTTGTAATCTTTGATCTGCAGTAAAAGCATGGATTGTATTCATCAAACCTGATACAATGCCAAATTCTTTTTCAAGCACATTTGCCATTGGGGCAAGTGCATTTGTTGTACAACTTGCAGCAGATACAATGTTATCACTTGCCTTCAAAATTGTATGATTAACATTATACACAACTGTTGGAATTTCTCCTTTTCCTGGAGCTGAAATAACAACTTTTTTTGCTCCTGCAGTTATATGTTTACTTGCTCCTTCTTTATCTGTAAATCTACCTGTAGATTCTATAACAACATCTACTCCCAATGTTTTTCATGGCAGTAGTGATGGATCTTTTTCAGCAAAAATTGGAATTCTTTTAGAATTAACTATAATCGCTTGATTATTTTTATCCTTATCATCATATGAAATGCTGGCATTAAATACTCTATGAGCAGTATCATATTTTAATAAATGTGCTAATGTCTTAGCATCAGTCAAGTCATTTATAGCAACAATTTCAAAATTTTTGTTTGCTGACATTCTTCTAAAAGTCAATCTTCCAATACGACCAAAACCATTAATTGCAACTTTAATTGCCATAATAAATTCTCCTATATATTCTATATACTTAGTGTTATTATAATGCAAAAAAATATGACAGATTTAATAAAAATCTATCATATTGAATATTTTGTATCGCTTATATTTATAATTCTATATTTTATTTTTTGGTTTAATATCCATTAAACCCAATCCACTTGCTATTGTAGCTCTTATAGCATCAATTAATAATAATCTTTGAGAAATCAATTCCTTATTTGTAGAATCCAATATTTTCACTTCATTATAATATGTGTTGAATAAGGAAGCAAAATTATATAAGAATGTTGGAATTTTTTGAGTTTCATAGTGATTTGCTATATTTTCAATAGTGTGAGGATAATAATACATCATATTAATTAATTCTCTTTCTGTACTTAAAGTCAATTTGCTTGCACTTTTTCCAAAAGAAATTTTAGATTTTTTAGCTTTTTCTAAAATCTTATTGATTCTTGCATAGGCATAAAGAACATAAAATAAATGATTATCTTGATTTTTTCCTTCAAATTGATTTATATCTATTTCAAGATGAGTATCACTTGCTTGTGATATTAAAGACCATCTAGCGCTTTCAACACCCATTGTATTAATTAAATCTCTCAATGTTAATGATTGACCAGTTCTTTTAGACATTTTAAATTCTTCACCATTTTTTGTCAATTTAACCATTTGCATAATAACAACATGTAATTTGTTTGGATTGTGTCCTAAACATCCAACTGCTGCTTTCATTGAAGTTACATATGTATTGTGATCAGCACCAAAGATATTAAATATCATATTATATCCACGACTTAACTTAATGTTATGATATGCAATATCTGGCATAAAATATGTTAATTCTTTATTTGATTTAACTATTACTCTATCTTTATCATCTCCATAGTCACTAGTTCTTAATCAAATAGCACCATCTTTTTCATAAACATTTTTACCTAATTTTTTTATTGTTGAAGGAACTATGTTTAAATCATATATTTTTGATTCAGGATAATATCTTTTAAATTTTGTTCTAAATAATGATAAATCCTTTTTAATGACCTCAAGTAAAGCTTTCTTTGAATAATTTTTAAAGAAATCATACACTTTTGGATCATCTATTTTTTCCATAGTGTATTTAACATTTTTATATTTACTACCAATTTCACTAACTAATTGTTTAGCTACTTGTTTTGGTTCTTCTCCTTGATATCAATCTTCTCCCATTTTTGCATCTTTGACACCAAGTTCTTGTAAATATCTTACAAATACAGATAAACCTAGTTTATTAATTTGAGATCCTGCATCATTTACATAATATTCTGTATCAACTTCAATACCACATTTTTTTCATACATTATTTAATGTCATCCCTAAAGCAGCATTTCTTGCATGTCCAATGTGTAAAGAACCTGTAGGATTTGCTGAAACATATTCAATATTGTATCAAAGTTTTTTTGGTACAAATTGACCATATTCTTTTTGTTCTTTTGATGCTTGACTAATTACTGCAAATTTTGCTTTGTCTGACAATATAAAATTAATAAACCCATTTAACAATTTTACATCTTTAAATAATTCATCTTTCTTAAGAGTTTTTGTTAAATACTCACCAATTTCAGTTACAGGTTTTTTTAAAATTCCAGAAACAATCATTGCAGCATTTGTAAAGAAATCACCATTATCAATGTTTTTAGCTTTATCTACAATTATTTTCTTTACATTTAATTTATACTTTTCTAAAATAATTTTTTTAACAATTTTTTCAATTTTTTTTAATAGTGTTTGTTTAATCATAAGTTTACCTTCATTTTAATATCTCATATTTTTTCCAGTTATTTCAATAAAAGAATTATTCACTAACTGTTTTATTCTTTCTACTATTCTTTCACAAATTATCATAGAATCATTACTTTTACATCTTTTAACTAATAATTGCTTAAACTGGTTTATTGAATAATTTGAATTAAATATTGTAATTTTTTTCTGGGCAACCCGAATATTCAATATGTTTAATAAATAATTTGAATAAAATCAATCTGTCGCATACTCTGCTCCTAAATCATCTAATACCAAAACATCACAACTTTTTGAAATTTCAAATATTTTGTTTCCCTTTTCTTTATCTAAATTATTATTAAAACCCAACTTAATTATATTCACGAATTCAGGCATATAAACAAAAGAAATAGTTTTGTTCTTATTTTTAGCATATGCTTTTGTAAAAGCAAAAGACATAAAAGTCTTTCCTACACCACACTTACCATATAAATATATTCCAGTATTAGCATCATTTTTAAAATTATTTTGAAACAAAATTGCAGCTTCTTTTTTTGAAGGATTAGTATTTATTTCAGTGGATTCTGGAGTTATTATTGATTCAAATAAATCACTATTATCATAATAATTGTATAAATATAATTCCTTAAATTTATTTTTATTTAAAATAATATTCATTTTTTCACATGGTTTATAATAAACATAAATATTACCCATATGTCGTTTTAAATCTAAATGCATATTAAATGAATTTATACATTCATTGCTTTTCTTTGCGCATTCTTCAGTTTCAAATAATATTTTTTTAAGATAAACGATGTTCTTATATATCTCTTCATCAGTTAAATCAAGATGTATAAAATACTCATGATATTTATAAAAATCTATTTCACGATTATTTAATACATATTTATTCTTATTAAAACTACTATTAATTATTTTTTTTAATGAATCAAGTTCTTTTTTCATTATACATACCTAAAACTACTCAAATATCTTTCAATCTATACAATCTTCTTGAACATATTTATCATTGCTATTTTCTAAAAAAGTATTAGATTCTGAAATGTTAGAATAATTTTTTTCGCATTTAAACATAGAATCATTATTCTTTGCACTTCTAAATCTTTTTGTTTTCACATCGCTATTTCCTCAATTTATTAAATGATTATATGCTTCATCTAATGAATTTATATTTTTTAACTTAAAACTTTTTGCCATCTTTTTTAAATATTTTGCATTAAGGACATGATGAGTTTTATCTAAAGAATAATCTATCATCATATTAATTAACATATCATTCAATCTATATTCTTTTCGCAACAAATTTATTGTTTCTATTTCATCAGCATTTAATTCAGTATTTGTAATTAAAAATAAATATTGTTCGCTATCAAATGATGAATAATCTTTATAAGCTTTATTCAAAGAAGACAGAGAAGTATTTTCCATAAATAAATCATTATGTCTATTTATTTCAATCACTTTATTAAAATCTTGCTTAATTCTGTCTTTAGAATTATCTTCTAAATTTTTAACAAGAACATTATATGAAATAACAAAATTATTATTAGAATTATCCATAACAATAGATTTATAAATAAATGATTCAATTTGCTCAAAGGTGAATTTCTTATCTGTATAATATTTATTAATTAACTTTTTAATATCTTCATCTATTATTAAACTTATAGATGTTGTTTTTGCTAAATTTTCATATAATGCATCAAAATTAAACTCATATATACCATCAAAATTATTTTCATAATATTCATCTATATCACTAGAAATGTCATCATAATAATTAGGAATTTCATTTTTAGAAAATAAAATTTCTAAAAACTCAAATTCTTTATTACCAATTTTATCTATTAATAAATTTCTAAGTTTTTGATTTGAACAAAATCTACTGAAATTTAATGGAGGAATTATATCAAAAATTAATTCTGATTTATTTTTAGAACAATATGTCTTTAATAAACCAACAGCTTCGAGATTCTTTCTAGAAATATCAAAATCATAAGAAGAAAAATCTAAATTTGATAATAAATCAGAAACATATTTTTTTGAAAATTTGAAAAAATTCACTGTTGATATATCAGAACATAAATGCAAAAATAATTTCATTGATTTTAAAGAAATAATAGGCATATATAATTTGTATAACTCTAAAGAATTAAAATCATAGTTATAAAAATTAACATAATTATAAACAGTATTTTTTGTATATAATGACATAAAAAAACTCCTTATGAATAACATATAAAGATCAGCAATTAATTACTTTAATTAAACGTGTCTATCTATATCACATAAAGGAGCATAAATAAAAAACAAATCTAATTTATTCATTTAGAATATTTCACAAAAAGAGTTTACTTTATTTAAGTTAATATTTTAAAAATGTTTTTTATTGATGAAAAAAAAGATTCCAAATTAACATTATTTTCCACAATATAATCTACATAAACTATATGTGTATTTTCTAGCATTTTTGAGTTTTCCACATCTTTTGTGGAAAAATTATACCCTTGATGAAATTTATTAAAATTATCATTGATGTTTTCTCTACATGAATATATAGCTATTATTTTCTTAAATAGATAATAAAATTCTATTTGATTGTATATATAGATGCCAAGTTCTACAACTATAAATCTATCTAATGAATATAATTCTTTAATTTTATTTATCATAACTTCTAACATTAAACTATCTAGTTTTTTTTTAGCTATTTTATCTTTAATAATAAGCTCTCTAAGTTTTAATCTATTTACTTCAGTTGAAGTAACAAAGTCACTGCCAAAATTTTTTTTTATTATTTCATATCCTATTTTATTTCTACTATAAATTGAATGAATGTATTTATCCATTTCAAATACTTCAAATCCTTGTTCACTTAATAGTTGAATAGCAGTAGATTTACCGGAACCCATAAAACCTGTGATACAAACTAACTTAGAATTTAGTTTTTTCTCTTTTTTAGAATAATTATTCATTTTGACATTTAGGACAAAAATATGTTCCTCTTCCATTAACTTTTATTTTTTCTATAGTTGTTTTGCATTTTGTACATGGTTTATCTTTTTTTGTATGCACTTTTAAAAAATTTTGAAACTCTCCCTTTTTTTCTCTTTTAAAAAAGTATGTAGAAATTGTTGTTCCTTTATTTTTAACAGCAAGTTGTAAAATTTTAGTAGCATTATCAGAAATTGTTTTAAATTCTTTATCTGTTATTTTATTTCCTTGCTTCAGAGGATTAATATTTGATGCATGCAATATTTCATCTGCATAAATATTTCCTATTCCTGCAACATTTGTTTGATCCAATAATAAAGTTTTTATGTGTCTTGATGACTTAGATATATTATTTTTTAAATATTTTCAATTAAAATTCTCATCTAAAGGATCTAAAGCTAATTTTGATATTTCTTTTGAATTAATATAATCATTTTCATTATATATAGTAAATGTTCCAAATCTTCTTGTGTCATTATATCTTAATTCTTTTTTATTATTAAAAATTATTCTAACTAAAGTATGTCTTTTATTATATGGAAAATCAGCATCATCATAAAATAATTTTCCTTCCATTCTCAAATGAACCACAAATACTTTTTTGTGCGATATATGAAAAATTAAATATTTTCCTATTCTTGAAATATTTTCAATCTTTTCATTGATAATGTGGTTTTCAAATTCTTTAAAATCTGAATTTTTAAATAATTTTGGCATTATTGTTTCAACACCAATTATTTTATGATTTAAACATCCATCATCTATAAGTGTATCTATCATACTTTGTACTTCTGGTAGTTCTGGCATATTATTCTCCTTTTATATATTTATTAAATCCAGAAAAATTATATTTTTTAATAACATCATTTATTTTAGGTAAATCTAATTTTTTAGTTTCAAATTCATCAATTTTACTATTAGTAAAATAATCAGTTAGAATTGTTGCTAATTTTTTACATTTTATTCCCATTTCTTTTCCACTTACAATTTTTTCTTTTACAGATTTAGATTTAATAAAATCAGCATTATTAATGATATTTTCCAAATTATTAAATTGTTTTAAAAGTTCAATTGCAGTTTTGTGACCTATTCCTTTAATTCCTGGAATATTATCTGATGAATCACCACATAAACCCTTATAATCAATAATTTGTTTTGGTTTTAACCCTTCGCTCATTGATTCAAAATTTTCTGATGTATAAGTTATATATTCTGTGATTCCTTTTTTAAATTGAATAACATTAACATTTTCATTTACAAGTTGCAATAAGTCATTATCAGATGAATAAATTTCACAAAAAATATTATGATTTGATAATAAAGTTGAAGCAGAACCTATCACATCATCAGCTTCAATACCAGAAATACAAAAAGTATTTAACCCAAATAATGGCATTATTTCTTGAATAATTGGTATTTGTTTAACTAATAATTCAGGAGTAGATTTTCTTTTCCCTTTATATTCAGTAAATTCTTCTTTTCTAAAATTTTTGTCTTTATGATCAAATGCAATTACTGCATAATCATATTTATTATTTTCTAAAATTTTAAAAATTATAAGCATCATAGTTTTTATTGCATTTGTTGGAAAAATGTTATTTTTTTCAAAAAATGCAACTTGATTTATTGTTCCATAATATGCTCTAAACATTAAAGAATTTCCATCAATTAAAATAGCCTTTTTATTCATTTTGTAATTCCTCTTTTACTTTTAGTAACTGATATCCTTTATCACCTGTTTTTAATAAAACAATATATCAAATATCACTTTTAAAATAGTCATTTAAATATAAAGAATTAAAGCAAGCTACATCCAATTTTGTAGAACTATTGTCAATAAATGAAATAAATGCCATATCTTTACCATTTTTAGTTTTTATTTTTCTTATCCCTTTTATTTTAACTAAGCATTCGACAAATTCTTTTGAATTATCAATATCATTTAAACAAACTAAATTATATTTATCAATTATATTTTGTTGTGATTCAGTAAAATTTGTTTCATTTTTATTAACATTGTTTAATATGTCATTTTCATTAAAAAAATCATACCCTATTAATTCAATAAACTTATTATTTATTGTTTCTTTTTTTATTCTATCTTTAAATGATGAAACATCTTGTAATATTGGCTCAAATAAAAATTCACCATTTTTCTTTATTTGTTTACAATCCATAATAAGTTGAGGAAGATTTAATAACATATATTCTCTCTCTAAATCAAAACAGTCAAACATTCCAGCATATATTAGTGTTTCAATGGTTGATTGCCCAACTCCTGAAATAGATAATTCTTTTACACACTCTATATAATTATTAAATTTTTTATTCTTTATTTTATCTCTAGCAGAAATTATTTTTTTTGATGTCTCTTCACCTATGCCTTTTATTGAATTAAATCCCATTAATATATCTCTTCCTTTCAGTGAGAAATTTTTTAATGACTGATTTATATTTGGAGGCAAAACTTTTATATCTAATTTCTTACATTCTTCAATAAAAATTTCAATTTTGCTACTTGTACCTTCAAAAGCTATCATTAATGTAATCATAAATTCAGTTTTGTAATAATATTTTAAATAAACCAATCAATAGCTAATTAAAGAATATGCTATTGAATGAGAATGGTTAAAACCATAATTTGCAAATGTGTAAATATAGTTATAAATTTTATCAAAATCAGCTTTTGTATAACCATTTTTTAGAGCTCTTTTTTCAAATTGTTTTTTAAAATCATCTAGCTCATCCCCATGTTTTTTAGATATAATTCTTCTAAAAATATCAGCCTCACTTGCAGTGAAATTTCCAACTCTTTGAACAATGGTAATAACTTGTTCTTGATAAACAATTATTCCATTAGTTACTTCTAAAATATCTTTTAAACTTTCATGGACATATGTTACATCTTCTAATTTATTTCTTCTCGCCAAAAAAGATGGTATATTTTGCTGCGGACCTGGTCTAAACATTGCAGAACAAAGAGAAATGTCTTCTATTGATTGAGGTTTTAATTTTTTTACTAAATTAGTCATTCCAGGAGATTCTAATTGGAATATTCCAATAGTATTACCTTTTGATAAATAATCAAAAACCTTTTTATCTTCTAAATTAATTTTATTTAAATCAATATTTTTTTTATAAATATATTTAATTAATCTTTGAATATTACTTATAGTTGATAAATTTGTTAAACCTAATAAATCCATTTTTAACAATCCAAGTTCTTCTAAATAATCCATTGAAAACTGTGTAGAATTTTCTCCATTAGCTCCAAATTGTGTTGGAACAATTTCATCAAGACTTACATCTGAAAGCACTATTCCAGCTGCATGTAAACCAGTTTGTCTAGGAGCACCAATTATTTTAGAGGAAATATCAAAAAGAACTTTATATTCATCATAATAAGGTTTTAATCCTTTTATGTTTTTAATGGCACCTAATAAATCGTCATCAAATTCTTGACTAAGCAATTTTGAAATATTATTAATTATTTTCAAATCAATATTTAATATTCTACCAATATCTCTAATTGCCATTTTTGATTTAATACGCTGAAAAGTCACAATATGCGCAACATGGTTATAGCCATATTTTTCAAATAAATATTCAATAACTTCATTTCTTCTGGTGTCCATAATATCTATATCTATATCTGGCATTGATACTCTACCTGGATTCAAAAATCTCTCAAATAAAAGATTATATTTTAAAGAATCAACTTCAGTAATTCCTAAAATGAATGCAACTAATGAACCAGATGATGATCCACGTCCTGGACCAACAATAATATCATTGTCTTTTGCATAAGATATAAAATCTTGAACAATTAAAAAATAATCATTGAAATTCATTGAATTAATTATTTCTAATTCATATTCAATTCTTGTTTCATATTCTTTTCTATTTTTTGAATCTATAATACCATCTTGTATTTTTTGATTTAATTTATCATCACATAATTTTTTTAAAAATGTTTTTGATGTATGTTTTGAATCAATAGGATACTTAATTAAATGAAATTCATTTAATGGTATATCTAAATTAACATTTAGAATTTCCTTATTTAAATTTTCTATTGATACTTTATCAAAATTATTTTCTAAAAAACTAAAATTTTTAAGTTCTAAATTTTTATACATGTCTAAATCATCTAAATTTTCTACAACTTTAGATTCTAGTACGTATTTCATAGCTGTTACTATTATATTATCAGTTTGTTTTAAATATTTTGCTGTATTTACAGCTATTCTATTATCTTTGCCCTGATCAAAAGTATATATGCTAACACCATTTGCATAATATTCAGAACCTATTTTATTGACAATAAAAACATTTGATAAATAATTTTCCAGATCAAAATCTTCAGATTTTGAAATATGAGATGAAATTTTTATCAAATTTTTATATCCATTAAAATTTTTAGCAATAATTAATAAACTAAAATTTTTATAATTAATATCTAAACCTATTACAGGTTTTAAATTGAATTTTACAGCTTTTTTATAAAATTCAATTGCACAATATAAATTTGTATCTGTTAAGCAAACATATTTTTGTTTATTATCCAAAGCAAATTTAATAATATCATCACATGACAAAGAAGATGATAATAAAGAATAATGTGAATAAGTATTAAGATTAGCAACCAAGTTTTTATTTTCTTTCATTGATAATTTTCTTAATAATATCTTTTTCTTGATTAGTTAATAATCCATGTTCTAATCTATATCTCAATTCTTTGGTTGGAAGACTAGAATATCTTTCATATGACAAATCATATTCGGATTTTGAAATATCAAAATTATGAATATCAATTTTTGTAGTTTCTTCTTGCTTATTGTCTCTTAATATTTTTTCACTATATTCTTGTCTTCTTAATTTTTCTTTTCTATTTTTGTTAAACATAAAACAATTACCATCAATACATTTAAAATTATAAATTATTTGTTGACTTTTAAGTCATTTAAATAGAGTTTTAATTTCTTTATTACTTTATGAAAATCATGTTCACTATCTAATGTGAATCCGGCTGCAAATTTATGTCCACCACCATTAAATTCAGCTGCAATATGATTTATTTGTATATCTTTACTTCTCAATGAACCCTTTCAACTTTTTGTTTGTTCATCAAAATATAATGTTGTTCAAACACTAACATTTTTGATATCACTTAATAAATGAACCATAGAAAGTTGTGGATATATGTGAAACTTCTTATGTGCACCTTTTGGAATAACAAAATATGCAATATGATCTTCAATTTTTAGTCTTTTCATCAAAAAATTAGTAAACATAATCTGAGTTTTGTCCCTTAAATAAACAGCATCATGAACATCACCTCTACTAAATCCAGTTGCCACAAGTTTACCAGTTATTTCATATGTTGATGGCAATGTATTAGTATGTAAAAATCTGCCTGTATCAGTGATTATTCCAGCATATAAATATTTTGCACACAATGCAGAAACTTTAAGTTTACTTTCAAAAAATAATTTGGCTCACATTTCACATGTTGCTGGCATCATTGGATCAATTCATTCATAATCTGCAATTGTCTCAACTTGTGGATGATGATCAACTCTTAATGTTTCCTTACATAATGTATTTCTTCTAGAATAAACACGTGATGAGTTTGCTGTATCTGAAATAATTCCTAATGATGACTTTATATAATCATCACTTGCTGCATTTATTTTTGATTCAAAAGTAAATAGTGTTGATCCATATATTGGAGACAAAGAGTCTAAACCAATAATTTTTACATTTTTTGTCGGAAAATTATCTCTAATATATTCTCTTAAAGCAAAACAACTACCTAAAGCATCAAAATCTGGTCTTTCATGAAAAAATAAAGATATATTTTCATAATTTTTTATTTTATCGATTATTATGTTTATTAATTCTTTCATAAATTCTCCAAACTATTCAAAGATTTTAACATTATTTATTGTTCTATCTTCCATTATTTCTAATAAATCTAAATCAGATTCATTTTTAATTGCTTTATCAATACTAGGTCTTGTAATCGGAAACTCAGGAGCAAACATTGAACATATATCTTCATGGTTTGTTATTGATAATTCATATGTATGAATATATTGTGCAATGTTTATTATTTCATTTTTATCATATGTTAACAAAGGTCTAAAAACAATTTTATTTTTTAAGACATTATTTATTGCATTAATACTTTCAATTGTTTGACTTGCAACTTGCCCCAAAGAATCGCCACTACACAAACAATCATAATTATTTTTTATTGCTAATTTTTCAGCTATTCTATAAAAAGATCTCCTCATTAATGTTATTCTGTAATTAACATCTTTTGCATGTGATAATTCTCTTTGTATTGCTGTAAAATCAACTATATACAATTTTGGCTTATAAATTTTTCCAGTTAAAACAATTCTATTAATTATTCCAATAATTTTTTTAATTGTTTTTTGAGTAACTTCGCTAGTTACAAATGTTAAATAATCTACTTTCATCCCCTTTTTTTGCATTAAAAAGGATGACACACAAGAATCAATTCCACCAGAAATCAATGACAAACAAGAACCATTTAATCCTATTGGTAAACCACCAATACCCTTAGTTTTATTTGAATAGATTATTGATTGATTTTTCTTAATTTCTATTCACAAATATGTATTTGGATTATGAACATTTACATGTAAATTTTCAACATTAGATAATAGATATCCAGCAACACTTTTTTTAATTTCAATTTGATCTAAAAATCCCTTATATTTTCTTTTAACTTCAATTTTAAAAGTTGAATTTGGACTAACAAAATTCAATGATGCTTTTTTTATCTCTTCAATATCTGTGTTTATTTCTACTGCTTTTATAATATACAAAACTCCAGGCATATATTTTAAAATACTGATGATATAATTAACATCTGAATTATTACAATATATTTTTAAGTTATCAAAGTTTTTAACAATGTTTATTTTCATGTTGCAAAATGCATTTTTAATATTGTTATATAAAGAATTGATAAAAGATGTTTTATTATTTCCTTTTAAAGTTAAATCAGCATACTTAATGTAAATAAATTCACACATATTACTCCTAAAACATATTATATAATTTTAATATAAATATCATATTTAAAGATAAAGTTTTTTGAGGAATGAATTATGAAAATAATTGAGGCATCACTATTAGCAGTTAGCAATAAATATTTTGAATTTCATAAAACAATTAAATCACTAATTAAAAATAAAATAAATCATATTCATTATGATGTTATGGATAATATATTTGTCCCTAATGTTGCTTTTAATGGAGAACATTTAAAATTTTTAAAAAGAAAAGGTTTTAAGATTAGCATACATTTAATGGTTGCTAACCCTAAAATATATGTAGAAAATTATATTAACAAATATAAATTTGATTATCTTACATTTCACTGTGAAACTATTAGTATTGAAAATGGCATAAAACTAATTAAATACATAAAAGAGCATAATATTAAAGCTGGTATAGCTATAAAACCAAATACTGATATTAGATTATATGAAAGTGTTATAAAAGAATGTGACATTATTACAATTATGGGTGTAGAGCCAGGATTTGGTGGACAAAAATATATAGAATCTACAACAGATAAAATAAAAAAAATAAAAAAAATGGCTAATAAAAATACTATTTTGCAAATAGATGGTGGAGTGAATTTGGATGTAATAAAACTTCTAAAAAATGATATTGATATGTTTGTAAGTGGAAGTTTCCTAATCAATAATATCAATAAAATTGAAGAAATTATGAATGCATTAAATTAAAAAAACTATAATACTTTTAAATATTATAGTTCTTAGATATTTATATTATTTTCTTTTAATCATAAAATATCTTGTTGTGATAATTCAGGACTTAACCCCTCTTTAATGTGATTGTTATATCAATTAATTCCATAATCTATTATTTGTTTAAAATTATCTTTATCTAAGTCTAACTTAACAAGTTCTATTGTTCTTTTTGATACATCAAATTTTTCTGGAAAAGCATAATCTTCCTTTTCTAGAAAAGCTATTGCAAATAATCCTTTTGTGATATTTCTTAAATATAAATACAATGATAATTGCAACTTATATTCATCTGGAATAACAATTTCATTATTAATATATCACGATTCTTTTTTTTGATTTTTTTGTTTTACTAGTGGTATATCATTTGAATCTTTTTGCATTCTTAATGTTCCATTAACTGTTCTATAAACAAAAGAATCAATAGAAGTAGTTTTAATTTCTAGCATTGGCAAATCATTTGAATAATTTACATTACCATTTTTATCCAAAGGTTCTCCATCAGGAATTCCACCAAATATTTTATCAGTTTGGAAGAGATCTCACTTAATTTCAAAAGGATTGTATTGCTTATATTTAATATTTGTTTTATCTTCAACATATTTTTTTATCTTTGGTTCAATAATATTTCCTACTTTTGATAATGTTTCATCCATCTCTTCATAATATAAATTTGTCATGATTGCTCATATTTTAGCTGGAGAAGTATACTTATTTTGATTTAAAACAGAGGCAAATCTACTTCCTGTGATTTTTTTAAACTTTAACTTATTTTTTTCAAAATAATCATCAGTTAACTTTATTCTATTATCTATAATTATAAAATCTTTATTTTGTTGTGCTTTAAATGGCATATATACCTCTAATTAAACTCATTTTTTAATAATTGCTTCAGCAATTTTTAAATCAGTTTGATATGTAATTTTAAAATTTATTTTTTCACCTAACACATTGTAGATAGGAACATTATTTAAATAGAACATCTTAACAACATCATTCAATTCATGATGATTGTCCAACTTCTTGAAATTTGCAATAATA
The DNA here is from genome assembly GCF_046774425.1 of Malacoplasma muris. Classification (NCBI taxonomy): domain Bacteria; kingdom Bacillati; phylum Mycoplasmatota; order Mycoplasmoidales; family Mycoplasmoidaceae; genus Malacoplasma; species Malacoplasma muris. The sequence continues at coordinate 904,735 of NZ_CP177248.1, forward strand.
TATTTATCAAGTCTAAATGATTGAGGTGTTTGTACTTGATAATATAAACTTCTATTTGGATAATCTTTTGTGATTCTATTATCAATCACAACAACTGAATCATCAACTGGAAAAACTGTATTAACAACTAAATTAGTGTCTAAAGATTTAATATGTTCTTCAATTATTCTTCGATTTACAAAAGCACGAGCCACATCATGAGAAATTATATTTATATTATCAAACTCTTTATAAAATAATTGTTTAATATAATTTATTGCATTATCTAAGCTTTCTTTTCTTGTCTCTCCGCCAGAACAAACATGTATCTTTTTGTATTTGTTTTGAACATATTCTTTTGTTTTTTCAAATAACTCTTCATTTACTACAAGAACAATAATATCAATTAAATCAACATCTAAAAAATTGAAGATTGAGTATTCATATAAATACTTATCTTGTATTTTTATAAATTGTTTATATGTAGGCATTTTCATTCTTTCACTTTTACCACTACCCAATAAAATTGCTATATTTTTTCTTCTCATAATTATTACCCAAATAATGTCATTTGACTATCCTCTTCTAAATGTGATATTACTCCAAGATCAGTAAATTTTTTAAAATGTGTTTTTGTTATTTTTGTTCTATTTAATAAATCTTCTTTTGAAGTAAATGGTTGTTGATTTCTAGCTTCAACAATAGATTTAGCAACTGATTCTCCTAATCCATCAATTGTAGAAAAAGGAGCAATTAATGAATTTCCCTCAACAAGAAATTCATTTTCTAATGATTTATTTAAATCAATATTTTTAATGCTAAATCCTCTTGCAAGCATTTCTAATACTATTTCATATATTTGAATTAAATCAATTTCTTTATTTTTAACTAATGCTTTTGTTTTGGGGTTATTCATTCTATTTTTTATATCAACTAATTTATTGTTAATAGCATTTTTACCTTCAAGAATTGTTTCAAGATCAAAACAATCTCTTCTTATTGTTAAAAATGATGAATAAAAATGTAAAGGATAATGAATTTTAAATCAAGCAATTTTTCAAGCCATGATTACATATGCTGTTGCATGAGCTTTTGGATATAAATATGCTATTTTTAAACATGAATCAATATATCAATTTGGTAAATTTTTAGAATTAAGTATTTTAATATATTCTTCAGTTAATCCTTTTCCCTTTCTAACATCCTCCATTATTTTAAAAGCAGTTAATGATTCTACTCCTTTATTAATTAAATATACCATAATATCATCTCTACAAGAAATAACATCAGAAATATTAACACCTTGTTCTTCAATTATATTTTTTGCATTACCTGTTCATACATTTGTACCATGTGATAATCCTGAAATTCGTATTAGATCGGAAAATTTTTGAGGTCTAGTTACAAGAAGCATTTCTTTTACAAAATTTGTACCAAACTCCGGAACACCATTTGTTCCAACTTTTAATACTTCATCAACATCAACATATTTTAAATTCAAACTTTTTGTTCCACTAAATAAAGCCATAACATCTGTATCATAATTTGGTATATCATCAGAGTTCACTCCTGTTCTTTCAGTTAACATTTTAAGAACAGTTGGATTATCATGACCTAAAATATCGAATTTTAATAAACTATCATGTAATGATTCAAAAGCAAAATGAGTAGTATATCAATCTAAAGACTTATCATCAGCTGGATAGTTTATAGGTGTAAAATCATAAACACTTAACTCCTTAGGAATAACAATAATACCACCTGGATGCTGTCCAGTTGTTCTCTTTACATTCTCACACTTATGTGCAATTCTAGCAATTTCAGCATTTTTAACACCTGATCTCCCAATTGATTCAAAATAAGATTTAACATAACCAAATGCAGTTTTTGTTGCAACTGTACTTATTGTGCCTGCACGCAACACCTTATCTTTACCGAACATATTTCTAATAAATTCATGTGCTTTTGCTTGATATAATGCAGAAAAATTTAAATCAATATCTGGAATTTTATCCCCTTTAAATCCCATAAATGTTTCAAAAGGAATATTATGACCATCTCCAATTAAGGGAAAATTGCAATATGGACAATTTTGTTTAGGTAAATCAAAACCACTATCATAATCAGACATAAATTTTAAATATTTACATTTCTTACATAAATAATGAGCAGGGAGTGGATTAACCTCACTGATATTTATCAATCAAGCTGTAATAGAAGAACCAACAGAACCTCTTGATCCAACAACATATCCATCATCCATAGATTTTTTTACTAATAAATGTGAAAATCAATATATCATTGAAAAACCATTATTAATTATTGAATCAATTTCATGATTAATTCTATTTAAAATATAATCATTAATTTTTTCACCATATACTTCTTTTGCTCTATCCCAAATTTTTGATTTTAATTTATCTTCTGCACCTGGAATAGAAGGTGAATATAATTTACTTTTTATTGGTTTTATGTCTTTTTCAAACTTATTACTTATTTCAATAGTATTGTCAATAACTATTTCTTTTATCAAATCCTTATTATTTAAAAACTTAAATTCATCTAACATTTCATCTGTTGTTCTAAAATGCAAATTTGGCATAACATCATTAAAACCATCATATTTATAAAATCTATGCCTTTTTCCACCAATGGATTTTGCATAAACATAAACATTAAAAAATTGTTTGTCATTTATATCTAAATAATATGTATCTGATGAAGCAACAACTTTTATATTTAATTTTTTAGCACATTTAACAATTCTTTTAGTTGCATTTTCTAAAACTTCTTGAGAATATATTTTTCTATGAATGTCATGCAAAAAACAAGATATTGGTGCAATAGTAATAAAATCATAAAATTTTAAAGTTTCTTCTAATTCATAATCAGTTCCACAAATTGCTTTTTCAAGCACTTCTCCTTCTGTTGGTGAATTAGAAATTAAAAAATGTTTTCTATTGTCATTTAAAATATGTCTAAATATCTTAGCAGTTCCATAATAATTATCTGTTAATGATAGAGAAATTAACTCATAGAAATGTTTCATTGAATCAGCTTTTAAACAATAAACTGTTACTCAAGAACCACGATTTCTTTCCTTTAATAAGTCATTTTGAAATTTTTCATTAATTTCACTAAGATTAAATATACTTTCCATTTCAAGTTTATTAGCCATTTTGTTTCACACTTGTAATAAAAATTCTGAATCCACATCAGCTCTATGTGCTTCATCTTCATTATATTCAATTTTCATTTTTCTACATATACCACCCAATGAATGACTATAAATATTTTCATTAAGTGCTCTAGATAACTGCATAGTGTCAATTAAAGGATTTCTTATTATAGGCATATTATTTTCTACTAACTTACAATTTAAAAAAGGTAAATCAAAACGTATACCATTATGTGCTATTAATATAGAATCGCCTATAAAATCTAATATTTTTATAAGTGCATCTTTTATTTTTGGTGCACCTTCAACATCTTTATTAAATATTTTTGTAATTGAAGATATATTATCTGGAATATTAATTTCAGGATCAATAAAAAATTGAACTTTATCTACAATTTTACCTTTTTCATATTTTATTGCTCCAAATTCAATTATTTTGTCATAATACATTGATAAACCTGTGGTTTCCAAGTCAAATATTACAAAAGAACATTTCGATAATAAAATATCTTTTGAATTAACAACTATATCTATTGGGTTGTTAATCATTTCAAATTGTGCACCATAAATTACATCAATATTATATTTTTTTGACAAATGCATTGTTTCAGGAAATGACTGACAATTTAGTTTGTCAGTTATTGCAACAGTTTTATAACCTAAATCATTCATCTGTTTAAATAATTCTTCAACATTTACAAGACCCTCAAATGCTGTCATATTTGTATGTGTAATAAGTTCAATTCTTTTTTGTAAGCTATTGTCACTTTTTAAATATTTACTAGGTTTTTCAATAAGCATTAAACTAGAAATTATTCCAGACAAAGAATTATCATCATAGATATCTACTTGGACATTGATTTTGGTTCTTATTCAATCTCCTTCTTTTAATGAATTTAAAATTTCTTTTGATAATCCTTTTTCCTTTGGAAAGCCTTTAACAATTATTGAATCTGTATAATCTGTAATATATATTTTATATATTAAAAAATTGTTTCTTGTATTAATGGATTCTATTTTAAATATTTCACCTTCTATTATTGCTACACTTTGTTCTGGTATTAAATCAAAAATATTTGTAACATTTCCATCAATTTTATTTATGTTTTTATATTCTTTATAAAATTTAGTATTTGATTTATTACCAATATTATTTTTAAATTTACTAATAATATTAGCTGTTGTATTTTCTTGTTCTTTTTTATAATTTTGTATATCTTTTGTTTTTACATCTAATTCAAAATCAATATCATCAATATCAAAATCACAAATATCTAAAAAAGATTTTAATTTATTTACATTCTTTTTTAAAATAAACAATTCATTCTGATTTAAGTATGTGAAATACAAAATGTGATTTTTAATATTTAAAGTTTTTCGTTTTATAATATTAGTTAAAATTACTTTATCATCTAAAGAATTATTTTTTAGATAATAAAGTAAATAATCTACAACATTTTCAGAATCAAATTCCACAAATCTATTTTTTATTATAAAATTCAAAGAATTATCTAATGATTTAATATTTTCAAGAAGATTTAAATATATTTTAGGTGATATAGGTTTAACAAAAATTATTTCTAAAGTAATATCTCCATTTTTTGATTTAGTGATTTTAATATCACTACATTCTTTGTATAATTCAAAGTCTTTATTATCAACTAAGTTTATTTTTTCCAAAAAATTTAATACTTTATCCATATTAACTCCGTTAAATAATATCAGCTATAATTGATGTAATAAATATATAGATTAAAATTAAAAAACCAATTATAGTAATAATAGTTTCAGCTTTTTTGCTTATTTTGAATTTAAATCATTTTTGCAGTGTTTCTATCATAATTTTGTATCCATCTAATGGAGGAATTGGTAGCAAATTATAAATAAATAACATTATGCTAAATAGTGTCAAAAAATTAAAAATTATTTTAAAAAAATCAAATCCACTTATTCCTTGAAAACCATTTGATGATTGACTAACATTTGCAATGCTACCAAAGACTGTTCCTATTCCATTACCCATGAAAACCATATTCTTCAAAAGTGTTAGAAGTGATTGACCAACTTGTACAAATGGATTATCATGTACATTAAATCCAAAATATTGAATTAATCAAAAAATAAAAAATGATATTAAATTAAAAAAAACACCACCAAAAAAAATTATATTTTTTTTCCATAATTGAACATCATCCAATAATAAACTATTTTCTTGCACAGATGACATATACTCATAGTTTGATAAATCTGAATAATATTTTTTATATCTAAAATTCATATATGATTTTGAAAAAAAATTCCCACTTTTTGATACTAAATTATATCTTTTATCAATACTATCTTTTTGAGATAAATGTTCTACTAATATTTCATTATATAATGTCACAGTTTTTTGGTTATCAATTAATACATAAGCCATTAATGGTATTAATCTTAAAGAAACTCTAGTACCTTTTTTGGTTTTCCATTGAAATAATTTTGGTCCAATTCCAATAGAAAACTCTTTTACATTTACTTTAAAAATTTTTGCAAATGTAAAATGCCCTAATTCATGGATAGTCATTCCAATTAATATAGATATTAAAATTAATACAACTAAAATAAATGTAATCATTTAAAAATTTCCTAAAACTTAGATAATATATATTGTTTAATTATACTATTCAATATAAATATATCTTTTATATTATTTATTTTTTGATTACTAAAATCATTAATAGCCAAAGAAATGATAGGTATAATTTGATTAAACTTAATTTTTTTATTTTTAAATAATTCAATTGCAGCATCATTTGCAGCATTAATAATTACAGGCAAAACTCTATCATCATTCTTAATAATATATTTTGCTCATTTAATAGGTAGTCACTTATTTTCATCAATATAATCAAAAGAAAGATTTAGTTTTTCAAAAGATAATTTTTCAATAATTGGAACTTTAGATTTAAATTTCGATATAGCCAATTCAATAGCTAATTTCATGTCAGCAATTGACATTTGTGCATGTACACTATTGTCTGAAAATTCTATCATTGAATGAACAATTGACTGTGGATGATAAATAGCTTCAATATTTTTAATATTAAACATATAATATGCTTCAATCATTTCAAAGCACTTATTCATTAATGTTGCAGAATCAATTGAAATTTTGTATCCCATCTTTCAATTAGGATGATTTTTTGCTTCATAAAAAGAAACATTATTTAGCTCATGAATTTCTTTATTATAAAAAGGTCCACCACTTGCAGTTAATAATAATTTATTAATTCTTTTATTCTTCATTAAGTCATAAATAGCACAGTGTTCAGAATCTATTGGAAAAATATTAACTCCTTGTGCTTTTGCTATTTCTTTTATTTTTCAACCTGCTAGAACATATGACTCTTTATTTGCTAAAGCTAAATCAATTTTATTTAATATTGTTTTTAAAGTGATTTCTAGTCCAGCAAATCCAGATATAGCATTTATTACTAAATCTGGTTTAGTTTTTTCAAATAATTGATCAATAGTTTTTACAGTATTTAAAGCTGTTACTTTACTACTAAAAACATCAATATCATATTTTAATGATTTAATAATTTTTTGCATTTGAGAAATGTTGCTATGAAATGAACAACCAACAATTTTATGCCCCAATTTTCTTACAACATTAATTGATTGAATACCAATTGATCCAGTTGCTCCAAATATTAATATATTCATTTCTATTAACCTCTAACCATTTTTAGTTCATTATACTTCTTTGTCAAAAATATGTTATTTGATAATCTATAATATGTATTTTGTTTTTTAGAAAATATAAAATCAATTATTTGATTAATTTTATTTCTATTTATTCTAGAAATAAAATTATTAGAAAGGTATTTATACACCATGTGATATTGATAAAAATAAGCCTTTTCTAAAATATAACTTAAATCAAAATTTTTACTCTTTCAAAGCAAATAATATTTATTAATTTCTAAATCATATGGTGCATTTAACTCATTATATGAATTTATATAATTAACTAATTTTCTAAATGTATTTTCATCTAAAATTCCTAATAATTTTCTATGTATATTTCGTTGATATATATCTTTTGAATTTGTAGAATCAATCATATATTGGATTGAATTTGCATCACAATATTTTTGAAGTAATGCTTTTGGAAAATTAATTAAAGGTCTTATAATTCTAATATTTTTGTAATAACTTATTTTTTTTATTCCTAAAAACATATTTTTTTTATTGGATAAAATTTGAGAATATGCTGTTTCAAGAAAATCATTATAATTATGCGCAACAATAACATCAATTAATCCATAAATTTTTGCTATTTGATTAAAAAAATTATATCTAATTCTTCTACATTGATCTTGATAATTATTATAAGGATATTTACTATAAATTTCTTCAGTAACATCAAGAATGTGTAATTTTACATTGTGCTTTTTACAATATTCTTTAACAATTTTTTGATCAATATGTGTATCATCCCTATCATGGTAATTTACAAAACAAACAGCTTTTATCCTATCACGATAAATATCCAACATACACATAGAATCTGGACCGCCTGAAACTGCAGCAATAAATAATTTTTCCTTCATAACAAACACCTTATATTAAATTATATTTACTTATCACATTGTCAAAATTACTAGTCTCAACAAAATCTATTGCAGCTTGTGATGCATTATCAATAGACTTTTCTACAAATGCTAAATCTTTAATATCAAATTTTGATAAAACATAATTTGCTAAATTTTTATTTGTGGGTTTTCCAATACCAATTCTTATTCTTTTTATATTCTCAGTACCCAATAAACTAATAATATTTTTCATACCATTTTGTCCACCAGAACTTCCTTTTGATTTAACTCTTATTAATCCAATGTTTGTATCTATATCATCATAAATTATTATTATATTATCAATACTAATTTTAAAAAAATTAACAATATTTTTTACACATTCTCCAGATAAGTTCATATATGTTAGTGGTTTACATAAAATAATTTCTTTATTATTTTTATATGATATTTTTGTAAATAATCCATTAAACTTTTCTTTATCTAATTTAACTTGCATTTTATTGCAAATTTTATCTATAGTTCTAAAACCAACATTATGTTTGGTCATCTCATATTCAAAACCAGGATTTCCCAAACCAACTATTAAATAAACATTATTCATTGTTGCTCTTTAGATTTAACCCAAACATTTTAATTGCAACCAAAAACAAGTTTTGTGCTCTTGTCACAGATATTGGAAAATTTTCTGTATTTAATATTTTTGTATTATATTTATTAACTAAATAATCTAAATTTGTTTTCTTAAAATGTAAATCAACAGCACCTTGTGAAACATCATATATATGATTATTAAAATCTTCATTAAAATATTCTTGATAATATTTTTTTAATAATGCAACATCATATCCATTATCATTTTTTAAAATAATTTTCTTATCCTTTAATATTGGATAAAACGCTTTTAATGCATCATATAAACTTACAGAATTTCAAGATTCTTTTATATCATTTTTTACATATCTTGTTAAAAATTTAAATTTATTTTTATATCAAAATACAGCAGATATTTGCTGAATAACTATGTTGTTGCCGACAATTGTTTTTACCATGTACAAAGAAACTGTATCCTTCATTTTACTATACCTCTATCCTTTTAATTAACATTTTAATAATTATAAAATATGCAATGGAATTTAAATTACAAAAACAAAAAAACAACGAAAGATATTCCACTAGGGCGATCATCCCAGCTTCATAAAATCCGTTGTTAGAAAAATCTCGAAGATTTTTTGCCCCCAATGTTAGCTACGCATTGAAGGTTTGTTCTACCACAACAGTGATATCCAATATGATCAAATCTTGAATAAACACCATTGTTTAAAAACAGGTGGATTAATTCCATTGCATAACTTTATATAAAGAGCGATCGAGTACAATTTAGTTTAAAGTTATTTAACTTGCTAACCCTACATATAAGTATACTATAAAAATTAAAATGTGTAAAATTTTTTTAATTTTTTTTCTTTTAAATTTAAAAATTTTATATTTTATAAAAAATTTATACCTTTATTCTTTAATTCTTCTAATATATCATCTGGTCAAATTGATACTTGAACTTCTGAAATATGTTTTTTATTTAACATAAAATAACATAATCTACTTTGTCCAATTCCACCACCAATTGAAAAAGGCAATAAATCTTTTGATAGATCTGAATGAAAGTCATATGATAATTTACTAATTTGATTTTTTATTTCCAATTGTTTAATTAAACTTAATGAGTCAACTCTTATACCCATTGAACTAAGTTCTAATGATGCATTATTTTGATAATCTCAAACTATAATGTCACCATTTAAGTTTCAATCATCATAATCTGGAGCTCTATTATCATGTTGTTCTCCATTAGATAGATTATGTCCAATACCTATAATAAAAACTGCTTTATGCTCTTTTGTTATTAGATCTTCTCTCTCTTTTGCAGTATTATTTGGATATTTATCTAATAATTCTTGAGATGTAATAAAAACAATATCCTTTGGCAAAAGATTATTAGTAGGTCAATTATATTTTTTATAAACAAGTTTTTGGCACTCAACAATTACCTCATATATTTTTGAAACTACCTTTTTAAGAACTAATAAATTTCTTTCATTTTTATTTATTCTTAATTCTCAATCTCATTGGTCAACATAAATAGAGTGTTTATATGATAAAGTTTCATCTTTTCTAATTGCATTCATATCTACATAAATCCCTTGATGAACTGGAACATCATATTTTTTTAATACATATCTTTTTCATTTAGCTAAAGATTGAGGAACCTCACCCTTTAATCCATTAACATTGGATTCAAATCTTACTGGTGATTCAACTCCATTTAAATCATCATTCATACCTTTATTTTGAGATAAAATAATTGGACCACTAATTCTTTGTAAATTTAAAGCATCTGATAATAATTTTTGAAAGTTATCTTTAATATATTTGATTGCTTTTTGTGTTTCAAATAAACTTAATTTGTACATAAATACTCCTTTTTTTATAATTTTTTGATTTAGTGTCTATTAGATAAAATTATACAAAAAGATGAAATATAAATTAAAAAAACTCACATATCATAAAGATATATGAGTTGATATAAACTGTAATTGGTGCACTTAAAGGGACTCGAACCCCCACGCCAAAGGCATTAGATCCTAAGTCTAACGCGTCTGCCAATTCCGCCATAAGTGCATTTGGTGCTTTGTGAGGGGCTCGAACCCCCGACCCAGTGATTAAGAGTCACTTGCTCTACCAACTGAGCTAACAAAGCAAAGTATAGTATTTGTTATAAAAATGGTGCCGTCTATAGGAATCGAACCTACAACCTACTGATTACAAGTCAGTTGCTCTGCCTGTTGAGCTAAGACGGCAACAATGGTGGAGTGTGAGGGGCTCGAACCCCCGACCCTATGCTTGTAAGGCATATGCTCTCCCAACTGAGCTAACACTCCAGAAAAAGATTAGAGATTCGCAGCTCTAAACTTTAGTTCATTTTATTTAATTGGTGACCTGTACGGGATTCAAACCCGTGAATGCACGCGTGAAAGGCGTGTGTGTTAAGTCGCTTCACCAACAGGCCATATGGCGGATACAGTAGGGATCGAACCTACGACCAACCGGTTAACAGCCGGTTGCTCTACCGCTGAGCTATGTATCCATAATCATCAATAAACATATCTATTATATCACTAAGTTACTTTTTATAAGAAATACTTTTAACAAATAGTTAATTTATTGATATAAAAATAATTTTATCCAAGAATGCTTTTATTTCTAAAAGCTATATCTCTTCTTTTCATTTCTCTTTTTTTCTTATTTTTAATTTTATTTTCAATATCTATAACTCTATTAAATTCATCTTCTTCACGAGTCATTTTTTGCTCTTGCATCTCTATGAATATTTTCTTTTTTTCTATTTCAGCTTCTTTTTCACGTTTTAAAATTTCTTGCTCTAAAATTACACTACTAACTTCATTTTCATGTATTTTTTTAATTTCATCTCATTGAGATGAAGAATCTTGTAATTTCATTTCTTTTTGTAGAGATTCACCTCTATTACTATGAGATGATATAAGATCACTTTGTTTTTTTTCTTTTTTTGTTACTTTCATAAAATTACCTTAACATCACTATTATTAATTATAGAAAATTAAAATTCAAAATTCAAATAGGGAAATAATTGATAAAAGCAATTTTAACCAAGTCTAATAGGTTGTTCAATATAATTTGGATTATTTCTTTTAGGCACTTTTCTTGCAAATAATAATAATGTGGCACCAATACCCATTTGTCCAATAAACATTAGTATAATTGAAGGTATTTTTGATCATCAACCTAATTTATCAGCATTAAGAACTCCTGATGATAAACCACAAGTACCAAATGATGATGCCATATCAAACATAAAATCACTAAAAGTTAAAGTTACAGAATTTTTTTGCTTTAAATATTGAATAAGATTTATATTTTCTCCATTGTAATCAATATGCGGTATCAATGTAAAAGAATATGTAGCAAATGAAAACAATACCAACATAACAAAACAAAGTGTTGAAATTAAAAATGATCCAATAACATCATTATTTGGTATATTTCTTTTATATAATGATGATTTTGTTAAACCTCTTAATCAATTTATCATTGATTTAAACATTACTGCCAATGTTGTAATACGTATACCTCCTCCAGTTGATGATGGAGATGTACCTATAAACATTAAAATGATAAATAATCATTTTGTGTTCTCTCCTAAAGATGACATACTAATGGTTGAAAAACCAGCAGATCTTGTACTCATGCTATTAAAGAAAAGAGTAAAATTAACATTTAAAGAATAATTATTTCCAAAAGGCTTTACTTGAACAATGTTATTGTTTATATCATATCCATAAGCAATTTTTGGAATTTTATGTAGTGGCAATGTAAGACTTTTAACATCAAGCATTTCAACATAACTATATTGAGCAAAATGTTCTGTAAGATAAACTAATGATGTTGAAATAATAATTATTATAAAAGTAGTTGTAATACATATTTTTGAAAATGAACTTATTTTATTTTTTGCTATTGATGCATACTTATTCATTCCACAAATCTTATATAAGAACCTATATTTTCAAATGTATTCAATTCTTAACATAAGATCAAAAATAATTTGATACCCAATTCCACCTATAAAAAATAAAGAAATTACAAAAAATTGAATAATAATTCCTATATCATTTCTAAAAATGGCAAGTGAACTAGTTCCAAATAAATCAAATCCTGCATTATTAATTGCTGAACCACATAAAAATAAAGCATGTCATAAGGCAATGCCATAATTTTTATATCCTGAATAAATTACATCACTATCACTTGTGACTCCATTTATTGGAATAAGTTGATTATTAAGATACATATAAACATTTTGTTGCACTTTAAATGGTGTTACAACAAAAATAATACTTATTATTAAAGAAAAACATATTTGAATACTCACTATAAGTAAAAATATTCTTAATAACATTTTTGGTGAGTCTGTAATTTTTGTTCCTCCTCTTTCAATATTTGATAAAGCAGAGGAAAAAAATTGTCTATGAAAGACCTTTTGCAAAAATCTTCCAAAAAGATATAAAAGTGATGCATAACCAAAACCACCAATTTGTAATAAAACAAACATTACAAATTGACCAAAATAACTCATGTGAGAACCTATGTCTAATTTTCCACTAATACCAGTAGTTGTAAAAGCTGATACTGCCAAAAATAATGAATCTATAAAATTAAAGTTAAGCTCTTTGGTATTATATAAATCTGTTGGGGTATCCATAAAATAAAAAATATATTCATTATTTACATATTTATATCCATTGTTATTGCTATAATCCAAATCATATGAAATTGGTAGATACAATAAAATAGCACCTAAAAGAACAATTATAAACATTCCTAAAAATACTTTTTTTGGCCATGTTCAATGCATTAAAATTGCATGTCTAACCTTTATTTTGAAATTATTGATTTTCTTTTTATTATCAATTGATTGAATCTTCTTATATTTTCTATATTTTTTTACTAAATTATTTATTTTATTTGATAACATAAATTAACCAAATCATGTAGTTAATTATATATCAATAGAGAAAAAAATAATATTTTTTTAATTAATTGTATATTACAATAATAATCAGCTAGTATTTTTACAAATAGGAAAGTTATGGCCTTAAAATCAAAATCTGAAAAGAAAAAAGACAACTATTTAATTATAGGATATGGTAAATTTGGGCAAGGTTTTGCACAAAGGCTACTTGATGAAAGAGTAAAAGAAAATAGAATTTATATTGTAGACAGAAATCAAGAATTACTAAACTCTGCAATAAATACGTTTTCAAATGTAATTAATGCAAGTATTGTAGATTTTGATTCAATTAATTCATTTGATATAAATGACATTTCAATAGTTGTTATTGGTATGGCAGACATTGAAGAATCACTAATGATTGCTGCAAATTGTAAAAAATATAATGACAAAATATATTTTGCAAAGGCAAAAAACTCTATTCATAGTAAATTATTAAAAACATTAGGAGTAGATGAAGTTGTTGTTCCAGAATATGAAGTAGGATCAAAACTTGCATACAAGTCATTATTTAAGATGGATATTGACATTAATGACATTAGTTTAAATTATAATATTGTACATTTTAAAGTTAATAATGATAAAGTTGTTGGTAAAAAAATTGTTGAATTAAATTTAAGAGAGAAATTTGATTGTAGTATTTTTGGAATAAGACGTGATAATAAATTTTTTGTTCCAAATGCAAATGAAATAATTAAAAAAAATGACAAAGTTAGTATTGTCTGCAAAAAAGAAGATTCAAATGAAATCATAAAATTTTTTGTAGAATAACAATGTCATTTTTTTTTTTAAAATGGCAGGGGTAGCAGGACTCGAACCCACAACACGCGGATTTGAAGTCCGCCGTTCTACCATTGAACTATACCCCTACTAGTTCAATAACATTAATTATTGTACAATATTTTCTATTATTTAATAAATTTATAAGGAACTTAATTTAAAAAATAAAAAAAAGACACATTAACTTTGTGTCCTAAAAATGTTATTTTTTATTTATTTAAAGTACTTTCTACTAATTTTATTAAATCATTTGGTGTTTTTAAATTTACTAATTTTTCATCATCTAATGTTATTTTAAATTCTTCTTCTATTTGAACTATAATTTCCATTAACTCTAAAGAATCTAAACCTAATTCTTTTATAGTCTTATCCATATTTGATTTGTTCAACTTCAAATTACTTGTGCTTTTGGCTAAAACTTTGTTAATTTTTTCTATCATTGACATAAATACATCCTTTAATTAAATTATGTACAATCTATAAAAAGTTTTAAACTTTTTATTTTTGATTAATTTATTATACATAAAAATATTTATTTTTAAGTCATTGAATTCATCATTCAAAAAGTACCTTAATCTTATTTCATAATCATTAATATTTTCTGATTTAAAATCATTGGAATTATCTATTGAATTTCTAGAAATTCTCATAATATTATTTCTTATTTTATTTTGTGAAAATTTTTGAACATTACTATCTTCTAGTAAAGAATTTAAATTTTGTTGCTTTATTTCATTTTCAATAGATATGAAAATAAATTCATCATATTCACTATTATCATAGTAATTATTAGAAGAGTTATTTTCATTTAAAAAAATTGAAGCTATACCAAATATACTACCTATTACTAGCGCAGAAAAACATACAATAGTTATGTATTTTATTCTATTCTTTGTAAGTAATTTCTTCATATTCAACTAATTCATCAAAAAAAGGTTCAACAATAAAATTTGCTTTATTTTGTTGATATATATAAGAAAAATCATTTTTTAGATTGTAAGTTATTGGTTTATTATTAATTATTAATATAAAACTTATTTCATAGAATCCATTTGTGTTAAATGGAAAAAATATTCCTTTATTTCCATTTTGAAATATTATTTCATTTTTTGATTTATCAAAATAAGTTTCATATTTATTTAACACAAAAGATAAATTATTAGACAAATAATCTGACTCAGTATCAAATTTTAATTCTGCCATTTTATCTATTTCATCATACTTGTAATGTAGCTTAAGATGCACATTTGATATTGTTAAATTATTTTCACCATCAATAACTTCAAAATTAAAAAGTTTTTTTATAGAATAATCTACACCTGAAAAGTTTTGAAAATCAAATTTAACTTTTTTAAAATGAACAAAACTATTATTTAAATTATCATTTTCATAAGCAAAAACATGATTATAAATTCCCTTATTAGGAATAAATATATATGAAGTGTTCATTATTCTTATATCAAAAGAACTATTTAGTAATTCAGATATAAATGTTTCAAATGTTTGAGATTCAATTGATGAGTTTTCTTTATTTAACTGACTAGTATCAAAATCAAATGATATATTTAAATTAAATGATTTATTTGATGTGCCTTGAAAAAAGGGATCATTTGATATATCAATTTCAAATATTGTTTTATAAACACTTATTGTATCATATTGTAAATTTTCAATTGAATTATTAACAGTATCATTAGACTTAATTAAAGGAATATCATTTACTTCAAATGTTGGGCCTACTATTTTAGTAGTTATGCTATTTGCAGGAAGAAAAAAATTATTTGATATATAAAAAACTAAATTAAACCTAAGTTTATAATAATTTTGTTGTAAATAAACTTTGCAATATTGAATATCAACATATTGATTTCTAACAAAATATTTTGAATCAATTTTTTGTATTCAATATGAATCAGTGTTTGAATACAAATTCTTAGCAATTATCATGTTAAAAATTAAAAAATTCTAAAAACTCATTTACTGCATGTCTATGTTTTCAATAAAATGTTGTAGTAGAATAATACAATTCTTCAGCAGTCTTATATTCTATATAAACAGCTTTTAATAATTCTGCATATTCTTGGTTCATACTATCAAAAATACTATTAACCAAGCTTATATAATTTTTTCAATCTTTTACCCTATCATCAAGATTTTTTATTGAATTATCATCTATCACTTCTAACTTATCAAGATTATTAATTCATAAAACATTCATTTTATATCTATCTAATTTATTTTTAACTAAAATATTTCTTTTCATTGTTCCTCACTATTTTTTGTTATTTTTCATATGAATTCTCGGTTAACCATTTCAATTGTATTCATCAATTTTTTTGTAGTCAATAATAAAAAAATAACCAAAAATGGTTAAATTTTAAATATAATTTAAAATTTAAATTTTTGATTATTTTTTAAATAAATTAGTTTGATAGAATAAATAACCTATCATTGCTGCATTATCACAACTAAATTCTTTCAAAGGAACAAAACTACTTTTAAATGTTTTTTTAATTTCTGATTTAAATAGACTATTTGATGCAACCCCACCACCAATACAAATATTATTAATATCATATTTTGTTTTAAAATAATTTAATTTCTCTATTAAAGTATTAATAGCTCAATTCATAAATGATGATGCTATTGTCACAACATCAAGTGTATTAGATTTAATTTGCTGATCAATTATTCTTAAAACATGACTTTTTATTCCAGAGAATGAAAAATTATCAAGTACTGATTGCTTTGGGAACATTAATGATGTTTTTGTCTTATCGAAAAGAGAATCTATCTTAGGACCACCTGGATAACCTAATCCTAATTTTTTTGCAATTTTATCAAATGTTTCACCAATAGCATCATCATTTGTTTTGATTAACTCTAAAATTTTTGTAGGACCTTCTATCAAGAATATACTTGTAGTTTTACCAGATGCAATTAATGATAAAAAAGGATAATCTATATCTTTAGTATTTATAAATGCACTAAATATATGAGCATGTATGTGATTAATAGGATAAGCTTCAATATCTAAAAAATATGCAAGAGATTTAGCGAATATTTCTCCTACATGCAATGAACCAGGTAATCCTGGTTCATTTGTATAACAAATATATCCTATTTCTTTTGGGTTAATTTTAGATTCGTACAAACATTGTTTGTATATATCAATTATATATTCTTCATGTTTCCTACTTGCTATTTCTGGTACAATTCCCCCATAATGATTTAATTCTTTAGTTGAATCTTTTGTAACACAACTTATCACTGTATAATCATCTAAAATAGCAATACTTGTGTCATCACAACTTGTTTCAATTGCTAATATGTATTTTTTTAGCATATTTATAACCTTAATTTAATATTTGAATATCCATAGAACATATTTGACTTATTTAATTCAGATAAATTTTTTTCAATCATATTATCAGGTGTTGGGTGAGTTTGTATATTAAAAATTTCCTTACACATTTCAACAAAAGAAGAAGAAAAACCATAATCAAATAAATAATCAAAATATCTATAATTATTATTTGGATCAGAAGGATTATCTCCATTCATTACATAATTATGTATTTTTTGTAATGGTGATGTATATAATATGTAATCAAAATTAACCATTGGCCCATAAACATAATTACCATTATTATCTTCTTCTCAAATATTATCACTACTTGATACACCTTCAAGTGCAACTTTATTTATTAAATCATATGCAGTATCTAAGTGTTTAGTATTTTTATTTATAACCATCATATCTAATGCCACTAATGTTTGCTTGGGTCTAATATAATGAGATTTTAGCTCTTCATTTTCAGAAACATAAAAAGGAGAACTTGTTAAATCTTCAGAATACTCATCTCCTCCTAACATTGCATATAATAAATCTCCATTATACATAATTCCAGAATCTGCGCCTTTTTTATTTGCAAAATTATTAAGAATAATTCCAGAATCTGAATTTAATAAAAAAGAATTTTGTTCTGAAAAATACTTTGATAAATAACTGTATGTATTTTCAAATTCATTTATACTAATTATTGTATTACTTTTACTTGGATTCACTTGTGAGCCATTTGATTCAATTAATCTTGGAATAGAATAAATAGTTCTATAATCATCAATCATTGCAATTTTATTGTATTCTTTCTTTTTCCCAACTCTTGGTCCAAAAAAAGACAGTATATCTTCTCATGTAGGAATATAATTAGAATTTGACTTTAATTGAGATATTTCATTTCCTTTATAACCCATTATAAAATCTTGTAAAAAATATGGAACTCCATAATTTAAAAGATTATCAGAACTATCTTGTTTACCATCTCCATTAACGTCATATATATTAGTTAAAATGCTTTGAACATCTTGTGTAAATAAATTTAATGCCAAATCAGCATTTGTTACTTGAATAACTGACCCTAATGAATCTACATAACTAAGTCCAAATTTATTTCAATCAATTTTTTGTAATTTTTCTGCTCCAGCTAATTTTGCAACAAGATATGTTGAAGGAATAGCAACATCATAATTTCTATCAAAAGAACGTTCAAGATTTTCATTTGTTCCATAATATCTAAAATTAATATTATCAATCTCTTTTTTTAATCTATCCATTAAAGTTGGAGACATATAACTTTCAAAATTAGCAAAATAAAATGCTTGAGAATTACTGCATGAATAAAGGGTTGTAGGAAGAACACCAGCTAATAAAATTGTTGGAATTAAAGTAATAATTTTATTAAATTTTTTTAGCATATTTTTTTGCCCTTTTATTCTTTACTATTTTATGCATAGCAATAGCAATTGAGCCAACTATAAAAGCAAAAACCATGATTGCTCCAAAAGTAACTATTCAAGCCTTTATTCCTTTTGCAGATTGATAAATAGATGAAGAAATTGTATTAAAATTTCCATTAACTAATGAAGTTATCACAAAATCATCAAAACTCATTGCTGTGACAATAATTGAAGCACTTATAATTGATGGAGTCAAATATGGTATTATAATTTTAAAAAAAGTTCTTATGTTTGATGCTCCAAGATCATTTGATGCATTGATTAAATTAACATTCATAGAAATCATTTTAGGATATATTGCAACTATTGCATATGGAACACAAAATGAAATATGAGAAATAACAACAGTTGCATATCCAAATTCCAACCCTAATGGAAGTCATACTATTGTAAATAATAAAGACAAACTAATTCCTGTAATAATATCAGGAATAGCAATATTTGTGTTATACATATATTTTGTTACTTGCTTAATAAATACTCTTGAATGTCACATACCAAAACATGTAAGTATTGCAATAATAATAGATATGGGCACAACAACCACAACAACTAAAAGTGTATTTAATAATGAATTTATAAATTCATCATTCTTAAATAAATCTATATAATTAGAATTAGTCAATCCAGATATATTCAATAAAATGTTCCCTCTAGAACTTGATCCATTAAAACTTAAAATAATTAAAAAAATTAAAGGAATATATATTAACAAAACAATTATATAAATATATCATTGCCTAAGGAGTGAAAAAAAATTAAATTCTTTAAATTTTTGGTTAAGCATTTTTTACCTCCTTTTTATTTAACTTATAATTTTTTATAATTTTTGGTATTAATATAAACACAGAAAATAAGATTAATATTATCGCACACAATAATAAACAAAGTGAAGAAACTCTTGCTAGAGCAATTTCGCTAACTAAAGCTGCTTGTCCTTGCTGAAGTGTTGTATCGCCAATCAAATCACCATTATTTGAATTATTCATAAATCTACTAACCCCAGCAATTGTAATTGATGGTAAAAAAACTAATGTTAATCCACTAATTATTGCATTTTTAGTGTATGGTACTATTACATAAAAAAATGTTTGAAAACTATTTTTTCCAAGATCTCTACTTGCTTCTAATAAATTTTTAGGTATTGAATTTATATATGTATAAATTGTCAAAATGAATAAAGGTAAATTCATATAAACAAGTGCTATTATTGTAAAAATATCACCATATGTAGAATTTGGTTTGTCAGCTATTGCATCAAATAAAGTTTTTAATCCAACAAGCCTCACCAGAAAACTTATTCATATTGGAGAAGTTATTAATGAAACACACAATATTTTAAAACTTAACCGTTTTGACAATGATAAAAAATATGCAAAAGGATATCCAATTATTAAGCAAAAAAATGATGTGGCTAAAGCTATAATAATTGACATAAATATTTTTGTCATTAAATTTTCATCTATAAAATTTCAATTATTAGCAACATCTCAATTTCCCTCTTGATTAGGGGATAATGATTTAATCACTATAGTTATTAATGGAGCAACAACTAGAAGAAGTGTTAGTAAAAAAAATGGAAGTAATAATAAAAGTTTTGGGGTATCTTTTTTTACATTATTAAAGTATTTGATATTCATATTAGTCTACCGCCATAACATGTATATCTTCTATGTCTCATGTTAATCCAACATTTTGACTTTCATTAACTTTATTCACTGATTCAACATTTAATTTTATATCTTTTCATGAACAAACTAATTCTCACAACAATCCTTTATAAATTGTTTTATCAACATTAACTTTAATTTTTGACTTACTTAAAGGAACAACATCAAAATCTTCTGGTCTTATCATTATATTAACGCTTTGATTTATACTAAATTTTTTTCCTAATTCATTTCCAATATCAAATTTTGTATTATGAATTAAAACTTGACCATGGCCTATATATTTTCCTTCAAAAATATTTGCCTTCCCAATAAATTTTGCAACTCAATTATTAGCAGGTGTATCATATATTTCAACAGGCGAACCAATTTGTTCAACATTTCCATGAGACATAACAACAACTTTATCAGAAAGAGTCAGTGCTTCTTCTTGATCATGTGTTACTAAAATGAAAGTTATTCCCAATTCATCATGTAATCTTTTTAATTCCATTTGCATTTGCTTTCTTACTTGTGCATCTAATGCACTAAGAGGTTCATCTAATAAAAGAATATCAGGTTTAATTACAAGCGCTCTAGCCAATGCAACTCTTTGCTGCATACCACCAGATAATTCATTTGGCATTTTTTTATTTTTTCCAGTTAAACCAACTAAATCTATAATTTGATTAATTTCATTTTTCAACTCTTCTTTAGTCAATTTTCTAGACATCTTTCTTTTTTCAAATCAATCTTTTTCCTCATACGGATAATTTTCTCAGTATGACACTCAATAATCTAAATCATTATAAGAAAAATCTATTTTTTCTATCTTATGTTCACACATGTTTTTTATTCTATATGTTCTTTCATGATTTAAATAAGATTGAACAAAACCACTACTTTCATTTGTTTTATAATTTATGTATTTATTTATTCTAAAAAAATTAAGTGCATTATTTACAAATTCATAAAACTTTATTTTAAATGGAATAGAACTAAGCAAGTCTTTATTGTATTTTTCATAATACTGTTTTTTTATATCTTCAATAATTAAATCATATTCATCTTCAGACATATGATAAATTTTGTTTAATAAATCATTTTTATTAATTCTCTTAAGAATTTTTTCTTTGTCTTTTCTAAGATTTTCTTTTTTTCTTTGAATATCTTTTATTTTTTCTTTTGATTTTTTTAAACAATCATCAAAATATTTTTCGCATTGTTTAAATGTATTATTATCAATAGAATCTAATTTAATTCTAGTTTCCTTTAAACCATATAAAATATTTTTTTCAACATTCATATTTGGAAATAGAGCATAATCTTGGAAAACAGTTGCAGTTGGCCTTCTTTGCACAGGCAGATCTTTTATATCAATATTTTTTACCAATATTTTTCCTGATGTTGGCAATTCAAATCCTCCCAACATTTTTAACAATGTTGTTTTTCCACATCCACTTGGGCCTAAAATTGTAACAAACTCACCCTTTTTAATTTCCAAGTTTATATTATTTACTGCGACATTCCCATCACTATATTCTTTTCTTATATTTTTAATTTGGATGAAAATTTCATTTTTCAAAGTAAATCCTCCATATCTACTGATAATGAAATTAGAAATTATTTTTTATTAAATCATCAATTGATGAAAACAATTGCTTTTCACTATTAATAATTGTTTTAACATCAATGGTCTCAATTGCAGAACAATTAAAATGTTCTTTAACAATTTCTTCATAATTATCAATAAAATTAACTTTATTAGCAATAGATATAACATTCCCTCTAATATCAATTCTGAAAGAATTTATATTTATACTATTTGGAATGCTATCTATACCTATAATAATAATATTTGTATATTTAGATGTATGTGGGGACAAATATTTTTCAAAATCTCTATCAATAACAGTAAAATTTTCCTCATTAAAGCCAGTATCTCTAATAAAATTTATAAAATTATTAGGATTACTAGTAAGAAAATAATTGGAACCTGATGTTTGATTAATAATAATACTTACCATCTCATTATTTAAAGATTTAGTAAGAAAATTTGTTAATAAAGAAAGTTGGGTTTCTGTTATTATAGATTTTTTGATAATTTTTTTTGTTTTGCATGAATAAACTACTGATCCATCACCACAATTTATCAATATATTTTTATTTATATCAATAATACTTTTAAACATCATCAAATTATCATTTAATGAATATTTAGATAAAATTGATAAAGGCTGTCCAGAAATTAAGTATTCTCAAAATTTTAAATTTTTTACAAAATCTACATGTTCTACAACATTAAATAAAGTTCCATAAAAATTCAAATTCAACACTTTATCATTAGAAAAATCTGTTATATTAAATAAATATTTATCAATTGCAAATGCAACACCATTTTTGTGGTTTGCAACAACATTTGATATTTTAGATAAATCTTGATTATTCCTATTTAAGCAAACTTTAAAACCAGAATTTATAAACATACTAACATCATTACCAGAATCTCCAAAACAAACTATATTTTGTTTTTTAATATTCTCTTTTTTACTTATAAATTCTAATGCAAAACCTTTATCAACATTTTTGTGGGTGACTTCTATAACCTTTTTAGAGGTTCTTATAATATTTAAATAATCACAAAAATATTTATCCAATCAAGAATAAACATCATCTATTTTTTTTCTATTAAAAGATCCAAACAATATTTTATATGTCTTTAGTTTTTCTCCCCTATGATTAATTATTTTCCCATAATTAAATTTGCTTATAAATCATTTGAATGGAATTTTATAAGAGTGAATTAATTTATTATCAATGCCCTCCTTTGAATAGATTCACATTGCTAAATTAAATTTTTTTCTTAATTCCAAAATCTTTTCAAATATTTCATCATCTATTGCTTGTTCATAAATCAAAGTATTATCTGATAATTGATATATTAATGCACCATTCAATGTAACTAAATATTTATTTGGGGAACCTACAAATTCTTCAATTGTTTTATTAAAAACAAAAGATGAAAGAGGTCATCTTCCTGTTGCAATTACAATATCTCCACCATTATCTTTATATTTTTTTAAAGCCTCTAAATTAGTTTGGCTAATTGATGTTCTATTATGTAAAAGCGTTCCATCCAAGTCAATCATTGCCACTTTATAGTTCATTTTTAATCACCAAAATTATTACTTCAATCCATAAAATATAACTAATTATATATTAAAAATAACCAATGAATAAAAATATAAAAAATATTTATTTCATATTTTTTCAAAATAAATATTTTTTATATTTTTAACTTATTTTTTATTTCTATTGCTATTTTTCTTGGCACAACTTGTGATAATTCATCAACACTAGCTTCTTTTATTTTTTCTATTGTTTCAAACTTTAATAATAATTTTTCAATTCTTTTTTTACCTAAATTATTTATTTCATTAAGTGTTGTTTTAAATAATGATTTACTTCTCTTTGATCTATGAAATGTTATAGCAAATCTATGAACTTCATCTTGCATGTTAAGAAGAAAAAAATATAACTCTGATGTTTTATCTAATTTAATTTCAGTTAAATCTGATTTAACTATTCTATCTGTTTTATGTTTATCATCTTTTGCTAAACCAATAACAGGAACAACAGAATCTATATGTAATTTTTTAAGGGATTTTAAAGCAGCAGAAACCTGTGGTTTTCCTCCATCAACAATGATTAAATTTGGTAAACTATTTTTAGAATCAATAACCAACTTATATCTTCTAAAAATAACTTCCTCCATATATTCATAATCTGAATTTGATTCTAAATTTTTAATATTAAATTTTCTATATAAATTTTTATTTTTCTTACCATTTTCATAAACTACCATAGCTGATACTTTATCATCATTAAAAATATTTGAATTATCAAACATTTCAATTATATATGTAGAATCAACTCCTATTAAATCTTGAAGTTGTTGTAATGCATTTGATTCTCTTGATAAATTTGAAACTGCTGTCAAATATTTACTTTTCATTAATTCATTTGCATTTGTAAGTGCAGTTAACATAATATCTTTCTTTGAGCCTTTTGTTGGATTAATAAAATTAATCTTTAAAGATAATGATAAATTATTTAAAATACTATTATCTAATGACAAATAAACATTTTTAGGTTTTTCAATTGCCAAATTTGAATAATAATCAAATACTAATGATTCAACTATTTCATCGCTTGATAAATAAAATACTGTAAAAATATCATACTTACTTATTAAAAAACCATTAGCATATTTAAATATTACTATTGCAATAATATTTTCTTTAATAGCAAAACCAATAACATCTTCATCATTATTTTTTGAAGATATGATATCCTGTTTTAAAGAAAACGATTTCAAACTATTTCTTAAATCAAAATACTCTTTTGACATTTCAAAATTTAGTTTTTCAGCACTAGATAATTCTTCCTTTTTTAAACTTTCATCAAGTTCATGATATTTACCAGAGAAAAAATCATTTATTCTTTTTAAATATGGTTCATAATCATTTTTTGTTATTTTATTAATACAAGGCCCAAGACATTGACCTATGTCATAATAAATGCATTTTTGATTTGGTAATGTTCTACATTTTCTTAGAGGAAATATTCTATTTATAAAATTATATAATTCATATTTTTTTGTGGTTGCAAAGGGACCATAATATGTTCCTCTAATTTTCCTTTTATTATCATGACTATATAAAATCCTAGGATGTTCTTCTTTTGTTACAACAATATAAGGAAAAGTATTAGACTCCCTAAGCAATATATTATATTTTGGTTTGTATTTGCCAATTAAATTATTTTCTAACAATAATGACTCATTTTCATTATTAACTATAACATAGTCTAAATCATATATTTCTTGGACAAGTTTAAAAGTTTTTGGATCTTTTTTGGAATTAAAATATTGATGAGTTCTATTATATAAATTTTTTGCTTTACCAATGTATATAATGACTCCATTTTTATCTTTTCACAAATAACATCCTGGTAGTTTTGGTACACTTTTTAATTTTTTTTCTAAATCAGTCATATATTGATTATAAGTTGTTATGAAATAAAATTAATTATTCTTTCATAAGAAACAAATAATTCATATTTATCATTAACTTCTATTATATATTTTTTATTATTGTAAAAAATTTCAAAACCACTTAATCCTAATTTATATGATTCAATGTCCTTTATATAAAATGACAAATAATCAATGTTGCTACTACAAACTATTCTATAATTTGTAAGGTAAATATTACATTTATTAATTATTATTTCACAGCTTGTACAGTTTACTATAGATATTGTTGATCTTTCAAAATGAAAGTAGGCTTTTTCTTTCCATCTATAATCATTTAAATTTAATAAAGGGAAATCAACAATCAACTCTTTTAAATTTCTTTTTTTTGCAAATATAATTGATTTAAAATGATTAATATATTCTATTTCTAAAGAATTAAGAGAATTTAATAAATTTAATTTTTTTAAAATAAATTCTAATTTAACAATATAGTCTTCTGTATACAATTCATTTGTATTTATTCACTGTCTAACAATATCAAAACAGTAAACATAAAAATATTTATATGTTTTTGAGGAGAAATATTTTTTAATATCAAAAAAAATATTACTTATTTTTTTATATGTCATATGTGGATTATTTACTCTTAAATAATCAAAATATTTATGTATATCTTCTAGTTCATATCTTCTATTAAACAAATGTGGAATAACTTTAGTTTTCATATAAATTATTATAACTATTCTTTTTTAATTTATAAAAACATGAAATAAAAAAATGCTTATAGCAAAAGCATTTTTTAAATTAATATTATCTATTTTTAACAGAAACAAAATTTTTGTAAATTGATAGACAATGGTCAACAATTCTATCAATGTACTTAATAATAATTGAAAAATTAAAATAATATGAAATAAATTGTGAAACATCACTTGGACTTAAGGTTTTAGAAAATAATTCAATGGAATTTGTTAAAAAATTCTTATAATCAATTCTAAAACTATTAAACATTGATTGTATTTTTTCTTCATATTCACTCAAATCATCTTTCGAAAGAACATCAATTATACAATCATAAAAATCAATGGATTTTCCTAATAAACTACTTAATCTATTCACCATTACAGTTGTGATTTTTTCTTTTTTTAAAATCCTTGAAATTGTGTAAGCATAATCAGACATTCTTTCAATATCTTTTATAGAATAAAGCACAGCAATAATATATCTTAAATGACTTGCTCTTGGTTGGTCTTTTGAAATTATTCAAATACAATCATCTCTAATATCTCTTCGAGATTCATTTACTCTATTATGATATTCTTCCATTTTATCAAGAGATTCTTGAGTAACAATTTTATTATCAACCATTGTTGCTAATTTAATATACATTTTTCTACACAATGAAACCAATGATAAGAAATTATCATTTAATTCCAATTCTGATTTTTCAAGACTTAAAAAATTAATAGCCATACTTTATCCAATCCTTCCATTTACATAATCTCTTGTTCTTTGTTCTTTTGGTTTCATAAATATTTTTCTTGTTGGTCCTGATTCAATTAGTTTTCCTTCAAAAAAGAATGCAGTGTAATCACTAATTCTTTGTGCTTGTGCCATAGAATGTGTGACAATAACTATTGTATACTTTTTCTTTAAAGATAAAACTAATTCTTCAATTTTAGATGTTGCTATAGGATCTAATGCAGAAGTTGGTTCATCCATTAGTAAAACTTTTGGTTCTATAGCAATTGCTCTTGCAATACATAATCTTTGTTGTTGCCCACCAGATAACCCCAAAGCTGAATCATCTAAATTATCTTTAATTTCATCTCATAATGCTGCATCTTTTAAAGACTTTTCAACTATCTGATCTATAGTTTTCTTATTTTTTATTCCCTTGCTTCTTAAACCATATGCAACATTTTCATAAATAGACATTGGAAATGGTGTAGGTTTTTGAAAAACCATACCTACATCACTTCTTAATTCTAAAACATGTGTTTTTTTTGAATAAATATTTATTTTATTAAAAAAAATATCTCCCTCAAATTTTACATTATCAATTAAATCATTCATTCTATTCAACATTCTTAAAAAAGTAGATTTACCACACCCACTAGGTCCTATAAAAGAAATTACCTTATTTTTTTTTATATTCAAATTGATATTAAATAGAGCTTGTTTATAACCATTGTTATATCAGAAATTAAAGTCTCTTATTTCAAATGAATTTGATTCATCAAAATCTTCTTTAATTTCTTGATTAATAGTAACATTGTGTTTATTTGAAAAAAGTTTTTTAAAAAAAGAAACTTTTTTTGGCGAAGAATGTTTATCACTAGGCAACTTAATTTCCTGGGTTGTTAATTTTAAATTACTCATAAATCTCCTTGTTTTTTAATAACATTTCTTTTTTGAAGAAATATTTAATGAATTGAAATTTATTTATAAATCATTTATTTATTTCTTTCTTATTTGGAATTAATACATAACCAATTAAAATTAAACTCAATACTAATAATAGTGTTATAAAAGCAATTTCATACATTATGTTTATCCCTTCAGTTATATTAGTGTTATATAACTGAGCATAAATTCTTGTAGTTAAAGTTTGACCTGGTCTATCTAAAGCTGTTTCTGTAGAACTTGTTAATCCGGCTGTTAAATATAGTGGAGCAGTTTCACTAAGAATTCTACCTATAGCTAAGATTGTGCTTGTTATTATTCCTGTTAAAGCTGCTGGTAAAACAATTTTGTATATTACTTCTCATTTAGAACTTCCTAATGCCAAAGCATTAATTCTTACTTCATATGGCACTTGTATTAATGCTTGTTGTATAGATCTTGTAAAACTTGGTAGTATTACAAGAACTATTGTTAAAGAACCTGCAATCAATGAGTATCCTTTTGCTCCATCACTTGTTCATCCTAAGGTTTCAATAAAGAAAATCAATCCAAACATACCAAATAATATAGATGGTGTAGAACCTAAAGAATCTAAGAAAAAATTAATTGTTTTATTAAAATATTTATTTTTTGAATATTCATTTAAATAAATTGCTGAAATTAAAGAAATAGGTAAACCAATTAGAATTGCTATAAAAATAACTAATATTGTATTTAAAAAAGCTTGTCCTGATGTATTTTTAGTATACATAAATATACTTGTAGAATTTGCCCCTAATGCAACCCAACCTTTTACAAATATTTCCAAAATAATCCATATAAGAATACTTAAACATAACAAGAAAGAAAATATTTCCCAAAATAATTTATATCAAGTGTATAAGTTTGCAAATTTATAATTAGTAGTTCTTATACGTGTATACTCAATTATTTCTTCATGAGATATCAATTTTTTAGATCTACGTTCTTTAAACATTAATCATTCAAATATATTTGAAATTTGTCTTGGAATAAATAAAACATAATAATATAGTTTATCAATGAATTTATCTAATCTACTAACTCTACTTCCTTTTTGTCTAGTTACATATAAAATAAGTACATTAAATATCATTATAAATATAAATAAAATGAATCCAAAAACAAATAATAATGATCTTGTTATTTCATTACTATTTTCACCAAACATATTTGTTGCTATTACAACTGATACAGTTTTTAAATCACTATTTAATGAATATAATAAACCATTATTAAATCCCTCAATATAACCATTTTCATTTTGCAAAATCATAGACAAAGCCATTGTTTCGCCAATTGCTCTTCCCATAGCAATAATTATTGCAACTATTATTCCATTTCTTGCTGCTTTTTTATACACTTTATAAATTGCTCTTGTCTTTGTAGAACCAATTGCAATTGGATTTATAATTAAATTTTTATCTACAGAATCTAAGGCATTTAATGACATAGCAATAATTGTAGGAATAATCATGAAAGATAGCATAATAGATGCATTAATAATTGAATAATTATTTATTCCCATTTGAGACAATAATGCTCCAAGTGATTTTGATGCAAATAAACCAAATATTACAGATGGTATACCAGCTAATGTCTCACTTAATATTCTGAATGTTTTTTTATATTTTTTATCAACCCTAAATTTAATAAAGATTGATGTTTTAACTCCTACAGGAACAGCAATTAATAAAGCTATTAATGTAGTAAGAAGAGTTGATACAAAAGGAAGTCAAAAAGAAACTCCATGTTCTTTACCATTTGAAATATTAAATTTATCAGAAAATAAAATTTTCTCAATTCCATAATATTCAAAACCTTGAATAGATTTATATAAAATAAATCCTAAAATAGCAAATAGAATAACACCAACAAATGTTGAAATAATCATACTGAAATATTTACCAACATTATTATTTATATTTTTTATTTTTGTTCTAAGAAATTGTTTATCATTATTTGTATTTAATTTAATAGTTACTTGCTCATTCATATTTATTACTTTGGTACTCCATATCATTGATTACTTTTTTCTCATGTAGTACTTCCTTTTTGAATATCAGTAACATGAAAAAATACATCCTCATATGATTTATAATTACTTGTATTAATTTGATTATCAATTATTGTTTCATTTTGTAAATAAAACATTTTTAATTTATCTTCATCTGATAAAGGTGCATAACCTATTTTTTGAATTAATCCTGGATTATCAGTGTCACTTCTATTTACATATTCATCTGTATATAATCACCAAATAAATTGTTTTACCAAATTATTTGCTAAATTTGTAGCTATGATTGTATTTAATGGTGAATATCATCCATATGTTTTATTAGTAACATTTTTTGTATCAGCAATTACAGGCACATTATTTGGTGAATATATTGGATTATAATAATTTGCAATTTTATATCCCTGGCTTTCAATAAATTCTCTGTTTGTACTTACAAATCCTAAAGAAAGATAAATCATTGATCCTGGTTTATTTTCAATATTAAATCTATTTCAAGACTCAACATTAGATTCATTTGTTGTAGAAACATTTGATCCATAATTTCCAGAAAGCAAAATATCTTGGGCCTCCTTCCACCTTTGTTCATCTTTAGAACTATAATTGAAGCCTGATTCTTTGGCAAAAGATGTTGCAGTACCTGAGGCATTCCCCCCCCCTGTTCTAGCATAAGGTTTAATAAAACTAGAATTTATTGGGTTTTGATAGTTTAATAAATTATTCTTTTTATTATTAACATCTATTTGATTTACAAACAAATCATATAATCTATAATTTTTAATTCCTGCAAAAGATTCATATATCATTAATATATTATCTTGATTAATTTGTAATACAGGATCATCTTGTGAATCTGGTTTATAAACAATAGCAATTCCATCTCATGCAACTGTTATAGTTTTTAATCCATTATCTCTTCAAGTTTCTCAAGTAAAACCATTTTTTTCCATTGTTGCTTTACCAACAGATGAATATGTGTTTTTTGAAGCATTACCTAAACTTTTGCTTCCATCTGCTGCCACTTTCATTCCAAGAGAACTTCCTCCTGGTTGTACAGTTACATCAGCTTTATCATAATAATTTCCAAGTGCTGCCAATAAAGGTTGTACAGCAGTTGAACCTGCTGCAGTAATTGATGGAGGCGAATTTCAAGCTCTTGAAAATCCAACAATAAAACCTATAGGTATTGCAACAAAAATACCAAGTGAAATATACTTCACATACTTATTCATAATATAGGTTCCCCTAATGTTATGGTTAAATGATATTGCAATAAAATAAAAAATTAAAAAAAATATTTTAACAAGGTAAAAATATTTTTTACCTTGTTAAAATAAATATTAATAGTTTTTATCTAGAAAATAACCTTGCTTTATAATTGTCTTAATATATCCATTATTTAACTTCTTTTTTAATGCTGAAATTGTTGTTTCTACTGTTTTTGATGATTCATCAACAAAGCCCCATATTTCTTTTTGTAGTGTTTGTTTATTAACAGGAGAACCATCTGCTTTCATAAGTAATCTTAAAATTCTATATTCTTTTTTTGTTATTTCTATTTGAGAATTATTTAAATAAATAATATTAGCTTCTCTATCAACGACAAAGTCTCCATATTTTACATAATTATTAAAATATTTTGAGTTTAGAATTTCATATTTTTGAGATAATGAATATATCTTAAACATTAATATTTTAGGTTCAATTGGAGCTTGTATATAATCATTTGCTCCATTTTTATATAAAGATAGAATATTTTCTAAAGTCTCATTATGACCATAGGTAATAATATCTGTTAATATAGATTTATTTCTTATTTCTTTAATTAGATTTATTATGTATTCAATATTGTTTGTAACCTCAATAATAACAATATCATGTCTAAAGTTTTTAATTTTTTTATCAACAGTTTCTTTATCACTACTATTGCAAGCTTCAACAATAAAAGTATTATCATCAAGTTCTATCTTTAGACCATTAAGTGTTTTTGAAACATTATATATAAATAAAATATTTGTTTTCATTTTATTGACTAATTCTTACAAAAATAGGTTTCGCTTCATTAACAGTTATGTTATCCACTTTAGAAAAGTCTTTTAAAGAATCTATCAATAAAATTTCTTTGTCAAAATTCAATTGTTGAATGGCTAGTTCTGTTGCATCAATTAATATAGGTTTTAAAAAAGCAATTGTAGTTCTAATTAAATTAACAAGAATTGATAAAAAACTATCTAAATTTTGTTTCATATTATTTTTTAAAAAATCTCATGGTTTTGATTGTTCTATGTAATTATTTATTTTGTTTTCAAAATCACAAATTAAATCAATAAGATCTTTTATGTTTAAATCATCTATTAATTCTTTAGCTTTAGATAAAAATTCATTTTGTGTTTTAACTATCAAAAAATCATTATAGGTTATAGGACCATTATATTTTGGAACAATATTATTGTTATATTTTTTTAACATACCAATTGTTCTATTAATTAAATTTCCATAGTTATTTGCAAGATCAGTATTAAATGTTGTTATAAATTTATCATCTGAATAAACACTATCATCTTTAATAGATATTTCTTTTGCCAAAAAATATCTAAATGCATCTTTGCCATAATTATCAATAATATCAGTTGGATCTATAACATTACCTAATGATTTTGACATTTTTCCAGTGTTTGTAATAATTCAACCATGAGATATTATTTTATTTGGCAAAGGTAAATCTAACATTTTTAAAATTATAGGTCAGTAAATGCAGTGGAATCTAGTTATTTCTTTTCCTATTAAATGTACTTTTTCACAATCATCAGATATTCAATATTTTTTAAAATTACTATCATCATCTGATTTATATCCCAATAAAGTTATATAATTTAACAAAGCATCAAGTCATACATAAATAACATGCTTACTATTAACTAAAGTTTTTATACCTCATTCAAATGTTGTTCTTGTAATAGATAAATCTTCTAATTTTCCATCAGATAAAAAATTATTTATTAATTCTTTACTCCTGTTATGTGGATATATAAAGTCTTTATTATTAGATAACATATTTATTATTCATTCATTAAATGATTTTATTTTTAAAAAGTAAGATTCTTCATTTTTTGAAACTAGTTTGTGCCCATGTTCACAAAAAAATTCAGAGTCCTTTTTTATTGCAGAATTTTCAGTATAGTTTTCTTCACATGAAATACAATACAAACCTCTTCAATTACCCAAATAAATAAAACCTTTTTTTAATAAAAAATCAAAAGTTTCTTGGACTGCTTTTTTATGACATGAATTAGTTGTTCTAATAAAATAATCATATCTTATTCCCATCTTATTTCATAATTTTTTAAATACATCAGAATTATTATCAACTAATTCTTGTGGTGTTATATTTTTTGATTTAGCTGTCTCTTCTATTTTTTGACCATGTTCATCAGTGCCAGTTGCAAAGTACACATCATATCCTAATAATCTTTTATATTCAGCAAGCAAAGATGCATATAAAGCAGAAAATGCATGTCCCAAATGTGGTTTCCCAGAAGGATAAAATATTGGAGTAGTAACATAAAATTTTTTCATAATTAATTACCTCTATTTTTAATTTTGTTTCAATACTCATTTAACTTATTTTCATATAGACTATATTTATTGTGTTTATAAAAATTATAACTTTTTATTTTATTAGGTAGATATTGTTGTTCTACTCAATTATTAATATAATTATGAGGATATTTATATCCAACAACATTTAAATTCTTAGCATTTTTATAATGATTATCACATATATGACTTGGAGGATCATAATCATGATTTTTTATTAAATTCATAGCATCATCAATTGCAGATATACAGCTATTTGATTTTGGTGATAATGCCAATTCTATTGTGATACTTGCTAAAGGTATTCTTGCTTCTGGCATACCTATAGTTTGTGCAGCAACAATTGCTGCATGAACATTTGCACCAATTTTTGGATTTGCAATCCCAATATCTTCATAAGCAATAGCATATAATCTTCTAAAAATTGGTAATAAATTATTTGTTTGTAGTAGTTTTGCTAAATAATATATTGATGCATGAGGATCACTTCCTCTGATTGATTTATGAAATGCTGAAAGTAAATTATAAAAATTTGATCCATTTCTATCAATATTTGAATTAGAAAAATTAAATAAACCTTCTAAAATTTCATCTTCATTATTATCATCATACAATGATAACAAAATATTAATATAAAGAAAAATTTGTCTAAAATCACAATTTGATTTATAAACTATTTCTTCAACTATTTTTAAACTAAATTGATATCCCTTGGTTTTTAAATAATCATAAACTAAATTAATTAATAGAGATTCATCTATTTTTTTCATTTCATACAAATGCAATCTACTTCTTATTGCAGGATTTACAACAAAAAATGGATTTTCAGTTGTTGTAGCAAACAAATAAATTAATTCTTCTTCAAGATAATACAATAACAAATCTTGTTTATCTTTATTTAATCTATGCATTTCCTCTATAACAACTATTAACTTATTAGTTTTATTTGATTTTTCTAAAATTGAAACTAAATCATTTTTATTATCTGTTGTTGAATTAAATTCAAAATAATCAAGATTCAATTTTTTTAATATCATTCTAATTGATAATGATTTACCACATCCTGGTGGTCCAAAAAATAATGTAGATATAATTTGATTTTTAGAAATCATTTTATCAACAATTGAATTTTTAGGAAATAAAAAATCAAACCCAATCATATCATTGATATTTTTTGGGTTTAAATTTTCTCTTATATATTCTTTATTTATTTTATTTTTGCTCATACATAAAATATTAAAATACTTTTATCTTTTTTGATAAATCTTTTTGTTTTTGTTTTTTAATTAAACTTCTTTTTTTATTCATTTCAAGATTTCTATAATGATTTTGAACTGATTGCAAAGAATTTTCATCAATTTCTGATTTGAATCATTGTTTTTGTAATATAAATGCTGATAAGAAAAAAACACCACCAATTAATGAAGCACCTAATAAAATATACGGCTTCATAAAATATGTTACTCATCTACTTGTTCCAACTACCAATGATGGAGTACCTGTTCAATTTTGTATATAAGATGGCAAACAAGAAAATGTTCCAATTAATTTTAATAAAGTGTCTATAGTAATTAATACAATAATCACTAAACCAAAAATTACAACAACAAAATTGAATTTTCTTCTTTTTCCTGCACTTTTAGAAAGTGACTGACATCATAAAAAATAATTTCAAATAAAATATATGCATGAAACTAACTCAAATATGGTTAATACTAATGTCATTGGATAAGCAATAACATCATACTTAAATGTATTTTGTATAGAATTATTCCCCTTTAAATCAGATAAATATCACATTTCTATACCAAAAACACCTAATGATACACAAAACATGATAAAACATAGCATAGAATAAATAAATAATCCTAATATTCAACTTGTGTCATTTCTATATATTGATGATCTTTTCACAATTAATACCCTATATAATTAGATAATATTTTTTTTAAGTTGTAAAGCATTAAAAAGATCTTTTGAACTTATTCCATACTTATATCCAACCATTTTACATGCAATTTTTTCAGAATTATTTTTGTTCACAAGCTTTTTAACCTCCATTATATAATCATTAATATTGATTATTTCTTTTTTATTTTCATTATAGTTATTATCAATAACTATAACAAACTCACCTCTTAAATCTATTTCTTTTATTATTTTGTTAATATTACCACGGTAAATGGTTTCATTTGATTTAGTTAATTCCTTTGCAACAATTAATTTAACATCATCTGAAAAAACCTCTTTAATATTTTTTAAAGTTTCAATTATCCTGTGAACAGATTCATAAATTATAATTGTTGTTTGAAATTCTTTAATTTTAACAAGTTCAAAAAGTGCTTTATTTTTTTTACTATTTAGAAAACCAAAAAAATAAAAATTATTAGTACTAAATCCACTAATAACTAAAGCATGCATTAATGCGCTAGGACCATTTACTATTTCTATTGAAATATTATTATTTATAGCAAAATTAATTAAACAAAATCCAGGATCACTAATAGTAGGATATCCTGCATCACTTACAAGGCAAATTTCAAATTCATTTTGCAATTTAATTTTTTCCACAACTTCTTTTTCATTAAATCCATTAAGTGATATAAATTTTTTATTAATTAAATTAATATCTAATAAAGTTAATAGTTTTTTTATAACCCTAGTATCCTCACAATAAATAACTTTTATTTTATTTAATATTTCTATTGCTCTTTTTGAAATCTCATTAATATTTCCAATTGGTGTTGCAACTACATATATTTTTTTCATAAATAAATTATCATTCAAGTCTATTTTTAGCAATAAATCAAGCTACAGCTGTAGCTTCCCCGCATGCTGTAACAATTGTATTTGCTTTTGCATTATATGATGAGCTACTACCAATAGCAAAAACATTTTTTACATTTGTTTTTTGATTTTGATTTACTATAAATTTATTCATTTCATTTTTATTTAAATTGTTAAAAAATTCAATATCACATTCATTTATTTTTTGACCATATTGTACAATTAAAAAATCATAGTTCAATTTAAAAGTTTTCTCATTATCTTTATGCTTAATAATTAAATGTTCCTTTGTGGCTTCAATTATTTCATAATTTAAAAATTGTTGTACATTATTTTCTTTTAACCTGTCTATTCCTGTATTTTGAGCTCTATATTCATCTCTTCTATGAACAATTGCTATATTATTTGTGATTGAATTATCAGCAAAATAATTTGCTCAATCCACAGCAGAGTCACCACCACCTAAAATAACTATTCTTTTATTTTTATAAATTCCACTATTATGATCAACAGTATAATGAGTATTATCAAATTCTATTATTTCATTATTTACTTCAAGTTTGTTTGGTAAAAATGCGCCTATACCTGTAGCAATTACAATATATTCTGCCTCTATTATCACATTATTTGTAATAATAATAAATTTATTATTTTCATTTTTTTCTATTGATTCAACTTTTGTAGATAAATAAATATTAGGTGTCCCATATTTTGATAACTGAGTATACAAATTTGTAATAATGTCTTTTGCCAATATTCCATAATTTGCTGGAAAATCATAAACTGGTTTATTAGGATACAATTGGGTCAATTGCCCACCAATAAAAGGATTTTCTTCAATAATACAATTTGAAAATTTAAAAAAATTTAATTGTGATGCTGCAAATAAACCAGCAGGTCCAGCACCAATAATAGCTACTTTTACATTGTCATTTTTTCTATTCAAGTTCATAATATGCTCCATAACATTATTATTAAATTATAAATAAAATAATCACTATTATTTACATAATAGTGATTACAAAAATATAATAAACAAACATCCAATAATAATACCAATCATTACACCAATAATAGTAAACATAATTGCTAGTAAAGAATTAAATCATCTATTTTTTGGATATGCTTTAATTTTTTCAAAATTATTGTTATCTATTAACTTTGAAACATTATCAAATTTATTATTATTTTCATTTCCCATATAAAACTAACTTTCTATAGCAAGAACACTTTTGTTTTTGTAATAACCACATGATTTACAAACTCTATGTGGTAAATTTTTCTTGCCACATTGCTTGCAAGCTACAAGTGTTGGTTCTTCTAAATGGTGGTGACTTCTTCTCATTCCTTTTCTTGAATGAGTTACTCTTCTTTGTTGCACTGCCATGTTAATTTACCTCCATTAGATATATTTTATAACTATAATTTAGTTTTATATTCATATAATTAAAAATACCCAAAAATTGGGCATCTTTAAAGCAGCATCTTCCTATTCTCGCTATTAACTACCTTCGGCTTCATAGTGCTTAACTTCTGTGTTCGGGATGGGAACAGGTGTTTCCACTACAATATTAACACTGCATCTTTTTGATAATTCTCTGAAAACTGAATATTATATTGAGCCAATCTTTCTTTTATTTAGTCAAAATTCAAAATACAAATAAGTTTTCGAATTATTAGTATTAGTCAGCTGAACATGTCACCATGCTTACACTTCTAACCTATCAACGTCGTAGTCTACAACGATTCTAATAGAAGATTAATCTTGAAGTTAGTTTCACGCTTAGATGCTTTCAGCGTTTATCTATTCGACACGTAGCTACTCAGCTATGCCACTGGCGTGACAACTGAAACACTAGAGGTGTCTCCACTCCGGTCCTCTCGTACTAAGAGCAGCTCTTCTCAATCTTCTTGCGGGCACGACAGATAAAAACCAACCTGTCTCACGACGGTTTGAACCCAACTCACGTATCTCTTTAATCGGCGAACAGCCGAACCCTTGGAACCTGCTTCAGCTCCAGGATGAGATGAGTCGACATCGAGGTGCCAAACACTGCCGTCGATATGAACTCTTGGGCAGTATCAGCCTGTTATCCCCAGAGTAGCTTTTATCTGTTGAGCGATGGCCGTTCCATACCGCACCACCGGATCACTATGACCTAGTTTCCTACCTGTTCGACCTATCAGTCTCACAGTCAAGCACACTTATACCATTACGCTCTGCACATGATTTCCAACCATGTTGAGTGTACCATTGCGCGCCTCCGTTACCTTTTGGGAGGCGACCGCCCCAGTCAAACTGCCCACCTAACACTGTCCTACTACCAGATACATGGAAGTAAGTTAGAGAAACGTTAATACAATGGTGGTATTCCACTGGTGACTCCATAAATCCTAGCGAACTTATTTCAAAGTCTCCCACCTATTCTCTAAATGAATTAACATTTCCCAATATTAAGCTACAGTAAAGCTTCATGGGGTCTTTTTGTCCAATCGCGCCTATAGGGCGTCTTCACCCTAACCGGAATTTCACCGAGTCTATTGTCGAGACAGTCAAGAGATGATTACACCATTCAAGCGGGACGGAATTTACCCGACAAGGCATTTCGCTACCTTAGGACCGTTATAGTTACGGCCGCCGTTCACCAGGGCTTCGGTCAAAAGCTTCAGATTGCTCCTAACTTCCTTCCTTAACCTTCCGGCACTGGGCAGGTGTCACCCCATATACATCATCTTGCGATTTAGCATAGAGCTGTGTTTTTGTTAAACAGTTCCCCCTCGCTCTTCACTGCGGCTCAAGAAACTTGAGCATCCCTTATTGCGAACGTACGGGATGAATTTGCAGAGTTCCTTAACAATAGTTAACTCGCTAGCCTTAGGATACTCTCCTTGACCACGTGTGTTCGTTCTCGGTACGGACAATACAATGATAAACTAGAAGCTTTTCTTGGAAGCATGATATATGCAACTTCGCTACTACCCGAAGGGTTCACTCGTATTCATGCCTTGTTATTATAGTAAGCGGATTTGCCAACTTACAAAACTTGACATTTAACCCAGAATCCAATAACTGGGTTGCAATAACCTTCTCCGTCACTCCATCATTCATGTATTGGTACAGGAATATTAACCTGTTTACCATCGGCTACGCCTTTCGGCCTGACCTTAGGACCGACTAACCCAGGATGGACGAACCTAGTCCTGGAAACCTTAGTCAATACGGCTTGGAAGATTCTCACTTCCATACGTTACTTATGCCGGCATTCTTACTTCTATAAAGTCCAGTAGTTCTCACGATCTACCTTCGTCCCATATAGAACACTCGCCTACCGCTACAATGTAGCCCGTAGCTTCGGTATTATGCTTAGCCCCGTTGAATCTTCGGCGCAGAAACACTCGACAAGTGAGCTGTTACGCACTCTTTAAACGATGGCTGCTTCTAAGCCAACATCCTTGCTGTTTAAGTATTTCAACATCCTTTTCCACTTAGCATAATTTGGGGACCTTAGCTAACGATCTGGGCTTTTTCCCTCGCGACTATGAAGCTTATCCCCCACAGTCTGACTGCTGGAGTAAAATATATGACATTCAGAGTTTAATTGTATTCAGTACATCGAGGTGACGCCATCATACATTCAGTGCTTTACCTTCATACATTCATAATCCAACGCTAATCCTAAAATTATTTCGGCGAGAACCAGCTATCACGGAATTCGATTGGAATTTCACCACTAACCACAGGTCATCCGCGGTCGTTTCAACGAACGTCGGTTCGGTCCTCCATTTGGTGTTACCCAAACTTCAACCTGCCCATGGCTAGATCATCCCGTTTCGGGTCTATTGCAACATACTAAATGCCCTATTAAGACTCGGTTTCCCTACGGCTCCACTTCTACAGCTTAACCTTGCATGCTACAATAACTCGCCGGCTCATACTTCAAAACGCACGCCATCACACATTAAAGTGCTCTGACACGTTGTAGGCATATGGTTTCAGATTCTATTTCACTCCCATCTCTGGGTTCTTTTCACCTTTCCCTCACGGTACTATACGCTATCGGTGACTGATTAGTATTTAGGCTTACCCAATGGTCTGGGCAAATTCCGACAAGATTCCACGTGTCTCGCCGTACTCAGGATACTGCTAGGTATATGATAGATTTCGTATACAGGATTATCACCTTCTATGATCAAGCTTCCCAACTTGTTCTACTATCTACCATAAGTCCATATTGCAGTCCTATAACCCCGAAAATTAATTCGGTTTGGCCTCCTCCGCTTTCGCTCGCCACTACTTACGGAATCACTTCGTTTTCTTTTCCTCTAGTTACTGAGATGTTTCACTTCACTAGGTATCGCTTCAATGACCTATTTATTCAGTCAAAGATGATTAACATTACTGTTAACCAGGTTTCCCCATTCGGACATCTACGGATTAATGCACCTTATCAACTACCCGTAGCTTATCGCAGATTAGCACGTCCTTCATCGCCTTCCAGTCCCAAGGCATCCACCATAAGCCCTTAGTAACTTATTTTGTATCCTTATTCTATTATTAAATATGATTAGACTAAAAAGATTGTATAATATTCAGTTTTCAAAGAACTATCATGAGAGAAAATATCTCTCAAAACTAAATAGAATCCGACCAAAAAATAATTTTTTATTTAGGTTTATTTATTTTTTGGATTTCTATAAAAAGTACACAAATATTTAAAATATTCTAATATTTGTTAATTATCTAAAATTAACTCCGTTAGAAAGGAGGTGATCCACCCCCACATTCCCGTAGGGGTACCTTGTTACGACTTAACTCCAATCACCAGTCCTACCCTAGACGCAAGACTCACGAGGTTATCTTAACGGTTTTAGGTATTACCAGCTCTCATAGTTTGACGGGCGGTGTGTACAAGACCCGAGAACGTATTCACCGCGACATGTCTGATTCGCGATTACTAGTGATTCCAACTTCATGAGGGCGAATTGCAGCCCTCAATCCGAACTGAGATCGGCTTTCTCTGATTGGCTCCCCATTACTGGTTTGCAACAGTTTGTACCGACCATTGTAGCACGTTTGCGGCCCTAGATATAAGGGGCATGATGATTTGACGTCATCCCCACCTTCCTCCAGCTTACGCTGGCAGTCTCGCTAGATAAAGTAACTAACAATAAGGGTTGCGCTCGTTGCGGGACTTAACCCAACATCTCACGACACGAGCTGACGACAACCATGCACCACCTGTCATCCTGTTAACCTCCACTATATCTCTATAGTTTTGCAGGAGATGTCAAACCTAGGTAAGGTTTTACGTGTATTGTCGAATTAAGCAACATGCTCCACCACTTGTGCGGGTCCCCGTCAATTCCGTTTGAGTTTCATTCTTGCGAATGTACTACCCAGGCGGGTAATTTAATGTGTTAACTGCAACACCGACACATTCCGTGCCAACATTTAATTACCATCGTTTACGGTGTGGACTACTAGGGTATCTAATCCTATTTGCTCCCCACACTTTCGAGCCTAAGCGTCAGTTGTAGCCTAAGTTTTCGCCTTCGCCACTGGTGTTCTTCCATATATCTACGCATTCCACCGCTCCACATGGAGTTCCAAAACTCCCTACTACACTCTAGACTTGCAGTTTCCAATGCATACAACCGTTAAGCAGTTGTATTTAACACCAGACTTGCAAATCCGCCCGCGCTCGCTTTACGCCCAGTAAATCCGGATAACGCTTGCATCCTATGTATTACCGCGGCTGCTGGCACATAGTTAGCCGATACTTATTCAATGGATACAGTCAAATAGAAATCATTTCCTATTCCTACCATTCGTCTCCAATAAAAGAATTTTACAATCTATATAAGACCTTCATCATTCACGCGGGATTGCTCCATCAGGCTTTCGCCCATTGTGGAAAATTCCCTACTGCTGCCTTCCGTAGAAGTATGGGCCGTGTCTCAGTCCCATTGTGGCTGTTCTGCCTCTCAGCACAGCTATGCATCATTGACTTGGTGAGCCATTACCTCACCAACTATCTAATACACCGCACCCCAATCTAAAAGCGTTCCAAACGGAACTTTAAACATTTTCTCATGCGATAATAATGCCCTATGCGGTATTAGCTAGATTTTCATCTAGTTATCCCCCACTAATAGGTATGTTGGATACGTGTTACTCACCCGTTCGCCACTAGGTATTGCTACCTCGTTCGACTTGCATGTATTAGGCATCCCGCTAGCGTTAATCCTGAGCCAGGATCAAACTCTCAAAAATTGACGGATTCTATTTAGTTTTCAAAGAACTTTCTTGTTCGTGTTTTTCACAAACAATATAATTATACACACTTTTTGAAAAATTAAGAAAAAAAATAAAAAAATTACAATTAAGATTTTTTAATTCTAAATTGCTCTTTTTTTATTTTAATAAATTCTAAATTAGTTTTATTTAATTAATTCACCATATAAACCATCATATATAATGTTTGTAATTTTAACTTTCAAAAGTTTGTTTTCTAAATTATCGTTAGATTTAACATATACTCTACAGTATTCATTACTATAACCTGAGTAATATTCTTGATTTTCTGATTTTTTTTCAAATAAAACTTCAACACTAGTATTGAGAAATCTTTTAAGATTTATTCTTTTATTAATTAAACAATACTGTTGCACTTCTTTTATTCTATTATGTTTAATAGTATCATCTACAACATTTGGAATATAACTTGCTTTTGTTCCCTTTCGTGCTGAATACGGAAAAATATGCATATCATAAAGATTAATTTTATTTAGAAATTCTAGTGACTCTTTATGATTAATATCAGATTCTGTTGGAAAACCAACAATATAATCTGTGGTGAAATTTGTATTTGGAGATTTGCATCTTATTTTTTTAATTAAATCAAAAAATTGATTAGTTGTATACTTTCTATTCATTTGATTTAATACTTTATCACTTCCTGATTGAAGACAAATATGCCAATGTTGGCAAAAACGTTTTTTGTTGGAAGTTATTAAATCAACAATTTCATCTGTTATTTGAAATGGTTCAACTGAAGATATTCTTACTCTAAAGTCTCCATTAAGTTTTGAAATTTGAAAAAGTAAATCATAGAAGTTGACACCATTTTCGTCATAATATCCTGCAGTGTTTACACCAGTTAATACAATTTCTTTAAAATTATTAGAAACTAAATTTTGTATTTGGTTGATTATTTTTGAACATAGTTGAGATCTCTGCCTTCCTCTTGAAAAGGGTATAATACAATATGAACACATAAAATTACAACCATCTTGTATTTTTATAAATGCTCTAGTATTTTCTAAAAAAGTAAAATTTTCTTCATTTGATTCAAAAGATTTTTCAAGAAGTAAATTTTCAATTTTAACAATTCTTTCTTTATTTTTTAAATAAGATTGAATTAATTCAAATATATTATTTTTATATTTATTTCCTATTTGAATACTAATATTTAATTCTTTCATTAAATTTGGATTAATTTGTGACATACATCCAGCTACAACAATTATTGATTCATTATTATTTTTATATGCTTTTCTTATAAAAAATTTAGATTTAGCATCCGCTTTATTTGTAACTGTACAAGTATTTATTATATAGATATCAGCTTTGGAATCAAATGGAACTTCTATTAATCCATGTGACAAAAGATCATTTTTAATTATATTTGACTCAAATAGATTTACTTTACATCCTAAAGTATGTATTGCAAATGTGTTCATTAATAATCCTTTATTATTTTTTATCTTCTACATTTTCTTGTTTGCCTTGACTTCTTCTGATCGCTAATTCAATTTTTATTCTTATTTTTGAATATGAATTCAATCCAGTAGATATTAATGAAAATAATATCACAACAGCAATAAGAATATATAGGTAATAAGATTTAATAATATTTGCTGTAAGTGAAGGAGCAAAAATAAACATTAATGAGGCAAATATAAAATTAAGCAATATAACTAAGCAAGAAAGATAATGCAAGTAGATTCATGTATGTTTAACATGAATTTTTATAAGTTTAAAATAATTTTGTTTATGAAACATAAATATTATTAATAAAATAATTGAAATAAATAAACAAATTACATATGGTAAAAAAAATAATGGATTTATCACATAACCATTTGGTTGTTCTAAAATAATTTTTTTTGCATCTTGAATTATCAAAATACTTGAAACAACTATTCCAATAAAAAATATGATATTTGATATTGTGAAAAAATATTCTAAAAATTTATTTTTCATTTTTTTTTATAATCCTCAATAATACAACTTACTAAATATAAACAAGCTGTTTCAGCTCTTAGTATTGTTTTAGTTAAAACAATGCTTGAGCACAAAGATGAAAGTTCATCTATTTCTTTACTTACGAAACCACCTTCAGGTCCAATAATTAATCCTATATTTTTATTAAAATTTATTTTAACACTATCTAA
Organism: Malacoplasma muris; assembly: GCF_046774425.1. NCBI lineage: Bacteria > Bacillati > Mycoplasmatota > Mycoplasmoidales > Mycoplasmoidaceae > Malacoplasma > Malacoplasma muris. Next base: position 949,626 of record NZ_CP177248.1, read on the forward strand.
ATTATTTTGACACTCTTTTTCATTAGCAAATACAAAATTATTATTTTCTTTTATTTTTTCTACCAATTTTTTGTATGTAATAGGAGCATTAATAATAATATTTTTATGTCGCTTACATTGTTTACAAGATTCTTTTGAAATTCTATTTAATCTTTCTAAATTGATCAACAAATTGCCTTGTGTTCTACTAAAAAAAACAGGTGTTATTGAATTAATGTTTAGTTCATTCATTTTTTCTACAACAAATTCAAATTCTTTTTTCTTTAATAAAGACACATATAAATCAATTGGATATGTTTCTATAACATTATATTCTTTTATTGAATCAACAATTGCAATAAAAGGATTTAAAGATTTAATGATAGATGAAATCAAATTATTATCTTGATCAATGCATTCAAGGTAATCACCAATTTTTTTTCTTAACACTTTTTTTATATGAAAAATATCTTCATCTGAAAAAAAAATTTTATTTTTAATTTTCTCCACATTAAATCTTTGCATATTATTTCATAACCTTATCTAAAATAAAATTTATAAATTTATATGATGAATCTGTACCATATTTTTTAGATGTAATTATGGCTTGATCTATTAATATTTTTTTATCAATTTTATGGACATTGTATTCACAAATTGCACTAAATATTATAGCCCTATCTACATAATCTAATCTATTTATCTTTCAAGTATCTTTTAAATTATCTTGCAATAATTTAAAATATTCTATTTTATTATTTATAAAATCTTTAACTATTGATAAAATATAGATGTCATTTGGAAGTTCTTTTTCAATCTTTTTTTCAATATCTTTGTCATTTAGGAATTCATCTATTAATAATGAATATATAAATTTAAATACAACAACTCTTCTTTCCCATTGAGAAAGAGTATAGTTTTTATTTATTTTTTCTTTATTTTTAATTTTCATAAGAAAAAGTTATTATTTTGTTATTGATTTGAAATTTATTTGAAAGAACAAAAATTAATTGTTCATATAAATTTTTTTCTTCCTGTCTTGACAGACAAATTTTTTTAGAAAAATGAACATTTATAAATTTTAAAGTATTTCTTTTAATATCAAAAGTAACATCAATGTTCTCTTTTGAATTTACATAATCTTTTATTATTGATAAAAAAGAATTCTTTAATAAATCTTTCTCAATAAAAATTCCACCTAATTTATTTGAATAAACCTTAATCATAAAATTACACCAAAAATAAAACTATTTATTGTCTCTTCCAACATACGTTCCATTAGTAGTGTTTATAATGACCTTTTCACCAGTTTTAATAAATTGTGGAACATCTAATTCATAACCAGTTGAAAGCCTTGCTTTTTTCAAAGCAGTTGTTACAGAGTTACCTTGAACAGCTTCTTCAGCAAATTCAATTTCCATAGTAACTTGATCTGGAAGATCAACACTCAAAATTTCTTCATTGTACTTTAAAACATTAACTTCCATACCATCAACAATGAAATTTTTTTCTCATTCTAATTTTTTAACAGGAAATTCTACAGTTTCAAAAGTTTCGTTATCCATAAATATGTAATTTACACCTTCAGAATAAGAAAAAGTAGCTTTTACTTTTGATACTGGTGCTTGTTCTAACTTTTCACCTGTTAAAACTTCAGTAGTAATAGCTTGGGTTCTTAAATTTTTAACTTTACACTTAACTATACCTTCACGCATTGCTGTTTTATTAAATGAATTTTCTAAAACTAATAGCAAATTATTTTTATAAATAATTGTATTGCCACGTCTTAAATCTTTGGCATGAATAATTTGTGACATATATACCTCAAAAACACTAATATATAAATTTTATAAATTTTAAACTAATTTATCAACAACAAAACTATAAAATATATATATTATTGGTCTTTTTTGCAATTAAAAATAAAAAAATACAATCATTTAAAACAAATAATTGTATTTATATATATTATTTTTCTAAGTCAGCTCTTGTAAGTTTTGGAGTAGAATGAGTTTTAATTTCAAAAAACAATTGTTGTTTTCTTTTCTTTTTAGGAGCCTCTAAAACAAATTTAACTTCTTCTTTTGGTTGAGGAGTAGTTTCAATTTTTTTAGGTTTTTCTTCAACTAATTGTGTAGCAATAGGTGCTTGTTGAACTGGAACTTCAGTTGCTACAGGAGTCTCTTCTAATTTCTTTCTATTAGCTTCAATCTCAGATAACAATCTAATTCTTTCTAATTCTAAAGTTTCTTCAATTTTTCTACGTTCAGCTTCGATTTTCTTTATTTCATCTGAATAGTTAATATCTTGATAATTAGGTTTACTACTATATTTTTCTTCCATTAATTTATCAAGTTCTTTTCTTGCAAGTTCTTCTTCGATATCACTAGATTTAGACTTTCTTAATTGAGATTCTAAATCATGAATCTTTCTATTAGTTTCTTCAATTTCTTTTTTAGTTTTTTCTTGGGCTGAAGATAAATCTTGCAATCTCATTAATGCCTCTTTTATTGATTCATCAATGTTACTTAAAGTATTTTTATCACCACTTGTAGCAATTGTATCCTTAGTTTTTAATCTCTTAATTTCTTCTTCTTGTCTTGAAATTAAATTTTCTAAATCAAGAAGTTTTTGATTACTTTCTTGTCAAGCAGAACCAAAATTATTACTTTCTTTTTCGCTAGCAATCTTTTCAGCATCTTGTTTAATTAAATGTTGTGCATCACTACTAAAATTTGAAGAATTAAAATCATTGTTTATTTTATAATTATTAATTCTAGTAATTTTTGTACCTGGAATTGGTGTTGTTCCATTGTAATAATTATGTTTCATAAGTTCCTCATCAGTTAAATTTTCTCAATCTATACTATCTATATCATTAATAATGTTATCATTATTTTTGAATATAAATTCATTATTTTGTGCATCTAAATTATTTTTAGATATTTCATCAAATAAATCATTTTTTAAATTATCATTTTCTTTAATTTGTTCTTTAAGTTGTGATTCTAATGCTGCAATTTTTTTGTTTGCTTGATCAAAGTATTTTTGTAATTCTTTGTCTTCAAAATTAGCATCATGAACTTCTTTTAAATTTGTATTTTCAATTTTTTTCTTATTTAATAAAGCAATTTTTTCTTTAACTAATTCTATTGCTTGTTTCTTAACTAATATTTCCATTTCATTGCTATTCAAAATGTTTGATGGATTTATATCATATGCATTCTTGCTATCAGATCTTTCCTTGTAAATAAATTCATCATTAAAATTTTTGAAAGGCATTGTTTCTAAAATTTTTGAAATATCTACATCTTTATTTTTTAAAACTTCAGATAAAGTTTGTACCAAATTTTGTCTATCTTCAGATAGTAATTTAATTTGTCTATTTTGTTCATCTAATAAATATTCAAGATCGTTCATTTTATTATTATTTTCAAGTTGAAGTTTATAAACTTTTGAAACTTCTGATTCTTTTAATTGTCCTTCTTCGAATAGCCTTTCAATCAATTCATCATTTCTATCTTCAGAAAATAAATTATAGTCATGTATGTATTTTTCTACTTCTTCTTTAGCTATTTTTTTAGATTCATCTTTTATGAAAGATTCAAGTTCTTCAATAGTATCAAATCTTGAGTCATAATATTTATAGTTAAATATTGAAGAATTTGTATCAAAATTCCCTTCTAATTTTGATAATTCTGATATACGCTTATTAAAAGACTCTTCTAATGTTTCGTTAATTTCTTTTTGTCTTGCAATTTCTTCTTCAATTAAGTAAATTCTGTCTTGATTTTTTTGCAATTCTTCTTTGGCTTTTATTTCAAATTGAGTTAAATTATCAATTTTTTCTAATGTATCATAAATTGTTTCATCAAAATTTTTAATTGTTTGTTTAGTTGCATATTCTAGACGTGTTTCCATGTTAGAAATTTCTTCACTATATTTTTCCTCAATTAAATCAACTATTTTTTGTTCATCCACTGAAGGTATTGCACCATTTTCTTTCAAATCACGTGTTAAATTTAAAGTCTCTTGTTTAATTAGATTTTTAACAAAAGATTGAATATTTTTTTGATTAGTTGCAATATCAGAAATAGCATTCCCATATTGCAATATAAAATCATTTAAATAATTTGTTTGCATTCTAAGTTTTTGGTCAATTTGAAGAAGTTTTTCTCCAGTTAATAAAATTACTTGTTGATGATATGGCAATTTTTTAAATTCAGGATTATTTTCTAGTTCAATAATTCTTTCACATTTTTCACTTATATCAAATTTAAAAATATCATTATTTTTCATAAAATACCTCTTTATATTTATTGCCTATTTTTTATCATCTAGAATACTGTAATTAAATAATTGATCATCTGATAAATTACTACTATTTTTACCTAACTGTTCCTTTTCTTCTTTATGAGCTTTAAATTCCTGCTCATAAAATCAACCAAAATCATCTTCAGATTCAACTGCATTATTTAGATTTGACTCTTTTAAATCATCTAAATCAATTTTTAAATCATTTAAATTAAATTTAAATTCATCTGCTAAAGGTATTTTTTCATCTAATTTAACAGATTCATAATTTTCTTCAAGCTTAGTTAGAATATCTTTTATTCTATTTTTGAAAAAATCACTCACTTCTTCTTTATTATCATCAATAAAAATTGGGTTAGTAATGACTGGAGTATTATTAGTATTGTTTGCTGCAGAGATTAAATTTAATTTTTTAATTTCCTCTCTTACTAAACTTGCAGTTATTTGTTTTACTTTTTCATAAACTTCATTTTCATATACTTGTTCAGGAGAACTATTTATCACAAGATCTTTACCATAAATCTCAAAAACTTTTTCTTTTAAATAATCAATGTCTGCCTTTTGAGCATTAATCTTATCAATTGCTATTTCAAATGAGTTTTCTTTATCTTTTTTGAAACCTTCAATTTCTTCTACTTGTTTTAAAATTAATTTTTCAAGATTTTCTAAAATTCTATTATTTTCAAATAAAGCTTCATAATTTTGAAGAATTTCTTTCTTTTGATCTTCATATTGTTTATCACGTTCATTTAATTCATGATAAATTGCATTTAATGATTCATTTTTAATTTTCTGTCTAATATCTTTTGAATCAATAATTTCCTTTTTTAAATTATCTTGAATATCTTCATCTAAATATCTTTTTACACTATTTAAAATTTTATTTTCTATAACACTCATTGATTCTTTTAAATCATCTAATTGTTCATTAACAACATAAATTAATTTATCATTAATGATATCTTCCAACTCTTTAGAAGCAAAAACCATTTCAATAATTTCGCTTTTTTGTAAAAAGTCTTCTTTAGAATCCAATTTTGTTTCAAGTTCTATAAATTTATTTGAATTATAACAATTAGTGTTATGGAAATCATCTCTTAATTTTGTAAATCTATCATTCAATTCTAATTTAATATCATTAGAAACATAGTTAACTTCTGAAGAAATAATATTTTTAAATTTATCAGAATTAATTGTGTATGTTAGCATTTCTAACTTATCTGATTCATCTAATTTTCTGTCCAATTTTTCATCAATAATAGTTTGTTGGATTTTCTTTTCTAATGAGTAATTGAATATATCACTATCCATAACTTCATCAATAACTCTTTCTCTTGTTATTATTTGTTTTGGATCAAATAAATTTCTTTCAACTAAAGCTTCTTCAACAATATTTTTTGAAATAGTTTTAACCTCATCGATCATTGTTTCAGTTAAATTATTTTTTACATAATCATTAGGATTAAAAGAATTTGATAAATCTTCTACTAAAGAAAGTCTTTCATTGATTTTTTCAATAGAATTTTTTAAGTTATTTGATTCAATTGAAATTTCATTAATATATTTTTCATTATCAGTTGTTTTACGTGCAATTTCTTCATTATATAAATATTTTTCATCAACTAAATTTTCATTTTTATGACTTAAATCTATTAACAAGTTTTCAAGATTAGTTAACAATTGATTGTTATCCAATCATGTCGAATATATTTTATTTATTTCATTTTCTAAATTAGAATATTGTTCTTTTACAACATTAACATCAAGTGATAATCTGTGTGCATTATCAATAGTTTGTTCCAAAATAGTTTTATTTGAATACTCACTTGCCAAAATATAATCATTAATACTTTTTTTGATGATTTCTATTTCTTTATTTAATTTTTCTTGAACATTAACTAATTCATTTTGTTTATTTTTTAATTGATCTAATTCTTCAGAATTAACATTCATAGTTTTGTTAGATTTGTTATCTAAATCTGAATCATCAATTTCAAAATCTTCTAAAGATATTTCATTATCAACTTTAACTTCATTCAAAACATCATTATCATCAAATTGAATTGGCTGAATAACAATTTCTTGATCATTTCTATCAATTTCTTTTAATTGAACATTATCTGTTTTTGATATTTTAGTACCATTTATTACTTCAGACAATTGGTTAATCATTGCACCAAAAGCCTCTTTTAAACTATCATTGTTTTCTACCAATGTTTTTTTAATACTAGAAATTACATCATTATTATTTTCATTTAAAGGGGCATCAAAAGAGTTATTGTCATTATGACCATATTTCAATTGTTTTAGTTCATTATCAAAGTCAATTAATTTTGATTCTATTCTAGACAAGATGTTTTTACTTTCTTCTCAAGTATCATTGCTTCTTTTAATCTCTTCTACATTTTTAAGAGTTCCTTCTTCTAATTTTTCCAAAGTAGAAGCAAAAGGATTATTGGCATCACTTGCCAACTCCAATTTATCTTGTGCTAAATATTTCTGTGCTAAGTGTTTAGCTTCTTCACGAATCAATAAATCTGTTTCTGCTCTATTTTCAAAATCAAGATTAGAATCAAAAATTATATCATCAATATAGCTATTTTTTTTATGCTTAATTGACATAATAAACCCCTTCATTTATCATTTTTTATTTTTCAATTTTCACTATCTTTCCACTATTTCTTTTAAATTATTATTTTTTTTATAGAAAAGACTTATTTCAGATTTTCTTCTTTCAAGTTCATCTATGAAAAATAAAACATTATCATTTATTAATTTTAATGGAGAATCACTGTTTTTATTCATTTTTTGTAATTTAGAATCATCAGATAATCATTTTTCTTTTAATTCATTTATTTCAGTAATAATTTTGTTTAAATCAACTATCAAGTTTTCTTTAAGAGTATCAAATTTTTCTTCAATAACTCTTATTGTATCTTTGCCAACTATATCCTTGAATTTTCCTGAATACATATTATCAGTTTCAAGACTTATAAATTCATCACTAGAAGTTGGATTACCAAGTTTATCAACATAATTTAATTTATCAATCATTTCATTATATAAACTATGTTTTTCCTCTTGGAATGAATTCAACTGTAACATTAACATCTCTATATAATTGTCTAATGAATCCAATTGATCAAAAATTTCTTTTTCATTCAATTCTCTTAGTTTATTTACTTCTTTTTCAAGTTTATTTAATTTATCTTTATATCCTTGAATTTCTGTATTTTTTAAATTAAGAATATAATCTTTAAAATTTTCTTTTTGTTTATCATATTCTTCTTGGATTAACCCTTTTTGCTTATCAAATTTATCAACTATTTGTTTATAAACATAGTTTTCAGAAACTAATGATGTGATACCATTTAATAATTCTTTATTCTTGTTTTCTAATGCATCAAATGCTCTTTCAAGATTTTCTTCTAAAATTGAAATTTTTGAAATAATCTCATTTATAGTTTTAATATCTTCTTCATTAAAATCATCAACTAAATTTTGATCATCATGATTTTTATTTGAATAAGAATCTAATATTTTAGCTTGCAAATTAATAAACTTAGAATTTAATAAATCAATCTCATTATTAAATGTAGTTTTTAATTTATTCACAAGTTTATCAAAAATAGCATTAGATTTAATATCTACTAAAATATCTGAATCATAATCATTATTAGAACTTAAATTATTATTTAACTTATATTTTTTAATTAAATTTTCCTTATCATTAAATAAATTACTTAATGCTTTTTTGTTTTTATCAATTAAATCTGAAATAATTTCTAATTTTTTCTTATTTGCCAAAATTAAATCTTTATGTCTATTTTCAGCATCCATATCTTGTATTTGTAATGAAGCATCTAATTTATGCTTTAGTAAAGATAAATCTCATTCAATGCTAAATAAGTTAAATTTTAATGAATCTAGTTTATCTTGAATTTCTCCTAGTTTTTGAGATTCAGAAGTTGATAATTCAAAATGAATATTATTAATTTCAGAAGTAATAAATTCAACTTTCTTAATTAAAAAATCAATATTAGAAAAGTTTTGAAAAACATCAACAGAAAATAATTCTGAAATGCTATTTTTATCTTGGAAAAAGCCCATATTATTATGAAGATAATTTGATAATTCATCTATCTTCTCATTCATTTGAACAAGTTCATTATAATCATCACTTTTATAAATACTTGTTATATTGTCTGGAGTAGAAAGATTTCTTTTTAAACATTCTTGAACTTTTGATGCAACCACCTGTGACAATTGATCAATTTCATTAGAATTGAATTTTAAATCATTTGGACTAGCATTACCAACTCATGACATAACTTCATTTTTTTCTTGAATCAAAGTTTCAATTTCTCTCTCTTGCATATCTATCAAAGATGCAAGTTTTTCTAACTTTAAATTTAATGATTGTAATTTTGAAAACTCACTCTCAGAAAGTTCATTTTCTCTTTTAACATAATTCTCTTCAATCATTTGTTTTAACTCATTATAATTTTCTTTATCTTTCAATAAAGTGTTTGTTAAAACTTCTTCATATTTTTTAAAATTATCAAATAATTTTGCTTCCACATTTTCATATTCATCATCTAAACTTAAAACTTTTTCAGATATTAATTTAGTAATGTAATCAACACTATCAATTTTATTAGATAATTCAATAAATTCATGTTTATTTCTATCAATAATTTCTTCAGTTAAATCATTTAATTTTCTTTCAATATGACCAATTTTGTTGTTTAATTCTTCAGCATTAATTCCATTATTTATTAGTTCTGAAATTTTATTATTTAACTCAACACTAAATATATCTCTTAATTCAGATTTTAAATTATCACCTAAACCATACTTACTAGAATATTTAATTGAATCAATATCACTAATAATTGAATCTAATTTTGAATTAATTTCACTATCATTAAAAATTGAATCTTTTGTTGAATTTAATCTATTAATTATTTCATTAAAACTTTCATTAAAGTTTTGTTTAATATAATCATAATTTTGTATCAACTTTTGTTCAACTGAATTTATATTATTCATCATTTCATTTAACGATTTATTATCATTATAATTAGATGCATTGTTCATCAATGATGCAGCCATATTGCTATTAATAGCATCTAATTGAGAAACAAATGTTTGTTCAAGCCCATTAATTTTATCTTCAAGACTTTTTACAATTGAAGTTACATTATCTTCTATTTCCATAAATGATGATTGTGTTACATCATCATTTTTTGTAGTTTTTGACAACATTTCATGAATTGTATCAAATGCTTCATTTTTATCATTTAGTAGCTCTTCTAATTCTTGATTTTGTCTCATAATCAAGTGTTCAAGTTGTAATAATTTTTCACTATTAATTAAAGATCTATTTAAAGCAACTTCATCATTTGTGCTTTTATTATCATCTTGAATTTTATTTAATAAACTAATAATATATTTTTTTTCATTTTCATTACTTTTAATAATACTTGTAATCTGTTGTTTTGTTTCTAGGAAAAATTCATTTTTTTCATAATTTATAGAATTTACAAGTTGTGCTAATTTATCATACAATCTATCAGAATTTTCTTGTTCAATGTTTAATTTATTAGCATTACTTTCATTAATAACATCAACTAAAGAAGTAAATTTATTTTCAAGTTCTGAAATTCTTGAATTAATAATTTCACTAGTTTTATTTTGTATATCATTCTTATTCTCTTTAAAAGCAGAAGTTAAAGACTCAATTTTATCTTCAAGAGGACCATATTGTTGAATCAAAGATGATTTATTACTTTCTAATAAATTAGATAATTCATTCTTAATGTCATTACCTAATCCAAATTGATGAGTACCATGTTTAATATCTCTTACATTATTTAATAATTCATCCAATTTAGTTCCAGTATCTCTATTAGAATTCAATCAATTAATAATTTCATTAAAACTATCTGAAAAATTCATTTTAATTGTTTCATAATTTTGCAATAATCTATTTTCTACATCACTAATATTGTCAATTAAATCATTTCTATCAGAATTTTCACGTGAATTCATAGACTCTAATTTATCAACAAATGATTGTTCAAGATTGCTAATTTTTTCATCAAAATTATAAATTATACGTTCTATATTAGATTCAATATGCGACAATAATTCTTCTGGATCATTTTTTCCTTGAGGGTTATTTAAAATATCTTCAAGAACATCAAATGCATCATTTTTTTCTTTTAATAATTCTTCAATTTCATCATTTTGTCTCATTATTAATGATTCAAGTTGAACTAATTTATTGCTATTTACTAAACTTCTATTGTATGCTTCAGCATCACTTGCTGAAATTGTTTCAGATTGTATTTTTTGCAATAATTCAATAATTGTTTTCTTTTCATTTTCATTATTTTTTACAATATCAACAATTTGCTTTTGAGCTTGCATTATAAAGTCATTTTTTTCTGTTTTTATTGAATCAACAAAATTAGATAATTTTTCAAAAATCTTATTTGAATTTTCTTGTTCTAAATAAAGTTTATTTTCATTTTGTTCTACAAGAGAATTAATCATTTTATTAAATTTTTCTTCAAGATCATTAATTTTTTTGTCAATTATTTCTGTAGTTTTATTTTCAAAATTATTATTTTTAGTTGCTAAATTATCAACTGAATCAATTAATTTTAAAATTTTATCTTCTAATGAAGAATATTTATCATCATTTATTGCAAAAGATTGTTTTGAAGTTGGTGAATCATCCAAATTGATTTTTTGATTTTCTCCATTAATAGATGAAATTTTTTCATGTAAAAATTTATTAAACATAATATAGTTTTTAAATTCTTCTTTTAATTCCTCAATACTATCATCAATTAAATTCAAAATATTCTCTTTAAATTTAATTAAGTCACTAGAATTTTTATTATTTAAACTAGAGTATTTTGAAGAATAATAATTCAAATCCAATTTAAAATCTTTATTAATGTAATCAAGTTTATTAATTACAGAAGTTGTGACAACTTCATGAGTAACATCATTTGGATTCAAATCATAAATGATTTCATCAATAAATCTTGCTTTGTTTTTTTGAATGTCTCTAATTTCTTTAATTTGCTCTTCAAAAAGATTTTCAATATCTTGTGTATAACTTTTATCAAGAGAAGAAGGACTAGAATTTAGTGTTGAAGTATCAAGATTACTTGAAGAAGAAAATTCATAATTTACATAATTTTCGAACTTAGAAGCAACTTTTAATTTATTTAAGTCTTTTTCATCATAAAATTCTACAAATTTATTCAATAAATGTTGAAATTTATTTTTTCCAGAAAGAGATGATAGTTTTTCATATATTCTTTCTTTTGTATTATTTATTTTAATAGACAACTGTCTATTTTCTTCTTCTAAGCTAGTTTGAGAATTATTTTTTTGTTGAGAATGAAAATTGTTAGAATTATCAATATCATTATAATCTGAAACAATATTTTGTAATTCTTGCTTTAATTCTTCAATATTTAGTTTATTATTAAATTTATTTTTCATAATTTTCTCCTATATCTTCTCAACAAATGTTTCAAATTGATCCATCTCATATAAATCAACTAATTTCTCTAAATTACTTAACTTTTGAAAAATATTTTTTAATTTATTGTTCTTATTAATTAACTCATTTGAATCATATAAATCTTGATGATTAAATTCACTTAATGATGAACCACTTTCCTTTAATTTATTATAAATGTCAACTTCAGTCTCTAAATTATCAAAAACAACTTTTTGATAATTTATTAATAATTTTATTGAATTTAATAAATCAACAAAATCAAATCAATATTGAGATTGTGAAAGATCATCCTCTAATTCATATAAAATATTAGAAACATTAATTGATGACATTTCACTATTTAATAGTGCTATGAAATTATTAATTCTATTTATTAAATCATTAATTATATTAAAGAAACTATTTACATTAAATGATTTATCATTAATAGTAATAACTTTATTATTTAAAATATTTCTTTCAGAAATAATTTCATTTACAAACTCATCAAATTTATCTGTTGAATAAGTAATGAATTGTTTAAAATCATTTAATGTATTTAGTTTGCTTAATCTACTAAACAAATCATGATCATCATTAACTTCGCTTCCAAAAGTTAAATTTACATATTCATCCACATTAATTAAATCATTTTTTAATTCCTCAATATTAGAAGAAGGATTAATAAAATCACTTGTACTAGGAGATATTAATGCAGTCACTTCTGAAGAAAATAATGGTTCTATTTGATCTAATTTATTAATAATTTGTGTATATCTATCTTTCAAATTTTTTAATAAGTCAATAATTGTTTTATTATAAATTTCTTTAGCTTTTATTTTTAATTTATCATAATTATTTATTTCATTACTAACTTTATCTAAACTATCTGTTGTAAATTTATTGTTAATTAATTCTATTTTTAAATCATTAAATTTTTGATCAATTGCCTCTAATAAAGAACTATTTGTAATATTAGAATCATTATAGATATCTTGAGAAAATTGATCATAAATACTATTTTCATTTCTAATATTATTTATTTTATTAGCAAGTGAATCAATAGCTTCATCCTTTTCATTCTCTAAACTTGTGTATTCCTCTTGTTCTTTTAATAAAAGATTTTCAAGTTCATTAAGCTTAGAAGAATTTTTTAGTCAAGCATCATATGATTTACTAATTTCCTCTTCCTTTTCATTGTTTATATAAATTAATTCATTTAATTTAGATTTACACTCTTTGTTTTCCAATAATAATTGATCTATTTGGTGTTTCAAAAATGCAATTTCATCTTTATAGATAGCTTCATCTTTTATATCAATATTTTTTGATGAAGTTAAATTTTTTATTTGATTCTCTAATGAATTAATTTTATCTATTATCAAATTTGTTGAGTCATTAAAATCATTTGATTTTTGATCATAATTTTGTTCCATATTATTTATCAAATCAAGTGATGCACTAATTTGATTTTTAATTTCATCAAAAGATTGATTATTAATATTTAAAGAATTAATTTTTTCAATATTTTTTATTTTTGTAGCAATATTATTTTTTAAAATTCTAATTTTATCTTGAACTTCCAAGTTTTCATTTATTTTATTCAAAAATAAATCTGATTCTATATCACTTAAATCACTATGACTGTAACCAAAAACTCTATCAATATTATCAATAGATGTTTCATTTAACTCTACTAATAAATTTTGATACTTATTTTTTAACTCAACTAATCTGTTAGAAATTCTTTTTTTATTATAAGAAACATCTAAAGATTGATCTATTATTTTTTCCTCTTTCATAGTGACTCCGTATAGTTAAAAATTTATTTTTATATTCTATCTCCTGCATTTAAAAATTTATTTAATGAATCATTTTCTAAATTAGATATTTCATTATCTATTTGTATTAATAATCTTTCAAAATTTTTCAAACGCTCTGTATTTTCTAGAAGTTCTTTTGGAACATTATATTGTTTATCTTTAATTTCCTTAACAATAATTTTTTCTTTTATAATTGGTTCCTTATTTTCTAATTCTTTTAATAAAAGATTGTATTGTTCTTGTAAATTAATTAATTTTGTTTTTAATTCTGCATTTTCTAAAGATTCATCAATATTAAAATCTTTTTCAATACTTAATTCATTTCTATCATTAGCAACTTCATCAGGTAAAATTTTATCTGTTTTTTCTTGATTCAAATCTTCAACAATTTTTTCTTTATTTTCCTGATCAGACTTAACTCTATCATAATAGTTAACATCTAAATAATCTTTATTCTTAATATTAGATTCAAATTCATTTGTATAACCATTTGACTCAAAAGATTGTTCAACAGGAATAAAATCAAATTCTTCTGATTTTGTTTCATCAATTCCACTATTATATTGGATAACACCTTTTTTATCGTCAATTTCATTATTCATAAATGGATCAAAATTCTTTATGTCAACTTGGTCTTTATTGTCCTCATTAGAAATAAAATCTGTTGGATAGTCATCTGGTGATGAAAAAACATGATTTTCACTTACTTGGGAATTCAAATTATTTAATGATAATGAATTATTATTATTTGCCAAAACATCTAAAGCTTTATTTGCCAATAATTCATTAACACGTTTATCAACTAATAATTCAATATTTTCCCTTGCTAAAGATTCATTATATTCATTGTATTCCTGATATTGTTGGTTTTCTGGATAATATTCTTCTTGATAATACTGGTTATTTGCATCTATTGTTTCTTGAACTTTACTTTCAAGAGCTGCAATCAATTCATCTTTTTCAACATTAAGTTTTTCAAATTCTTCAACTTGACTATTTAATAACTCTTCAACTTGCTTCATCTTATTTGTGTTATATGCAAATTTTTGGAAAGAATCATCAAGCTCAGTTGTCATCTCATAGTTTTCTCTTTTAATCTTAATGTTTTCACTTTTCAACACATTAACTTGATTTTCCAACCTAACAATTTCTGACCTTATATCATTATATATATCAGAGTTCTTGATAATATAATCCAACTCTTCTTGACTCATTTCTCCAACATTATAATCATCTGAATAATAATTTGCTACATCTTTATTTTCAAATGCACTAAGTCTATCCATTGTATCATTTAACATTTGTTCTAATGATTTTAATTTCTGAGAAACTTCATTATCCATTATTTCATTTTTTACATATTCATATCCTAAAGAATCATTAATACTTTCTATAGTTTCTTTACTATTTCTATCTAGAGTTTGAATTTGAATTAGTTTTTCTTCTAATAGCTTAACTTTATTTTCAAATCTGTCTATTTTATCTTGGAAATCTTTTATTTCATTTGTATGATTTGATTGTTTATCAAATTCATATGACAAAATATCCTTATTTGTATTAATACCTTCAATATTTTCTTTAACTTTATTCTCTAATAAATCCAGTTCTTCCTTATATCTACTTATCATTGCAGATAACTTAATTTCAACAATTTTATTTGTCTCTTTTTCAACTAAATCTTGAAGTGATTTTGCTTCAATGTCCTTTTCAAAAGCACTTACAGTATATTCACTTTTAATTTCATTAAGTCTAATAAATTCTTCTAATTCTTCTTGTCTATTAATCAACTCTTCATTTTGAGATAGAATTATATTTAAATTAGATATTGTATCTTTTAATTTTTTTTCAAGAGTATCAATAATTATATTTTTTTGTCCATCTAAGTCACTAATATCAATTGATTGTTGACCTAGTAAAATTTCAAGATCTTGTAATTTTTTATTACTTGAAACTCATGCTATATATGATTCATTTAATTCTTTTTCTCTTTCAAGTCTATCATTTTTTAAATCACTAATAGTTGAAATATATTCATCCATCTTATCTCTATAAGTCTTATTCTCTTCTTTTAAGTTTTTAATATCTTTTGAAAGGTTTTCAATATTAGCTTCAAGACTTTTTACTAAAGTTTGACTTATATCTTCAAGATTTTTAATGTCATGATTTTTATAATCTGGAATTTTTGTTAATTCAATTTTTGAAATCATATCATTAATAGCAACATCTAACATGTCAAATGAATGCTTATTAACCAAATCTGAGTCCATTATTTCAGGATGTTCATTTTTAATTTTTGACAATAATGTATCATTAGTATCACTTACTAACTGATTTGAAACTTTTAATTTGTTAATTTCATTCATTAATTTGTTTTCAATTTCTAACAACTGATCACTAATTGAATGACCTTCCATTTTTTCAAATTCATCTTTAATAGAGATTTTAGTTTCAAGTTCATTCTTATTTTTTTTGTATTCATTAAATTCTTGAACTTCATCAAAATACATGTCATCAAAAATTGATAATTCTCTAGGTGATGGATCATTTAAACTTTCAATTAAAACGCCCTGTCTTAAATCTTTAATTTCATTTCTAGATTTTTTTCCAAATTCTTTGTTCACATCTTTTTCAGGAACATTATCTAATGTTCCATAAATAGCATTATCACTTGGTACATTTGAATAATTTTTAATATTTTGTGCTTTTGATAAATCTTCTGTTAAAACTCTTGTTTTTAAATTTAATTGATCAATTGTTTTTTGTAATTGTTTTTCAATTTCTTTATGTTTTTCAGCATCAAAGGACTGCAATGAATTAATAAAATTTTGAATAAGTATTTCTAATTGAGAGACAGCAAAATTTATAGCATTATCTAAAGCAGATTGTTTGGCTTTAGCTAAACTAATAATATTATCATCTTTAGTAGTTTTGATTATGTCATCAATTATTGAAGAAATTGTAAAATAGTTATTTTCTATTACAACTTTTTTTCTAATAATTAATTGTAGTATTTCTTTTTTACTAGATGAACTACTCATATGTCTCTCCCAATGTTATTATCTTTATATTTAACTATTTAACTTGCTCAAATAGTTTTATTGATTCATCAATTTTTGCATCATCTTCTTTTACATAGTCTTTGATATCACTTAATTCATCTATGCTATTTTTTATAATTTCATCTATCCTAGATAATTTAGCTTTAATATCGTCTTCTTCACTAGTTTCATTTTCATTAGAAATATTTACATTATTTTCTATATCCAAAATGTTCACTTTTGTATTAGAATCAAAATTTGAAATTATTGAACTTTTATTTTCTGTTTTTTCATCATTCAAGAAACGATTATAAAAATCCTTATCTTCATTTGTTAATGTTGCATCATCATAATTTGATTCATATTCTTTTAATTCATTTTGAGGTTCAAAGTTACTTGAATTATTTAAGAAATTAAAATTTGCATTTTCTAATTCATTATTTGCAAATGATTCATAATCAACTGTTTTTGCTTTTTCAGTTTTTACTTCCTCAATTAATGGTTCATTTGATATTTTGTTTTCTTCTTGTACTACATCTTCAGTTGAATTATTAGAATAATAATTTACTTTATAATCATCATAATTTGGTATCTGAAAACTATTATCATTTGTTCTAATTGTTTGAATAACTCCAAAATCATTATCAAAAGTTTCTACTCTATTTATGTTTGAATAATTAGATTCATCATCATGTAAATTTTCTTCATTAACTAATTGATCTTGATTACTATCTTCTTTGTTGTCATATAAATAATGTTCTTTATTATACACATACTCACTTAATGTATCTATTTCATTATAAATATTAAGTACAGAGTTTTTCATTTCTTCTGAAACTACACTTAATTGATTTGTTATATCATTTCTTAAATCTTTAATTTCATTGCTATTATCGATGCTCTGGTTATTAATTTTATTTTTTAATAATGACATTTCTTCAGCAATACTATCAAAATTAAGTTTTAATTGTTCTACTAAAGAATTATTTACATTCACACTATTTTCTTTATTTATATTTACAATTTTATCTAATAATTCATTTTGTTTATTATTGAAAACTTCAGCTAATGCACCTTGTTTCTTATCAATTTCTTGTATATATTGAGTAAGATTATTTGCAATTTCATTTCTAAGTTCATTTAATGAATCATTAAAATTAATTTTTAAATTGTTTTCATTTTCCTTAATTTCTTTTCTAATAAAATCTAAAGATTCATAAATATTTTTTTCATTTTCATTGAATTTTTCTTTTAATTCATTAATTTCAACTGAAATCTCATCCTTTATTTTTGCCCTTTCCTCATTAAACATTTCTGTAATTTTATTATCAAAATCCTTAACTAATAAATAATCTTTATTATTTTTTGGATCTTGATTATTCCAATTTAATGATTCATTTTGTAAAGAATGTTGTTGTTCTTGTAAATTATTTGAATTATATGAAAAACCTGTATATCTTTGAGAAGGAAAATTTGAATTGCTAATATTCAATAAACTATTAAATTTAGAATCAATATGATTTTTTAAAACCTCAGTTTGAAAATCAAATTGCATTTTTCTATAATTTTCCTCAATTAAAACTGATCTCATTTCATCTTTTATAAAAAAACGATTGTCATAATTGTAGTAATTGTTTTCATGTGTATGTCTATGATGCTTATGTTTCATATTCTCTTTTTTAAGACAATGATTATGATGATAATCTAAATGATGATCAAATTCTTTATTAGATTTAACATCAACATTTTCTTGTTTTTGGTCCTCTCTTACAATAGCAATTTCAACTCTTTGAATATTATTATCACTTTTATTTTTAGAATCTGTAATTTTAGTTGTTATTACACTACTAGAATCATTTTTATCATTTGGTAAGTCAATAGATTCAGCAACATCTTCTTTATTGTCTAATTCTTTTTCTGACACTAACCCAATGTTCCCATATTTTGCTTGAAGTGTAGATATGTTTGCAGGATTCAATAATCAATGTTCAACATCAATCTCTTTTCACTTATTATTAAAAGCCATTGAATATAAATCATTAACACATTCTTCATTTGTAATATTATATTTAGTTAATAATAAATCTCTTATTCTTTTCTTTGGTAAATAAGAATATTTAGGCATATCATCATAGTTAACATATTTATCCAATTTATCATATTGGTTAAATAAATCATCCTGAAATGTTTTGCCTAAATCATCATATACATCATTAATATTAATAATATTATCTAATTCATTTATTGAATTAACATCATAGTCATAATTAAAAGTATTAATTTCATTTTCTAAATTGTAATTCTGAGATGTACTTTTTTGCTGATTATTGTCTAAATTAGAGCTGGCATTATTTTTAGTTGTAACTTGACTAATATTATTAGCATTAAAATTTTTCATTGGCTTTTCCTCAATATTTTTATGAACTTCTTTTTTTGTAGTAGGACTAGTATAAACAATGTCTTGTTTTTCCTCTAATACATTTTTTTTGCTTTCTATAATTTGTGGTTTAGGTGGAACAATTGGCACTGATATCACTTCTTGTTCATTTGTTTTTTCATTTTTTGATATTGGTATTGTTGATTGTTCCTTCTTGAAATTAAATTTTGCATTGAAATTTGAACTTAATTTGCTATAGTCTGATGTTGGAACATTAACACTTTGCGAATCTACAGATGGATGGTTAAGACTTTCTTTATCTTTTGCAACATTTTCTATAGTGGTTTTCTTTTCATATAAATCATTTAAATTTTCATTATATAAGTTTTTTTCAATATTATGAGAAGGTGCACTCTTAACTTGTTCAGATTTAATAATCTCTTCTTTTTGTGGTTGCTCATATACAATTTCGTCAATTACATCATAATTTTGGATTCTAGAAATAACATTATTGGCATATTTAATCGAAACTGCATCAATAAAATTAAATTTATTACTCATTCTTGACTCCATCCTTATCTGATAATTAAACTTTTACAAATTTTTGATTATATAAAAATACCTATCTTATATAATAACCTAAAAATTACCCATTTTATCATATATTTTATAGCAGTGCAACAATATCATTTTTTCCTAAAAACAACAAAAAAACATTTAGTTTTATCTAAATGTTTAAAATTATTTTTTCTTTATTTTTATGTTGAATAAATCCAACTATAAAGTATATCAAACCAAGCATAACAATTAAACTCAGTAATATCCCATTTATAACATAGTTATTCTTAGTAAATGCTTCTTGATTCTTACTAGTTAAATTTGTTTTTATAAAAGGAACTAAAAAAGTCGATATTGTTGTTCCGATTGACAAAATTCCTTGATATATTCCCATGGGTGTGATTTTATTCATATTAAATGAAAGCGTTAATACTAAACCTAATACCAAATTATAAAGAATTCCATAAGACAACCCATTTAAAGCAGATAAAGCAAAATATGCAATACTATCATTTACAAACATTATTAATAAATGATATGAAATTCAAACTATTATACCAATAGAAAATAAAATATCCTTTCTATCCTTTTTTATTACAAATAAATATATAAATAATGAGCTAGAAAGCTGAAAAAGGCTAAAAAGAAGTGACATATAAGCTGTTATTCCTTCAAGCACTTCACTACTATATGTTTTGTAATATTCATTAATTTGAGTTATTGTCAATACACCAACACTACCACTATTTGAAAATTTTATAAAGGCTACTAAAAACCCCATAACACATATTAATGAATATCAAATATATGCTATTCAATTATTTTGTATTATTATGTTTTTAGAGTTTTTTAATCCTATTAAACCTCTATTTTCTTTAACAAAGAATAAAAGAATTAATGTCAATACTAAAAAAAATAAAGAAATTATTCAAATATACATATATGGATAGTTAGTGTTGTATCCAGTTTTTGGAATTGTAGTAACTATTGATTGAATTGATGATGACAAAAAATCTGCCAGTAATGGAGGTAAAGCTAATATTGATACTGTTAAAAATGCTTTATTAACAGTATATTGTTCTTTAAACATTAACTCATACATTCCTATCATTGATGCACCAACACCAATTCCAATTGATTGAATAACAGATGTTGTTGTATTTTGCACAATTATAAAAGGGATAAATGAAATAAAAACAATTACTATTGCAGAATATAAAATAATTTTTCTATTTTTTAATCTTAATGCCAAATAATCAACAATTGGCCGAAAAAAAATCCCAATAAATCCATAGGAAGATAATACTAACCACATTAAATCTACATTTATACCATAGGTTATTTTGCTACTATATTCACGCGTCATCATTAATGGTATCCAAAAACAAAGATAAGTTATAAATAATAATTTGTAACCCTTTTGCCTTATTTTTAATCTATAAATTACAACTATTGATATCAAAAAGAAAATAAGAAAAATTGATGTATTAATTATTAAACTTATTTTTCATGATTCCATAACCAAATCTTCCCCCATCTACTCATCATCACTTAGTATTTTGACAAATGTATCATGTGGCACACTAACATTTCCAATTGCTTTTAATTTCTTTTTTCCTTCTTTTTGTTGCTCTAAAAGTTTTTTCTTACGTGAGATATCTCCCCCATAACATTTAGCAAGAACATTTTTTCTCATGGCCTTTATGGTTTCTCTTGCAATAATTTTTCCTCCAATAGCTGCCTGAATTGGAACTTCAAATTGATGCTTAGGAATATATTCTTTTAATTTCAAGCATAATTTTCTAGATCTTTCCTCAGCAAAATCTTTATGCATAATTGTTGATAATGCATCGACTTTATTTCCATTTAATAAAATATCAACTTTTACAAGATTTTCTTTTTTATAATCGTCAATCTCATAATCCAAAGTTGCATATCCTTTTGATATAGATTTTAATTTATCAAAAAAACTATACATTAATTCAGCTAATGGAATTAAATACTTTACTTTTTTTCTTTGATTGTACAAAACTTCTAAATCAATATATTCTCCTCTAGATTTTTGACATAAATCCATTACATTACCAAGATATAAATCTGGAACTACAATTTCAACTTTTGCAAAAGGCTCTTGTATTTCTTTATAATAAGTTTTGTCAGGTAATTTATTTGCTGAATCTATTTCTAAAATTGTACCATCACCCATAATGACTTTATAAATAACTGATGGTGAAGTTGCAATTAAAAAAATATTAAATTCTCTTTCCAATCTTTCTCTAATTACATCCATGTGTAGCAATCCCAAAAAACCACATCTAATTCCAAATCCCAATGCTTGAGAAGTTTCATATTCATAGGTTAATGATGAATCAGATAATGATATTTTTTCCAAGGCTTCTTTAAATAATTCATATTGAGTTGTATCAACAGGATATAACCCACAATAAACCATAGGCAATATTTTCTTATATCCTGCAAGAGCTTGCTTTGCAGGAAAATTTGCATTTGTTATTGTGTCTCCAACATTAACATTCTTAATATTTTTTATAGATGCTGCAATTCATCCAACTTCTCCAGCAGTTAATTCATTTTTTTGCTTCATTTTTGGTGTATTTACACCAACTTCTACAACAGTAAATTTTTCCCCATTTGCCATGAATTTAATTACATCACCAACTTTAACTTTTCCATTTTTTATTCTTACAAGACAAACAGCTCCTCTGTAAGAATCATAGAATGAGTCAAAAATTAATGCTTGCAAAGGCATATTTTCATCAGAATTTAATGGTGAAGGAATATATTTAACAATAGCTTCTAATATAGAATCAACATTTAATCCTGTTTTGGCAGATACTAAAGGAATGTTTGAACAATCAAGTCCAATAACGTCTTCTATTTCTTTTTTAACTTTATCAATATCTGCTGAAGGCAAATCAATTTTATTAATAATAGGAATTATTTCTAAATTATTTTCTAATGCTAGATAAACATTGGACAGTGTTTGTGCCTCTATTCCCTGTGCTGCATCAACAACTAATAAAGCACCTTCACACGCAGCTAAACTTCTTGATACTTCATATGTAAAATCAACATGGCCTGGTGTGTCAATCAAATGAAAAATATAATCATTGCCATCTTTAGCATGATAATTTAATTGAACAGCATTTAATTTAATTGTTATTCCTCTTTCTCTCTCTATATCCATAGAATCAAGAATTTGATCCTTCATTTCCCTTTTATCTAACCCATTTGTTAATTCAATGATTCTATCAGATAAGGTAGATTTACCATGATCTATGTGTGCTATTATGCTAAAATTTCTAAAATATTTTTTATCAATCACTACAATTTTCCTATCACAATTTATTAAAAAAACTTTCTATTTATTTTAAATAATTTATTTCCAAAATAAAAATCTTTAATATTTATTCTTTTTTTGCCTTCAATTTTAAATTCATTAATTTTAACATTATAGTCCAAAGTGCTGACAAAAATACCTTCTTTTCTTATTGAAGTAATTGTTCCTGGTTCCAATTTTGATAATTCATCTGTTACTTCAACATCATATAATTTAATTTTCATTCCATTTTCATAAACTACATAAGCACATGGAAATTCATATAAGCCTTTAACTCAATTAACAAAGTTCTTTGCTTGCATATTAAATGTTAATTTTTCCTGTTCCTTTGTGATATTTAATGCTTTTGTAGCAAATTCTTCATTTTGTTTAATAGGAGTTAATTTTTTATTTAAAATATTTTCAAGCTCATGATAGATAATCAAATAAATTGTTTTTTCTATTTTTTTAAATAGTGTTTTAAGATTATCATCATCTAAAATTGAAATTTTATATGAAACATAACAATCTCCAGCATCCATTTGCTTAATTGTTTTCATTAATGTAACACCTGTCTCTTTTTCTCCATTTATTAGTGCTCAATGAACAGGTGCTCCACCTCTATACTTGGGCAATAATGATGCATGAACATTAATACATCCATATTTTGGCATATTTAAAATCTTATCAGGAATAAACTGACCATATGCACAAGTTACTATTACATCAAACTTAATATTTTTTAATTCATTATATATATCAGATATTTTATTTGGTTGAAATAATTTTAAATTGTACTTTAAAGCAAATTCTTTAACAGGACTAAATGTTATAGTTTGTTTTCTTCCTGACGGTCTATCTGGCTGACAAACAATTGCAACAATTC
This sequence comes from Malacoplasma muris, assembly GCF_046774425.1. NCBI lineage: Bacteria > Bacillati > Mycoplasmatota > Mycoplasmoidales > Mycoplasmoidaceae > Malacoplasma > Malacoplasma muris. The sequence continues at coordinate 973,466 of NZ_CP177248.1, forward strand.
TATAACCTCTATTGGCAAGTGCTTTTAATGCAGAAACAGCAATAAAAGGAGTACCCATGAACACAACTCTAGGATATCTCTTTTTTATGGAATTAATAACAATAGTTTTTTTATTTTTTTTCATAATAACCCCATTTTATTTTTTGTTTTTTGCTTCTTCCTTTTTCTTTTGTTTTTCTACTTTTTTACTGGTTTTTTCTTTTCTTTTTTCTTCTCTTTTTTTCTCTTTTTTTATAGCAGCTTTCATTTTAGCTTCTTCAGCTTCTTTAATTGGTAAGATTCATTCTGCTTCTGTTTTATAATCTTTTTCGCCATTTATTACAATAACTCTTTCAGTATCATATTTATTTTTTTTGATCATCTTAACTTCACATTCAATAACCCTTGGTTTGTCTTCTTTTTTAGTTTTTGGATTTCTTGTAGTGAATAATACAACATAAAGCTCTTTTTGTTTTATTTGTTTGGGCAACTTACCTTCTGCTTTTAATCTTTTATTCTCTTCTTTTAATGCTTGATTTCTTTTTTTAATTGCTTCTTTTTGTTCTTTTTGTTTTTCTTTTGGCAAAGACTTATTTACAATATTTTCATCTGGTCTTTTAACCACATAAGTTTCAACAATTTCCTTACCAGATTCATTTTTAGATTTCAGAAAATCTTTTACAGTTTTTCAAACTTCTCCTTGTTTTTCAGATTTAGTTTGTGTTGGTTGATTATCTTTATCTTTTTTTTTCTTGTAAAAATAAAAAATGGCAATAGCTGGTATAAAAATAAGAATAATTAAAAATAGTAAATTGTTACTACCACCACCCATATCTCCCATATTAATTATTTTAGTAAAATCTAATTTTTCCATAAAAATACCTTATATATGTTATTAAAAATATAATTTTCTTATAACTCAATCATATATTATAATCTATATTATGATGCAAATTATAAATAATAAGTTGGAGATATTATGGCAAATATTAAAAGTAATGATAAAAGACATTTGCAAGATGAAAAAAAACATTTATTAAATCACATTCAAATGTCTAAACTAAAAACTCAAATTAAGAAAGCTCAAAAATCTAAATCAAAAGAAGATTTGGCTAAAGCTTATTCGTTAATTGATTCAAGTTTATCAAAAGGTATAATAACAAAAAACAAAGCAAGTAGGTTAGCTTCAAGATTAACTGCAATTGTAAATGGTAAAACTCAAGTTGTAAAACAAGAACCTAAAAAACCTGTAAAACAAGTAAAAATAAAAGAAGAATCTTTAAAAAGAGAAAATGAACAATTAAAAGTAGTTCAAACTGTTTCTAAAAAAGAAGGAAAAGAAAAAGTTGAAGTTGTTGAACAAACATCTATTATTATGATTTCTACAACTCCAAAATATGCTAATTTAATTTTAGATGATGAATCTAAAAATGTATTCTTTTATAAAGTAACACCAGTTAACAAAGTGAAAAGAGTGTTAATTTATGCAACTGCTCCTGTAAAAGCAGTTGTTGGAGAGTTTGATTTAGAAAAAATTGATATATGTGCATTAAGTACAGCATGAAATAAATATAGGTCACAATCTGCTATGGAGAAAAAAGAATTTGATTCTTACTATGAAGGAAAAAAAGAAGCTCATGCTCTTATTTCTAAAGAATCATTTAGATATAGTAAACCAAAAAAACTTGAACAATTTAATATGACTAAAGGACCAAGTGGTTTCCAATATTTAAAATAAATTTCATAAATTATTTATAATGCATACATCAAAAAATCTAAGATTTATTTCAAGTAAATCTTAGATTTTTTTTAACATTATTTGTATAAAGAGTCGTTATTGGAATTAATAATAGCAATGCAAAATCTTGAAGTGGTAATTTTACAGATTCTTTAATAACTCTAGGAATTAAATAAAATATTAAACCATATTTTACAACATTAGGTGACTCCCTACCATTTGCATATTTAAAATATTCAGCAGCTGATATTGGACCAAGCAAGAAAGAGAAAACTGTTGTTGTTATCATTGTAAGATTAACAATTCATATGAATAATAAAAAATTCTTTTTTTTCCTTTTATAAAAAACTAATGTAATGGTTTCAACAACTACAAAGAAAATAATATTTACAACAATAATTATATATCTTGAATATTTAAAAAATATATCGTCAAACTTACTTTTTCCTTCAAAAGATTGGATACCATCTGCCCAAACAAGAACAATTAAAGTTGTCACAAACGTAAATCCAATAATAATTATTTGATTAATTACAAAATCCCATTTTACATTTTTATTATTATTTTTGTTTTCTACAAAATCATCTATTAAAGTTTTTGTTCTTAAAACATATAATGAACCTATAATTCCTGAAATAAATCCAACAAGAGGTTCTTGTATTGCATACATTCAAAATCAAAGTGATGTTGGTTTTATTAAATATGACACTGTATCAGTTATTACACCAGAAAAAAAACCTATCATAGGACCAAAAATTCATCCAATTATCATAAGGGGTGTTCACGCTAAAGAAAATGAAACACTTACAATTGGTATATGTATTACTGCATATTGTAATGCAAATCTTAGTGCAAGAAGAATAGATAATATAACAATCAATTTTGTATGTTTAAATATACTATGTGGATAAAAAGGAAAAAAGAATATTTTCATATTATGTCATATTCTTTTTTTCCTAGATATTTGAATATTATAATTTATCATTTTTAGACATAGATTGTTTTATTTCTCTATATATTTCTTCTTGCTTCAACTGAATTCTTTCAAGATCCAATTTTGGATTTAAAAAAATTGTCATGATTGAAACCAAAAATAAAAAGAATCCTATTCCAGAAAGTGTAAATACAATGTATAGATAAATGAAAAATAACCTTATAGTCTCTTTACTATTATTATTTATTCATCAATTTTGATTTTGATAATATGGAACTTCTTCAATTAAAGAGCTAACCAAATTAAATAAAATAACAAATATTATTAACATTGCATTTGGTCATATAAAATAGTATTTATAATTTTCATTTTTACTATTTTTAAACATAGAATAGGTTAACCAAATTGAACCCAATATTGTTATAATATCTGTAAATAAAATTCACCCAAATAAATTTCGTGATCCTGAATTGGAATTTATATTCAAATTAACTGCTCCTATAATAGCTGCAATTATTAATTTGACAATAATTAACAAAGCAAAAAGAAGTGCAATTATTCCAATAATATATTTAAAAATAATAATTGAAATAGGTTTTGTTTTATATTGATAAAATCTTCCACTCCTAACTTCTTCTATCATTCTTTTCAATGCCATATCACGAACTATTTGTTCTTTTATTCCCTCAGTAGTAATATTTTCTGGATTAAATCCATATGTAGAAAATGGACTTCCACCATACTGAAAAGATTGCTTTGTTGAATTCTCATTTACTGTTTTAGATTCTACTTTTTGAACTGTTTCTACTGTCTCATTTTTGGATAAATCATATTTAAATACATTTTTTATGTAAACATTTATGTAATTAATTTCATCATACATTTCATTGATGTTTAAATTTGATACATCAATTAATTTAACATTTGTATTGTTAATTACATTTAATTTTTCCAATCATTCTTTTGATGATGAACCTTTTCCTTGCTTTTTTTCAGCAAAATCCAATATAGAAATTTGTTTTAAAATTAATTCTGCAAATGCGTTTTTATTTAAATTGTTAGCTAAAAAAGAATTATTAAATATTTTTGTTAAATTATCTTTGGATGTATCAATTAATAATTTATAAGTTATTTTCATAATTCACACCCTTTATTAAAAATAATTTTAAAGATTGATTGATATCTTTCCTACCTGAGAAAATATCTTTCTCTAATTCTAACAAATTTTTAAGTAATATATCAATATAATCATTATTATATTTTGAAAATAAATTTATTCAATTTTCTATTTGAAATCTTACAACGCCAAAATCTTTTTCTAAGGAATCAATGTTCTTATTAACATTAAAATATTGGATATATAGTTTTAAAGAATAAAGTTGTGATATTAATATATTTAGTATTGAAAAAAAATCAATTTTTATTTCCTCAAAATACTTTATTTGTTGTATAAGTTCCAAAGATCTATCATTTAAAAAATTATCAACTAATTTAAATATATTAGAATCTACATCATATGATATTAAACTATTTATTAAATCTATATTAATTTCAGTTAGTTTAAATACAAATAATTTATTTAATTCAGATGCAATATAAGAACCATTTAGAGGAAGTCTTTCTGCTAATACATCAACTAATTTATTGTCAAAATAAAAATTATTAAAATTTAAATAATCTATTATAAATTTTTTTACTGTGTATTTATTTAATTGCTTTAAATAATAACTTTGCTCAAAAAAAGAAAATGCATTTTTTGAAATTTTATTTGAGTAACAAATTACATAAACTTTTGATGGTAGTTGCTTTAATGACTCTAAAAAATTAGATTCATTAACTGATAATTTTGCATTTGAAAGAAAATCTAAATTATCAATTATGACACATGAAGCTATATTTGTATTAATATCAAAAATAGAATATTGAAATAATTTTTCTTCAATATATTCTAAATTATCATCATAATAAAACTTGTTTATATCTTTATTATTGCCTAATAATTTATTTAATTCAAAGCAAACTTGACCTACGTCATTAGAATATATTAAAATCATAAAATTATTTTAATATATTTTTATTTTTTTTTGAAATTCTTTTTTATAAAAAAGAAAATACAAACAATTATTAAAGTAATTAATATTGATAAAATAAGTCAAATATATCAATTGCTATCTAATTCAGTTTTATTTGAATTTTCATTTCCATTATCATTAATTATGTCTTTTGTATCTATCTTAAAATTATCTTTAAATATTATTTCATTATATTTATTTTTAAGAAAATAACTTAGAAGTAAAATTCCATTGTTATATGATACATCCAATGAATTTGTGCTTATAAAAACATTCTTTTCTTCTATTAATCAACTAAAATTGTTACTAGTTATAAATGATTTTTTAAATTCATCATAATTAAAAATATTATTTATAAAAAAATTATCTTTCAAATAGGCATAAATATCGCTTTTCTTTTTATAGTTAATGCTTAAAAGATCATCAATTTTTAGAATATCTTTTTTTTCACATAATATTCCAAAATAATTTTTATAACTATAATTTATTTCAATATCAATTGTTCCTAAATTATTACTATAGGTAAGAATATTTATACTTTTTATTAATACATCTTTTAAATCTATTGATCCTTTTATTTCTATATCATTTTGTCTAAAACTAATTGGTAAATATTTATCTTTTAATTCCTCTTTTATATCAATTACCAAAATATGATTATTGTTAAAATTTAAATTAATTTCATACTCTGTTTGAATATTTTTTAAAATATTAAAAAATATCAGTTCATTATCTATTTGATTAATTAAAAAAATTATATCAACTTTATTAGTATTAAAATTCTTTTTCATTTTTATACTATAGCCAATATTTTTTAATGTTGTTCCAATATGGAATATATTTTCAATAGATGATTCATCTATTGAAAATATATTTACCTTATTAATAATATTATTATCTTTAATTGATATATCTATTGGACTTGGTTCAAAAAACTTAGTTCCAACATAATTTAAACTAAATCTTTGAAAACCTGTATTAATTTCATATCTAATATTTTTAAGCAATAATCCATCTTTATTATTTTGAAGGTATTTTTCATAAAACATTTCAGTAGGAACATTATTATAAATAGCAAATAATTTTTTTATATTATTCTTTCTTATATTACTTACATCTGTCTCTAAATATTGAATAGAATAATTAAAAATATTTGATATTTCTCTAAAAATAAAATTATCAAATTTATTTTTTATCTTTATTGTTGAAAAACTATTATTTAATTCTAATGTATAAAATACATTTCCATTGTTATCAATAAAAATATTATTCATAATAGAAGAATTTTTATTTGTTGTATATTCTTGTCCATTGACAATAAATTCAAAATCCAAATTAATATCATTAAGAGAATAATTTATATTTTGTTTTACATAATTAATTATTGGATAATTAATATTTAAATAATTAGATAATCAATCATTAAAATATCTTTTAAGGTTATAACAAAATACATTTTTTAAAAAAGAATAAATTACTTCTCTTTTATTATTAATAGAATAATAGATATTTATATTTTTATTTTGATACTTTTCATAAGATACATTAGAAAATTTTGTAAATAATGATAATGTTTCATACTCATTATTAATTTGCAAAATATTATCTTGTTCAAAATTATTATGATTTAAATTTATATTAGTATCTAGATGTTTATTACATTTATTACTTCATAATAATGCTTGAGGAAAAATAGACAAAGACAATAAGAAAGTATAATTAATTTTCTTTCATCAATAATTGATTTGTTTCATATTTTATATCCTTTCAATAATTTAATAATATTAAAGATGTACACATATAAATAATGGATAATAAATTATTCATATTAGGTAGTGAAATGAATATATTAAAAGAGTCAGCTAATTTTACTAGATTTAAAAAAACATTTACAAAAGTGCTTATTGGTATAACCATAAATTCAAAAAGAAAAAATAAACTAATAAATAAATACAAAATATAAAATATTGGAGTGAATAAATAATTGTATAAAAAAAATAATAACGAAATCTTATTACTAAATATTGAAGTATATGGCAGTAAAATTAAATTTATCAATGCTGTTAAAATAACATAATTAATAAATTTTGATTTACCTTTTATTTTTTTATTAAAAATGTTTATAACAAAAATACATAAACAACTCATTTGAAAACCATATTGAGTAAGTGCATTAGGAACAAATAAGCTAATCAATATAATACTTATATTCAAAAAATGCTTCCTATTTATTTTAGTAAATCCCAAAATAACAAACATTAATGATCTAAAAATACTAAGATTAAAATCGTTTAAATAGCAAATAAAAAATAAAAATATTAATAAAAATACATTTTTAATTATTCTATGTTTTTTAAAAATAAAATTTATTATCCCAATATAAACACTAATGTGAAACCCGCTAACAACTATTAAATGCACAATTGATAATCTTGACAAACTATTATAAACATCATGTGAATTATCATCTTTATATGAAAATAATATCATTTTAATAATGCTGCTTACTGTTTCATCATAATATTTATCTATGTGAAGTATTAGATTTTTTCTTAATGAATATTTAAGTACTAAATCAACTCATTCAGTAATCATTATTTTATTTAAAAAGTTTAGCAAAAAATAAATACCAAAAATTATTACTGGTAAAACAAATGATAGTGCAAATGTTTTTTTATTAATTTTTATCAAACAAGAATAAGCCAAAATAAAAAATGGGAGAATTAAAAATGATAATATATCAATAAAATATAAGTTTATACATAATATCGATAAAACAATCAACTGAATATTCAAGTTATTTTTTATGAATTCTAACATTTTATCTATATAAAATTTCACAATACCCCCATATATAAAAACGTAAGAAAATAATCAAATTTTAAAATATTCATAAAAAAAATAAACAACTCTATATCTATATAAAGTTGTTTATTTAATATTTAAAGCTAATTTAACTTTTTTAAGCTTTTCTTTATAATCTTCATATTTTTTCCTTTCTAAAGAAACTTTTTCCTTTGGAGCTTTTTCTAAAAAAGATTTATTATTTAATATTTGCTCACTTCTATTAACCTCAGATTCAAGAAGTTTTAATTTTTTTTGTAATTCACTAATATTATTTTCGTCTTTTTTAAATGAATTAAGAATTACAATTGAAAATTCATCAAAAATAATGTGTTTATTAGTAATTGAATTTGAATTTATTTCTTTCACAAAAATATTTTCCGATTCTAATAAAAGCTTAATTTTATCTTTTTGTTTTTCCAAATTCTTAATTTCGTTTGTTGAAATTGCAATTTCAAAACGGTCCTTTTTAGATAACTTATTGTCAAATCTAATTCTTCTTATATGTTCAATGATTTTTAAAGAGTCATTGATTAATTTACTATCACCTTTAATAATTTGAACAAAATCAGATTTTTCAAAAATAATATTTTCACATGTTTTATTTGGTAACATATCATACAAATAACTTGTTATATAAGGACATGCAGGATGTAATAATATTAATATGTTTTTCATTACATAAAATAATATATAAATATGATTTATATCTTTTTTATCTCTGTTTTTGTTTAATTCTAAATAAGTATTACAATAATCATTTTTGAAAAAATCTATTATATGATTTAAACCAAAAATTAAATTATATTTTTTAAAATTAATTTTAACAGAGTTATACATTTTAAAAAACTTATTAATAATTCAATAGTCTATCTGCAAAAAATTTTTTTTGTCATAATTTTCACTATAAATACTTTTATACTCCAAAATATATCTAAAAGAATTTCACAATTTATTTAAAAATGTCCAACATAAATCAATTCTATTATTAGTTTCTTTTAATGATAATCTAACATCTTCTCCAGGATGAGAATTTGTTAGTAGCATTAATCTTAAAGTATCAGCACCTTTTTCTTTTATAACTTGTTGAGGATCAATACCATTACCTAATGATTTAGACATTTTTCTACCTATCTCATCTCTTATTAATCCTGTAACATATACATTTTTAAAAGGAGGTTCTTTTTTTAAATATAAAGAGAACAAAATCATTCTAACAATTCAAAAGAAAATAATATCATATCCAGTTACAAGAACATCTGTTGGAAAAAATCTTTCACTATCAAATTGAGTACAAGTAATAGGTCATAATCCAGATGAAAATCAAGTATCTAGTACATCACTATCTTGAGTTCAATTTTTAATGTCTTTTGGAGGATTTATACCAACAAAAATCTTATTTGTTTTTTTATGATATCAAGCTGGTATTTGATGTCCCCATCATAATTGTCTTGAAATACATCAATCATCAATATTTTTTACCCAATTGATTAAAGTTTTCTCAAATTTTGCAGGATAAAAAACTAATTTATTTTTACTTGATTGTAATTTTATTATTTTTTCTGAAAAATAATCCATTTTAATAAATCATTGTTCAGACAAAAGTGGTTCAATTATCTCATTACTTCTTTCTGAGTAACCAACATTACTAATTGTTTCTTCTTCTTTTATTAACAAATTATTTTTCTTAAAAAAATCTACTACAAGTCTTGAGCATTCTAATCTATCAATGCCTTTATAATGTATAGCGTTTTCATTCATTTTTCCATCATAATCAATGCAACTCAATGATTCAAGTTTATATTTTTTACCCAATTCATAGTCATTAAAATCATGAGCAGGGGTACATTTCATTACTCCTGTACCAAATTTTTTGTCAATATAATTATCAGATAAAATTGGTATTAATTTATTTGTTAATGGATTAATGACCTTTTTACCAATATATTTTTTATATCTTTTATCTGTATCATTTACAAAAACAGCAGAATCAACAAAAATTGTTTCAGGTCTGGTTGTTGCAACTATTAAGAAATCAGTTTTATTTTCCAAAAAGTATTTAATATAAAACATTTTCTTATTAACTTCTTTTTTTATAACCTCTATATTTGATACTGCTGTTTTTAATTTAACGTCTCAATTAACAAGTTTATATCCTCTATAAATCAACCCATCATTATATAAATCAACAAATGTTTTAGTAACTAATTCATTTGATTGTTTGTCCAATGTAAATCTTTCATGTTCATAATCTAAAAATAATCCTAATTCTTTTCATTGTTTTCTAATCTTATCTGCATTTTCTTGTGCTCATTCATTTAATAACATTATTTTTTCATTTCTAGTTTTGTTATTTAATAAATTACTCTTATTAGAATTTTTTAAAAAACTTTCATATTTTGTTTGTGTTGCAATCCCTGCATGATCCATTCCAGAAAACCATATAGAATTTAAACCTTTTAAGGAATTGTATCTAAAAATAAAATCTTGAACAGTACAATTTAAAGCATGACCAACATGTAATATACCTGTTAAATTTGGTGGTGGCAATATCATTGAAAAAATATTATCTTTTGCTTTAAGAGCATTAGTATTCTTTTTATTTTGATATTTGAATAAATCTGTATTTTTTTCACAAATATTAAAATCAAATTTTGTATTCATATATCCTCCTAACAAAAATTATCAATGCAATTAAATAGTTTAGTAATATTTGTTTTTTTCTTTGCACTAATTGGAATTAATTTATCTACATCTACATTTAAGTATGATGCAATCTTAATTTTATTATTATCAAAATGGCTTTTAGAGTATTTATCTGATTTATTTAGTAAAATGTAAAAATTTGGAAAATTGTTACTTAAAAAATCAACCATTTCAACATCTTTTTCAGTTATTACATTAATGTCACAAACCAAAAAGACACAAATTAAATTTTCTCTTTGTGTTAAATAAGTGTTAATTATGTTTAATAAATCCAATTGTTTAGATTTACTTACATTTGCAAAACCATATCCTGGTAAATCAACAACTCTATATTTCCCAAAATCAAAAAAATTAACTAATTGTGTTCTTCCTGGCATATTAGACGTTTTTGCTATATTATTATTTGCAAGTGTATTAATCAACGATGATTTCCCTACATTAGACCTACCAATAAAACATATTTCTTTTTTAGTATCAGAAATTCAATCTCTTGGTGATTCTGCAGATTTTATAAACATAGCCATAATTTATTTAGCATTTTTCTTAAAAGTTGCCATAATCTGTTTAATTTGTTTTTCAGTAGGTTTTCTTCCCATTTGTTGATACATAGATCTAATTTGTGCCTCAGTAATTGGAGGGTTATCTTTTAATTGTTTTTTAAAATATTTCATTGCTAAAAAATAACCTAAAATCGCTCCAGCAATTATTGCAAGGGGTATTCCTATTGAAAGTGATAAAATAAGTGCTAAACTTGAAACCATTATTATTCTCCTTAAATAACTTTTTTCTATTCATATCGATTTGAATCAAAAAAATCTAAATCGCTATCATCATCTAAATCATCATTTGGCAATACAATTTCTGGCAATTCTTTTATAGAATTAATTCCAAATGTATCATAAAACAATTTTGTCACTTGATATAGATATGGCTTACCAACAGCCTCTGATCTACCAGCTTCTTCAACCAATCCAAACTCAATTAATTTTTCAATTGTTGGGGTTGGATCAACTTTTCTCATATCATGTATTTGTGTTCTTGTACATGGTTCATTATAAGCAATAATAGCAAGTGTTTCTATCATTGCTTGGTTAAGCGGATTTTTAAGCTTAACATTGAAATTCTTAGAAATTATATTATTTATTTCTGGTTTAGTAACTAATTTATAATCATCACCAAATTTTCTAAGTATTAATCCTCTTTGGGAACTTCTTTCATATTCCACTATCATTTCATCAATAACTGCTATCAAATCATTTTCATCTAACTTTGTTATTTTTTTTAATTTTTCAATAGTTGCACCTTCTTTTCCAGAAATAAATAAAACTCCTTCTATAATACTTTTAATGTTCATTTTCGCCCTCATCTAATTTATTTTTAATAATATATATTTGATCATCATCTTCAGGTTGTTCTATTAAGATATATCCATTACGGACTAAAACAAGAATAGCTACAAATGCAACAACAAAATATTGTTTAGAAAATTTTTCATCAGGAATGCTTGCTATATAATCATCAAGAGTTATCTTTGTATTAAAATCATAATTTTCTAAAAATAATTTAATATCATTTTCTACAACATCTATTGATATTTCACTTACATCAATAACTGCAATATTTGATTTTGGTTTTCCCATATTTTCTAGTTTTATATAAACTTTTTGCATTGCCTTTAAAATCTTATTTATATCAATATTTTGAGGTATAAAATTGCTATTTTTTGACTCTTCATTTATATATTCATTTAAATCATAAGTTTCTTTGTCATGCATTTTATAACGTATTTCAAGTTTATCCATTAGTTGAGGAACAATATTTTGATATTGTTTATATACAAGTAATCTTTGTATAAATTTATCTCTTTCTATTTCTTTATTTAGTTTTTCTACAGTATCAATTACTGGCAAAGCTTTTTTTGATTTTAATTCTAATAAATAAGATGCAAGTAACAAGTATTCTGTTAAATCATCAATTTTTATTGATGCAATATTATTATTAACAAAATCAATATATTGCTTTGTAATTTCTACAAGATTTAATGTCATTATATCCATTTTTCTTTCTTTTACTAATGCAACCAATAAGTCAAAAGAACCATTAAAATCCATAATACTTATATTGCATTCTAAACTTTTAAAATCAAAATTAGATCTTATTTTATCTCCTATATTGCTCATTTCAACATCCTCTAACCATATAATTTTATTATAATAACTATAAATATTAGAAATTTTATATAGATATTAAATACAAATAAAAAAGTAGCATATTTATTTTAAATGCTACTTTTTTAAATTATTTTTTTTATTATTTGTTTTTGATTTTTTTGTTGTATTTTTATTTTCTAATTTCTTTTGTGTTGTTTTTTTTATACTATTTGATTTATATGTTTTTGTTGATTTTAAATTTTGTTTATTTTTAGATTTACTATTATGTTTAACTGATGAAGTTTTATTTACATTATTTTTTAATTTACTATTTTCAATATTATTTTCATCTTGTAAACTAATAGTTAATTTTTTATTAATTTCATCTTCAACTTTATTATTATCACTTTGCATCTCATCAACATTATGTGTTAATGCTTTTTGAGGGTCATATAATTTTGATTTATTTTCTTTTTCAAGCTCATTATATTTTTCAAGCATAATTTTTCTTAATTTTACAGCCAATCCTTCTCTACTAGTGTGAATGAATTCAGTTGGCTTAATACAAGGCAAAAATCTAACATTGATTTCCTTATATTTAAAAAAACTTTTTTTATCTTCTTGTTCTACACCAACAGAACCTTGTATAACAACTGGAACTATTGGTCTCATTGTAGCAAAAGCAGGCTCAAGAGCTGCACTTTTAAATTCTCCAAAATCATGTGATAAAATTCTTGTTCCTTCTATAAAAACAACAACAGATCTTTTAGCTAAAATTTTCTTTTCCTCTTCAATACATTTAAAAGCACTTCTTAAATTTTTTCTATCAATGAAAATTGTATCAATTAATTTTGCAGCATTTCCTACATTCTTATTATTTAATAACTCTATTTTTGAAACAAATACTGGTCTAATAACCTTTTGCTCCTGTGAAAATATTTTAATTAGTAGTAATGGATCAAATCCTGCTTTATGATTACAAACATACATTACAGGCACTTGTGGTATTTTTTCAATTCCATCGTAGTTTATTTTACAATTAGCAATAAATGTTGCCTTTGAAGTCTGTTTATAAACATAACTATATCTTTCTTCTTCACTTAATAAATCTGGATCAGAATAATATTTTTTATACAAATTTTTTGACTTAGATAAACCTATTAGTAATGATATTGCAACAAAAGGAAATGATATTGCGTGTCCAAGATTTCTGAAAAATATTTTTGCTTTCATAATAATATAACCTACCTTATAACTTTATAATAAAAATATCATTAAGTACTAACTTAATGATATTTTTATTAAACTAAACTAGTTCAATAATAGCTTCTTCAACATTATCGCCTTTTCTAGGACCTAATTTTAATACTCTTGTATATCCACCATTTCTATCTTTATATTTTTTTGCTAATGTATCGAATAATTTTTTCAATAGCAAATCTTTTGTAGAAGTTGATGTATCTAATAAGGTTTCCATAGCCAATCTTCTAGCATGTAATGTTTGTTTTTTAGATAAAGTAATTATCTTATCTACATGTCTTTGAGTTTCTTTTGCTTTTGTTAAAGTAGTAATTATTCTACCATGATCAATAACTTCAGAAACTTGTTGACGGATAACCATTTTTCTTCAAGAAGCTGTTTTACCCTCTTTATTTATGTAAGACATAATTACCTCTATTCATCTTTAAGTTTCATGTTTCTATCTTGAATTTTCTTAATAATTTCTTTGAAAGATTTTTTACCAAGATTTCTGATTTTTTCAATTTCTGTTTTAGTTTTATCAGTTAATTGTTGAATAGTTTGTATTCCAGCACGTTTTAAACAATTATAAGAACGCACAGATAATTCTAATTCATCAATTGAAATAGCAAGAGATGATGAAGTAGAATGTGAAGAATCTTCTTCCATCACTTGTAAACCATTCATTGTTTCATTTAAATTAACAATTGGTTGATAATGTTCAACTAAAATTTTAGCACTCATTGCTAATGCATCACTAGCTTTTATTGACCCATTTGTAACAATTTCGATTGTCAATTCATCACTAATATCATTTTTACTTGTCTTAACTTCATTTACATTATATGCAACTTTTACTACAGGTGAAAAGTTTGAATCAACAGAAATAGTATTAATTGCATCAACTAATTCTTTATTTTCCTCAAACGAACAAAAACCTCTTCCTGTTCTAGCATACAAATCAATAACTAAATGTGCATCTTTATTTACAGTAGCAATATACATGTCTTTATTAATTATTGTAAATCCAGCTGGTGTTTCAATGTCAGCTGCTCTAACAACTCCACCTTTTGAATCAATTTTTAATGTTGGTCACTTTTCAAGTTTTTCACTTTTTTGTCTATCTTCACCAAAAATTTGATCATCAATTTTGATAATTAACTTTTTAAGATTCAATATTATCTGCGTCAAATCTTCTTTTACACCTTTTATTGCTTGAAATTCATGATTAATTCCAGGTACTTTTATTGCAAAAAGACTATGACCTTCAATGTTACTTAATAATACTCTTCTTAAAGAATTTCCTAAAGTATTACCAAAACCTCTTTCCAAAGGACCTATTTTAAATTTTCCATGATCAAGACTTTCTTCTTCAATTTTTACTGCTTCAATTTGATATTTAATAAATTTTTCCATGTAAATCTCCTAAATTGAATTATCTTGGTTTTTTAGGTGGTCTACACCCATTGTGAGGAATAGCAGTAACATCATGAATTTCAGAAATTTCAAGACCTGCTGCATGTAAGCTTCTAATTGCTGTATCTTTACCTTGACCTGTTCCATTAACTTTAACAATAACTTTTTTTAATCCTAAATCCATTGCTGTTTTAGCAGCAGTTTCAGCTGCAATTCCAGCAGCATATGGAGTAGATTTTTTTGATCCTTTATATCCAATGCTTCCTGAACTTGATCATGAAATTGCATTTCCCAATTCACAAGTTAAAGTAACTATTGTGTTGTTACTAGTTGCATGAATATGAGCAATCCCATTTGGAGAACTTAACTTCTTTTTTTTCTTTGCCATATTTAATCCTTTCTAGAAACTATTTAGCCTCAATCTTCTTGTTAGCCACTGTTTTTCTAGGACCTTTTCTTGTTCTAGCATTTGATTTAGTTCTTTGACCATTTACAGGCAATCCACGTCTGTGTCTAATGCCACGATAACATCCAATTTCCATTAATCTTTTAATGTTCATTGCTGTTTCACGTCTTAAATCACCTTCAATCATATATTCAGCTGCAATTTTTCTAATTACTGCTAATTCTTCATCAGTTAGAGTAGATACTTTTCTATTTTCATCAATTTTAGCTTTTAATAAAATTTCTGAACTTAATGACTTACCAATACCATAAATATAAGTTAATGAAATTACTACACGCTTATTATTTGGTATATCAACACCTAATATACGAGCCATAATATTATCCTCCTACCCTTGTCTTTGTTTATGTTTTGGAGATGCTTTACAAATAACCATAACACAACCTTTTCTTTTTATTACTTTACAATCTTTACAAATTGGTTTTACAGAAGCTCTAACCTTCATATAATTCTCCTAAGATATTCTATAAACTATACGACCACGTGTTAAGTCATAAGGACTCAACTCAACTTCAACAGTATCACCTCTTAAAATCTGTATTTTAAAAACACGAATTTTACCAGATACGTTAGCCATAATTTCTACATTGTTTTCTAACTTAACTTTAAAATTTCCACCCTGTAATGTTTCAATTACAGTGCCTTTCATTTTAAGCTTTTCTTCTTTAACTTTTAAATTATCTTTATTAGACATTTGATACCTACTCAGTTAATATTTTGTTTCCATCTTTTGTTATTAAAATCATATGTTCCCAGTGACAAGTTAACTTATGATTTTCTGATATTACAGATCATTTATCTTTTTTATCAATGTAGTATTTTTTATCATCTGTTAATATCATTGGTTCAATGCAAATTACCATACCAGGTCTTAACATTGCACCAGTCTTTGGCTTACCATAATTTAAGATCATCGGGTCTTCATGAAGTTTTCTTCCGCAACCGTGACCACCAAAATCATGAATTACATGATATCCATTTTTTTCAACATATGATTGAATTGCAAATGAAATATCACCTATATAATTATTAGGAATTGCTTGTTTAATTCCTTCAAGTAAAGAATTATAACAAATTTCATTTATTTTTTTTGCCTCTTCATTATTTCCTAATACTATTGTGAATGCAGCATCACAAATATAACCATTATAATCAACGCCTACATCAAATGTTACAATGTCTTTTTCCTGTAGAATGTAATCATTTGGTATTCCATGTATAATGACATCATTTACAGAAATGCAAATATTACCAGGGAACCCATTATACTTGTAAAATGCACATTTACCACCATTATTTTCAATGATGTTTTTTGCTCTTAAATCTAAATATTTTAATGACTGACCTATTGTTACATATTTAAAAAAATCATCTCTAACCTTTTTTCAGATAGAAGATGCTTTTTCTATTTGCTCTATATCATATAAAGATTTAATAATAATCATACCAATAGATTATATAATAATTATCTTAATATAGAATTAATTTTTTCATGAAGTTCTTCAGTACTTAAAGCACCATCAACTTCTATTAAATTACCCTTATCTTTGTAGTAATCAATTAATAAAAATGTTGTTTGATTATATGTTTGTATTCTTTCTTGAATAATTGAAAGATCATCATCTTTTCTTTGAAATAATAATTCACCATCATTATCACATACTCCATCTTTTTTAGGAGGCGAAAAATAAATGTTATATATTTTTTTACATTTATTACACATTCTACGACCTGTCAATCTTTTAACCAATAAATCGCTATCAACATTTAAATAAATTACTTTATCAATGGTAAATATATTTTTTAAAAATTCGGCTTGTTCTATTGTTCTTGGATATCCATCCATGACTATATTTGTATATTTTTTTGTTAGTTCACCTAATTCTTGTTTAACAATTTTATTTGTCAAATCATTTGGAACTAGCAATCCTTTAAGAATATAACTTTTTAATTCATCTGCATATTCTAAATTTTCATCAATAACTTTTCTAAATATATTCCCTGTAGAAACATGAGCAAAGTTATGCTTACTAATTAAATATTCAGATAAAGTACCTTTACCAGAGCCTGGAGCTCCTAATAATAATAATTTCATAATAATCCTCATTTTGTAATTATCATAAATGTTTAGATTCTTTATCCTCGCCACTATTAGCTATTGCATATTCATTTGAAGTTTTAATTCTCTTTGTCAAATTATAATAACCATAATTTGTTTGTGCACTTTTAAGAGCTTGTCAAAACTCTAATGATCCACTAACCATAATAATAACACCTGTACCACCCAGTGCAAGTCCATTTGGAATGTTAGTTGTTAATGAAATAACATATGGAATAACAGCAATTATTGTTAAAAAAGGAACACCAATACAATTTACTCTATTTAATGTTGAACTTAAATATTTATAAGTTTCTTCTCCAACTTTAACACCTGGAATATATTTACCTGATTTTTTTAGATTTTCAGCTAACTTTTCTGGATTAACTTGAATATGAGAGTAAAAGAATCCAAACAAGACAATTAATATTGCATAAATTGTTAATCCAACAGGAGTTTCAATTGCAAGATAACTATTTATGAAATTTACACCATCACTACCAGGAGTTAAAAATTGTGCAATAGTTGGAGGTATAGTCATTAATGAACTTGCAAAAATAACAGGTATAACTCCAGCAGCATTTAATTTAATTGGTAAATATGGCATTTCAGAAATATCTTTAGATAAACCTTGTCCAATTTGCTGAATAGGTATTTTTCTAGTTGTTCCATTTACAAATACAACAGCCAATAATATTGCAATAAAGAAAATAATATAAACAATAAATGACAAGTATTTTAAAATGTCATATGGTTGATTTGATTGCAAAACTAAAACAGTATACACACTTGAAAAATTTGTATATAAAGATGATACTATACCAGAAATGATAATAAGTGTAATTCCATTACCTATTCCTCTTTTTGAAATGATGTCAGCTAAAAATATTGTAAGATATGTTCCAGCAGTCATACCAATCAATAAAGAAAATGTTTGTCATCCATTTAATGCACCAAGTGATGTTTGTCCATAAACTGTAATTGCCCCTTGAGTTGTTGCTAAACTTAAAACAGCATATGATTGCATAAGTGCAAAGGGCATTGTTAAAACTCTATTAATAATTTCGATTTTTCTTTTACCTTTTTCCCCTTGCTTTGTTAAATTTGATAAAGGTTTAATAAGATCAGAGGAAAGAAGTTGAATAATAATCTGAGCTGTAATATAAGGGGACACCCCTATTGCCATAAAAGAAAATTGTGTAACACCACCACCACTTAAAATATTTAAAACACCTAAAAATGATGTTTGTGTATCAACAGATCCAGCAGTTGATGTTAGTTTAACACCAGGTAGTGTTAAATTTGCTCCAACCCTAAATAAAATAAGCAAAGTCATTGTTGCCAAAAGGGAAACAATCACTTGCTTGTTTGTAAAGATTTCTTTTAATTGAACTCAATTACTTTTTCTATTTTTTAAACTAATATCTGTCATGTATATAATGATACTATAAATTATAGAATAGTAAATTTACTTTTACTTTTTTCAAGTGCTGCAATAGCACCTTTAGTAAATTTATTTGCTGAAATATTAATAGGTTTTTTTAATTGAAAATTACCAATGACTTTTAAAGGCAATTTTGGATTACTAATAATCTTTTTTTCAAAAAGAATTTTTGTATCAATGTTTGTAATATCTAAATTAGAAATTGTTTGTAGAGTAATTGTATTATATTTAGTTTCAAAATTTTTATTATTAAAACCAACTTTAGGAATTCTTCTATATAGAGGAGTTTGACCACCTTCAAAACCCAATCTAGTCCCACCAGATTTTCTTGAATGTTGACCTTTACTACCTCTAGTAGATGTTTTTCCTATACCTGAACCAAAACCACGTCCAACTCTTTTTTCTTTGTGATTTCTACTACCTTCAGTATATGTTAATTTATTTAGTTTCATAACTATTCTCCCTACAAATTATAATTCAGATAATTTCTTATCTCTCAATGCAGCTATTTCTTTAGGTGTTTTTTGAGATAATAATCCTTTTATAGTTGCTCTAACCATATTTAATGAAGTATTTTTACCAAGATTTTTAGAATAAACATCTGTAAAACCTGCTAATTCTAATACAACTTTAATTGGTCCACCAGCAATAATTCCAGTACCTTCAGGAGCAGGTTTTACTAAAACTCTACCAGCACCATGTCTACCAATTACTTCATGATACAAAGTATTTCTTTTGTTCATTTTAATTTTGAACATATTATTCTTAGCATTCTTTAATGCTTTCTTTATTGCTATAGGAACTTCAATAGATTTTCCCATACCAAATCCAACTAAACCTTTTTTATCTCCAATAACAACAAGTGCTGAAAATCTCATGCTTCTTCCACCCTTTGTTGTTTTAGAAATTCTTTTAACACCTACAACTTTTTCTTCATATCCAGTAGTTGAAATTCTTACAGGTTTTTTTTGTTGTGACTTACTAGCATCTTTATTGAAATTGCTAATTTTGCCATTTTTCATGAATCCTTGCTTTTTGCCATCTTCATTAGGTTTAGAATTTGTTAAGACTTTTTTGTCTTCTTTTACTGCTTCTTTAACAGAATCAGCAGTCGATTGTGTTTTTTTATCTTCCATTGTAATTACCCTTATATATTAAAATTTCAAACCTGATTGTCTAGCAGCATCAGCTAAAGCTGAAATTCTACCATTATATTTTGAACCACCACAGTCAAAATTAATTGCTTTAATTTTTTTAGCAGTAGCTTTTTTAGCTATATCTTCACCAACTTTTTTAGAATTAGCAACATTACCATTCTTAAGTTTTAATTGTAAAGATGAACTAGATACTAATGTAATACTTTTTGTATCATCAACTATTTGTGCAAATATATGAGCATTTGTTTTTGTAACAATAAGTCTTGGTAATCCATTATCAATTCTTTTGAATTTTCTAATAATTTTCTTATGACGTTCTTGTTTTTTAAATTTTCTATTAAAATTAACATTTTTCATAATTTTATTACCTTTCTCTTATTATTTTTTAGAACTTTCAGCTGTTTTACCAACTTTTCTAACAATATGTTCATTTGCATACATAACACCCTTACCTTTATAAGGTTCAGGAGGTCTTTTGCTTCTAATAACAGCTGCTAGTTGTCCAACAACTGCTTTATCAAAACCTGATATTTTAATTTCTGTAGCACTAGGACATTCTACTTTAACACCTGTAGGAATTGCTACTTTAATATTGTGTGAATGTCCTAAATATAAATCTACAAATGATCCTGATACATTTGCTTTATAACCAACACCTGAAATTTTTAAATGTTTCATATGTCCATTATTCACACCAATTATTGCATTATTGATATTTGCATTAATTGTTCCATGTAGCATTTTTGTAAATTTTTCCTCATTTTTTCTTTTAATAAAAATTTTATTATCTTTATTTAAAATTGATAATAAATTTGGATTGTATGGAACATCTAAATTTCCATTTTTTCCTGATACTTTAACAATATTTTTTTGAATATCAACTAGAACACCTGTTGGTATTTCTAAAATTCTATTTCCTATACGAGACATAACCAACTCCTAATTAATATATAAATGCGATAACTTCGCCACCAATATTTTTACTTCTTGCTACTTTATCAGTCATTAATCCATTACTTGTTGAAATAATAGCTATTCCAAGTCCATTTAAAACACTTGGTAATTTTTTAGCTTCACTATATACTCTTAAACCAGGTTTTGAAATTTGTTTTAAGTTTGTTATTGCTGAAACATTGTTTTTATATTTTAAGAAAACCTTTGTTTGCTTTTTGTTTCTAGGTAATTTTTCTGTTTTGAAATCAAGAATATAACCTTCATCTTTTAGAATTTTTAAAATTCCATCAACTAATTTTGAAGAATTCACAATTACATCTACTTTTCTTGCTTTAGTTCCTGTTTTGATTCTTAATAATAAATCTGATATTGGATCCATGTACATAATAATTTCTCCTTATATTTATCAAGATGCTTTTTTAACACCAGGAATTGCACCTTTATATGCAAGGTCTCTAAAGCAAAGACGGCAAATTCCAAATTTTCTAATAACAGATCTTGGTCTTCCACATCTTTCACATCTAGTGTAATTTCTAACAGAAAATTTTTGATGTTTTTTTTGTCTAACAATTAATGATTTTTTAGCCATAATTATTTATTCTCCTTAGTTCTAACAAAAGGCATTCCTAAAGCTCTTAATAAATATAGCGCTTCAGCATCTGTTTTAGCAGATGTAACGATTGTTACATCAAAGCCACGAATTTTTTTTATTTCATCATACACAATTTCAGGGAATATAATTTGTTCTTTTATTCCCATTGTGTAACTACCTCTACCATCAAAAGACTTAGTACTTAATCCTCTAAAGTCTCTAATACGAGGAATTGCAACTGTAATTAATTTTTCTAAAAAGTTTCACATGTTTTCTTTTCTTAAAGTTACTTTAACACCAATATCTTGGTTTTCTCTAACTTTAAAAGTCGCAATAGATTTTTTTGATTTAGTAGCAATCGGTTTTTGCCCAGTAATAACCATTAGTTCTTTCATACCTTGGTCAATTATTTTTGAATCGCCTGTTGCATCACCTAAACCAGCATTTACAACAATTTTTTCAATACGAGGAATTTGCATTACAGATTTATATTTAAATTCTTTGTGCAATTCTTTTGCAACAACATTTTTATATTTATTATATAAATTAGATTTAATAGCCATATATTAATACCTATTTCTTTCCTGAAATAATTTCATTGTTTGTTGCCTTTGAAACTCTAATTTTGTCTTTTCTTTTACCAGAGTTATTTTTGTATTGAAATTTTATTTTTGTTACTTTATTTTTTGCTTTTGGATCTACTAATGCTAATTTTGACATATCTAATGGCACATTAACATCAATAATTCCACCTTCTTCTTTTTGTTGATTTGCTTTTTGATGTTTTTTATAAATATTTAATCCATCAATAGTAGCTTTATTATCTTTTGGATAAACAGTTAAAATAGTTCCTTCTTTACCTTTGTGTTTCCCAGATATTACTCTTACTTTATCACCTTTTTTAAGTCTTTGCATAATAATACCTTCCTATAAAACTTCAGGAGCTAAAGATGCAATTTTTGCAAAACCTTTATCTCTTAATTCTCTTGCTACTGGACCAAACACACGAGTCCCTCTAGGGGATTTATCTTCTCTAATAATTACACAAGCATTATCATCAAAAGACAAATAATTTCCACTAGTTCTTTTAATAATTTTTTTCGTTCTAACAATAACAGCTTTGCATACTTGCCCTTTAGAAACTATTCCACCAGGTTGAGCTTTCTTAACAGAAACAACAACAATATCTCCAACACCTGCATATCTTCTTTTACTACCACCAAGCACTTTTATAACACCAACTAATTTAGCACCACTATTATCTGCAACATTTAATTTAGACATGAATTGAATCATATTTATTCTCCTTATTAAATAACTATTTTGCTTTTTCAATAATGCTATTTAGTCTTCAACGTTTAAGTGCACTTAATGGTCTTGTTTCAATTATTTCAACAGTATCACCAATCTTTGATTCTTCTTTTTCATCATGAGCATGATATTTCTTATGAGTAATAACTAATTTTTTGTATAAAGGGTGTTTATTTTTTGTTTCAACTTTTACAACAATTGTTTTTTGCATTTTGTCAGAAACAACAACACCAATTAAAGTTTTTCTTGAATTTCTTTCCATAATTTATTACCCCTTTGCTGTTCTTCTAATAGCAACTTTTTTTTGTCTATTATTTGATGAACTTTTTATATTTGAACTTGCAGATTGTTTACTCACATTACTATTTTTTTGATCTTTTGAAATAACTTTATTTGAAGTTTTATTTGGTATTGGTTTTTTATTTGTTTTTGGTGTAGTTTTAGCTTGTTTATTACTTTTTTTATCACTAACTTCTTTTGCTAAACTTTCAAGTTTAATTGCTTTTATATCTTGCTTATTATTAGAAATTTTTATTAATTGCACTGTATGAGTTGTAAAAGAAATTTTTATATTTCTTTCAGACAGGACAGTCATAGCTGTCGCAATCATTTTTTTAATTTCACTAATTTTATGTATTCCCTCAACATCTCCATTAGCCATTTTAAATCTATATTCTAGTAACTGAACTTTTAATGATGAGATTAATTCACCTAATTCAATATCAGTTTTTTTTCTTAAATCCTTAATCATTAGGTAATTCTCCTCTCTTAACAATTTTTCAAGTTACTGATAATTTATGGCCTGCACGTGTTAAAGCTTGTCTCATCATTTCTTCTGGAATATTTGCTACTTCAAACATGATAGTTCCCTTTTTAACAACAGCTACTCATTTTTCTGGAGATCCTTTACCAGATCCCATACGCACTTCTAAAGGTTTTTTAGTTAATGACATATGTGGAAAAATTCTAATTCACATTTTTCCTGTTTTACCAAGACATTTAGAAATAGCAATACGTGCAGATTCTATTTGTCTATCTGATAATCAAGCTCCTTTTGTAGACATTAAACCAAATTCTCCAAAAGCAACATATTTGTTACCTTTAGCCTTGCCCTCATAACTTACACGATGAGGTTTTCTATATTTTGTACGTTTTGGTTGCAACATAATATTTTTCTCCTATCTATAAGTTATTAATTTGATTTCTCTTTTTTCACAAATTTTTTATTTGTATTTGGTTTAGTATTTTGTTGTTTTTTATTATCAAATTTTCTATTAAAATTACCATTAGAATTTTTTTGATCTGAATTAAATTTTGGCTTACTTTGAATATTTTTGTTTGTTGAATGAACTCCTTTACCAAATAGTTCACCTCTATTAATTCAAACTTTAACCCCAATCAAACCATATGTTGTTAAAGCTTCTTCTAATGCATAATCAATATCTGCTCTTAATGTTGTTAAAGGAACAATACCTTCAGAATATCCTTCTTCTCTTGCCATTTCAACTCCACCAAGTCTTCCAGAAACATGAGTCTTAATTCCCTTAGCTCCATTAGTTAAAACTTTTTTAATAGCTAATTTTTGAGCATTTCTAAAAGAAACTCTATTTTCAATTGCGTCAGCAATTTCTCTTGCAATAATTCTTGCACTTAATGATGGGTTATCTAATGCAATTACATTAGCATTAACTTTTATATGTCTACCAACAATTAAATTAATTTGTTTTTTAATTACTTTTAAAGTACTCATTTCTTTTCCCAACAAAATTCCTGGTTGAGAACAATTAATAAATAAATCAATACTTTTTTGATGTCTTTCAATTTCAACATTTGAAATTTGAGCATTTTTAAAAGATTTAATTAGGTATTTTCTAATTTTATCATCTTCAACAAGTCATTTTGCTGTTTGCTTATTATCTTTTGCAATTCATCTAGACTCTCAATTTTTATTAATACCTATTCTTAATCCATTAGGATTTACTTTTTGTCCCATAATACACCTCTTCTAATTATTTCAAATATTGGAAACCACTAGGGCCTTTAGACATATTGTAATCTTTTAAACTCTTTGGCTTACTATATCTAAAAGATTTACTTGCTACTATTGCATGAGCTTCATGTTTTTCATGATAGTATTCATCAAATTCTTTTTTTGTAAACACTGATTTACTAGCATATTTAGTTCATGATGTTGATTTATCAGAAATTTTTATTTCAGATAAATCAAATTCACCAATCACAGCACTAACTGGCGCAGTTGCATAAACTAAAACTCTTTCAACTTTATTTGTTGGAGTAACTTTATAAAATAAAACATTTTTAGATGGATCATCTAATAATAAATTTGCATGCTTAGGAGATGCTGAAATCATAATAATTGACGTAGTAATAATCTCTAGTTTATCATTGCTTGTTTTAGTATCAACAACTTTTAAAACTTGTTGCTCTCTTTTTAAAGTTTCAGCATCAACTTTATTTTTTACAACTGGCTTATCATTGTTATTTTTTTTAACAACATCTTTTTTAACATTTAATTTACTTTTAGACTTTTTAACTAATCCAGCTCTTTGTTTTGCTGAATAACCTTTATTATTTTTTGCTCTTTTAGCTTTTAGTTGCTTTATTGCATCTAAATCTTTTTTTCTTTCATTAACATCATCAGAAAGAATAATTTCTATATGACAATGTCTTTTTCTAATCAAGTCAGCAGAACCTTTTGCTCTAGGCGACGTTCTTTTTAATGTTGATCCTTGATTAGCAACTATATGATAAATATATAATTTCTCAGCACTCATTGCATGATTATTTGTAGCATTTGCCATTGCAGATGAAAGAAGCTTACTAATAATTGGTGCAGCTTTTTTGTGCACTTGTTCTAACATAACTAATGCATCTGTAACTTTTTTATTTCTAATTAAATCACAAACTAACTTTGCTTTTCTAGGAGATAGGTGAATATTTCTTTGTATTGCTCTAGCTTTCATTTCAATACCTCTTAATCTTTTCTATTTCCTGTATGTTGTTTAAAGTTTCTAGTTGATGCAAACTCACCTAATTTATGACCAATCATATCTTCAGTTACATAAACATTAATAAATGATTTACCATTATGGACTTCAAATGTTAAACCAACAAATTCTGGGAAAATGGTACTTCTTCTTGATCAAGTTTTTATTGGTTTCTTTTTTTCTTGCTTAACCATATTTTGAACTTTTTTCATTAAACTATCTTCAACATATGGTCCTTTTTTAGAACTTCTTGACATAATATTCCAATTTCCTTTCCATTATTTTCTACGTCTCACAATTAGTGAAGAAGAAGATTTTTTAGCATTTCTTGTTTTAACACCCATGTGTCTTTTACCTCATGGAGTTCTTGGAGCGTCATGCCCAATTGAGCTTCTACCCTCTCCTCCACCATGTGGGTGATCATTAGGGTTCATAACTGAACCTCTTACTGTTGGTCTAACACCTCTATGTCTATTAGAACCTGCTTTACCAATAACTACAAGGTTATGGTCTCCATTTGAAACAATACCAACTGTAGCCATACAGTTATTTAATATTTTTCTAACTTCCCCTGAAGGTAGTTTTAATAAAGTATATTTACCTGTTTCATCCTTACCAAGGATTTGAGCAGAAGTACCAGCTGATCTAATCATTTGAGCTCCCTTACCAGGAACATACTCAACATTATGAACAAATGTACCTTCTGGAATAAATTCAATTGGCATTGAATTACCAACTCTAATATCAATTAATTGATTACTTGATAATATTTTATCTCCAACCTTTAAATCTTTTGGAGCAATTATATATCTTTTTTCTCCATCCTCATATGAAACCAATGAAATAAATGATGTTCTATTTGGATCATATTCAATTGTCTTTACAGTGGCAATTTTATTTATTTTATCTCTTTTAAAATCAATAATTCTGTATTTTCTTTTTGACCCACCACCATGATGTCTTACAGTGATTGTACCTTCATTGTTTCTACCAGAATGCTTTTTTAATGGAACAAGCAATGATTTTTCTGGTGTAGAAGTAGTTAAAACACTTTTATAATCAATAATGGCTGTTTGTCTTATACCGCTACTTCTTGCTTTTATACGTCTTACTGGCATATATGCATTTCCTTTCTGCTTTTCGCCTAATTAACTATTTTTTTTCTGTACTTTTTGCTTCTTCTTCATCAAAAGCAATATCAACACCTTTTGGAAGAGTAATATAAGCAATTCTTTTAAATTTAGATAAACCAGGATTTCTTGTGCCTGTTCTTATAGCAACAGGTTTTCTATTAACAACATTTACTTTTTCTGGAGCAAATCCATAAATCATTTTAAAAGCCAATGCAATCTCTTGCTTACTTGCCTTTTTATTTACTTCAAAAACATATTTTTTAACATCCAATGCTCTTAAACTATAAGTTTTTTCAGAATTTAAAGGTTTAATAATAACATTTAATAAATCCATTATTTAAATACCTCCGAAATCTTGTTAAATGCATCCTCTTGAATAATAGCTATATCACTATTAATAATATCTTTCACAGAAACTTGGTTTCATAATTTTGGATTAATTGTTGGTATATTTCAACATGATTTTATAAAATTTTCATGTTGCTCATTTAAAACAATTAAAACTTTTTTATCTACTAAATTAATTTTCTTAATAAAAGTTGAAATTGTTTTTGTAGAAGGTTTTTTCAACTCAACTTTATTTACTAACAAATTTAATTCATTATCATTTATTTTTAAAGTAATAGCTGATCTAAAGGCTAACTTGCTAATTTTTGAATTTAACTTAATTTTATAATTTTTATTTGGAGTAACACCAAATGCAACACCACCACCAACTCATTGTGGATTTCTAATTGAACCTTGTCTTGCTCTACCTGTATGTTTTTGTCTGTATGGTTTTCTACCACCACCACGTACTTCTCCCTTGCTTAAAGTAGAATGTGTACCTTGTCTTTCGCTAGCGTTTTCTACAATAATAGAGTCAAAAATTGCTTGCTTATTAACTTTTTTTTCAATTAATTTTGTGTTTTTCAATTCAACATTTTTAACATTTCCATCAAGGTCTGAAAAAAATTTAACAGTAGCCATAATTAATTACCTTCCTTATTTTCTTGTGCCTCATGTGAAGTATCTACAGCTTGAGCATGTTCTTGTATAGCAGCTTCTTCTGATACTTTACCTTTACACAATTTTAATGGTTCAATAAATTTTGTTTTTTTAGAAGTTGTTTTAATGCAAACTACTCCATCATTAGGACCAGGAACTGAACCATGAATTAAAATTAAGTTTTTTACTGCATCTATACTTATTACAGTTAAATTTGCAATTGTTATTAATTCATTTCCTCAATGACCAGACATTTTTTTGCCTTTCATTACTCTTTGACCTTGACTACCACCACGGCCAAAAGAAATTGAACCTTGATATCTATGTGGATATCCAGCACCATGTCCTAAAGGTCCTACTTTAAAATTTCATCTTTTAATAGCACCAGTGAATCCATGTCCCTTTGAAATTGCTTGAACATCAACTTTATCTCCAGCTTTAAAAGTTGATACAGTCAATTTATCTCCAACATTATATCCATCAACATCTCTAAACTCTTTTATAAATCTTTTTGGTTCTTGTTTTATTTTCTTAAAATAACCTTGTTTAGGTTTATTCAAAACTCTTTCTTCAACAGATACAAAACCAACTTTTGTTGATACATAACCATTTTTATCTTTTGTTTTATTTTCTAATACTACATTTGGTTCAACATGAATAACAGTAACTGGTATAACTTTACCACTTTCTAAAAATACTTGTGTCATACCAACTTTTTTACCTAATAACATTTTCATATTTTTACCTCATATAATTTTTTATATTATCTTTTTATAAAGTAATTTGAATTTCAACACCTGATGGTATTATTAAATTTTTCAAATTCTCTCTTGTTTTATCTGTAGTATTAGTTAAGATAATTAAACGTTTATGTGTTCTTCTCTCAAATTGTTCACGTGATGGTTTGTTCACATGTGGAGAACGACAAATTGTAAATACTTCTTTTTTTGTTGGAAGTGGAATTGGTCCCTTAACATTAGCTCCACTATCTTTAGAAGTTTTAATAATTTTCTTAACTGATTCATCTAATAATCTATGATCATAAGAAAATAACTTTATTTTTAATTCATTTTTCATATCTTAGTTGTCCTTTCAATGATTACAATCATATTTTTATATAATTGTTATTATTTCTATAAATGAGTTACCTGATCACTTGACAACTAATATTGGTGTATCAGCAATCTCAAATATAGACACAATACCTTATGATTATAACAAAAATTATATATATTGATAAACTTATTTTAATAAACAAAAAATCTGCAATTTTAAACTGCAGATTAATTATTAAAGTTTTTCTTTATTTTTACTCAAGTATTCAGATACACCTTCAGGTGTTGCTTTCATACCATCTTGACCTTTTTTTCAATTAGCAGGGCAAACATCTCCATGTTGTTCAAAAAATGTTAATGCATCAACCATTCTTAGCATTTCATCAATATTTCTTCCTAATGGTAGATCATTGATAACAGCATGTCTTACTATTCCTTGTCTATCAATTAAAAAAGATGCTCTTAATGAAACTCCTGCATCACACAAAACATCATATGCAATTGAAATTTCTTTTTTAATATCTGATACAATTGGGAATTTAATATGTCCAATTCCACCCTTATTTACTTCTGTATTTCTTCATGCTAAATGAACATAATCAGAGTCAATGCTAACACCTATAATGTTATATCCTCTTTCTCTAAATTCTAAGCATTTATTATCAAAAGCAATAATTTCTGATGGACAAACAAATGTAAAATCTTTTGGTCAAAAAAATAGTACTATACCATTCTTTCCACTATTTTTATATAACTCAAAATTATCAACTATTTTACCATCAGGCAAAACTGCTGGTGCTAAGAAATTAGGTGCTTTTTTAGTTACAATCATATTTTTTCTCCTTATCTATTATGTAATACATATAGTATTATAATATTTATTCAACATTTTAATAAATGAAAAAATATTAGCCAAATAAATTTCAATTAACCATGGATGAAACAACAAATAAAATAGCAGCATAAGTTGAAGTCACAAACACTAATGAGTCAACTCTGTCAAGAATACCACCATGACTTTTTAATATAGTTCCATAATCTTTTATATTAAAATTTCTTTTTATATAGCTAAATGTTAAATCTCCCATTATAGAAATAACTACAAGCGTGATAGATGTACATAATATTCAAATTCAATTAACTCAATCTTTTGCTGATGCAAAAATAGAAAGTGTTTTAAAACCAACATTAGTTGCATCTATTTTTCATAATGAAGAATAAACCATTAATCCAATTATGGCAATTATACTTCCACCTATTGCTCCTTCTCAAGTTTTATTAGGACTAATTGCTGGTGCCATTTTAGTTTTTCCAAACATTAAGCCAACTATGTAACATGATGCATCAGTAAATACAACTGAAAAAAATATAAATAATAAAACAACTCATGATTTTAATAAACCAATAATTCCAAATGACATGAATCCAAATGGAACTATAAACATAATAAAATTAAGTGTTAATACATTTTTAAAATTATTAAGTTTTGTAAAACCCAACATTACATTCATTACAATAATTGTTATTAACATTGAAGCTAATATGGTACCAAAAAATAATCTTATTTTATTTAATTCATTTATTTTTCCATCAAGTTCACTACTATAAAATGCTATGGGGACTTTATCATTAAACAATCCAAGATATTTAAAAGATAAATAAGATAGATTAGGCAAAAAAAAGAAAAGTGTTCCTGAAATTAAAATACCAACTAATGTTTTTCAGTTTCTTCCAAAAATAAACCTATTAATTTCAATCATTGCAATAACAAACGGTGCATAAATAATAAATAAGTATAAAATTGAAAAAACAATTTTAAATGATTCTGGAAAACTATCTTTTATTATAAGTTTTGACACTTGTGTTTCATCAGAAAAAAAGGAAAATAAAATAACTAGTATATAGTATATGAAAACATAAATAGAAATTAATGTTCTATTTTGAAATGTTCTTTTTTTACCATCATCCAGTTTATTAACATTAATATCTATTTTTTTGAAAAAATTATTTGATTTTATTAAACTATTATTATTTATCTTATTGTTCATTTATTTTTCCAAATCTTCTATCTCTATTATAGTATTCTTTTACATTTGAATTAAAATTTAACTCATTATAATCTGGTCACAAAGCTTCTTCAAAAATAATTTCAGAATATGCTAAATCATATAGAGCAAAATTACTTATTCTTTTTTCATTTCCTGTTCTTATTAGCAAATCAATTGGGGGCAATTCACTTGTTAATAATAATTCTTTAATATTGCTAATTTTTTTTGAAAAATTTTTGTCTAATATTTTTTCAAAAGCGTTTTCAATATCTTTTGTACCACTATAATTAAAAAAAATATTAACTATTATACCTTTGTTATCTTTAGTGGATTCAACAACTGATTTAATTTTCCTCACTATTAAAGGATTCAAATTTGTTTCAAATCCTATTCAATTTAGTTTTATATTTTTTTTGTTTAAATATTTTTTAGTTTTATTTGTTAAATGGTCAATAAGCAATTGCAGTAGATACTCAACTTCTAATTTTGGTCTATTTCAATTTTCTACACTAAATGCAAACAAAGAAAGGTATTTTATGTTTTCATTAATTGCATAGTCAATAACTTTTGGTATCACTTTTGCACCTTCTAAATGTCCTACATTTCTTGGTTTGTTTTTTTTAGTAGCTCATCTACCATTGCCATCCATAATATATGCTATGTGATTCAATTTATGTTTTTTCATTATTCTATAAAGACATTAAATCTTTTTCTTTCTTACTAAATAATTCATCTAATTTTGAATTATATAATTTAGTAGTTTTGTCTAATTCTAGATCATATTGTTTAATTTCATCTTCTCTTAATTCTTTATCTGCTTTATATTTTTTATGAATATCGTTTCTAATATTTCTTATACCAATTTTTGCATTTTCAAGAACTTCTTTACATTTTTTAACAGAATTCTTTCTAGTTTCTTCAGTTTGAGAAGGAAAATTAATTCTAAGTAAATCAGCATCAACTTGAGGTGTTAAACCTAAATTTGATTTAAGAATTTCTTGATTTATTTCATGTAATAATGATTTATCATATGGTTTAACAATTAATGTTCTTCCTTCTGCAACATGCACATTAGCTATTTCATTAAGTTTAACTTTTGAACCATAAGCATCAAATAAAAGTGAGTCAAAAATTGTTGGTGATGGTCTACCAGTTCTAATCTTAGAAAATTCACTTTCTAATCAATTAATTTTCTCATTAGCTTTTTTATCAAATTCTTCTTTATAAACTTTTCATTCCATAAATTATATCCTATTCAATGATTGTAAATTTTGACTTTCTATTTAGTGTATCTATAATGCTATTTTTTTCATTTATGTTAAAAACAATAATTTTGGTTTTATACTCCTTGCACAAAGCAATTGCTGTAGTATCCATTACTCTTAAATTTTTAGAAATAACATCATCATAAGTTAGTGTTTTATAAAACTCTGCATTAGGGTTTTCTAATGGATCACAAGAATACACTCCATCAACATTATTTTTTCCCATTAAAATAAATTTTGCACCAATTTCTATTGCAGTAATAGCTGAACCTGTATCAGTTGAAAAATATGGCATACCAGTTCCAGCAGCTAATATTGCAACTCCACCTTTATTTAAATAATCTTTAACATTTCTTAAATAATAAGTATCACAAATTTTTTCCATTTCTATTTTTGAGAAAACTTTTGCATCAATATTTATATTTTTCAAAATAGATTCAAAAGCAATAGAATTTATTATTGTTGCCAACATTCCCATATAATCTGCTTGATCTCTTGGCATATTAACTTTACTTGCTATAGAACCTCTTCAAATATTTCCACCACCAAGAACAATTGCAACATTAAAATGATTTATTAAAACTTTAATTTGCTGTGCAATCTCATTTAAAATTTCAAAAGAAATTATATTATCACTGTCATTATGATTAAGTGAGGCTCCACTTAATTTCAACATTATAGTTGTTCTATTGCTATTATTGTTTGAATGCATAAATATCTCCTATACTACATAAAAAAATAGATTTGATCTATTTTTTTACATCAAAACCTATTTTTTCATTTGTGCAGCTACTTCACTTGCAAAATCATCAACTTTTTTTTCAATACCTTCACCCAATTCAAAACGAACCATGTCTATAACTTTTGCATTTTTTTGTTCTAGTAATTTTTTAATAGTTATACTACCATCTTTAAAAAAAGGTTGTTCTTCTAAACAATTTTCTGAAAGAATTTTATTTAATCTTCCATCAATAATTTTATCCATAAATTTTGGATCTTTTTTAGAGTTTTTTGATTCTTCTTTAGATTTTTCTAAAAGAATTTTTCTTTCAGATTCTAATCATTTATTATCAACTTTTTCTTTACTTAAAAATCTAGGATTCATAGCTGTTAGATGCATTGCAATATCTTTTGCTAATGAATCATCTACAATACCATCAATTAAAATAGCAGATGATATTTTTGAATTACTATGTTGGTATGCTCCAAAAGATTGATTTGATTTTTTTGTTAATAACATTGCTCTTCTAAATTCAATTTTTTCACCAATTTTAGCTGTTGCTTCCACACATGCAGTTTTAACATCTTTACCATTTTTTAGTTGCATTTTTTCTACTGATTCTTTGTCCACTTTTTTGTTTATAAAAATAGCATCAATTATATCATTAACTAAATTTATAAATTCTTCATTTTTTGCAACAAAATCTGTTTGAGAATTAACTTCCAAAACTAAACATTGATCTCCTCTAATAACTGCATTTGTTAAACCTTCTGCAGCAATAGCATCAGCTTTTTTAGCAGCTTTTGAAATTCCCTTTTCTCTTAGTCATTCAATAGCCTTATCTATGTCACCATTTGATTCAGCCAATGCCTTTTGACAATCCATAAATCCAGCTTGTGTTCTTTCTCTTAATTCTTTAACTTTTTGCGGAGTGATATTACTCATAAAATTCTCCTATCCATATAGTGATAATTAAAATAATTTTCATTCTTTCTAATTGTAATACATTTTAATGATTTAAAACAAGCAAAATAAAAAACATAGTCCCTAAATTGGATCTATGTTTTTCTAATTATAACTATTCTTAATAACTATTCAATTCCAAGTTCAGCAGCAACTTCATCATACACTTTTTTCATTTGTTTAGCTGATTTTATAAATTTTGCTTTTTCTGCCTTATTTAATTCTAATTTTATTGGTCTACTTCATCCATCTTTATTAATAACTGCTGGTCATCCAAGTTGAAGATTGTATGTCCCATTTGTTACACAAGATACAGGTAATACAATATTTTCATCTTGCAATACTGCTCTACAAATTTTGTTTAATGCAGCTCCAATACCATAAAATGTAGCTCTTTTTAAATTAATAATTTTATAAGCCATTCTCATTACTTCATTATGCATTTTATTTTGTTGAGCTTCAGTCATTTTTCCACCAAATTTTGCTAACGGAATTCCACCAATTGTAGCAGCAGAGAAAACTGAAACTGATGAGTCACCATGTTCACCTACAACATATGCACAAACACTTTTTGGACTAACTTTATATTTTTCACATAATAATCTATTCAATCTTACTGAATCTAAGCTAGTACCACTTCCAATTACTCTATGTGGATCAAAACCTGTCATTCTTTGATACAAAGTAGTAATAATATCTACTGGATTAGATGCAATTACAGTAATCCCTTCAAATCCAGAATCTCTTACACCATTTGCTATATCTTGAATAATTCTTGCATTTCTTCCTACTAATTGAATTCTTGTTTCTCCCGGTTTTTGAGCTACACCTGCAGTAATAACTACAATGTCAGCATCTGAACAATCATCATAACTTCCATATTTTACATATTTAGGCGGTTGCACTAAATTTGGGATAGCATCTGAAGTATCAATTGCATTTCCTTTAGCAGCACCTTCAAATGCATCTATTAATACATATTCATCAAATAAATTTTGGTTCATAGCACCATATAGAAAAGCTGTACCAACAGCACCACAACCAATCAAAACCACTTTTCTAGTTTTCATTTTTGTTACTCCTTAATATTGATGAGGAAGATATTTTCCTCATGCTTTCATCCGATAAGAAATATATTATTTCAAAGTCAACAGAAATTTGTTTATATGAATCATACAAAGACATTTCATATTTAAAATCTTCAATACTTCTTACACCTCTTATTATATAATAGCAATTAAGCATATTTAAAATATCTATTGTTAAACCTTCATTTTTTATAACTTTTATATTTTTATTATTTTTTACAAAATTAGAGTTTATTATGTTGTTATATCTAATTTCTATATGAGATGAATTTTTGTTTTCATTATTACTTACAACAATATAAATAATTTCAAAAAGTTTCATAGCTTTATTAATGATAGATTTATGCCCATCATGAAAAAATTCAAAAGTTCCAGGATATATTGCAATATTATAATTTTTTAACATAAATTATTAAATTCCATTATTTTGAATATTCATTTAATTCATCATTGTAAACTTTAACTATTTTAAATAAAGAAATTTGATTATGTCCTGGACAAATAATTGAATCATCCTTTGCAAATTTTAAAAATCTTTTCAAAGACTTTTTCATCTCTTCTAAATTCCCTGTAGGTAAGTCTGTTCTACCTATACAGTCAGAAAAAATAAAATCTCCTGTGAATATATATTGTTTATATATAAAAGTTATAGAACCTTTGGAATGGCCTGGAGATAGAAAAATACCAATTATTTCTTGTCCAAATTTTATTTCAGTATTATTAGATTTAATTTCAAATATTTTTTCTTTTGGAAAAGTTGATGGAGATTTAAATGCCATATTAGATGATATTTGTCTCAAATGAATAGATTCATGCTCTGATATATAAAAAGTAACATCTTTGAATTCTTTATAAATTTTGTCAATATCAACTATATGATCATAGTGAGCATGTGTAATAAAAATTTTAACAACACTTATTTTCTTTTCTTTTAAAAAATTTATAATTGATTTACCATTTCAACTAGGGTCAATTACAATTGCTGTTTTTTTATTAATTATAATGTATGAATTATTAGCCATTCTTGTATTTTGGAACATATATAATTCATCATTAATAAGAGTGTCAAACATAATGAATTCCTTTTTTGAAAATTATAATAAAAAATAAATCATTTTAAAATGATTTATTTAAATTTTAATATATTATTTTTTTTGTTGTGAATTTTGTAAATTTGGTCTATCATAAACAACTTTTCTAAATTCAGGTTTTCTTTTAACAATTTCTGGTAAAACAATTTCATCATCTTTTTTATCAACAAATGATTTAGGTAAATTTTTACCTTCAGCTATTGCATCACAAAGAATTCCAATTAATAAATAAACAGATTTTATTGAATAATTATTTGCAGGAATTACATAATCAATAGATTCAGGATTTGCATTAGTATTACAAATTGCAATTACTTTAATTCCTAATTTTTTTGCCTCTAATAATGCAATTTTTTCATTTTCAGGATCTGTTAATATTAAAGCTGATGGTAAATCTTTCATAGTTCTAATTCCACCAAAAAATTTTGCCAACTTTTCAGTTTCTTTTCTTTTAGCAACTTGTTCTTTCTTAGTGAATTTTTCAATTTCACCATACTTTTGCATATATAAAAGATTATTAAATTTTTTAATAGAATTGCTTACAGTTTTAAAATTTGTTAAAGTACCACCAAGTCATCTTTCATTAATATAAAAAGCTTGAACTCTTTTTGCCTCTTCTTTAACATGATTTTTTATAGTTTTTCCTCTTGTACCTACTATTAAAACTGATCCATTATCCTTTGATAAATTCATTAAATAATTGTATGCATCACTTAATGCAATCACTGTTTGCATTAGGTCAATAATATAATTATTACCTTTTTTAGTGTAAACAAAACTTTTCATTTTTGGATTTCATTTTTTTGATGTTAAACCAATATGAGCACCAGTTTCCATTAATTTGTTAACACTAATAACTTTTTTGAATTTATTATTAGCCACAGTTGGATTTGCATTAATTTTTGCCATAATGTTAGCTTCAATTTCACTAGCTTTTTCTTTGTATGTACTTTCTGATGATTTTTTAGCTATAACATTATTTTCAACATTTTTTTGTGCAGATTCATTTTTTTGTTTTGTTGTTTCTGCTTTTGCAGTAGTCTTTTTAGACACTGATCCAACTTTTTTTTCTGCTTCTTTTTTTGGCATTTTGTCTCCTTAAATATTTAAAAATACATAATATTATATAATATTTTTTATAAAAATGATTATATATAAAAAATAAAAGGCAATGCCTTTTATTCAATATTATCTGTAGTAACTTCACTTTTATCTACAATAATTTTACTTTTTCTTCCTAGTAATTCAATTTCGATTTCTAATTTATTATTTTCATCATCTATAGCAACAATATATCCTGAAGTATCTTTCATTTGGCCTGATATAATCTTAATAAATGTTCCAACTTTTAAAGAATAATCTGAAGTATGTTTATCATTCATTTTAATATTTGCATCATCTAATTCTGAATGATCATTTATATACATATCTCTAGTATCTTCTGTATTACTTATTTCATTAATAAAATTTTCTTTTTCTAATGTTTCTGAATTAGTGTCTAACTCATTTTCATTAGAAGTTACTTTATTGTTAATTTGCGAATCATAAAAACCATCATTATTTAAGTTATTAACAACAAAAGGTTTATTATTAACAGAAACTATATTTGGTAATCCAACTAAAAATTCAACTTCTCCAGTAGATTTTTTATTATCATTGCTTTCTTGTTTTTGAGATTCAACTGTATTATCTACATAACCAGAATATGAACCTTCAGATTTATTAATAATAATATCCTTGTTTAAAGAAGGATCAAATAATGCTTCTACATCTTGATCTGACATTGGTATAGGTTGTGCACCCTTACCAGAAGAACCAACAAATCCAGTTATACCATAAGTATTTCTAATGGCATATCATGCTTCTTGAGTCATAATCATTTGAATATAAATATATCCTGGAAATCTATTTACTTCCCTTATTCTTGTTTTTTTATACTTATTACCAGGTAATGTTTCTCATGTAATAGATTTAGTATTTCTCATTAATTTTGGTGGAGGATTTGTTTTATTATCAAAAATTTCAATTGTTATTTCTCTACTCTTTAATAATTTAATTTCCTTCACTAAATCATTTAAACCATATGCTCTAATTTTATCTTCTATATTTTTATA
This sequence comes from Malacoplasma muris, assembly GCF_046774425.1. Lineage (NCBI taxonomy): Bacteria > Bacillati > Mycoplasmatota > Mycoplasmoidales > Mycoplasmoidaceae > Malacoplasma > Malacoplasma muris. Next base: position 1,012,039 of record NZ_CP177248.1, read on the forward strand.
AACAACTTCCTCATTACCAATAATTGTTGTAGCAATATATCACTTTGGCACTGAACTATTCATATAATATTATTCTCCTAATAAACTCTTTTTATTTTACATACGTAACCATTAGTAACCCAATTCCTGTAAATATTGCAGCTAATATTAAAACTATTATTACAACCACAAAAAAATCTGATACTAATTTTGATTTTGTTGTTCATGAAGTTCTTTCAAATTCTTTTCCAACTCCATAAAAAAACTTTTTGAATTTTTTGAATTTTTTAGTTTGTGTTTCTGAAGCAAAGGGATCAATTTGTTTATCATCATTATTCAAATCTTCCCTTTTGTTTTTCTTAGTAACAATTATTTCTTCTTTCGCCATAAGTACTTACCTTGTTTCTTTATGTAATGTAGCTTTTCTACACTTTGGACAATATTTTTTTAATTCTAATCTTTCTGTCCTATATTGATTTATTTTAGATTTATAATTTCTTGATAAACAATCTTCACAAATCATAATAACATTTTTTGACATTATATTTTTGCCTCTTCTATTTTTGACTCATTCTTTTCTTGAAAATATTTCTTTTTCATCAAAAAATAATTAATTATAGGAAGTAACATAAATAATAATAACATAATAAAAAAGACAATTGAAACTTCTCAAAGCTTTAGTTTAAATGGGTTACTTGGCCCAAATAACACTCCTCATGAACTATGGTAATTTGGATCCAAAAATACTCTCACAATATTTTCATAAAAAAATTGATAACCAAAGACAATTGTTATACCAATCAAGGAAATAATTGATATTGGCACAAAAAAGTATGTATTAAATTTGTTAACTTTAACTTTATTAGTAATGTGATTAATTAAGGTGAATAAAACAATTAAACCATATATAAAGAAAAAGAATAGAGTTGCATAATTTGAAAATCCATCAACAAATGCATCATGATTAAAAGATGAGGATAGAATGGTTAATAAAACAAGCCATATTACTTCCACAATTAAAAATAATATTGTTCCAGCTAATAATTGTCTATTATTTGCAACAGACAATAACTTATTACTTCCAATTATTAATTTATCATTAACAAGTTTATCAAATGATCTTATTGCAGTTAATATCATTGAATTGCATACACCTAATATTGATACAAACATAAATACACTAACAATATATTGAAAAATTATTTGAGCTGTTGGATTGTTATAAAATATTAAATCAAATGTCTCACCAATTGAACCTTGACCTATCAATATTTGAACAACTGTTATTAGTATATAGAATATTGAAACTAATACCATTCCAACAACTATTGAAATAGGAACAGTTTTTTTAGATTTTGCCTCTAAACCTATTGATCCTACACATGTAAAAGAATCAAACGCAAATAAAATAGCAGGAAGAGACGCAAATATTCCAACAGGACCTAAATTTGGTAGCTGTGGAGAATTATTTATTTTTTGCCCAGGCTGGGATGGTTTAAATAGAAAACCAGCATTATTTTCATCAAATAAATTATTACCATTTTTTAAATACACAAAACCTAATACAATTATTAAAATAATTGGAACAAATTTTAGTGTTGTTAGAACTATTTGCGATATCTGAGAAACCTTAGTAGCAAAATAATTTAATGCTACTAATATAAAAAATATCCCAAATGTTAATAACATAATAAATCCCATATGGACTTTACCAGATAGATTAAATATATTAAAAATTGCTTCAGATACAAAAACAGCAATACATGCAATCAATATACCTAAGTAAAATAAATTAAAATTTATTTTTACTACATATCCTAGTTTTTTCCCACATAATTTATTGGCTCATCCACCTATTCCGCCTTCAGGGTCTGCTGAAGATGCTTCTCCAAAACAAATGGCTGTACATGTAGAAATAATTGCAGCAATTATTCAGGCAATTAATACATTAATACCATAATTGTTATTTGCATTAAATACAGAAATATTTTTAAAAAAAATGCCTATACCAACTACACTACCAACCAAAATAGAAATTGAAGTGATTAATCCTATTTTTCTTGTTGTCTTTACTGAAACTTCCACACTACCTCCCATCTATATTCACAATTCATATTAATGAATATATAAAATAAAAAATATCCTTTTTTAGGATATTTACTAAATATTATAGTAGATTTTTTAAATATAGCTATTTAAAAAACATTTTTATATAAATTAATTAAAATAAATTTTTGCCTGATCTTTCATTCTCTGCCTAATATAATACAATCTACTTCTTAAATATTTTATATTTTTATTGTATTTTTTACAAATGTCTTTTATAGAAAACTTATCACTAGCTCATTCAAGAAAAATTTCTTTTTCATCTTTAAAATTATTATCTAAATAATTACAAATTCACTCATATTTGAAAACATTTTCATTTTCATAATTACTTAATGAATCTGGAGTTTTTTCTAAACTATCAACACAATTATTTAAGTAATCAAATCTGTCATCATCATAACTTCTACAGATGTTCATTATATTATGTTTATAATTTGAAAATGATCTACAATTATCTAAAAATCTATTTCTAACAAATAAAAATATAAAGCATTTAAATTTTTTATTATTATAATATTTATAAATGTCACACCCTTCTTTAAAATATATGGTTATTAATGAATCTACATCATCTTGAGTATAATACTTTGAAATTGATGTGTTTCTTAAATATTTGTATCCAGAAATTTTTAAATTATTTAAATACTTTTTTTCTAACAAATTATAAGCAAAATAGTTTTTTGATTCATTATATAAATATAATAATTCATTATCATTTAATTCTACATTTGATGACACTTTATACCTCCAAATATTATTTATATATAATTGCATATAAAAGGATTCCAAGACTTACGCTAACATTTAAAGATTGAACACTACCAATACTCATTGGTATTTTTAGCTTTAAATCTGAATTGTCTAAGACAACTTTAGATATGCCATTATTTTCATTGCCTAAAATTAAACATATTTTTTCAAAATCAAACTTTGAAGAATTTAAATCAACACTTTTATCATCTAAACACGAAGATAAAACTCAATAACCTGATTCTTTTAGTTTTATTATGACATTTGATAAATTAGATACAGATAGCATTTTTACATGAGAAATTGCACCCACACTTGTTTTAATAACAGTATCATTTATTTGAACTTGATTCATTTTTTTGTATATAATACCATCAACACCAAAACAACTACATGTTCTTATTATCGCACCAAAATTACCAGGATCTTGAATGCCATCCAACATAATAATTATTTTTCTTTCAGAATTAATACTATTTATGTCTGAAATAAAAGAATTAAAGTTATTATAAAAATTATTTTCTTTTAACTCACCTATTACAAATTGGTGATTTCCATCAAAGACAGAATAAAAATGGTTATCTTTTTTATAACATATATTGAAATTAATTTTCTTTTTAAGTTCAAGCAACTCAGGAAAATCATGTTTTAAATAAACAGTTGATATTTTATTTTGCTTTATATTATCTAAAACACCTTTTTTTCCTAAAACATATTTTGACATATTTCTATTTACCTTTCATTTTAAAAAAAATTCAAATTTTTATTAAAATTTTATTAATAAAAATTTGAATTCAAACAATTAAATTAATTTATTTCTAATTAGTTCTTTTCTTAGTACATCAGCTTGGACAAAATTTCTATCTGACTTTAATTTGTCCCATTTCAATAATAAATCTATATTTTGATCAGTATGAATATTTTCTATATTAATACCAAGTACATTTAATAAAGTATATAGTATGTTATATTTCAAATTTAATGTATCATATTCTTTTTGTCTTAATGCTATGTGTGCATTTTTTATTTCTGCATTAATAAAAGTAATTGTGTTTGGAATGTTTAAATCATTTAATAACAATTCAAAAATTGATGGGCTTAACATAACAGGTCTTAATTCATTATTTATAATAAGATAGCTTTTGAACATATTAATATCATCTATTATTTTTGAGATATCCTCTTCTGCTTGTTCCATATATTCATCAGCATAATTAATTGGATTTGAATAACCTGTTTGATAAAAAAATCATCTAATGGCATTACCACTGTATATTTCTAATAAATCTTTAACATACACACAATTATTTAATGATTTTGACATTTTAGTGTCATTAATTGTTAAATGTCCAACATGAACTCAGTTCTTTGCTATAGGAACATTGCAAAGTGCAATATTTTGAGCATTTTCATTTTCATGATGAGGGAATTTCAAATCAACACCTCCACCATGAATATCAACAGATCTACCAATATATTTATTTATTAAGTAAGCGCATTCAGTATGTCACCCTGGTCTACCATATGAAAACTTTGTTTTTCAATTTAAGCCTGATTTCGTTTCTTTTCATAAAACAAAATCAAAAGGAGATTTTTTTGATTTATTTTCTTCAATTCTTGCACCAACCTCTAAATCATTTATATATTTATTAGAGATAATTCCATAGTCCTTAATTTTATCTATTGAAAAATATACATCACCATCAACTTTATAAGCAAAGCCTTTTTTTACTAAAAATTCTATATATTTAACAATTCCACCAATATGTTCAGATACTTTTGGAAAATAAATACCTTTTGAAATATTTAATTTTTCCAAAATACTTTTATAATGTTCTAAATAATAATTACCAATTTCTAGTTCTGTTTTATTTTCTAGTTTAGCTTGCTTAATAATTTTGTCATCAATATCTGTAATGTTATGAACAAAATTAACATCAACTTTAAATGTTCTTAATAATCTTAATAAAACATCAAAGACAACAATTGGTCTAATATTACCAATATGTACATGATTGTAAACTGTTGGACCACACACATAAATAGATAATTTATTATTCATAATTTTTATAGCTTTATTTTTTTTCTCAATTGAACTAAATAGTTTCATATTTTCCTCTTATTTATAAACTATATTAAGTATAAAGCAAAGTTAAAAATTTATCTTATGATAATTATTAAAAAGATAAATAAAAAACAAGAACAATTGTTCTTGTTTATAATTTAATATTTTTTATTGTAATTCTTTTTATATTCTTCATTAAGTCTATTATCAAGTTTTTTAGCAATTTTTTGTCTATTTTTTCTATCCTCAATTACACCTAAGATAATAATAGGTATCAATAGAATTGTTGCAGGCACAATAACTGATGCAGCAACAATACCTCAATTAGTACCTTCATTTTGAGGTATAAATTTGGCAAACTGAGTATATAAATTTGATGAAGATAATATTTCAGCTCCTGCACTTGTTAATAATCTAACTTTTACATTTAATAAACCTTGAGCATCATCTGGAATCAAATCAACTTCTTTTACATATGAATTAGCATTTGTAAAAGAATATAATTTTGCTGCTTCTTCTGGAGATACTTCACTTGGCAATTTATTTCTTAATAAAGCTAGATCTGCATTATTTGAATTATCAGAAATCAAGTTAATAAGTGGTGTTAAACTTTGATTATCATTACAATCAATGATTGTGCTAAGTGATAAAGAAGTATCATCCACTTTTATTGTTGCAGTAACTGTTAATTCACCAGTGCCATCATTTCCTTCTAGGATTATACTAATATCAGAATCAGTAACTTTATTGCTTAAATCTGTAGACACATTAGCAAAAACATTTAATTTTTCTTTATTAGACATAGAAGTTGCATTTATAGAATTAATAATATCTGATGGTCTAGAATTTTTATAACTTTGATTATCAGTAGTTATTTCATAAAAAGATTTTCAAACAACCATATCAACTGGTTCTTGAGACTTTTTAAATCCACTATATGTATAGATAAAAGATTTTTGTGGATAAACTGTACCATTTTCAACATAGTTTTCAATTGTAACAATAACTTGAACTGTACCACTAATTGTAGATTTATTTAGAGTAATATTAGATGAAGTTATTTTATTTTTCGTTTGCTCTGCACTACCATTAAAAATATCAAATTCATTCATCAATCTATCAGCTGTAATATTTAAAGGAGAAATATTTGAAATATTATCAAGACTTTCTTTGAATTTAAAAGTATCATTAGTTAATTGTTCACCTTGAGCTTGTGCAAAACCTTGAAAAATTGCTTCAATTGAAGAAGAACTAAAACCAGGTAATTTTTCTCCATCCTTAGTTACATCTAAAACAATTTTTAATGTACCATAAGTGTCATTTCCAATAGCACTAACTTTTATAGTTCCATCATTAATATAAGATACAAAATAATCACTAAATCTTGCAAAAGTTTCTAAGCTAGAAATTACACCACTATTATTTCCTGTTGATGAATTTAGCTTCGATGCAATAGTAGATGCACTTTGTCTTTTTAAATCATCAGTCATAACTTCAACATTTTCTTTAAACATGAAATATACTGAAGCATTAGCATTTGGATTTGATAAAAATATAGATGGAGTTTCAAATAAAATTCTTACATTGTTTGAATTTGCTAATTTTGGTATTGTTATATCTATTTTTGCCTTACCTTCTTTATCATAAGGGATAACATTTATTGTTCATTCATTTTGATTTGAAATCACACCAGAATCATAATTTGCTTGTTGACTAAAAGCAGGTCCAAAAATAACAAATGAATTAATTAATTCTTGTGGATCAATTGATGAAGGCAATTTAGCACCATATTTAGCTAATAAAGAAGTTTTTAAATTGGCATTTTCTGGTTTATCTATATATGTAGTATCAATTTCAGTAATACTTGCTGAACTACCCAAAGAATTGAAATAAAAATAATTACTATAGTCAAATGCAAAAACTTTATTTGCAGTTAATGCTTCACCTTGTGCAGTTACTTCTCACATATATGGAACTGTAACAATAACTCTCATACTACCTGTACTATCATTATATGTAGATGTAATAGACTCATTTGTAACATTTTCTAAAACAACTAAATAGTTTTTGATTTCATCCTGTGTAATTTGACTAGGTAGTTTATTTTTTATAAACACAGGTATTGGTTGTTTTTCTTGACCATTTTCATCTGTTTCATTTGCTGCATAAACTTTAGAAATTGCATTATTAAATTTATAAGTTTGACTAGCCAAAGTAACTTCTTTAACATCAGTTTCTGAAGTTATATTTCCATTGTAATCAATCTTTCTTAATTTTTGCTTAAATGTTAAAGTAACAGTATATATTTTATTGTCAGCAGCAACAAAAACAGATTGTGAAATACTGATTGAAGGAGAAATACTTAATCTTGGATCTTGAAAAGTTACATCCAAAAAATCTTTATATGACTCACCATTACCCAAATAATTTATAAACTCTGATGCATATGTATTACCTGCTGCAACTTTTTGACTTATAACAGAAGGAGCAACTTCAGATTGAGATCTAATATTAAATTTTATTGGCAACTCAAAAGAATCTGTTTGAGCCAATTTATCTCATTGACCAACAAATGTATTTCCATTAAATTGACCAAAAGTTGAATCAGTCATTTGTCCAAATCAACTAGCACTACTTGGAGATGTAACAATATTATAAATATCTCCTAATTGAATTGTACTTTGTTTGAAATTATATAATAATACAGGAGATTCAAATTTTAAATCATACTGAAATACTTGACCTTTTTTGTCTAAAAATACATAACCTATTAATTCACTAGTAGCACTATACAATTTACTAACTGTATATAAATCAGTCATACTACCAGTATTATTATTTTCTATTTTTGTTGTTTTATACTCAGTTGTTGTACTATTATCAGCTAAATTTAAATTTAAATAACCATAATAACCTGTTGGTTGACTTGAATCTTCTTGAGAAAAAAACATCATGTAATTTGAACTATTATTTTGGCTTAATGTAACAGTAATATTAGTATTATCTTTGAATGGAGTTGTAGCAGAATCTACATTTATTGTTTTTATAGAATTAGCACCATTATTTTGATCTACTGTAAAATCAGTAGTACTTAAAGTTGGTACTTTTAAAGTAAATAAATATTTATTTGAATTAGCACTAGTATAAGAATTTGCTTGAAAAATAAAATAAGCATTATTACCTAATGAATTAGATCTATATGCAAATATTGGTTTATATTCTACATTATCAGTAACTTTATTATCAAATAATGTTGAAGAAACACTTATTGTATATATCGACTGAGTATCATTACTAGTTGAAAAATTAGATGTACCAGTAATCTTTCCTGATTTAATACTATAATCAGCAGCTGTAGATAATGTGATTTTTGTGAAATTATTTAATTGAAAAAAATGAATAGTGTGTGTTGCAGCTGCTTCTAATGTCATAAAATTAAATTTATCATTTGCAGTTGATGATAATTGTCTAACGAATCTATAATCACCAGCCTTTTGAGATTTTAAATCTTTCACATCATCTTCTCATTTAATTTGAAACAAAAAAGATCCTGAAGTTGTTGCATTTGTCGATGATAAAATAACAAATAAAGCTTTACTAACTAACTCTCCACCACCTGAATATAAAATAGATTCTATTTTTGTTTCACTATCAGTAGTAACACCAATCAAAGTAGCTAAATCTGATTTTTTTACTGATCATTGCTTTGAACCAGGAATAGAAACTGAATTTGTTGTTACTCCATTGTCTTCTTTTGATTGTGAAACAGCAGACAATCAAAATTTAGATATTATATCATTATTAAAAGCACTATTACTTGATGAACCAACTGATGCATATGAAGTGTATGCATCATCATATGCTTTATCTTGTTGTAAAGTATCCAAACTATAACTAATAGCGTTGCTTGATTTAGTCATATGTGAAGGAGTATTATACATTGTTACATTTGAATTATTATTAGTCTTTCAATTGTAATCAAAACTTGATGTACTATTTCTATTAACTATAAGTTCATTATTACTAGTTGAATCAACAGTTTTAATTGTAGGAAGAATAACTATAGGAGCTAAAGCAGTTACACCTAAAAATAATTTTAAATATCTTTTCATAAATATTTTTTTCATATTATTCTCCTATTTATTTTTTTTGATTTTGTTTTTTTAATTTTGCACGTCTAATTAAAATTACCACTAATGCAGCAATTAATATAATACTGATAAATAATGCTAATACAACGCTTAATACAACAGTTAGATTTAATGGAGCTACATAAGAGTTTCCATCTGTTATTTTTGTTTGAACAAATCCCTTTAACTCAATTTTAAAATTTCTATTTGCATCAGTTGTTTCTTGATTATATTTTGTTAAATTAACTTCAACAACCAATGATTTATTTTCAATATTAGGTGTTATAGTAACATCATCAGGATTTATTTCTTGTCCACTAAAAGCAGGAATTTTTGATAAATACTCTTTAATAACTAAATCTTTAGTAACGTCATTTAAATTTGTTGATAATAATGTTTGAGATACAGAACTTATTGGAATTCAACTAAATTGAGTAACATTGTTAATTCCTTCATTTAAAAAACCACTATAAACATTACTTTCCACATTTGTTCCATCTTCTATTGAAATATTAATACTTCCAGTAGATGGAATTATGTTGTAAATTACTGATTTATCATCAGCACCTGTAACAAAAGTAGATAATGGGATTTCTTTACTAAATAATTTATCTGCAACATCTACAACAGACATTTTTGAAATATCACCAAGAGCTGTTTTAACTTCATCTTGTGATTTTCAAGTTATACCAGAAATAGAACTATTATAACTTTTAAGAGTAAAGATTTTTTCTGTTTTAAATCCTTCTACGTAAACACCATTTTGATCTTTGTATCTTTCACCAGATCAAGAATCAAAAGTTAAACTTACTTTAACAGTTTTATCTTCAGCAGAAGTTGGATTTATTGATCCACTAGTTGAAGCTGATTGACCATTTCCAAATTGTATATCAACAGTTCTATCTTTTGAGTAGACATCATAAGAACCATTAATAAATTGATTAGACAAAGCTTTAATAAATTCAGGATCATTTTTATTATTTTGAAAGTCATTAACAACTTTAAAACTTGATGAAACACCAACTAAAGATGAATCATTTTTTCAAGAAAACTGTAAAGTTTTATTTGCATCAGGATTTACTTTAAATGTACCATCAGGATATGTAGTAGATTTTTCCTCTTTAACTATGCTATTAGTGTAAACATCATACTTACTATATTCATACACTAATTTTAAAGATCCTTTTGAATCATCAGCAATACCTTCAACACTATTAATTCCAATTTGAGAAATTTCATTTTGACTTAACCCTGTATTAGTAGCAAAATTAGCTTCATCAACATTTTGTCCATAATACATTAATTGTGCTATTTTGTTATTACCTGTTGTTGTTGTGTTTAAGTACAAACCTTGTGTTAATAACGACAATAAGGCATTTGAATCTGAACCACCAAAATTAACAAGTTCACTTGGAAATAAGTCTGATAAAGTTCCTGATAAATTATTTTCACTACCAACTAAATATTTATTTAAAGGGTTACCTTGTTGTTGTGTATCTATATTTAGTGATTGAACTTCATAATTTGCTTTTTCAACAAAATCCATTGTTGTACTAGCAATATTTGAATCAGTTGACTGTAATCCTCTAATTTTATATTGTCTTTCAGATTGTGTTGGAACACTTCCACCAACTCAATCTGTAGCTGTAGTAGCATTTGGAAAATTAATTGTAATATTAACAGACCCATATTTTTTATCACTAGCTTCAGAATTTGTAATTGCTTGTTTAGTTAAAGTTGCGTTTGTAGGAAGTTTAAAATTTTCTCCACGTTCAACCATATTTAATAAAACATCATCAATAGTAAGAGTATCATATGTTTTTTTAGTGTCTGCTAAAAATTGAGAAATCTCATCAACACTTCTTCACTTAAAATTGTATTTATCTGGTATTAATAATCCTGAAAATTGTTGAGTAGATCATAATGCATTATTATTCTTTAACTCAACTGTGCTGCTTGAAACAGGAACACCATTTTGAAATTGATTTAAAGTTTGTTTTACTTTAAATTCAACATATCCATTAGTTAAATGTCTATCTTCAATTTTCTGTATTTCAATGTTAATAATTGCATCATAATGAGTAAAACTTAATAAAGACTTTATTTGTTCTTCATTTATTTCATTTGGTCTTAATTTACCATAATATTCTCATGTACTTATATTATTACTATCATATCTTCAACTAGCAGTTGTTTGTGCAGTATTACCATCAACCACAGCATGTTGATTAACATCAGTTAATGGTTCATTCGACATTGGTAAATTTGAAATTGCAAAAGCTGACCCTACCGAAATAGATGCTAATGAAATTAATGATGTTGTTCAAAGAGATATTAATTTAGTCTTTTTCATTTTGATACACCCCATAAAAATACTATTTTAATAAATTATAGTTGAAAAAAAGGGTCAAATCAAACCTTACAAGCAATTTTTTAATTCATTTTTTTAAAAATATAGTATAATGCAAAAAAACCTTTAAATTTTAAAGAAAATTTAAAGGTAATTTTATTATATTTCTTCTTCAGTAATATCAATTTCTTTGAAGTAAATATCATTATCAATTTCATATTCATCAAAAGATAAATTAACTTTTTTAGCTTCATATCTATTTGATTCCAATGGTTCAGTAATTAATAAATTATTTTCATAAAATTTAGCATAACTATCAGTTGAGTATTTATATAAATATTTAATAAGTAAACTAACATATTTTGCACTAACTGCTTTTTCATCATCTATAAATAATCCATCAATGTGATCAGATTTAACTATTTCTTCTACATCTTCACTTAAAAAATCACCGCCATACAATAATGGTATATGATTACCAATATAGAATCCATATTCTTCTCTTAAGAAATTTCTAATAACTTTAATTGTATCAACAATAAAAGTTGGTGTAGGTCTCAAACCAACTTCTCCTACAAATGTTGGCTTATAAACAATTAATAAGTTTTCTGCTAAGTATGATTTATTAATAAATTCAAGAGACTTTTTAATTTTTAATCTGATTGCTTCTTTAGTTGAGTCTTTTAATAAATCTGTTCTAGATTCATCAATACACAAAACAACTTTCATATTGTTTTCTAATAATGTTTTAACTTTTTTGTTTACTAAAACACTTGATTCATTAAAAGTTTTTGTTACTTCAGGATGTCCTACTATAACTGTTTTGATTCCATAATCTTTAAGTTCAATTCATGAAGTAGAACCTGTATGATTACCTACAGTTACAAGATCTGTATTTTGAGCAATAACTGAAAGTCTTCTTTTTTTAGCAAGATTCATCGTTGGTAATAAACCAATATAACTTGGAGCTACTAATAAATCCACATTTTCAACCTCAGAAATATTATCTATAAATTTTTTAATAGATACATAATCAGCATTTAATTTTCAATTAGCAATAATCTTTTTTTGTCTCATAACTACCCCTTATATTAAAGATCACTTTCTTTATTAGAAATCTTTTTGTATCACACATTACTTAAATTAGAATATTCTTTAACTTTACTTCTTGATTCTCTAAACTTTCTTTCATCAATAACCATGTTTTCAGCATCCAATGTGAAGTTTTGAGAAATATTTTCTATATTTTTAATTTCATCATGACGTTTTTTATTTCATATAGTAGTTAAATCATATGCTGATCTAGTACTAATTATTTGATCAACTTCTTTTAATACAAGTGGATCAATATCTTCTAATAATGGTGAAACATATTCATCATCATTGTGATCATTAACATCAATTGATGGATAGTCAAAGAAACCGTCTTCTCTAACTTTTTCATTAACTAAACTTTCAAAATATTCTTGAGAGTCTAAATCTAAATCCTCAAAGAATTCACCTTCATATGATATACCAAGTAAAGCAGTATTAACTCTTTTACCATATTTATTATCATATTTATTCATAGTTTGAACAAGTGATTTAACTGCATCTCTATTAAATGAATTAACTTTACGTTTTCATTGTTGATAAATAGAAACTATTTTTCTTACTAAATAATTAAGCATATATTGTTCAGCTTCAAAAACATCAGTAATTTCTTTTTTATTTTTAAGAATTTTTTGATTTTCTAAATACTTAACATTAAATGCATGTGCTTTATCTTTACTTTCTTCAACCAAATCAATAACTTCTAAAAATGCTTCATAATAAGAAACTATTTTGTTGAAATCTGGATTTGCTAAAACATTATCATTTGCATCTTCAAAAACTTGTTCTTCATCTTCTGCTGGGACCCTAGAACCAAAATATTCTTGATAAATACTACCAACTTCATCTTTAACATTTATATAGAAATCAACAATTTTTTCTGCATCATTTGTTAAAAGAACATCTTTTTCTGATTGAAATAATCTTTCAAAATATTGATAAGGCTCAATGTTAACATTTAAATAATTAACAATTTTTTTAACACTACTTTCTGGCATTGATCTATCAAGTGATGGTAATATCTCATTTTTCACTTTATTAAATCATTTATCATTTCTTTTAATTTGAGTCTTTCATAAACGGTTATCAAAAAATCTATATGTAAAACTTGATAATTTTGATAATTTAATTTCATCATCAAAAAGTGTCATCAATAATTTTGAATAATTATATTTAAATCCTTCAAAATCTATTCCATTATATGAAACATAATGAAGCAATTTGTCAAAAATTAACTTTCTAGCTTCAGGAGTTGTGAATAATCTTTCATGTAATTTAATTATTTCTTTTATCACAACATATTGTTGTTTTTGTTCAAGATATGATTTATTTTTTTCAATATCAGAATATAAACATAATTGTTCATTAGCAAATTTTTCAATAACTGGAACAGCTAACTCATTTTTTCAAACATTATAGTGATCTGCTAATTTATCATGAATTATATTCATATTATAATTTCTAGTAATTAATGATCTATTATAAATTTCTTGGTCTAAACTTTTAATCCCTAAAGAAACTAATAATGTTGCATAAACTCCAATAAAATTTGATCTTAAACTTTTTGCAGATAAATCACCATTAGTGAATACAAAAGGAACAATAGAATTTTTTATATTTGAATTTATTTCAAGTTTTTTATTTAACATTTTTTCACAAATACCATATGGCGAAGTAAATGCCATTACATTCCCAGTAACTTTTACATAATTTATTAATCTACCAAGATTCTTATCAAAATTTTCAATTGCAAATTTTAAAAGTTTTAAATTTGATTCTTGCGCTGCTTCAGCAATTGTTGGTATGTGTAAAATTATAAAATCATATTTTCCTATAGCTTTAATAGCACTATCAATTATTAATTTATTTGCAGAGAAAATGTAGTCTAAAGAATTTTTTGTATAATCAGTTTTAATTATTTTCTTTGTAACATTTTCATCTTTTTCATATCCATAATACTTATTTAAAAAACCTTTTTTATGACTAGTTGATATTACAAGAGTTTTCAAATCGTTTTGACTAGCTATATTTGTAATAGCCATAGAATTATCATATGGACTGTACATTAATGAATTTACATCATATCCATAAATTGGAGATGTAGATGCTATATAAAGATCAATAAATTTTCTCTCACTTTTAATTAAGTGTAGTAATGGTGAAAAATTGTCATAATCAGAATCAATGAACAACACAGCATCATTTTTATCTAAATAATATTTATCAATGTTTGAATTATATGCTGGCAAAATGTCTTGATCTTTTACTTTATCAAATAAATTTTGAATAGCATAATTTTTTGCTAAAGTAAAACTATTATCACCCATTCCACATAAAACATCAAAATATTTATTTACATTAATAGAATTTTTGTAATCTCTTCCTTGTTGAATAAAAGCATTATTTCTACCAACAATTGTTCCTATTTGAATATTTCTTTTTACTAAATATCCTTCTATTTCTTTTAGTGTATTTGAAAATGAATATTGAAAAGAATCTTTTCCATCTGCAATTAAATGTAAGACAGGTTTTAAACCTTTCTTAATTAAAATATTTAATATATATTTAAAATTATCTATTAAACAATGATGAGTGTTTTTTGATAAAAGGAAAAATACATGAACATACTTAGAATTTGAAATATTTGCATGTTCTACCAAATCATTAAACATTGGATTATTAATTAAAGTTTTCTTTTCTACTTCTTCCTTAATTCTTTCATTCAAAGTTAATACATCTTTATTACCATGTAACATTTGATAAAAATTTTTATCAATATCTGTTGAAACAGAATCAAATTCTTTTTTTATGTTTATTTTACTTTTCTTTTTGGCATTAGATAATGTAGCTCATGGATAAATACCAGATATTAAATAATTTATATTTGGTTTATCAGCAAGTTTTAAACAATTACCTTTTCATTTATTATTTAATCCAATACCATCAACACTTAAAAATAATAATGTATTTTTCATATATTTTTCCTTTTTATTATCTATCTAATAAATCTTTAATTGTTCTAACATTTTTAGATTTTTTAACTTTACTTTGTTCAGTCAATCTCGAATCAAGTTTTTTAGAGAATTTTTTCATATCTCTTCTTACTAAATACAATTTAATAAACAAAATAGGAATCATTAAAACTACAATAGGAATTCCAAATGCCAATCCAAATATTAATCAATTAGTTCCTCTATATTCTGGAACATTAGTTTTAAAACCAGAATAAGTTGCATTTGATTCTGCTCTTACTTGACCTGTTGAATCAACAAGTTTAATGTTTAAAGACAAAGTTCCCTTAGTATCATCAAATGAAGTAGTAATTTGTTTTTCAAATGCAATACCAGAAGTTAAACTATATAGTTTTCCAATATCTGTATCAGTAATTTCACTAGCTAATTTATTTTTTATTGATTCAGCTGCTTGACTGTCATTTCTAACCATAATAATTCCAAAATCAGTATTGCTTGTACCAAAACCACTAATTGTAGAATTAAATACTTGAGTTTTTTGATTCATCAAAATACTTGCAACTATAGTTATACTTCCTAAAGAATCATTAAAACTTAAATTAACTTCTAGTGGTTTTTGGCCAGTAGTAGTTGTATCTGTATTTGTTAAATAAGTTTCTAAATTTTTTGTCAAATTTGAAAAAATTCTTAATTGATCTAAAGGTTCTGGGTTTGTTGATTTAATTTGAGAAACAATATCGCTTGGTAAACCTTGAGTTCTATATTGTTGGTCTAATTCATCATATGATTTTCAAACAACCATATCTAATGGATCAGCTGTAGCTTTTAATCCATAATAAACTCTTGTAAAACGTTTTTCTGGAACAATAACCCTTTGCATAGTACCAGATACAGTTCTTTGTTCTTCAATTCAATTTTTAAATAAAATAGTAACTTCTAATGATCCATTTGTATTAATAGGAGTAATACTTATTTGTTTTTCTAAAGAAGATGCACTACCACTATAAACAAATACATTTGATACTTTTAAATCATCTTCTGTAACTTCACTTGGAGCTTTAGATAAAACTGTAGAACTTAATTGATCTGCAAATTTAAATCCTGAAATAGCAGCAACTACATTTGTATTTTGTCTATTGAATCCCGTGTACACTTGAGTAAATACTTTACTTTCAACATTTGGTAAATCCTCAGTTAAAGTAACAGTAATAGTTGTAGCACCAGCTAAATCATCACCTTTAGCTTGAATTTTAATTAAATCTTCACCACTAGAATTTTGTGTAGTCAATAAATTTCCAAAATAATTTGAAAAATTAGCAAACCTTGATAACACATCTCTTTTTTCTGAACTTGATGCGGAAGTAATAACACTAGCAATTTGTGTAGCTTGATATTTTTCATATGTTTGGTTATCACTAACTTTATAATTTAAAACTTCATCATTGTTTTTAAACATAAAATAAAAGTTTTCATTTGCATAAATATTACTTTTAAACACATTGGCTGTTTCAAAGCTATAAGTAACATTAGTTTTTTCTCCAACTTTTGGAAATACAACTTCAACAATTGCAACACCTTCTTTATCAATTGGAGTTACTGTAATATTACTATCCGTTGGTAAAATAATTTCTCCTGAGTTAATTAATGCAATATTAGTATAAGCAGCACCCATTTTAACAAAATCAGCTAAATAATCCTCTTTAGATACTTCTGAAGGTAATGTTGTACTATATTTTAATTTTAGAGTATTTGAAATATCTGTATTGTTTGTATCTTCAATAAAGGATTTTGTTACTAATGAAACACTAGTATCATATAAAGCTAAAGAATCTGATTTAAAGAAAGGATTACCTTCACTACCAAAACTATAAGTCAATATTAATCCTGATTTCAATTGCCCATTTTGTCACATATAAGGAACATTAATAGTAACATTCAATATTCCATTAATATCATCTGGACTTAATGTGTATTGAAGACCATCAACATTAGATGTTTTAAATAAATATTTTTCTACATCTTTTAAAGTTACTTTGCTTGGTAATAGATTTAATAAAGATGTTGGTATTTGAGTTTTATCTGTTACTTGTTCAATTTTGCCATCACTATTTACAAAATTATAAGTATAAGTTCCTAGAGTAGCTTGTTTATTAGTATTAACTATATTACCATTGCTATCTCTTGATCTTAAAGTTTGTTTAAATGTTAATGGAAGACTATATTCACCTTCACTATTTTTATTTAAATTTCCAGGAGTTATAGTAATAACAGGTTCTGGAAATCTTGTATCATATGAATTAATCCTTAAAAAGTCTTTATAACTATTTGCATTTGCTAAATAAGCATTCATTGTTGAATCAAGACTTGAACCATCTGATGATACTTTTCTATATTTTACACTTGGTGATAATTCATCATTTGAAAGTAAACTATAATTTGCTAAAATCTCAGTAAAATTTGCTGTTGTTGTACCCAATTTGCCAATTAATGTATTTCTATAATAGTCACCAATTGTTCCATCTGTATCTTGTGGGAATCAGTCATATGATAATGTAGAAGTTGAAAGATAGTAAACAGTTTGTTGAGTGAAAGATGCTAAAATTGTTTCAACATTAAGATCTTTTGTTAAAGATATTACTTTATTTGAAGAATCTAATGCTAAAAATCCTGTAACAGTTGCATTGTCACCATATAAAGGGGCAACTTGTAAAATATATCCTCCTTTTGTTGGATAATTATCTTGTCTAGTAGTTGTTAATCCTAAATCTGATACTTTAAAATTTGATACCAATATACTGTCATTGTTATCAGCACTACCTGTTGCAGCATCAGTTTTAGCTTTTACTATTACAGAGAAGTTAGTTGCATCACCCTTATCAACTAAAGCTAAACTTAATTTCTTAGAATTACCAAATTTAGTAACATCATCAGTTGTTAATGTGTAACTTACAGCATTATTTGATTTTAAATTACTTTCTGCTAGAGTTCCATTATTGAATTTTATTTTCACAATTGCATGAGATTTAACATTTGCAGCAACTGCATCTGCTTGATATGCTAGTATTAAATTTCCACTAATAAACTCATAATCTCTTAAATACATATTATTAGAAAAATTTGAATTAGAAATAGCTTGTGAAATAGTAAGTGTTTGAGTTGTTGGTGTAGTTGATGCATTAGAAAAATGTGTATTATTTACATTATAAAATTTTATTGTTTGAGCTTGATTAGCAGTTGTAATTTTAGATGCTTCAAACAATAACAAAGAATCTGTTGCATCATCTGCAACAACAAAATCTTTAATATTATTTCCACTAGCAATAGTGACTTTTTTATTTGTTACAAGTTGACCAGATTGTCAATCATATTGTAATATATATGCTTTAGTAGTATCAGTTACTAAAACATATAAATATCCTGTAGTTAATAAACTACCACTTGAATATTGAATTGCTCTAATAGTTACACTAACATCAGATGAACCTGTATCTGTTTTAAGTTTATCTTTCTTTATAACTCAATGAGCATTACCAGGATTAGTGTCAAATAAACTATATTTTGTAATTTGGTCAGGAGTAGTTGAAGAATTAGTACTTGCAGTTAAAATTGCATATGAGTCATTTGATTTACTCATAGCATAATAACTTTTTTGTGTAGTTTCAGAAGGATCATTTCCACTAATATTGATTATATGACTTGGATCAGTAGTTGATGTCACTTTAGCATTATGACTAACACTATTAACATTTACATCATTGTTAATAGATTTTGTTGTATTTGCTAAAGGGATTGCAATACTAGTAGATAATGCACTTGAAATTAATAATCCTGTTATTAATAAAACTTTATTCTTTTTAATTTTCATAATTACTCCCTTTTTAAATTTTTTAAATAAATATAATTTATTTTAATTTTTTAGCTTCTAACTTAACTTTATCTTCTTTGAAACGTCTAATTCTTGCACGTTGTGCTACCATTGCAATTAATACAAACACTAAAATACATGTACCTATAGCAGCAATTGGAATAGATATTAAAGCAGTCAAATCCTTAGGTGGAACTATATTTGCATCACTTGTATATTTTGTACTTGCAAAACCAGTCAATTTAGTGAAAAATTTTTGCTCACTTACTGTAATATTTGGGTTTGCTTGGTCAAAATTATAGATTGTAACATCCACTTTTAAAACAGTATCACCTTCAACTTTTATATCAACATTATTTTCATTAAGTGTTTTATTAGCAAACATAGGAATGTTTATTAAATAATAATCAATTACATCTGTCTTTGTTACTTCATCAATTGGGATTGATAATAATTCTGAATTTATTCCTGTACTTGGAATTCATGCAAATTCAAGAATATCAGAAGTTTCAGGTGTCTTTTTCATTCCCGAATAAATTCTAAAATATGAACCTTTATAACTTTTTGTGTTATTAATTTCTTCATAAAATGATATTGTTATACTAATTGTTCCTTCTCTATTGTTAGGAACATATGATACCTCATGTTTAGCAGTATTATTTTCACCTAATGTAAAAAATGCTGCTTGCTTAGTATTAATAGTTGGATCATTTGGATTTTCAGCTGCTTTTATATCCATAACAATAGATGATGGTGTAGTATAAACATATGTTGGATTAGAGGCAATAAAATCATTTTGTGTTTTAAAATTAACTATATTACCTTCAACTGTATAACCATCTAGTTTGAAAATCTTAGAAGTTTTAAATCCTTCTCTAACAGCTCCAGTTTCATCAGTATAAAATGCTCCATTTCAACTATCAAAAGTTAAAGTTATTATAATACTTTCTTCATTTGAAACAGTAGGTTCATAATTGCCAGTTTGACTATTATAAGTACTTCCATTTTCAAAATCTATTGAAACAGTTCTTGGTTTGTCATAAGTATCTTGAGTTCCTGAAAAAAACTGATTACTTAATAATCTTAAAAAATCTGGATCATCAGAATTTTTCTTAGAAGAATTCACCATATCTAATGAACCACCTAAAGGCATTAATGCTTCTTGTGATAATCAAGCAAATTTTAATATTTTATTTGCATCAGCATTTGTTTTAAATGTACCCGCTGGGAAAGTTTGTTTCACTTCCTTATCAACATTTTTACCAGTATAGATGTCAATACTAGTAAATGTATATAAAAGTTCTAAACTTCCATCTACATCATTAGGTATAGTTCTAACTTTTGTTATCTTATAATCATCAGCAGATAAACCTGTTGTAGTAGCAAAATTTGAATCTGTTACATCAAGACCCATATATTTAATCTTAACTATTGGTTGATTAGTTAAATATGTTCCTTTTGTTAACATATTTAATAAAGCAGTTTGTTGAGTTGGATTTGTATTATCAATAACACTTACAAATTCTGAAGCTGTTAAATTTTGAACTTTATTTTCATTTGGTTCTAATGCATTTTTAAAAGCATTTAAATCACTAATTGTTCAATCACCAATATTTTCTGAAGTAAATTCTAATGACATTTCATTAGATAAACCATTTGTTGACTTAAAACCTCTAAATGTTTTTTCTGATGTTATTTGTTGATTACTATTACTAGAAGTTGTTGTTACTGAACCGCTAAAAGAAACAGAAACTTTTTTTACTCCATAATTTGCTGCTTCACTACTAACATCACTTATTGTTACAGTTATCTGATCATCAGGTGGTAAAACAGAATTTCTTGAAACTAAATTATTTAATACTATTTCCTTTGTCAATTGACTAGCTGTAAGAGTTGTAGTTTCAAAAAAATTCTTCATTTCTTCATCTGATGCTCATTCAAAAGAATATTGGTTTTTAACTATATAAGTTGATAAATAAGATGCTGTGCTTGTATTTCATTCATCACTTTGACCATTTTTAATTAAAGTTTCTTGATATGAACCATCTGCTTTTTTTAAATTTTGATAAACTTTAAATCTAACAGTACCATTAATGCTATCTTCATTTGTTACTTTTGATTTAACAACATGTCAATTACTAGCAGAACCATTTGTTATTTTTAAAAATAATTTAATGTCTTCATTTGTAAAATCTTGAGGAGTTTTAGGTGTAAAAGGATTTGATTCAAATTGTGTTTTTAATTCATCTGCTGTTCTGAAAGCAAAAGATGCTGCTGTTTCATCAGTTGCCCCACCAGTGTTTCAATCTTTTAAATTATTATTTTCAATAGAAGTTAAATTACCTTTATTTAATGTTAATAAAGAAGTTGGCACAGCTGCAGCCACTGAAACAGTAATAAAGGTGCTTAAAATCATTGTAATTTTTCTTTTTGATTGCATAACATCTCCTAGATTACATTAGTCTTATAAATAATTATAAAATATTAGTAAGACCAAATCAAATGCCAAAATGTAAAAAAAATTAAAAAAAATAATTTTTTATGGTATAAGCAAAACATTAGAAAAACGCCATTATATCAAATAGTTGAAAAAAAACAAAATTTACAGTAGTTTTATAATAAAAAAAATAGAAATATAGATTATTATAATTTTGTAGTTACAAAATATAGGATAATTTAAATTAGTCTTCCACCTATTTGCATTGTTTTAAGACTTAATTACTTTTATTCATAACTGTAACTATAAAAAATGAATAAAGGATATTTTAATGAAACTAAAAGGTTTAAAATATGTTTTTTGTATTTCTGCTAGTATAATATTCCCTTCATTACTTATAACAAGCTGTAGCACTAATGTAAATGATAACAAAAATCATGTACATACAATTTTTCATACCAATGATGTACATGGTAGATTAACTGAAAGTACAGCAAAATATAATGAGTGAATGGGATTAGAAAAAATTGCAACATATACTAAAAATCATAAACATGATCTATTAATTGATGCTGGTGATCTATTTCAAGGTTTGCCAATTAGCAATTTAGATAGTGGTCAAACAGCAACTAATATTTCAAATTATATGGGATATGACTTTAAAGGTATAGGAAATCATGAATTTGATTTTGGATTGGACAATTTAAAAAAATTAACTGGGTTAAACACTAAAGATAAAAATGATATAAATTATTTAGCTAACAATATAAAATTAAAAAGTGATAGTAGTTTATTATTTAAACCGTATGAAATTACAAATTTATCGGATGGAACAAAAATAGGAGTGATAGGAGTTGCAACACCTGAAACTGCTACTAAAACACATCCAAAAAATATAACAGGAATTGAATTTACAAATCCTATTAATGAAACAAAAACAAGTGTTGAAGAATTAACAAAACAAGGCATAGACATAATTATAGCAATATCACATTTAGGATTAGACCCAACTTCAGAATTTACAAGTGAAAAACTTGCAAATGAAGTTGATGGTTTAGATATTATTATTGATGGTCATTCACACACTACACTTGAAAATGGTAAAATCATTTCTAAAACAGGTCAGCCAAATAATACTTTTATAGCGCAAACAGGAAGCTACACACAAAATTTAGGACAAATAAATTTTGAACTTTCAGATGATAAAAAGTCTTTAAAAAATGTTGATATTTCTTTAATCAATTATAAGAATATTGGAGTAGAAGCTGATAAAAAAGTTCAAGAATTGGTTGCTCCTTTACAGACTCAATATGATACTTATTCTAAAACAGAAGCATTTACTTTCCCTGCAAATGAGGACATAACATTAGTTTCTATAAGTAATGAGGGTCAAAATCCAGTTGAGGAAACTAGAAATAGAGAAACTAATTTAGGTGATGTGTTTGCTGATGCACTTGTTTATGATGCAAATGATAGAATAAAACCAAGCACTCAGATTAATACATCATCAACAGACACAACAAATACTCCATCTAAAATTGATTTTGCCTTTATAAATGGAGGTTCATTTAGAGCTAACATAACTGGAACCGATTTAAATGGCAAAAAAGTTGTAACAAATGGTGATGTAGATTCTACAAGTCCTTTTGGTAACACTCTAGAAGTTGTAAAATTAGATTCAAAAACAGTTTGAGATATTTTTGAACACTCAGCAAAAACAAAAGGATCAGGATCATTTCTTCAAGTATCAAAAGAAATAGAAGTTACTTATCAAATTGATTCTAATGATGCAACAGGAGCAAACAACACTGTACAATCATTAAAAATCAATGGAGTTGAAGTTAATAAAGATGACACAACAAAAACATACTTTGCAGTAACAAATGATTTTTTACTAGCAGGTGGTGATGGTTACAGCATGTTATTAAATAAATCTGCTGGAATATCAGGTGAATCAGTTTCTGAATCATTTAAAGGATTTGGTAAATATCTATCTACTAATGAAAATAGTTCAGATGCCTCTGTGAAAAAATGAGTAGATTATAAAACACAATACCCAACTAATAGAATTAAATTCGCTAATAGTACTAATATATAGAAAATACAAAAGATAAAAAATATGAAGTAAAACATTTATTGTGTTTTAACTTCATATTTTTTTATTAAATTTCTTCTATAGTAAATTCACCAAAAAATTTATCTAATTCATTTTTAATTAATTCATAATTAGATTTACTTAAATAAAAGAAAACTGGTTTATTAATATATCTTAATAAAAAGATAAAATTTGAAATAACACTAAATGCACATAATTCAAGTTCATTTGTTTTTTTATTTACAGAAACATATGCACCCATGTTTCAATAATGATTATTTTTTCTATTAAATAGTCTAGCATTCATATTAGACTTATATTCTTTAATCATTTCTAAAATTGTACTTTCATATATTTTTTCATCTGGATTATTATAAACCATCAATAATGGAACAGGTCTTTCACTTGGCACATATGACAATTTAATATAATGATTATCTGATGTACTAGATATATTAGGTGATGACACAAAATCCTTTTTAGCCTGTTGAATTCCAAGTTTATTATTTTTAATTAACAATTCTATTGTATTCAAAGCATCTTCTTTAATTTTAATTATTTTTCTAATTTCTTCTGGTGTATTACCATCAATGTTAACATATTTATTTTCATAATTATATGGTTGCAATTCAACATCATTATTTTCTAAATTATTATCTACAACATTTTTATCTATATTTTCTATTACATCAATATTTTCATATGTAGATGCATTATTATTTGATTCATCAATTACTTCAAAATTTTCTTGTTCATCTTCATATAGGACTAATGTATCATGTTTATCTGTATACTGATCAGCAACTTTTGATAATTCATCATCAAAAGTATCATTAAAATCATTATGATGTTCTGGCTCAAAATTTTTAATAACTCCATCTTCTAAATCAGTATTAATAACTTGTTGTTGTTCCATTACTGCTAATTCATTCTCAAGTTGCTTTTTTATTTCTTGTAATTCTTCAATTTCATTATCAATATCAGCAGGGTATTCTTTTAGATAAATTTCTTCATCTTTTAATTTATCCATCTCTTTAATTTTATTAATAATAGAATCATCCAACTCTTCTGATTTATATAAAGCCGATGGAACTTCTTTATCTCCAATAATAGTTTCTACTACTTCTTCAAGATATTTATCTTCTTGCTCGCTAGAACTTAAATCAAATTTGCTTTCAGAAACACTATCTAATAAACTGTCATCATCATCTTCATTCAATGTTGACTCATATTCATCTTTTATAACATCATATAAAGAATTATCATTTTCCTCTAACATGATTTGATCTAATTCTTCTTGTGTTGGTTCTTCATCAACATCAATAACATCTCTAATTACATCATCTAAATTATCTTTATCATTATTTAATGGTTCATCAATTGGTAATCCATCATCATCTGAATTATCAACAATATCATTATCTTCAACTTCTATTTCTTTATCTGACAATTCCATATTAGAAATATCTTCATCATCATCTTCATCATCATCATCTAAATCCAAAGATAAATGATTATCACCAAAATGCTCTTTTGTTATATCAGATATTTTATCAGTATCATCCAATTCCATATTGTCAGATGATAAAGAACCCTCATAAGTTGTTGATAAAACTTTATCAGATATAGATTCTGGATCATTAACATAAATATCTTTATTAATTTCTTTTTTCTTAATTATACTATGCAAAGTAAATAAGATAATATTGTCATGAACATTTAATAATGAAACAAATTCATTACTTGAAAGAACTTTACTATTTAATGTATTTACTACTTTTTCAGATTCTTCTTCTAATGCAAAACAAATAACTTGTTTTGAAAACATAATAGATTTAATTCCAGGAGCAACAATTTCATTACCATTATTTCCATAATTAATATAATTAATATTTGATTCAAAATCATTAAATAAAAAATTACCTCTTTTATCAATAGGAAAAACTATAAGATCAATTAATCCATCAAATTTATATAAATCATTTAGTTTTTCTTCTGATCTTAACTCATCTATTCTTTCTCTTAAACTATCATAATTTTGTCTAGTCACATTATGTAATTTATTAATGAATTCAGTATACAAAGTGTTTTCAAAAGTAACTGATTGAATATCTTTATACTCAACCAATGAAAAGATTTTAACATTATCCCATTTTAGTTTTTTTGATTTTATTACAAAATCATAAATTGGAGCCAAAGATTCATCTCAAATTAATCCAATTCTAACACTTGGTTTTGACTGAATTATTTTTTTTAATACCTTAATAAATTTTTTAGCAACAACTTTATAATTACGTAAAGTTATAATTTTTACTGCCATAAAATGACTCCTTTAGATGTAAATACATAAAATACCTTATTTTATTATAATATGAATGGTTATTCATTATTCAATATTTTATCTTGTTAATATATATGAGGATAAATTGTTCATAAATTAGAACATTAATACAATGTATTTTATTAATTATTTTCTAGATTAAATTTTTCCATTAATAAATTTAATACTAATCACTTTTTTATTAAATTTAAATTTGCCTGATATTTATAATCATTAAAATCAATTTCATTAAAAAAATTCTCAAATCCATTACAAAACATAACCCTATTTAAAGGAAATACTTTTATATATCTTGAACATACATTAGTTAATCTAATTAATTCTTGAAAAACATTATCATTAATCACAATAATTTTGTTTCTAATAGAAATAATGTATTGTTTTAATTTATTAATTAATTTATCTTGGTATACAAACATATCAAAATATTTATCATTTGCATCAACACTAAAAGATCAATTTCTTTTTAATAAATTATTCTGAATTTCTATAACATTAAGATCAACTAATATTCTTTCTCTTTGATCTCCAATTTTAATTGTTTTAAAATAGAAATCTAAAAAAACATATCCATTAACTTTTTGTAAATTATTTAATGTAATACTATTATTAACATTTTTATTCTGCTTTGTTCTTATCAAAGAAATGTTATTAATTTTATTCTTATATACTGATGATAATAAATCAACATCATTTGCGCTTTTTCATTTTAAAAAAATATTATACATTATTTTTGCATCATACAAAGCGTCATGAAATTGTTCATCTATATTATCTATTTTAAAAAAATTAGCTAATTTTTTAAGTGCTCAAACATTTTTATTAAGAGTAATTTTTTTTCACTCATTTTGTATATCTATAAAATAACAATTTAATTTTTTATTGAATAATTTGTTATGAAGTGAATTTAAAAAATTAAAATCAAAAGGACTATAACTAATAAATACACATCCATCTACAAATTTTGATATTCTTTTCATTATTTTATTATTATTTTCACCTTTATTGATATTCTCTATATTATGATGAAGTATTGTCTTTATATGATTAGATAATTTACATTTTGGATTAGAAAATCAATTAACTTCTTCTACTGTACCATCAACTTTAAGCTTTATAGCACCAAATTGGACAAGCCTTTTTGGTTTATCATTTGCTTCAATGTCTACAAAAACTATATCTTTATTTTTTGGATAATTAAACATTAATTGCTCCTAACACATACAAAAAATATTATATTACCAAATACAAAGTGTATTTAAGATTTTATTAATAAAATAAATATTATTAATTATTTATATGCATGAATAATAAATAATATAATGTTAATATAATCAATAATTATTATGGAGACAGCAATGCAAGAATATGTTAAAAGAGTTTGAGATAGTTGTATAGGAGCAGATTTAAAAGAAGGTTTTGATGCTTTTGGGTATCCAATAAAATTTAATGAATATGGTTTGAAATCAAAACATGGGTGAACAATTGATCACACATGACCACTATCACCAAATGGAATTGATTATGCTAATGGTTCTGAAAGTATGCAAAATTTGCAAGTTCTATCAACTAAGGCTAATAACAAAAAGGGGAATCAGGTTACTGGAAAAATAAATAATATAGTTTTTGCAGTTACAAAAGCATCTATTGATAAAAACAAAAATAATATTGGTAGAATGAAAATTCAGAAAAACAATAAATGATATTGAGCATATAATGATTGAAAAAAATAAAAAACATCCTTAATATAGGATGTTTTTTTTATTACAATTTAATGATTGTTCCGCTTGTTCCTTCTAAAGCTTCTTTTAATTTGTCTAATTTAGCAATAATTGCTTCTCCACTTGGATTCTTTGATACAAATTCTAAAGCAGCTTGAATTTTTGGTAACATGCTTCCTTCACCAAATTGTTTTTCTTCTATTAATTTTTTTGCTTGACTTGATGTTATTACAGATAATTCTTCTTGATCAGGTTTTCCAAAATTGATACATACTCTATCAACTGCTGTAAGAATAATAAATTTGTTAGCTTTAATCATAGAAGCAAATTTTCCTAAAGCAAAATCTTTATCTATAACTCCATCTACTCCTGTTAATGTTCCATCATCTTCAACTATTGTAGGAATTCCTCCTCCTCCTCCAACTATCACAACATTATTAGTAGAAATTGATTTTTCAATAGCTTCAAATCCTAAGAATCCTAAAGGTAATGGACTTGCAACTACTTTTCTAAATCCACGTCCTGAATCTTCTTTAATTGTTGAATTTGGATTAGCATTTTGAGCTTCTTCTAATGTTGAATAGAATGGACCAACAGGTTTAGTTGGATTTTGAAAACTTGGATCATTTTTATCAACAATTGTTTGAGTTAAAAAATAAACTGGATTTACTGAACTTTTCTTTGAAAGAATTAATTCATTTTTTATACCTGTTAATAGATGATATCCAATATAACCTTGACTCATACCACCAGCTTCTGCAAATGGTAATGAAAATTTATTTTTTTCAATTCTATCAGCAAATGTATTAACAATCATTCCAACTTGTGGACCATTACCATGTCCTACTACAACTTTTGTAGATGGACCAACAAGTTCAGCAATTTTTTTAGATGCAACTTTAACTAATTCTTTTTGCTCAATAGGATTATTTCCTAATGCATTACCACCTAAAGCAATAACAATTGTACTCATGGACTAATATCCTATTGTAGCTAATATGATAGCTTTAATTGAATGCATTCTATTTTCCGCTTGATCAAAAGCTTTATTATATTTTGATTGGAAAACTTCATCAGTAACTTCCATAGCACCTGTAGCTACTACTGGAAATTTACTACCAAATTTTTCTTTAATATCTTTACCAAAAATTGTGTGATCATCATGGAAAGCTGGCAAACAATGTAAAAAGATTACATCTGGTCTTGCAGCTCTTATCATAGCCATATCAACTTGGTAATTTTGTAATTCATTAATTCTAGGTTCAAATAAACTATAATCTTCACCTAATGAAACTCAAACATCTGTATAAATTACATCAGCATTTTGTGCTGCTAAAATTTTATTATTACTAAATGTCAATGAGCCACCATTTAATCTGAATAATTTTTCACATTCAGAAATTACTTCTTGTCTCATTTGTGATTTATATGAGTCTGGTCCACATAAAGTAACATGCATTCCAGTGAATGCTGCACCAATTAAACATGAGTGACCAATGTTATTTTTATAATCACCAATAAAAACAAGTTTTTTACCTTTTAAGTTTCCAAGTTTTTCTTTCATTGTCATGAAATCTGCAATTATTTGTGTAGGGTGTTCATCATCAGTTAAACCATTTCAAACTGGTACACCAGAATATTTTACTAGAGCATCTACATCAGATTGAGCAAAACCTCTAAATTCAATACCATCATAAAATCTTCCTAATACTTTAGCAGTATCTTCAATTGATTCTTTTTTACCAAAATTTGATCCAGCAGGTCCAATATAAGTAACTCCTGCTCCTAAATCAAATGCTGCAACTTCAAAAGAACATCTTGTTCTTGTTGAATCTTTTTGAAACATAATAGCAATATTTTTTCCAACTAGTGGTCTATTGTTAGTATGTAATCCTTGATATTTTGATTTTTTTAAATCAATTGATAAATCTATCAAATAATTAACTTCATCAGTTGTGAAGTTTAATAAAGAATCTAAACTTCTTCCTTTTAAATTTACTGGCATATATTTCTCCTTAATAATACCTAAGACTAATTATAAATATTATTTAATTTTTTTTATATTTTTTGATTATTAAAATTTTACTTTTTAGATACTGGTTCTCTATACATAGGCATTGACATACATCTAGCTGAACCCATACCTAAAGATAATTGGTTTCCTGTAAATGATAAAACCTTAATTCCTGCTTTTTTTAAAGCTTCTTCAGTTTTTTTGTTTCTATCATATCCAACCACAACACCTGGAGCAATTACTAGATAATTAGTACCATCAAAGTGTGTTTCAATATCAATTTCCATTTGTGTAGCATCACTACCTGCGATTGGAATCATAACAGGTTCTTCACCAATTATTTCTCTTAATACAGTTTTAATATCTTTATTTTGTTCAACAGCTTTTATTGTACTAGCTGTTAAATCAATATATCAAACCTTTAATACACTTAGCATGTTTGGTGAATACAAAAATTTATTTGTATCTAACATTGTTAATCAAGTATCTAAATGCATTAAATTTGGCATTGGTGGAACATTAATAGCAACAATTTTTTCAAAAGTAGAATCTTTATTTGCTTTAATATTTTTAGCAATTGTTTCAACTGTTTTTAATGTAGTACGCTCAGATACTCCCATTACCAAAGTTTTTTCATTATAAATAAATACATCTCCACCTTCAATAGTTAAGTCCTTACCTTCATTTCTACTGAAATATTTAGGAGTGTTTTTGTAATCCTTATGATGTGTAAACACAAAGTCAGCAAAGATAGTTTCTCTTTGTCTAGTCTTGTATTTCATTGTATGAATACTTGCACCATTACCAATAGATGCATATGGATCCCTTGTAAAGTATAAATTTGGCATAGGGTCTACAATTAATTCTGGAGACTTACTATCCACTTTTTTTCCTGCAGCTACAAGTTCTCTTGCAGTAATACCAGACATCATTAAATCTATCATTTTACGAGTTGGTTTGAAAGATAAAATATATTCTTTCACCACTTGTCGTAATTCTGATGTTAATTTTGGTTCACTTTCATCTAATCAACGTTCTATGAATTCATTTTGAACTTGAGAATTTGCACTATCATATGTTTCAGCAACAATGTCAGCAAGTTCAATACATTCTACGCCATTATCTTTTAATACTTTTGTGAAAGCATCATGTTCTTTTTGTGCTGTTTCAACTTCAAGTATTGCAGAAAATAACAATTCATCTAATCTTGTAGGAGTTAGATAAGAAAGTTCTTTTCCTGGTCTATGTATTAAAACTCTTTTTAATACACCTATTTCACTGTATACATTAATTTTGTTTTCTAGCTTATTAGCCATAATATTTTATCCTCCATTATATATACATATATATTCTATATCTAAACATATAAAAGGTATTTTTTTTGTATATAAAAATTTAGTAAAAAAATATGCCTTTTACAATAATGTAATAGACATATTTATTAAGAATAAAGACTTTTAATTTTTTAAATCTTTTTTATTATTCTTTTCTTCCAATTTATTTCCTGAATTTTCTTTATTATTTTGATTTTCTACTTTTTTTAAATTTTCTGCCTTGCTTATTTTTTCTTTCTTTTTAGCAAGCAATTCTTGTTTTTTTAATAATGCTTCTTCAGGAAGCTTTAAATTTTTGTGAATGTAGTCAATTTGTGGTTTTATGATTGTTTCAAGTAATAATAGTGATTCAACAATTAAATCTAATTCTTTCTTATTTTTTTTAATTATGTTGCAAGCAACTTCATATTGTTTTTTAATAATTTTGTCAATTTCCTTATCAATTGAAAGAGCTGTAGTTTCTGAGAATAGTCTTTGTTGATAAGGGTTTGCAACTCCTTCTGATGGAACAAATTGTGTCATACCAACCTCTGACATACCAAGTTGCATAACCATTGCTCTTACTACATTGGTAACTTTATACAAGTCATTTGCTGCACCAGTTGAAACTGATTCTTTTCCATAAACAATTTCTTCTGATGCTCTACCACCTAATGTGCTTGCTATCATTCCAAGTAAATCAGATTTTTTTTGTATTGATAACTCTTGAATTTCTGGAACTGACAAGGTGTATCCAGCAGCTTGACCTCTTGGAATGATAGTAATTTTTTGCACTACATCACCACCCTTTATGTGTAATCCAACAAGTGCATGTCCTGCTTCATGATATGCTATTTGTTTCTTTTCTTCTGGAGAAATCACTTTTGTTGTTTTTGCAGGACCAGCTATAACTCTATCAATTGCTTCATCAATATCATCAGTAGATATAGAATTCTTATTTTTTCTAACAGCTAACAGTGTAGCTTCATTCAAAGTATTTTCAAGTTGTGCTCCTGAAAAACCTGGAGTTCTTCTAGCTATATCATCAAGATCAACTGATGAAGATAAGTTTTTATTTCTTGCATGTATTTTAAGAATAGCACTTCTTTCTTTAATATCTGGTAAGTTGACTTGTATGTGTCTATCAAATCTTCCTGGACGCAATAATGCTTCATCTAACACATCCAATCTATTAGTAGCGGCCATTACAATAACACCACTTCTATTGCTAAAACCATCCATTTCAGCAAGTAATTGATTTAATGTTTGATCAGCTAATGAACCAGATGTTGTTTCTAACTTACCACGTTTTGAACCAACTGAATCTATTTCATCAATGAAAATAATTGCAGGGGCTGCTTTTATAGCTTTATTAAATAAGTCTCTAACTCTTTTTGCCCCAACACCAACTAACATATCTTCAAAAGCAGAACCTGATACTTGAAAAAATGGAACTTCAGCTTCACCAGCAACTGCTTTTGCTAATAATGTTTTACCTGTTCCAGGAGGCCCATATAAAATAACACCTTTAGGAACTCTTGCGCCCATAGCAACATATTTTTCTGGTCTTTTTAAATAATCAACTACCTCAATTAACTCATTTTTTTCCTCTTCAATTCCAGCAACATCTGTAAACTTAACTGTGGATTGAGCAATTTTAGCTTGTGATTTACCAATACTAAATACATTGTCTTGCCCCCCACCTTGAGCAGCACCTTT
This sequence comes from Malacoplasma muris, assembly GCF_046774425.1. NCBI lineage: Bacteria > Bacillati > Mycoplasmatota > Mycoplasmoidales > Mycoplasmoidaceae > Malacoplasma > Malacoplasma muris. The sequence goes on from NZ_CP177248.1 coordinate 1,044,991, forward strand.
CATCATTCTTCATAAAAGAATAAAAATAATAATAGGCAATAAAAGTGTTAGTAAATTAATAACTATACTTCAATCAAAACCGCCTGATGCCATTCTAGTATTGTTTTGTGCACCAATAAATTTAGTTGATAAAAGTGTATTTTGATCTGAATAGTCTTTAAATTGAATTTCACTATTATTTGTTGTTGTATCAGTAGTTTTTACTGCATATTTGACTAATCCTTCTGAAGTCTCAACTCTTACATTTAATAAATCGACATAAAAAGGTGTATTAGGATCAGATGGAGTAATAATATTTACCAGAAAATAAAAACCTGTAAAATTATTACCTGTTGTTACTCTTAATTTAGTAGCAGAAGCATCATAATAAAAAGATAAAGCATCACCTTTAAAAATTGTTCTTTTTTCTGTTCTTTCAGGATTAGTATAAATTGTAAAAGAATCTGCTGTTGGTTTAGAATCTTGATCTTTAATATTTCCTGAACTATCTGGGATACCAGCTATTCCATAAAAACCTACTGCACTTGGCCCTGTGGCAAATAAACTAACAATAATTCCTGCTGCAATCCCTGCAACAATTAAAGTAATAACACCAATTATTAAAGGTTTTTTTCATCTACCAGATTCTGGTTGATCTTTTACTGATGGTTGATTCAAATCTCGTGGTTTATTTGGTTCACTATAATTAGATTTTTCATTTTTAGGTTTTTCATTTTTATTTATAAGGGAACTAAGTAATTTTATTTTCATTAATTTTATCCTCCTACTTTTTTACTTTTTTAAAAACACCAATATATGGTAAATTTCTCAATTTTTCTTGATAATCTAGTCCAAATCCAACAAGAAATTTATCTTCTATATCAAAACAATAGTAATCTGGTTGAAAATCAACTTTTCTTCCAGCTTTTTTATCCAATAATGATAAAACTTTAATAGAATTAGGTTTTCTTTTAACTAAATATTCTCTAACATATTTAATTGTGTATCCAGAATCTACAATGTCTTCTAATAGTAAAACATCTTTCCCTTCAATATCTGTATAAATATCAGTAACTATTTCTGGTAATCCTGTTGCTTTTTCAGCGCCTTTAAAACTACTAACTACCATAAAATCCATTATTAAATCAGTTTTTACATATGAAATTAATTGTCCATAAAAAGGTATACACCCTTTTAGAAGGCCTATTAAAACTAAATCTCTACCTGTATTTGAATAGTTATTATCTATTCATTTTGCAGCTTTTTTAATACCACTTTTTATTTTTCTCTTTGGAATTAAAATTTCTTCTATTCTATGGTCCATAACTAAATCCTAAAAATAATTATTATTATAAAATGATAACACATTCAAAACCATTAATATAATAATATAAAAAGAATGCAAAATAACATTGCATTCCTAATAATTAATCTTTAAAAAATGTTAATCATTTTAAATCATATAATGCTGAAACATTTGTATTATCATCTAACAATTTCATTTGATCACTATAAACATTATATCTAACTTTATTGTCTTCAAATATTAACTCATAAACCATAACTCTGTTTGCTGATTCTTTTTCAAAATGATGTATTTTACATCATTTTCTTTGTAAAACATCAAATTCACTAGGAATGTTGAAATAATATTTTTTGTTCATAAAAATAATTCCATCATATTTTCAAACATCCAGTTTTTCATTAGTTGCTGGTGAATAGTACATTGACTCTAAACTTATTTGATCTGTTTGCTCTTTAAGAGAACAAGTTAAAGAAGATCTTAATCCATATCTAACAGATCCATTGATAATATAATCTTTAGCTTTATATGATTTTATTATTTTATCTGAATTTGCATTTTTAATGTCAATATATGTACCATTTCCATTTTCATCAACACCAAGAATTTTATTTTTAACATTATGTTTTGTAAATTCAATTCAATTTCTTGAAAATAATAATCTATTTTCAACTTTATCAGAATTTGTTAAAGAAGAAAATTCAGCTAGTACTGGAATAGTATTCAATTTAGAATTAGTTGTAAATTTCAATGCAATAGAATCTAATGGTTTATCAAATATATTGTTTTTTTCTATTTCTAATAATCTATCATCAATACTTTTTAACAATGTTGGTGATTTATTTGGTAATAGTTCTTTTTTATTAGTCAAAAGGGAAGATATATATGAGCTTGAAAATGTTGTATTAGCTGATGCATCTTCATCATTAACAACTCTTTTATTTTTTTTACTATTTGAGTTTAGAATTTCATTATTTTTTTCTTGTAGAGATGATGTTGAATAAGTCAAATCACTATAATTATGTTTAGAAAAATCTACAAAATTTTCATACTCATCTTTTTTATTTTCATCTAATTTTATAGAATCTAATGAATTAAAATTTGATGCACTTTGCATTATATTTTGCCCAATTTTTGAATTAATAAAAATTGTTTTTTCTCTTTCAAAAACATCTAAAAATTCATTATATACATTTTTAGTAATGTTTTTAAGAAGATAGTCACCATTACTTGTTTTAAATAAAAATGAATTTATTTTTTTGCCTTCAATAAAAGAAAACCCAAAAATATCTTGATAACTATATACACCATTTACAGGTAGATTGTATTTATTTGATGTGACAAAAACTTTCTCATTTGTAAATGAGATAAATACTAAATTTTTCTTTCATTTATAGTAACAAACTAAAGCATATTTTGTTATTTCATTCAATGAGTATTTTTTTTGTATTTGACTATATAAGTCATTAACATTAACTCTTTTATTAAAATCTGCTTTTAAGGTTGTTACATCAAAATATATGTTATCAATATTTGACATCTTCTTTCCTTACTATGTAATATTATAATACTATAGTACTTTGTTTATTAAATTTATATTTTAAAACAAAATAAATATAACTTAGCATCAATATATTATTATCATATATAATAAATGATTTAGTTAAATTATTAAGAGTTCATATGAAAAAAATTACAATTACTAAGAATGATAATGGAAAAGAAATAAAGAAATACATGATAGAAAAATATAATTTATCATCATCAAAAATTGGCAAAATGATTGATAAAGGTTCTATAAAAGTAAACAATTCTAAAGTCACATTTAAATATATTTTAAAGGAAAATGATGAAATAAAAATATTTGGTCTTAGTGATAAAAAAATAGATTATACATTTTTAAAAATCAATTATGGTTTACATATTTTTTATGAAGATGAAAATATTTTAATAATTAATAAAACTAGAGGTATTCTTTGTCAAGAGGATGCAAAAGAAAAAATACAAACTCTTAATAATGCAATAAAAAAATATTTATATATAGAGAAAAAATGGAATCCTAATAATTCAGATGATTTTATTCCAAACTTATGTCATAGATTAGATAAATATACTTCTGGACTAATAATAGCTGGAAAAAATAAAAAAGCATTAACAGAAATAAATAATGCTTTAAAAAATAATCAAATTCAAAAAATATATTCTTGTCTAGTTTATGGAATTATGAAAAAAAAAGAAGATACTTTACAAAGTTATATTATGCACAATGATAAAACAAATTTGATGGAAATAGATAAAAATAACAAATTTAATAAAAATATTATTACAAAGTATAAAGTAATTAATGAGTATGGTGATCACTCTTTATTAGATGTTCAATTATTGACAGGAAGAAAACACCAAATTAGAGTACATTTAGCAAGCATTAATCATCCATTACTTGGTGATACAAAATATAACAAAATTAATACTCTAAATTTTAAATATCCTTGTTTAGTATCTAAAGAAATTAGATTTCATTTAAAAAAGAACTCATTTTTAAGTTACTTAAATAAAAAAACATTTATATTAGATAATTTTAAATTTGTTTAACATATTTAATATTTTCAATTCCTAAATATTTGAATTCATTTTGTCTATGAAATTCATAGCTTAAAATTGCAACACAGTTAGATAAATTAAAACTTCTTACATTCTCGTTCATAGGAATAAAAAATACTTTGTTTTTATATTTTAACAATATTTCTTTTGTGATACCTGTAGACTCTTTACCAAACACTATATAAATTTCTTCATCTTTGTTTTCCATTTTTAAATTTAAATTAAATGAATTTATATTTCCTCTTTTAGAAGAGAAAAATATTTTTGATTTATCATTAATATTATTTAGATTTTCAAAATCATTTCAAGAATTATATTCTTTTAGATCTAAATATTTTCAATAATCTAGTCCTGCTCTTTTTACAGTCTTTTCATTTAATATAAAACCATATGGTTTAATCATATGCAATTTAGCATTAAATCCAACACAATTTCTAGAAATATTTCCAGTATTTTCTGGTATTTCTGGTTCATACAAAACTATATTCAACATACTTATCATCCTTTTTTTTAAAATAAAAAAATACTTAGTATACACTAAGTATTAGATTTTCTTATCTTTGATCAACATTAATTATTCTAAATTCTACTAGTAACAATAGAATCCCACCAATTAAGCTAAGACCAGGAATTAAAGTTAAAATTCAAAAAACAAATCTTGGTAATGAACCTCCCTTTGGTTTTGCTCATAACAAATAAAGAATTGAAGGAATTCAGAAAAGTCAAAACATCATTAGAATAACTAGAATTATTCTTATCGTTCTATTCATACTACACACTCTTTCTTTTTTATAATTAAACTATACTATTATATGATACAAAAATAGTTTTTCAAAATTTATCTATTATTTTCAATATCTTTTATAGCATGTTCAATAAGTTTATTTATTATAGAAGATCTACTTTCCCCAGTTTCATCTGATAGTGCTTTAATTTTATTTACCAAATTTGGTTTTAAATATATATTTGTCTTTATATCTAATTTTTCCTTTGTAGAAATAAATTGTTTAACTTTATTATTGTCAAATGCATATTCTTGTTTTAAAGGTATAGATTCTTTTTGCATTTGAACAGTTTCATTAAATGTATACATTTTTTTCTGTTGTTGTTCTTGAATTTGTTTTTTTATTGGCACATCACTATCATAATCAATATCAAGATCATATTTACTATCAAAACTTGCTGGATGCTCTATTTTTATTTTTTCATCTATATCTTTTTTATATTCTTTTTCTTTTTTAATGACAGTTGTAGATTCAGAAGTTTTTAATGAATCATTATTTTTATTAAAAATATTTTCTTTTATTATATTTTTTGGCTTATCTTCTATTATTTTTTCATCTTTTTTTTGTTCAGAAATAATTTTATTTGATTTTAAATCATCAGCAAATGATAATTTCTGAGTAACAACTGTTGATTCAATGTTACTATGTTCTTTTTTGATACTATTTAAGTTACTAATACTAATATCATCTTTAAAAACTTCAGTTTGGTTTTTTTCTTCTTCCACATCATCTGAAAGATCAGTAAATTTTCATTTCTTCTTTGCCATAAAAACCTCCAATTAATCTTTATTTTCTTTTTTATCTGAATAATTAAAATGCAAGCATGGTGCCTCAGAATTTTCTTTTTCATTATTGAATGTATTGTAATCAGTTACTGAGCCATAAATATTAATTTTTTGTTGATCATTTTTTTGCTTGTTTATATTTGCTTCATAACTATTTGCATTATCTTTATTATTAAATTCAGTTAAATTATTATTAGTAGTGCTAATTTCTATTTTAGATAAACTATTAATATAATTAATTATTTCTTCCTTTAAAAACATATATTCGTCTTGATATTTACTTTTTACAACACTTAAAACAATTGGAACTTTTTCATATCCAACAGAAGCTGTTGATTTAGTTGAAGCTGATATAAAAGTTTTAGTAACATAAACATTTTGTGATGTTAATTTAGGTCTTATATTATGTTCTATAATCTCATTATGAATAGTTACTCTTGTGTTAACCTTTGTTGGAACAGCAATTACCTTCATATTTGCATTACCTTTATTTTTAAATTCTTTAGTAGCATCTACTATTCTTTTTAATCCAAGTATTGCATACTGATCAGGTTCAAAAGGAATAATAGCAACATCACAAACAGATAAAACAATAGCGACAACTGTTGACATGTTTGGAGGTGTATCAATAATTACATAATCATAGACTTCATTTAATTTCTTAAGTGTCAATTTTAAATCAGATTGTTTTATTTCATTTGATTGCACATAATAATCAAAAAAGTTTAAATCATCATTTCCAGGAATAATAAATAAATTTTTTCTTTGTTCAACAATACAATCATTTAAATGGCAATCATTTCTTAAAAAATCAATAATTGTATGAGTCATATTATTTGGATTTTTTCCAAATGTCGCAATAACGTTACCCTGACCATCTAAATCAACAATAATCACTTTTTTATTTGATAGTGATAAACTAGCTGCTAAATTAGTCGATAATGTAGTTTTTAACACTCCACCTTTATTATTAACAATTCCAAAAATCATTCTTTCCCCCATAATCATAACTTATAATTGTGTAATTAATTATATCATTGTAATTAAATATGTAATTAATTACAATTACATAATTGTTAATATAATTTTGATCACCAATAGTATGTATGAAAGCTAGTTTATTTTAGAAATAACCATTAACATAAATAATTTTTATACAAACAACTAAGTTCACATAATCAAAAAGTAAAATCGTATTTTTTGATTAATAATTTATCTATATATATTATTTACATATAAATACATAATTAATTACATAATTAATTATGTATTTTACTTATAAATTACGTAACTAAATATGTAATTAATTATATCAAAAATTACTTTTTAGTAATTCTTAAATGATTAAATCCAGTAAAAATTAGGCTATGATCAAATCATTTAAAATGACTTTTACACAAATTTTTAACATTTTTTATTGAAATTAACATAATTTTATGATATTTTACTATTACTTTAGTAATAGTAAAAATTATTGTTTTTTAGTGGAAATTAAAGTGTGGAAAATCTAAAAAAATTTATTAGAAAGATTATAAAAATGTGATATTATAGAGTTGCTAAAAATGAAACAAACTAAAATATATAAAAATTTGCAAAAATAAAGCATTTTAAGAGATGTTTCAAACAAAATAGTGTTAATATTCATTTGATAAAAAATATGTGTTTATTTTGCACTTAAAATTAAAAATTTAATTCTGTATTAAATTTTACATATGTTACGTAATTGATTATGTAATTATAAATAATTACGTAATTATTACTTTTTATGAACATTAAATTAATTATTTAAAAATATGAAAAAACAAAATAAAGTTTGTTATTAAATTATTTAAATCTTGTTTTATCAAGTTAATAAAAATATATTACTTGTCTTATATTTGTCTATTACCATATAAAAATGGTAAAATTAATAGTGTTTAATTAATAAACACAAAGAGTATTAATTATAGAAAGGAAAACTATGACTAATAAAAATGAATCTATTGGCAGCAACCAAGTTTCATTTAATAGAGATCAAGTTATAGTACAAGAAAAAAATAACAATGAAATTGGTTATAAGAGACTTGTATTAATGTGAGGTCTAATACTATTAGGTTACTTCTTGTTTGTTGTCCAATGATATTCTATTAGCAATTTTAGTGGTGGTTATGGTAAAAATATTGGTAGCATTTCAAATGCAGCCTTAAATGCAATGCCAAATTGAACCATTACACTAATGCGTGGTGTTGGATCAGTACTAGCTGGATGGTTAATGGTTAAGATTGGACACAAATATTCTGTTATTACTGTTTTAAGTTTAATGGTGCTATCATTTCCATTTATAATATTTGCATCTATAAGTGGAATTGGTAACCCAACTCCAGATGGTTCTGGTGGTGAATACTATCCTGTTAATTTTGGAATGTTTTTATTTTGACGTTTATTTTTAGCAATTGGTGGTACTACATTAATTACATATACAAACTCAGTAATTGCAAAAATGCCTGTTGCAGAAAGACCAAAATATTTACGTATTAATCAATTTGGTTTTAATGGTGGGGCTTTATTTGCTAACATATTTTTTTGTTTTGGTATTTCAAAAGTTATTAATGGTGGAGATGCATGAATTTATATCCTTTCTGCATTTGTAGTTTTGATAGCAATATTATTAGTAATGTATTTAATTTTTGGTAAGGAAGTTGTACCTGTACAAAGATCTCTTAACAAAAATGCTGGAAATATTACTGATGCTAATGAATTAACTTTTGGTAAGGTTCTTAAACAATCATATACTTGAAAAATGAGTACAATTTTTATTGTTTGACTAGTTGCTGTTGTGTTTATTAATAGTGGTTCAATGAGAAATGTTATTGAACAATCTCCTGCAAACTTCAAAGCTCTTGTAGAGTGAAATTGACTAAACCAAGAAAGTTTAAAAACAATTGTTAATGGTGAAGCAAAATACAGTTGAGCAGATGCTATGGCAAAAAGTACATTATCTACTAATTCATCTGTAGTTGTTGGTTCAGGTTATGAATGAGTATGACCAACTTTTATATGTATGTTTGTAAGTGGATTCTTTGTGGGTTTATTTATCATTGCTCCATTTAATAAAACTATTTATAAAAGAAAATTCTTTATCCATTTAATGTTTGCTATAGGTTATGTATTTGCATTTATGTCTTTAATGATAGGTTATTTTGGAGGTTATAATAACAAAGTTGCTTTAGCATTCTTCTTAATATTCATATTCATTAGTGGTATATTCTTATGATCTGTTCAACCAGTATTATTAACTTTATATCAACAATGTCCTCAAGCTAGTCCAAAATATGCTGGTATAATTGCTGGTTTAATTTGAGGTATTGGATATGTAGGATATACAGTTGTTGAATTGTTACTATCAGTAGCATTATCATATGCAAATCCATTCCCATTTGCTGGAAACATTAAAAGTGTAATGGATGCTCTTGTACAAGCAAATACAGATGGTAGTTTAACAGCTAATCCAAGTTTAATATTTGGCAATTCTACATATATGAGTTTAGCTAAATCTACTGAAACTGCTGGTGCAATTATAGTATGAATTGGATTTGCTATTGTTTGTGGATTAGTATTTTTACCTATTCAAATGTTACCTCCTGCTGGTATTAAAGATAAAGATGGAAACTTCATTCCATTTACTAAAACATGAAAACCTTGAGAATGAAACTTCAAGAAAAAAGAAATTCTTATCCAATAATAGAATAAAAAAATA